>DATIWJ010000001.1:0-80618 GCA_035519415.1 Pseudolabrys sp.
AGCGACTCCCCGCCCTGCCAGCGATCCCAAAGCTCTGTTTTCTCCGCCGCAGTGAAGCCTCGAAAATATCCTCGACGCATCGCCATACACTCCTTTCCCTTTCAGGATAGAGTGTTGCGTCGACCGGTTGAGACCACCGCCAATAGCGGACATCAACCAACTTTCACTTTGGTCTTTTGGATGCGAAGAGAGACCGCCTCGCGACGGTCTCTCGGATTTGGTCAAGCATTCTGTTAAAGCGCCCGCAGCGGATTACTTGGTACCGCCATTTTCCTTGCATTTGGCCATATCGCCTACTTTTGTTCCACTCTTGCAGTAGCCGAAGCTAGCCTTGTCCTTCATCCGCGCCGAGACCACTGTAGGGGCCGCGACGAAAGCGAGCACGGCGAATACTGCTAAGAAGAAAACAGCTCGATTACAGTTTTTCATCTTTGTTCTCCCCCACATTGGTTCACGCAGCGAGTGCCGCTGCTTTCTTCTTCCTCCGCCATCCGATCAATCCCAACGCGCCGAGCCCGGTGACGAATAGCGGGAGTGCGGCTGGCAGCGGCGTGACTACCGGAGCCAGCCCCCAAAAAATGTTACTGTTTGAATTCACGCTGGTAAGTACGTCGGCGGTGTTGGGATCGAATGTCATGACCCGATAAGGAGAGTTCGTAGCCGTGCCCGCGTAGTAGGTGCCGTCGATATAGACCATCGTGCCGAATTGTGTCGGGCTGGTAGAGCCAACGAGCGTGGCAGCGCCCGTTATGATGCTCATCAAATATAAATTGGATTGTACGTTGATATAGAGGTTCGGCCCATTAGCCGACATGCCCGTTGGGCTGGCTATCGATAAGCAGTGGCACCGATCAGTGTCAGCGCGCCGTTAGTCAGATTGACCTTATAAAGATTGGCATCGAACCCAAGTTCGTAGACGCCAGCGGTTGTTGAACCAGTGGCGACAATCGACACACCGCTGTTACCGATGAACGTCAGCGACCCATTTGCGGGATTGACCTGATAGAAATTTGTTCCGGCGTTGATGCTTGCATAAAGATTGCCGCCATAGTTGCCCAATCCGGCATACGTCTGCCCGGCGTTTCCCAATAGCGTGAATTGACCCGTCGTCAGATCGACTATTCCGAAGTCGGAAAACGACTGTCGAGCACAATGCAGCCGGGTGCGTCAGTGAGCTGACTGTCGAGGAATTCCCGTGCCGATCCAAAGGCCCGGACCGTGTGGCCGACCGAACGAAGAAGGTCTGCCACGCCTTCACGCACCGACTCGTCGTCATCGATGAGATAGACGATCGGTTGCTTCGCTGTCATCGGTCCAACCCAGGCGCTGCCAAGCGGGTTGTACGCGCCTTAGTCAGCACAAAGAGGCTCGCCGCCATTTGGCTCATCGTGGTTCCTCCCTGCGACCAGGCAGCGTGAGTTGAAACACCGCTCCGCGCGGCTCGTTCGGCGCGGCCCACAACTTGCCGCCATGGGCCTCGATAATAGATCGGCTGACCGCCAGGCCGATACCCATCCCCTCGGGCTTGGTCGTATAGAAGGGATCGAAGATGTTTTCGAGCTTCGCTCCGTCAAACCCCGGTCCGGTATCGCTGACGGTCACGAGCACATCGTTCGATGCGTCCTTGGTCGAAGTTATCACCAACTCGCGTGGCCCATCAGTCACGGCTCTCAAGGCCTCGTTGGCGTTGACGACCAGATTCAAAATGACCTGCTGTAATTGTATCCGATCGCCAAGAATCAGCGGCAAGTCGTCCGCGAGGCTCGTGCGCAAGGCGATGCGATCGTGCTGAATCGCGACCCGGACCAGCGAAAGGACCTCGGCCACCACGTCGTTGATGTTCAGGGGGGTCTTTCTCACAGGCGACTTCTTCACCAGAGCACGAATGCGGCTGATGACCTCAGCGGCGCGGCTGCCGTCCCGGATCATGCGCTCGACCGCGCGACGCGCTGCCTCCAGATCGGGCGTATCGTTCGCCAGCCAGCGCAGGCAGGCATTGCCGCTGCTCAACAGCCCGTGGAGCGGCTGGTTGACTTCGTGAGCAATTGCGGCGGTCAGCTCCCCCAGGGTTGTCACACGAGAGACCCGCGCCAGCTCCTCGCGGGTTTGCTGCAGCTCCTCCTCAGTACGCTTGCGCTCGGTCAAATCGAGCACGAATCCGACACCTTGGTTTCCGCCTTCTTCGAAGATTGTCACACCGACCAGCACGGGCACGCGGCTGCCATCCTTGCGGAAATACTCCTTTTCGAACGGTTGCAACCCCCCGGTCCTCTTGTGCTCTCGCACGCGCTCTGCTTCGCGCTCGCGCAAGTCCGGGGGCGTCATATCTGCCCAGCGCATGCGGCCTGCGTCGAGATCCTCACGCTCGTATCCGACGATGCGCAGGAAAGCGTCATTGGCCTCAAGGACGCGGCCGTCGAAATCCCAGATGAAAATCCCGATGATGTCGGCGTTGAACAGGCGCCGAATCCTGGTTTCTCGTTCTGCGAGATCGCGGTCCAGACGGGTGTTCTCGAGCGAGATCGCCGCCTGAGCGGCGAGCAACTTCAGCACCGCGATGCGGCCCGGCGAGAAGACGCGGGCGGCCAGGTTGTTTTCCAGGTAAAGCGCACCGATGCGCTTGGCCTGGTTGAGCAAAGGAAGGCAGACGATCGACCGCAAGCGCTGCTGCCGGATGTAGGGATCGGTGGAAAACGGGTTCTCGACCGACGCGTCGTCGAGAATCACGCTTTCCTGCGTCCGCATGACGTAGTGTAGAACCGACTCCGGCAGCATGGCCGCGGTCGCGGGCTCGTCGCGTAAATGCACGCTGAGCGCCTCGCCGCCCGTCGTCGCGTCCGCCGCGATCCGCTGCTCCGATCCTCGCGCAAGGATCAGCAGTCCGCGCTCGGCACCTGCCTGCTCGACCGCGGTCCGCATGACTGTGTCGATCAGGCTTTCGAGGAACGTCTCGCCTGAGACGGCTTGCGACACCTTCATCACGGTGGCGATATCAAGGTGTTCGACCGGGGCACCGATCGTGGCGGTCGGACCCGGCGCACGTTCCTCCTCCCGGGGGTGCGGATGAAGCTGATCGAGTTGCCGCACCTTCCCAAAGCCGCGCGCCGCGTAGAACCGGGCGGCAAGCTCATTGGCGAGCGCCTCGTCGTGGACCAAGCCGCTTTCGCGGGCCGAGCCGATGGCTTGCTCGTAGAGACGCTCGGCGTCCAGTTCCCGCCCCTCGAGGCGGGCGATCTCGGCGGCGACGAGCGCCGCATGGTTCGCAAAGTTCTTGGTGCCCTGCATGGCGCGGTTGATCCGTTCCATGTTTTCGAGAAACCGGAGATGGGCAGCGCGCGAGTCGTCGTCCTGCACAGTCGTCTCCTCCTCAGGCCGACGCCGCGGGGGACTCGATGTCCTCCAGGCTGCGCTTCGCGGGCTCGATGCCCCACGTCCAGACAAGGGCGATCTGGACCACCAGCAGGCCGATCATCAAGCCGATGACGCCGGGAAGGCCGTAGCGCGCCATGAGCGCGCCAGCGATGAGCGGCGAGAACACCGTCGCCAGGCGGCCGAGCGTGTGGCATATACCGTTCGCGCGCAGCCGGATCTCGGTCGGGAATAGCTCCGGCGTGTAGACCGCGATCACGATGGCGAGCTGCACGTAGATCGCGACGATCAGCACGAAGCCGACGCTCAGCACGAGTGCCGGATCGGATGCGACGCTGAACTGGGCGTAGATCCAGCCGGAAACGATGGTCACGATCGAAGCGGCGACGATGCTCGGGCGCCGCCCGATCGCGTCCGCCGCGTATGCGCCCACCGCGCAACCGACCAGCGAGCCCGCTGCGAGCACGGCCGTGTAGCCGAGCGACTCGCTGATGGACAGGCCCTGGCGCACGAAGAACTGCGGCAGGAAGATCACGAAGGTGAAGACCAGCGTGTTGATGGTGATCAGCACCCAGCTGCCGACGACCATGCGTTGCAGGAGCGGCGGCCTGAGCATCGCCATGACCGTGACCGGCGCGGTGGTGACCGGAACGGCGGGCAGCGGGAGCGCCGCGCCCGCGGCCACTTCCTTCTCGATCGACAGCATCAACGCCTCGGCTTCCGCTGTCCGCCCGTTCGACTCGAGCCAGCGCGGGGACTCGGGCAGGCGCTTGCGCAGGTACCACACGACCAGCGCGCCTACCCCGGCAACGACGAACATCGGCCGCCAGCCGAAAGTCGGGATGATCAGGTAGCCGAGCAGGGCGGTCGCCGGAAAGCCCGCGACGACCAGGAACGACATGAAGGCGAGCCAGCGCCCGCGGGTCTTCGGCGGCACAAACTCGGTCAGCGTCGAATAGCCGACCACGATCTCGGCGCCGAAGCCCATCCCCTGCACGAAGCGGCAGGCGATGAGCTGGTTCATGTCCTCGGCAAATGCCGCTGCGAGCGAGGCGAGCCCGAAGACGAGGAGATTGAACTGGTAGGTGAAGCGCCGGCCAAACCGGTCGCCCAGGAATCCGATGACCAATCCGCCGATCGTCATGCCGACCAACGTGAGTGAGATGAACTGGATGTTCTGCTGCAGAGTCGAGAAATTGCTCTGCATCGTCGCGGCGAGCACGCTGCTGGCGAGGTAGATGTCGATGCCGTCGAAGACCATGCCGGCTCCGATGAGCCAGAAGATGCGGTAGTGGAACGTGCTTACTGGGAGCCGATCCAGGCGAGCGCCGGCATTCACGAATCCGCTCATGGGTCCCCTTCTCCGGTGGTCTCGATCGGCAACGAAAAGCGAAACACCGCGCCGTGCGGTGCGTTGGGTTCCACCCACATCCGACCGCCGTGGGCCTCGACGATGGATTGGCTGATCGACAGCCCCATCCCGAAGTCGAGCGGCGGCGACAGTTCCCTGATCTGTGCGAGCAATTGCAGGCGTCTTGCCGTATCCAGGGCGACATAGCGGTAGCTTGGTACGACGCGCCCGAACACCAGTTTCTTGAGATTGCTCTCGATACTGTTGGTCTGCTCGACGTTCCGCAATACTCCATTCCTGACGGCCGCGTCGAATTGCTCGCCATAGCTGGTGCCGGTGATTACGCCGATCGTGACTGTCTCATACGCAAGAACATTCGCCTGCGCTGACGGCGCAAATGACAGCATCGCTGCGCCAAAAAACGTGGCTAACCACAAAGATCGAAATTTCATGGCAGTGTCCCCCCACCGCCACCCCCGTCAAATCATGGCAGACGACCTAAGGTTGTCAATGACGGCGGGACACGGTGCGCTCGTAGATGACGAGCATCCGCTTCGCGCCTTCGCGGGCCGAAGCCCGCGTTAGTCCGGCCCCCATGTATTCTCTGTCGATGTAGATGCGGTACGCCCAACCCAACGATGTCTTCTGACGTTTGATCTGGACCTTGGGCTTTTTGGGGCGGGGCATCGCATGTCTGCTTTACCCTGCTAATTCCCTTTGGTCCTTTCACCTTTGCTGCTTCGCTTGATGTCCTGCCCGTGCGCCCGCTCATAAGTTTGAATGTCTTTGAAGCGCCCCTTTGCGTCGCGCACAGCGTATAGCTTGGTGCCTTTAGAACTTCGAAGCGTCGTCCTCTTAACCATTCGTCAGCTCCCAAGAAAATCAGAACGTCATAGTACCTGTTCATCGGGCGGTGCATCGGACTATGGGCCAATGATAGAACTCTGCGTGCATGTCCGCTTTGGGTCATTAGCAGACATGTGCACTGCAACAGCCCATGTCCGCTTTACTCCCAATAGAGACCACAAAAGCGGACATAAAAGATGGGCGCGGTCGCGCGTGCATGTAGCTAGCTACGAAAAAGATTGATTCAGTGCCTTAGATCGGGAGCGCGCCGTTAACCCAAGAGCCGAGGCTTCTGGTTCGCCACGTCATACGAATAGCGTGTCATGATCGCTAGCGACACCTATTGCCGGCCCTTTATTTCCGCGATGACTTTGCCCCAGCTCGTTTCTGAATCAAGGGTAATGGCTTTGCTCTTTGCTGTTTTTCCGATGCACTCCGGGCATGCAAATTCTAGTTTAAGCGGCGTGAGATGATCCGCGGCGGAGGAAACAGTTGTTCCCATCGCGCGGCCACAGCTTTTGCATTTCATTGTAGACGGCAGGGGCATCAGGCGTGGCTCCTTGCGATTTCAAACACGGCTCGTGGTCGAGCGGACGGCTAGTTAGCTTTTACATTCGATATTTTGGCACGGTATTTCGGACCGGGCCCGCGCATGTAATGCTGTTCGGGTCGGTAAGGATCACACAACACATGCCAAATTCGCTCCAACATGTTGGACGTCGCGCGTTGCAGTTGGTTTCTGATGCGTGTCATCCTCATGACTCCCGCTAGGGCTGATCGCCCAGTATTGGAATGCATGCGATCATGACTGCCAGCGCGAGAACTGGCATGATCTCCATTGGATTCACCATGCGCTCCTCCGTCCTTAACGCCGCCGCTAGCCCGCGAGCGGGCAGACATTGGCGCGGGTTTCTTCCCGGCTCATCAACCAATTGGCTGCATTGACAAGCGGAAAGTCGACGTCTCTAGAATATGCAAAGGGACTGCCGAGACCATTAAATTGCCGTTCAGAAAATCAAATTCGCTTTTAATGTTGTGCGCTGAAACTAAATCGGCTCCAGTAGGAGCACCATTGTTGAACAGCGACGGTTTTCGGCTGAGATCGGCCTGAGCGGAAAATCTCGCAGTCCCCCGGCAAGAAGCCCTGACAATCAGCGCGAGCCGACGGTCCCCTCTTTCGACTCGTCCGGCAGTTCGTTGGCCTGCTTTGCGATCTCGAGACAGACCAGTAATTCAACGTAGCTCGGCGCACGATCGAGTCCGGCAAAACCCGTGCAGTGAATGCGCTGTGCCGCGTTGTACCGAGCCCAAACCTGCTCGAGCTTGGTGCGCGCATCGTTTTCATCACGCTGGCATGACGCTGCGCCTCGTCCTGGCAGACCCACCGCGGCTGCAGGGCGGCAGGTACGCTCGACATCAAATTTTGGCATTGTGTCGGCAGCGAGAATGACGTGCGAGGCAGTCAAGATTATAGGCAACAGCGGAGGCATGTCGTGTGCTCCATTATTCTTCGCGGGATACCAAACTAATTCTCGAATCTGTGCCGTTGTTGCACAGGGCGCTAACTGCGCGCGCCTTGAGGACTTCGAGAAAATAAAGCTGCCTGGCGCGGCGCATTTCCTGTCCGGTTGTGCCATCAAGGCTTTTGACGCGCGCCTCCACCCCCGCCAGGCCTTTTTCAGCTTCCGCCAGACTGCGTTCACACCCCGGCAGTTGCGCCGTCGCCGGACGCACGGGCGGCGCCGCGACCAGCGCCAGCGTGAAGGCACCCGGCACAATAATCCCGGCAAAGGCAAGAGATGCAAATACAAAGCGTTTGAACATAACCGCGACCTCAACACCAAACTAAGAAGCTCTGGAGCGATCCGCGACTAAATTCAGGTTTACAAATCTAAATTCCAATGGACTTCGCGGATGGCATTACGCCGGGTGGTGTATTCACGCGCAATCGCGTCCGCCAAGCGCGAGAGCCAGCATTCCGCTGACGTCAATTCTAATGCGAGACTCGCGGCTGCGTCTGGTTATAACTTCCAGCGTAGATATCGACTTTGATTTGCGATGAACAACATTAAAGCAGTTATCGACTGGCTCGTGGACGGTGCGCAATCCGCCACAACCGCGGAAGACGTGCTAGCGGAATTGTGCTGGCGGATGGTCGAATGCGACCTGCCGCTTTGGCGGGTCGCTGTGTTTGTTAGGACATTGCATCCTCACGTCGCTGGTCGTCGTTTCTTATGGCATCGCGAGTCGGGAGTATCGATATCTGAGGCCCCGTTTGACCTCCTTGAAACAGACGAATTCCGGGGCAGCCCGGTGGCAGCGATTTACGAGACCTGCGCGCCCCTTCGTCGCCGTCTCTCCGATGGCAAATGTCCTGACGATTTTCCGTTTTTGCGCGACCTCCGTGCTCAGGGAGCTACCGATTACGTAGGATTTCCGCTGCGTTTCACTGACGGGACGATCCACATCTCGACTTGGGCGACGCGACGACCGGGCGGCTTTACCACCAAGCAATTCGCCGACATTCAGTCGATCATCGCGCCACTGGCCCGCGTCGCAGAAGTTCGGGCATTGCGCCGAACTGCCACAAATCTTCTTAATACATATGTCGGGCGCCAAGCTGGCGAGCGCATTCTGGCGGGCAGGATCCGGCGCGGACACATCGAGGAAATCTGCGCCGCCATTTGGCTCTCGGATATGCGGGGTTTTACGACACTTTCCGAGCAGTTGCCGTCGGAGGATTTGATCGATCTTCTCAATCGATATTTTGAATGCCAAGTCCCGACAATTTTAAAGCACGGCGGCGAAGTACTTAAATTTATGGGCGACGGTCTGCTGGCGATCTTTACGTTATCTGCAGATGGCACCGACATAAGCGAAGTATGCCGACGAGCTCTAACGGCCGCTCGCGAAGTCGAAGTTCTTGTAAGCGGCCTCGACGTGCCTGGTCCTGCCGCGAAGCACGACATTGTTCGTTTCGGTTTGGCGCTTCACGTTGGTCAGGTGAAGTATGGCAATATTGGCGGCGGTGATCGTCTCGATTTTACTTGCATTGGACCGGCGGTGAACCTCTCAGCGCGCCTTGAGAAAATCGCCGCCAAGCTCGGCAAGACAGTCGTCGCCTCTGCAGAATTTGTTGCCAATTTTCCGGACGAATTCGTACCGCTCGGCGAATTCCCGGTAGCCGGCTTTGCCGCGCCTCAACTGGTGTTCGGACTACACGACAAAAATTAAAACCATGCCCTCGCCGAAACAAGTTGATCTGCCGCAAAGCCATCGACATGCGGATATGGCATTTGGCTGCCTATGCCCGAACGGTTGAAAATGGTTGATCGTCTTTTGGCGGAGGCCGCTATGTGCGAAGAGGCGGCGAGCCTTTGCCGGAATCAGGAAATGGCCGCAGAGTATAAGAAATTGGCTAATGAGTGCCGACAGGCGGTTTCGGAAATTCTTAATGAGATATCGGCGCATTAAATCGCGATGTCCGCGCAGGAGGCCTCTCGCGACCAGCTGGCAAGCCCGGCGGGCCGGAGAGAATTAGTTCGATGCCCACCAAAGGACATGGTCTTGAAGGCTTGACGATGGCACCATAGCAGCGTTTCGCTGGCCAGACTGGCCCTGGCCGCGGAGCACACCCCAATTGAAGCAAATATCTTTCGGTTTATGATGCCTGAATACAGAGACCACACGTGGCCTCGGTAGAGTGCGGAAGCAACAGGCGTTGCACCAAGGGGAGTTCTTTGGCTGATCGAAGGTAACTGCTGCGCCACGGGAGCACATATTGGACGCACACTTAGAAAGCCGGCAGGCGCTCCGCGCGAGCGAGGATCGTTTCCGCGATTACGTCGAAGTTGCATCCGACTGGTTCTGGGAGACTGGGCCCGATCACCGCTTCACGGAGTTTTCCCGGTCTGCGGCCGACTGGGGGCTACCGCAAGAATTAATCGGAAAAAAACGCTGGGACGCGGCAGGAGATTTCGAGGAAGAGCCGGAAAAGTGGCGCGCTCACATAGCAACATTGGAGGCGCATCAGCCATTTCGCGGCTTCAGGTATAAAATTCCCCACCGCGACGGTTCGGTGCGGTACGTGTCTGTCAGTGGTAAGCCCATATTTGACGGTGGCGGCGGGTTTTTAGGCTACCGCGGCGTGGCCACAGATGTGAGCGCGGAGGTGCGCGCCGAGAAAGCACTGCGCGAGAGCGAGGAACGCTTTCGCACGCTCATGCAATTTTCCTTCGACGTCTACTGGGAGACCGACGTTGAGCATCGCTTTATCCGGCAGGACTTCTCCGAGCGGGTCACCGACGGCCCATTGCCGGGCTCTGAACTCGGCAAGAGGCGCTGGGAACTGCCCTACCTGGACATTGACGAAGAAGGCTGGCGGAAGCACCGAGAGACGCTCGACGCCCACCTGCCGTTCCGCGATTTGGAGTACGCGAGGCCGACGCCCAATGGTGGCAAGCGTTGGGCGGCGGTCTCCGGGCTGCCGATGTTCGACGAGGCGGGGCGCTTCATCGGCTATCGCGGCATCGGACGGCATATCACCGAACGCAAACGAATCGAGGAGGCACTTCGCCAGCGCGAGAAAGAGCTTCGCGAAATCGTCGAGACCATTCCAGCCATGACCGTCGTGGTTCTGCCCGACGGGTCGGACGTGTTCATCGGCAAGCGGTTTTCGGAATATTCGGGTCTTTCCGAGGAGGAAGCGCGAGGCTCGGGCTGGAAGGCTTCCATCCATCCCGATGATCTCGATCAACACGTGAGCAAGTGGCGCGCGTCGTTGGCGAGTGGCGAGCCGATCGAGATCGAGACCCGCTTTCGCCGCGGGGTAGATGGGGAATATCGATGGTTCCTGGCTCGCGCCGTTCCGCTGCGGGACGAGGTTGGCACCATTTTGAAGTGGTATGAGGTTCTGACAGACATAGAAGATCGCAAGCGCGCGGAAACAGTACTTCGTGACAGTGAAGCGCGGGTCCGGCGCCTGGTCGACGCCAACATCATCGGCGTCTTCACTTGGCAGCTCGGCGGCCGCCATGGGGCCGGGGACGCCGTTTTTCGGGATGTCAATGATGCGTTCCTTCGGATCGTGGGATATGACCGCGAGGATCTTGTCACAGGTTCCGTAGGTCAACAGACTCTCACGCCGCCGGATTGGCAGGACCGCACCCAGCGTGCGATGGCCGAGATGAAGCTAACCGGTGCCTTTCAGCCATACGAAAAGGAATACATCCGCAAGGACGGAAGCCGCGTGCCGGTGCTGGTTGGTGCGGCGCAGTTCGGCGAAACTGCGGAGCACGGCGTCGCTTTCGTGGTCGATCTGACCGAGCAGAAGCGTGCGGAGCAAGCGCTAAGGCGAAGCGAGACTTATCTAGCCGAAGCGCAAAGGTTGAGCCACACCGGCAGTTTCGCCTACGACCCCGGCAGCCGGAAAACGCGCTTCTGGTCCGATGAGTTGTTTCGAATTTTTGGATTGGATCCTCGACATGGCATTCCCGACTATGACGAGACTCGGCGCCTTGTGCATCCCGATGATCTCGAGACGGTTTCGGCAACATGTCTGCAGGGATTTCGTGAGAAAGCCGAATTTTCGCAAACTTACAGGCTGCTGCTGCGTGACGGAATCGTCAAGCACCTCCATGCAATATGGCATCCGATTCTCGATAAAACCGGAGAAGTCGTTGAATATGTCGGGACGGCGGCCGACATCACGGAGCGCGAGCAAGCCGAACAGAAATTCCGTGAACTGCTGGAGTCAGCGCCCGATGCCATCGCGGTTGTGAATCGTGAAGGCGAAATTATTCTGGTGAATACGCGGCTGGAGGAGCTGTTCGGCTATCAACGGCAGGAGATACTGGGAAAGCAGATCGAAATTCTGGCGCCGGACCGGTTCCGGGGCCGACATCCAGAACACCGCGCGGCCTTTGCAGCCGACCCCCGGGCGCGGCCAATGGGGTCTGGGCTAGAGCTTTACGGCTTGCACAAGGACGGACGCGAGTTTCCGGTAGAGATCAGCCTTAGCCCGCTGGGAACCAAGGAAGGCGTGCTGATTTCCAGCGCTATTCGCGATATTACGGAGCGCAAGCGGGCGGAAGCGGCGCTCCGCGAAAGCGAGGAGCAATGGAAGGCCGTCTTCGAGAACAACCCGGTCATGTACTTCATGGTGGATGCGGCTGGCACCATTGTCTCTGTGAACCCCTTCGGGGCCGAGCAGCTTGGCTACACGGTCGACGAATTGGTCGGTCGTCCCGTGCAAATTGTCTTTCATGAAGCTGATCGTGAGGCTGTGCAAAGGAACGCCGCCATCTGCTTCGAACAACTTGGCCGGGCCTTAAGCTGGGAACTGCGCAAAATCCGCAAGAATGGCGAGATGATCTGGGTTCGCGAGACGGCCAGAGCGAGTTTGATCAAGAACCGTCTCGTCCTCTTGATCGTGTGCGAAGATATCACTGAGGGTAAGCGCGCCGCGGAGGCGTTGAGTGAGGTGCGCACAGAGCTGGCGCACGCCAATCGTATCGCAGCGCTCGGACAACTGACAGCTTCGATCGCCCACGAAGTCAATCAACCCGTCACCGGTGCGCTCAGCAGCGGCCATGCCGCTTTACGCTGGCTTGAAAGATCCAATCTGGAGGCGGCGCGGCACGCAATTGAACGCGTCATCAGGGATGCAACGCGGGCTGGCGAGGTCATCAACGGGGTCAGGACCCTCGTCAAGAAGGTGCCGCCACGAGAGGAGAGCTTCGATATCAATCAAGTCATCCGCGAGGTGGTTGTCATCACCCGTGGCGAAGCGGAGAAGAACGGCGTCTCGGTTGAGACGCAACTCACGGAGGAACTGCCACTCGTTCTAGGACTTCGGGTCCGGCTGCAGCAGGTGATCCTGAACTTGGTCATTAACGCAATTGAAGCAATGAGCGGCGTCGGATCAGGACCACGTGAACTGTTGATCAGGACTAAATCCGAGCCGAATTCCGTTTCGGTTACAGTGCAGGATTCGGGTCCAGGACTTGATGCGGCAAGCTTCGAACGCGCGTTTGAGGCTTTCTACACGACGAAGCCGGACGGCCTGGGAATGGGGCTATCAATCTGCCGCTCGATCATCGAAGCGCATGGAGGAAAGTTGGCCGTGACAGCGAACGTGCCCCATGGCGCCGTCTTTCAGCTTAGTGTGCCGGCGCGCGGAAATGCGTCCGCGACTGCCAACGATACAGATGCTAGTCAAACGAAGTCGGGCCAATAAATTAAGTTTTTCTACGGAGGACTGCGCACGGACTCGAACCTTGGATCAATTTTTTTTACTTTATTGTTAGCGTAACGACTTTCTCAACGCGTCGTAACCAGTCCGAGACTTTGCGCGCGCGCGACCGCCTGGGCTCGTTTCTCCACGCCCATTTTTACAAAGATATGTTTCACGTGTGATTTCACGGTTTCAGGGGCGATGGCGAGGGTCCGAGCGATTTCCTTGTTCGATAGACCTCGCGCAATCAGTTTTAAAATGTCCGCTTCGCGCGCACTGATTAATTCCGCGGTTGCCGATTTATCGGCTGGATCGACCTGAGAATGATAGCGCAGCCGCCAGCCGGCAATTAGACCATTCAAGCAGGGTGTAAGTTCACGAAACTTTCCTGTTCGCTCAATGCTTTCATGGACAATAGTAAGCAGAGGCCCAATTTTTAAGCCTTCATCCAAAATCATTTGATAGATACCAGCTTTTGCGGAAGCACTAAGAACACGGAGAAAATCGTCAATAGCTTCATCCGGCTGTTTTGCATCTTGACTAACGCCAGCGATATGAATTGCAACGCGCAGAGCAAACAAATTATTGTGCACGCGCTCAAGTTCGTGCTGTAGGTTTTTCAGAATTGATTTAGCCTCTTCATAGTTCTTTTGTTCTGATAGGAGATAAGCCCGCACGAGTTGGGCATGCCAATAAATTTCCGAGCGGGCACACGGCATCGATGTCGGATATTCCGCGGCAAGACGATCGAGGCGGTCAAAGCAAGCGGCACCTTCACTGGTTCTACCTTCAGCGAAATAAAGGCGTGCACGCTCGGATATCGACGCTGCCGTTAATCTACCCCACCCCTGGGTGATGCCCTGATTTTCAGCGGCTTCCAGCAAAGCATAGGCGCGTGCAAAATTGCCCCGGCAAACGGCAACTCTTGCAACAACGAAGTGGGCACTCCATACACACTCCAACATTGTGGCGGCGTTTATTATCGGCAGGCGATCAATTAGCATGGCCTCCGCTTGATCGAGCTGGCCCTGCTCGTAACGGAGTCTGGCAATTAGACTTAAGGGTAAAGATGCAGCAACGGAATTCGCTCCTACATATTGTTCAGCATGTCGCAATGCCTGGATGTAGTTGCGATTCGCTGCGTCAAGATTGAGCTGTTGGGCTTCGGCAAGTCCTTGAAGGCAAAATCGGTAAACAGATGCGAACACATTTCTACGATCCTCTTCGAGTGAAAAAGGCACCCAAGGCGTCGCATAAAATTTCCTTAAATCGCCCATCTTCAAATAACCGAGGCGAACAACATTTGAAGCAACGTTTGTTGTCCATGGATCGCTTGACCGATCTAAACAGTCTTCGGCGAGTTCCAAGGCCGCGGCACTGTCGTCTTTCAATGCTATTGCGACCGAGCGAATGACTTGACACTCGCAACTTAAGGCTGGGGCATCCTCAGACCGTTTGTCGCTGACATCCCGCTCGACCTCCTCGAGCAGTTGGAGAGCATCATCGAACCGCAAGGCTAGGGCTAACCCCCAAGCGATCGCTAGTCTGACTTCAAGCTGGCCTCGCATGAGCCTGTTTGGGAATAAATGTTGCCAGCTAAGCAAGGTGAATAGATCACCTTTCTTCACCAGGTTCATGGCACAATTTTTTATCCATTCTGCGGCCTGATCGTCATCTCCCGCGGCAATGGCGTGTTGAACGGCATCCGTCCATAATTCATTTGAAGCGTACCAAGTGGCGGCACGGCGATGTAACCCAGGGATGTCCGCGGCACGATCGGTTTTGAGTCTTTGTCTTAGATAGTCAGCGAGAAGAGTGTGAAAGCGATACCATTGCCCGGCATGGTCGAGGGATACCAAAAGCAACTGACGTTTCTCAATCGATTCGAGGAATTCTTGACCTGTAGTCGATTCTGTCACGGCGTCGCACAATGGCCCGGTGAGTTGGTGAAGAACGGCCGTATACAACATGAATTGAGCGATTTCGGTTGGGAGACCATCAAGCAGCTCAGCGAGATAGGCACCTATCGTCCGTTGTGTCCCTGAAAGGCCCAGCACGTACTGTCTGAAATCTTGACCCAATTGAAGAGACGTAGACGCTACAATCCGCAACGCGGCGGGCCAACCCTCCGTTTTCTCGAGCAAGAGCTTAACATCCGTCGGGTCTAAAATGCCGGGTCTCTCGCGCTGTAGAAAATCGTGGGTCTCCTTCAGATCAAATCGCAATGCTGAGGCATCGATCTCCAGCAGTAGATTCTCTGCACGCAGTGAAGCGAGCGGAAGAGATGGCTCACCTCTCGTGGTAAGGACAACGTGGCAATGCGACGGCGCATGTCTCAGGAAGTACGCAAGGGCCTCATGTATTGCGGGATCTGTCACCCAATTATAATTTTCCAAGAATAGATAAACCTCATCTTCTTCATCGATTAGGTCATTTATCAGGGAAGATATGATTGCATGTGACGCGATCAGAGAGCTTTCACTAATTAAATCAATCGCGCCTCTACCGACATCCTCACACGCGTTATGCAGGGCCTGAGCTATATAGAAAAGAAAACGCTGCGGCTCGTCATCGTCGGGATCGATATTTAACCACGCAACTGTATCTCCGTTTCGACGAAGTCGCTCTGCCCATGCCGTGGCAAGGGATGTCTTACCAAAACCGGCCGGAGCCTTGATCAGAACGAGACGTTTGGACCGGAATTGCGATATTTTTTCAAAAAGCCGCGGACGTTCGATCAGCCCCGCACACCGGGGCAAAATGACCTTGGTGGCGAGAAACTGTAGCCGGCTGTCGCGGGGCAGCAAGCTTTTGGAAAATTTCAATCCGCTCACCGAGCCCGTGGAAGTGGAATACGGCTCTATCAACGTCATCCCCCTGAAGCGCACTGCCTGAACCCCCATTTGGGGGATCGTATCAACGACAAGATTGTACAACTCTACGGCTGGGAAGATAGAGACGGCGTTGGAGCCGCGGCGCATTCGGGGGTTTTCTGGGACGCGCCGCCTGCTAAAGTGCACGGGGATAACGCATGAGCGACGAAGTGCCTCTCATTTACTTAGTCGATGACGACGTCTCGGTTCGCGAGGGCGTCGCCGACCTACTTCGTTCGGTTGGCCTCCGGGTTGAGGCATTCGCGTCGCCGAAGGAATTCCTTGATCGCAAGCGGCCCGACGCTCCGGGCTGTCTCATTCTCGACATCAGATTGCCTGGGCCGAGCGGTCTTGAATTGCAGCGCATGCTGACAAGCTCGGATAGTCAGCTTCCCATCATTTTCATAAGCGCTCATGGGGATATCCCGATGACGGTTCGTGCCATCAAGTCCGGAGCAATCGAGTTCCTCACCAAGCCTTTGAATGACCAGCAGCTCCTTGATGCTGTCCACGCCGGCATTGAACGGGACCGAGGCCGCCGCCAGGAGGCACACACGCTCACCGAGCTTCGTCTGCGATTCGACACCCTGACGCAGCGCGAGCGGGAAATTCTCTCGCTCGTGGTGTCCGGTAAGCCAAACAAGCAGATTGCCGCTCATCTCGACTTGAGCGAGATGACCGTCAAGGTTCACCGCAGCCAGGCCATGCACAAGATGAAGGCGAAATCTGTGATCGAGCTGGTGCGCATGGCCGACAAACTCGGGCTTTCTAATCACGAAGCGCAGCCGCCTAAACTAAAGCACTAGATACCCAGTCCTTTGGGCCAGCCCGGTACGATGGAGGCAAAGCCGCGCTTACTTAATTTTTATTAAAGCCCACTTGCGCGTAATGGCGCGGCTCGATGAGCGCTCATAGGTTTATCTCATCGTGCAACGGGAGGCAGGCGTGAACAGGTCGACGATTTCGATAGTAGACGATGATCCATCGGCCCGGGAGGGCATCACTGATCTTGTCAGGTCGATGGGCTACAACGCGCAGGCTTTCGAACGCGCGGAGGATTTCTTGAAATCGGCCCAATTGGATCGAATCGACTGTCTGATTACAGACCTGCGGATGCCAGGCATGAGCGGCCTGGAGCTTCACGATCAGCTGCGCAAGTCTGGAGTCTCCATCCCGACGATCGTGATTACTGCCTTTCCGCGCGATGCTGATCGTCGCCGCGCAGAGCAATCCGGCATCCACTGTTATTTGGCCAAGCCCTGCGACGAGCAACATCTTCTGAAGTGCATTCGCGCTGCTATCGATGATGACGGGAGGAAAGCATGACGATGGCGTCCACTATGCCAATTCGTTCGCCCGGATCCGTTCGACGTCTCTCCTCCAAGGGCCGGTTTCACCCCAGCACTGTAAACGTACACGCAGGAGCTTCAGCTATGCCTTCGTATACACATGGCCCGCCCCCGGATGATCATCAGTCACTGGCGCTACAAAAGAAGGGAACCACGATGTTCAGCACCGAGTTGCTTGAAAACCCGTCGGTCAGTTCTCGGCTGACGACGACCGCTGTCTCCCCGACCATTGCCGCGACGAACTTCGATGCAATCGCCGAGTTGATTGCCAAAGTAGAGGAGTTACTGCGGCAACCCACCACGAATCGAGAAACGTTCCTGACCGTCGGCCCTTTACAGCTCGATCTTTTGACACGCATCGTCAAACGCGACGAGCGCAAGATTGATCTGCGGCCGCGCGAATTCTGTTTGCTCGAATTCATGATGCGGCGCAAAGGCCAAGTGCTGACGAGAGCAACGCTTTTCAAGGAGATCTGGAATTACAAGTTTGTCCCGCAGTCCAATCTCGTCGACGTTCACATGGGGCGACTGCGTAGTAAGATTGACCAGGCTGGCGAGAGGCCGATGATCTTCAGCATTCGCGGACAAGGATTCGTTCTCCGTGCGCCAGAGTAAATACATCAAGAACTATATCACGCCTCAAGTCGCGTCATAGGAGTGTCACGTTCTTGAACCCTCGCTTACGGGCGCTTTAGTCGCCGTAAGTTTTACTGAGCCGGAGGCTGCGTAGTTCGCGCCTTAAAAAATTCTATAGCGTCATTTGGTCGACACTAGGCCCGTTTTGTAGGCATCCCCCAAGCTGACATCTCGGCACAATTCAAATAAGGGGCAGGCAGGCCTGAGCCCACCTCCCCTCAATGGCTTTGCTTACTAATATTGCTCCAGCATCCAATTGTACCCAGCGCTGCCGACGCCGTTGGCCATTGGGTTGTAGGGATCGACAACGGCCTCGTGGTTGGTATGCTTTCTATATTTTTGCGGAGCTTGCGCGAATGCTGAGTTCGCGTCCGCGTGACCATCCTGCTGCACCAGGGCCGGGAGGCCGACAACATTGCCCGAGCCCCAGCATTGGCAGTACGACTGGGCAAATGCCGGGCTCGCGACGACGGCCAGCAAACCCACGACTGTCAGAAACCTTTTCATCTAACTTCTCCTGTATTCTTCCTGGATTTGAATCCATTCGCCGAGCGGAAGATTCGGTCTCGACGACACAGGAGAAATAGACGCGCGTTTTGTGGACACCACTAAAATGCTGTTCAGAAAACTAAATTCACATGCAATGGCGTGCGAGAGATTGATATTTGCTCATCGCGCTATCCGATGGTTCGATGGACTCGCAATTTGTGGCGGGTGTGATGGCGACGCGAATTGCCGGGGTCCGTTTTGATCGAGCTCATACAGGGGATCGTAATGATCGAGTGCCTCGGAGCTTTCGACCAGCGTCAACGTGTGATTGTCAAGAAGTAACCAGCGACGGTTTCCGGTGCGGACCGCGACTAGGGCATGCTCCTGGTGCGTTGATCTGAGCTCAACAATGACAATCTTTAAGGCATCGGGCGCAACGCCAGCCTCTCTGAGCGCTGCATACTTAAGTACCGCGTAATGCTTGCAGTCTCCAACACCTCTTGAGAGCGCCGCGAGCGGCGACCTCCATTCGTTGTCCACATGAGACCTATCAAGCGCTCGCATTGCCAAATTCACTGCTCTATTGATGTGGCCAATTTGAGCGAGGGGTTCATGTTGTTCGCCTTCTTTTACGATGGCTATAAATTTAAGTGCGGCGCGCGAAGAACAAGACTGAGGTGCGGCGCGACATCGACCAATGATCGAAAGGTCGTTATCGACCTCTAGCTGCAATTCTTCCCATGCCGCCGCCAATACTGCTTCCGTTGCCACGACAGTGGAAAGCCCAAATGGTTGGTCGTCCGTTTGCGCAAGTGCGGTTGGAACGGATAAAAAGATGAAACAAAAAACGGAAATGACGCTCGACAAATAAAGATTCATCTTACTTGAGACGATGGCGAGATTGGTCAGCATGTTCTTTGGCTCAAAAAAAATCCATACGGTCGGCAGTCGCAAGGCAAGGCCGCTTGTTGGGAATACAAATCTCGAATGCACTGCCGGCGACTTTCTCAAGCTAGGTACTGAAGGAGCATGTGGCAAGGAAGACGCGCGAACTGATCGTCCTTATTAAATTAGAATTTAAATTTCTGACGCGCTGTTTAATGGCATCGCTTGAAGGAGCGGAATAGTTCTTTTGCACGCCGCTGCCAAATTAGCTGATTCGGTCGCATCGCCGCGACAAATCGAGGCTCTGATGCTGCGAGTTGTTACATCCTTTCTCACTGTTTTGATAATTATGGTTGCCGCAAACGCCGCCGAGTCCGATTGTGGTCAAACCGCAGATCTTGTAGCTGGCCACCATCGCGCGGCGCACAAGCAGAAAAATAGTACCGTTCCTCCTCAAGGCGAAGAACGTTGCGGCGATTATAGCAATCGCTTCTTTGAGGTCGTGAAGGCGCGTCAGGCCGTCTCAACTTGTGATGACGGCAAAGATCACCGACGTGACCTCGATGTCCTCGATGCCCAGATCGACGATCTGAACAATCTTATCGCGGTGCAGTGCCGCGGCTCGTGAGGTTTGGATTCGGGAATCGCAGACCGTCATAAAGGCTGCACTCTGGTCAGCGGCGGTTAACTTCGAATTTAAATATCTAAATAGCTGTTTAATGGCGTTTCGTGCAGCACAAGAGTAGTTCTACAACACGAGATCGTCGCACCTTCCGTGGCTCGCAAGGCTCTGCAGGATTTGCGCGATAAAAATTCAAATAGTCGACGTTGCAAGAAACAAACCGTTGAGAAGATCGCAGCCCGATGCCCCTCCCCGAATCGGGTTCGCGCGCGGCCGGCCGCTCCCCCTCGGTCGGCCGCCACCTATTTGTGAGGCGCGGCCGAACAGGAATTTTCGACGGCTTCAGGGCCTCCAAAGCTTGGCTCAGCACACAACCTCCGAAGGAGAATATAATGAACGTTCAAAACGCCAAGGCGCTGCAGGCTGCGCCCCTGCAAACCCCGACGGGCCTTAAACCGCAAGGGGTTAAGGAGATGACCGGCGCACTCAACATTCTGCTCGCGGACATGTTTGCCCTCTACGTGAAAACGAAAAACTTCCACTGGCATGTTTCGGGTCCCCATTTCCGCGACTACCATCTGCTGCTGGACGAGCATGCTGAGCAGATCTTCGCCACCACGGACGCGATCGCCGAGCGCGTCCGCAAGTTCGGAGGAACGACCTTGCAGTCCATTAAACAGATCTGCGGTCTGCAGCGTATCGAGGATAACGATGCAGACTTCGTGACGCCTTTGGATATGCTCGCCGAGCTGTGCGACGACAACAAACAGCTGGCCGCCAGTATGCGGGAGACGCACGGGCTGTGCGAACAACACAACGATGTGGCCACGACAAGCTTGCTGGAAGTGTGGATCGACGAGGCCGAGCGCCGTACCTGGTTCCTGTTCGAGGCAAGCCGACGCTCGGAGCCAGCATGAACCTGGCGGGGCTCGCCTGCTTTACGCCGGTCGATCTCGGCGTTCATTCGAATTTAGAATCGTAAACCGCAATTTAATAGCGCGCCGTCTCGTTTTATTATGATGCTATCCCGAATCCGACTTGGCGCTGCCAACGGAGGTCGCTGTGCCAAACTTAATTACGGTCGTCATATTCGGTGTCGTCGGCGTGGCTACGTTTTCAACGACGTCGAAAGCGGAAGGCACGCCAGAACAGCGGTGGGCATGCGAGCAAGATGCGTTCAAATATTGCAGCAGCGAGATTCCAAGCGTGTCACGCGTCACGACCTGCATGACAAAGAATCTTAAAAAACTTAGTCCCCCGTGTCGCGCTCAATTTAGATAGTAGCCTGGAACGATGTAACGCAACGGATCCGAATTGAAAGCGACGCCAAAGGCGAACGGTCGCGAGATGGACTACGACGGTTACTTCAGTGGCGCCCTGTCGCAATTGCGGCAGGAAGGCCGTTACCGCGAATTCGTCGAGATCGAACGCATAGCCGGCCGGATTCCCTTTGCCATTTGGCATTCTTCCGAAGGCCCGCGGGAGGTCGCGATTTGGTGTTCCAATGACTATCTCGGAATGGGCCGGCATCCGAAAGTCATCAAGGCCATGATCGAGACCGCATCGCGGATGGGCACCGGCGCGGGCGGAACACGCAACATCGCCGGCACCAATAGGCCGCTGGTCGAGCTTGAGCGGGAGCTTGCAGATTTGCATGACA
Organism: Pseudolabrys sp.; assembly: GCA_035519415.1. Taxonomy (GTDB): domain Bacteria; phylum Pseudomonadota; class Alphaproteobacteria; order Rhizobiales; family Xanthobacteraceae; genus Pseudolabrys. The sequence continues at coordinate 21,315 of DATIWJ010000001.1, forward strand.
AGCCGGCGGCTCTGGTCTTCACGTCGGGCTATGTTTCGAACCAAAGCGGCATCTCTACCATCGCGAGGCTAATCCCGGACAGTCTTATTCTATCGGACGAGTTGAATCATAACTCGATGATCGAGGGCATCCGTCAATCTGGCGCCGAAAAGCGAATCTGGCGCCACAATGATGTTACCGATCTCGAGCGATTGCTGACCGCGGCGGGCGACCGGCCAAAGCTCATCGTGTTCGAGAGTCTTTATTCCATGAGCGGTGATGTCGCCCCAATCAAACAGATTTGCGACGCCGCCGAACGCCATGGAGCCTTGACTTATTGCGATGAAGTTCACGCCGTCGGAATGTATGGGACGCGCGGGTCAGGTGTTGCCGGACGTGAAAAGGTTATGCACCGTATTGATATCGTCGAAGGTACGCTCGCCAAGGCGTTTGGGTGCTTGGGCGGATATATCGCCGGCAGCAGCAATCTGATCGATGCTGTGCGATCTTTTGCACCCGGATTCATCTTTACTACAGCGTTGCCACCACCGATGTGCGCTGCGGCGACAGCGGCCATCCGGCATCTAAAGTCGTCGCCATGGGAGCGTGCACGTCAAAAACGCAGTGCCGCGCGGGTAAAGTCTGCATTGAGCGCGGCTCGTTTACCCATCCTACCGACCGACACTCATATTATTCCACTCATGGTCGGCGATCCGCTCAAATGCAAGGCGGCCAGCGACCTTCTTCTGTCGGAGCACGACATTTACATCCAGCCGATCAATTACCCTACCGTTGCGAAAGGGACCGAGCGGCTGCGCATTACGCCGACTCCACATCACGGCGATGAGCTCATCGCCGATCTTGCAGAAGCCCTAGTTGACGTTTGGCAGCGGCTGGCCCTTCCATTTGTGCCACACCAACTTGCGGCAGAGCGAACAAGTGACTTTGCACGGGCGGCGCGCCCGCCGTCCAACCTCCGTGGCATAGAGGTTTTGTCACGCGACTTATAAAGCGCGGCTCCATTCGCCCCGCCCCGTCTGACCCGGTGCAAATTTAGATTTGTAAACCGCAATTTAATGGCAGACCGCCCCGTTCTTCAATTTGATGCTGTCGTGGCGCGTTAGCTGAGCGGGCGCAACGTGCCGCCGTCGCGCTGAGAGCGTTCACTGGATTTCCGCCACCCCCGCCAAGCGCCGAGAAATCAGCATGGATACGCGAACGCCTGAAACTGTGACGCGAGCCCCCTCCGTGTCGCCGCGGCAGGGGAAGCCGAAGGAACGTCCACCTGCGTTCGCTCACGTCTCAACGATTGTGGTCGCTATCGTCGTCGCCGCCGTCGCTGGATTGTCGATCTGGTATCTGGTGCGGCCCGAGCCGCTGCTGGTCCAGGGCGAGGTTGATGCCACACGGTTCGACATGGCTGCTCGGGTCGACGGACGCGCCGGCGACATTCCCGTTGTGCGCGGCCAAAATGTCGGCGCCGGTGCTGTGCTGGTGCGGATTGATAACCCCGAAACGATCGCGAAGCATGAGCAGGCGCTAGCAGCTAAGGTCGTGGCCGAGGCGCAGCTGGCGAACATTAACGTCGGCACGCGGCCGGAGACCATTGCCGCGCGCAAAGCTGCGCTCGAGCGGGCACAAGCGAGCGTCGTCCTGGCTCAGAAAACCTTCGATCGCGTCCGCCAGTTGGCTGAGCAAGGGAACGCTCCGCAAGCACGGCTCGACCAGGCCACCGACTCGCTGCACGAAAGCGAACGCGCCACTGACCAAGCCAAATCTGCTTACGAGCAGGCCGTCCACGGCTACACCAAAGAGGAACACCAGATCGCCGAGGCGAACGTGCAGAAGGCGATTGCCGACGTCAAAGAAGTCCAATCGATCATTGACCAGATGGTGGTCTACGCTCCCGTCGCCGCGCAGGTCTACAAGCGCGACATAGAGCCGGGCGAATTTATCTCGCCTGGCGTGTCGCTACTGACGTTGATTGATCTCAACGACGTGTGGATTCACTTCGATCTGCGCGAGGACCTGGTCAAGACGCTGAAGATCGGTGACCGCTTCGATGTGCGAATTCCCGCACTTGGTGACCGCCGGATCACCGTCGAGGTCAAACTGATAGCCACCAAGGGCGAATATGCGAGCTGGCGCGCGACCCGTGCCACCGGCGACTTCGACTTGCGGACGTTTGCGATCCGCGCGTACCCAGTTGAAAAGGTGCCGGAGCTGCGACCGGGCATGAGCGCCTATTTGGACTGGCGGACGCGTCAATGAGGCCGCCGCCGAAGCCCGGGTTCCTACTGGTTGCCAGTCGCGAATGGCGGTGGCTACTGCACGATCGCGCGGCGCTCATAGTGATCTTCGGCCTGCCACTGTTCGCATTTGTGGTGCTGTCGGCCACTTTCAGTCATTCCGTGGTCCGTCATATAGGTACAGTGGTCGTCGATCAGGACCGCTCGGAGAGCTCGCGCGCCTTCGTTGAGCAGGTGGCGGCATCGCCCTATCTGGGTATTGTCAAACGCTCTGCCGATCTCTCGTCGGCGTCGCAGGCGGTCCGGGCGGGTGATGCCATCGCGGCGGTATACATCCCACCCAATTTCGAGCGCGACCTGAAGGCCGAACGCCGCCCGCAGATCGTTGCCTTCTATAACCAGCAGTACCTGACGGCGGCAAGTATCGCTGCCTCGGGGCTCAGCGACAGCCTTACGGCCGCAATGCAGGGCGCGGCGGCTCATGCGGCGCCAAAAGTCTCCCGCATCGGCTCCTTGGTTGCCGAGACGATCGTACTGGTCAATCCGGAGAAGAACTACGCACAATTTCTCCTTCGCTCGTTGCTGCCGATGGTCCTCCATGTGGTCATCGCGATTGCCGCCGGATATTCGGTGGGCTCGGAGTTTCGGCGGCGCAGCGTTCGTACGTGGCTGGCTTGCGCCGGCGGCAATCCAATCCTCGCGCTCGCTGGCAAGCTGGCGCCCCTGTTTGTGATCTTCGTCCTCATGATGTTGTCGATGTCGCTGATCCTCGAAGGGATGTTCGAGATACCGTTCAAGGGCGACGTACCAATGATGGTTGCCGCCGGATCCCTGCTGATCGTCGGCTACATGGGACTGGCAGCGCTACTGCAACTCGTGACGCGCGACCTTGTGACCGGACTGGGTCTCACCGCTCTCATTGTTGCACCTGCGTTCGGCTACCTCGGCGTAGGGTTTCCAATTCTGGGGATGAACGCATTTTCGCAGGCATGGAGCGCAATCCTCCCCCTGCGTTGGTACATGGCGGTGCTGTTCGGGCAGGCAGCCCGTGGGCTGCCGGTGCGGGATTCCGCTGAGCCCTTCGCCGCGCTTGCGTTGCTGGCAGCGCTTTACGCGCTGCTGGCTTTTCTTCGCCTGCGCGCGCTAGCCGCAAGCACCGCCGGCAGAGCGGTCGCGCCGGAACTGGCGACAGTGCCCATCGCGTCGCGCGGGATTGGCGGAGCCTTTGCCGCTGAGTGGCGGCGTGTGCTGACGATGCGCAGCGCCTTCAACCCGCTGGTGCTGGCGCCGATACTCTATGGAATCTTCTTTCCACAACCGTACCTGACCCAAATCCTGCGCAAGGTGCCGATTGCGGTCGTCGACAACGATCTGAGCGAACTCAGCCGCCGCATCGTGGAGACGCTTGACGCGAGCGCCGCCGTGAAGGTCGTGGTCCGCGCCCGTACGCTCGCCGATGCGCGCGCCGCAATCGACCGCGGCGAGGCCTTCGCCGCGGTCGGCATCCCCCCCGAAGCGGAAAAGGACGTTCTCAAAGGCGACAGTGTGCATGTTCCGATCTACGCAGATGCCACCTACCTGTTCATTTTCAGGACGACGGCCACCGGTATCGCGACCGCCATAGGCACGTTGTCGTTGGAGCTGGCCGCCGGTGGTGCGCGCCCAGGGAGCAGCCTCGTCCAGGCGAAGCTCGCCACTGCGAGCCCGGCTGATATCCTCCTGCAGCCCATCTTCAACCCGGTCGGCGGCTTCGCGAGCTATGTCGTGCCCGCGGCCTTCATCCTGATCCTGCAGCAGACTCTGCTGATCGGCGCGGCAATGTTGACCGGGCCGGCACTGGCGCAAACCGCTGGAGGGGCGGTCGCGAGCGTGCTCGGCCGCGGTATCGCGCACCTGACCATCTATTTGCCGGCGCTGGCTCTTTATTTCATCGTGCTGCCGCGCTTCTACGGCTTCTCGACGCTGGGCAGTCCGGTGCAAATGTTGGCGCTCGCGTCGGTGTTCATTCTCGCCACCAGTTTCATGGGTCAGGCGATAGGCGCTTGGTTTAAACGCCCGGAGACGCCGATACTGATCATCATAGCCACCAGCATGCCGCAGTTCTTCACGACCGGCATGGCCTGGCCGCGCGAAGCGCTTCCCGAGTCAGTGCGCGTCGCCGGGCTGGTTTTTCCGGCCGATTTCGCCACTGATGGCCTCGTTCGAATCAACCAACTCGGCGCACGTTTGTGGGACGTGGCGCATGCCTGGGGCGGGCTCTGGTTTCTCGCCATCGTCTATTTCGGGCTCGCGGTGATGTCGGCGCATCTGGTCAATCGGAGGTGGGCAAATGGCTAATGGCCGAGCGCGTCGCAACATCGTGCTTGGGCTTCTGGCCGTCTTTACTGGTGCCGGCGCGTATGTTTGGTGGCGGCCTGCACCGGCTGCGCCGGTCGTCGGCATCGTTCGAGCCACCGAGATCCGCGTCGCACCTGAGGTCGGCGGCCAGGTCACCGCCATCAGGGCCGCGAAAGGTACCCACGTCCGCGCCGGCGACGTAGTCGCCGAATTGTCAGCAGTAGAGATCGCCGCATCGGTTGGACAGGCCCGCGCGACTCTGGCGGCAGCAGTCGCGTCGCGCAATCACGTCTATGCCGGCGTGCGTGCCGAGCAGATTGCGGGGCTCGCCGCTGAGATCGCCAAGGCGAAATCACGGCTGGCGTATGCGGAGGCGCAATTATCGCGAACCTCTGCGCTTGCGCGCACCGACACCGCTTCACAGCAGGCGCTCGACCAGGCCACAAACGACATGGCGGCTGCGCGCGCCGACGTTGCAGAAGCCGAGGCCAATCACGCCGCCGCCCTGGCGGGGCCGACCCGCGAGGAGCGCGCCATCGCCGACGCACAGGTGCAGGCCGCGGCGGCGGCGCTAGCCGTGCTCGAGCGGCGATTGGACAAAACCGTCCTGCGGGCGCCGGCCGACGGCGTGGTCACCGTTGTCGTTGCCGAGGTCGGGGAGAACATCAGTGTTGGCCAGCCGGTGCTCTCCATTCAGGAGAGCGGCAAGCAATGGCTGTCCTTTAACGCGCGGGAGGATTCCCTGCACGACCTCACAGTGGGGACCAGGCTCGACGTGCAGGGCCAGCGGGAAGCGATCCCGGCCGTTGTTACGGAACTACTGGCGCTCGGGCCATTCGCGGCCTGGCAGGCGGAACGCGCAATCGGCGATTACGATCGCAACACGCTACGTCTGCGCATTGATCCGGTGGGCAATCGGGCCACGCTCGAGCCCGGCATGACGGTTTGGTTCAGCCGCTGAGTGATTAGGCGATGGTTTTGCAGCCATCTTGATTGGAGTGGAAATGCATATCGATCCGGCCGTTGTGAGCGCGATTTCAGCGCTCGTTGGGGCGCTCGTAGGAGGTGGCGCCTCGCTGATCGCGGCCATTTATACTCAACGCTACCAAGATCGACTGCAGCGAGTCGCGCGTGAGGCCACGAAGCGGGAGACGGTCTACGCGGATTTCATTATGAACGCTTCGAAATTGCTTCTAAATGCTTACCTGCTTGACGGTTTCAAATTGGACAGCGATGGACAGCACCTCCTCGGGCTTGCAAACCGAATGAGGCTCTTTGCGCCGGTGAACATTATAGACGAAGCAGACTCGGTGATCAGACAGCTTATCGAGATCTCGCTAAAGCCGAGCGTGGACCTTCGAAAACTCGCGATGACGGAGTTGTCCAAGAAACATGATTCCGACCTGCTTCTGCCGTTCAGCCTGGCTTGCCGGGCGGACTTGGATAAGGTGTACCGAACCTTCCATTGAGTACGACGAAATCGGTCGCGACCGTCGCTTGCACTAGTTTCGTGTAAGGTGAGCCTTGGTGAGTTTGTGCCTACGCATTGATGCGTGCTTGTGCGCGGTGTCGCGCCCGCGTGCCTGACATCATCCCTTAAATCCGAATTTAGTGTTGTGAACGCGTGTTTAATGGCGAGTACGAATTTCCAGCCGTAGCTTGATGCCGCTGATATCTGAGCCGTCGCCGATCCGTCAAAAAAGAGAGCAACCGTGGCAAAGACCGTCGCTGAACAATTCGTCGAAACCCTTGCGGCGGCGGGCGCGAAGCGCCTCGCCGGCATCGTAGCTGACGGCCCCAACGGACTCACTGACGCGGTACGCAACGGTAAAATCGAGTGGATCCACGTGCGGCACGAAGAGGTCGCGGCGTTGGTCAGCTGCGGACCCGGCGGCCTGCATCTGATCGATGGATTATTCAACCGCCATCGCTCGTTTGTGCCCGTGCTTGGCGTTGCCGCGCATATCGAGCGCTGCGGCGGGCGGATCGCTGACCCTGCCACGACAAGTTTCGGGCGTTGAGGGATCACTTAAATGGAACTCACGGCTCTGCTCCTGTCGCGACTTCAGTTCGCTTTCACGGTCTCCTTCCACATCATCTTCCCGTCATTCACGATCGGGTTGGCAGCGTGGCTCACCGTGCTCGAGGCGCTTCACCTCAAGACCGGGAGGTTCGTATATCGGCAGATTTTCGAATTCTGGCTCAAGATTTTCGGCCTGGCGTTCGGTCTCGGAGTCGTCTCCGGAATCGTGCTGGGTTTTCAGTTCGGCGCCAACTGGAGCGAGCTGTCTCGTATGTCCGGACCGATCCAGGGACCGCTTCTGTCCTACGAAAGCTTCACTGCTTTCGCTCTGGAAGCGAGCTTCTTTGGAATCTTGCTCTTGGGACGCTCCCGTGTGCCTCCATGGTTCTACCTCTTTTCGACCGCGATGGTTGCTTTCGGCACCACGCTTTCGGCATTTTGGATCATGATCAACAACAGCTGGATGCAGGCGCCAATCGGCTATGCGATCGAAAACGGCAGGTTCGTTCCGACCGACTGGTTCCAGATCGTCTTCAACCGCGTGGTCTGGGCGCGGTTTCCGCACATGCTGCTCGCCTCCTATCTGACCGGGGCATTCTGCGTTGCTGGAACCGGCGCCTGGTATTTGCTGAGGGGCATGTGCCAAGCCGAAGCGCGCATCATGCTGCGTATGGGTCTCTACCTCGCGGCCGTCCTGGTGCCGATCCAGATTTTTTTCGGCCACCTCACTGGCGACTATGTGCACGATTATCAGCCGGCCAAATTTGCGGCGATTGAGGGCCGCTGGCACGACGAGCAACCGGCCGCCGAAGTCCTGATCGCGATTCCGGACGAAAAGGCGGAAATGAATCACTATGAGATCAGCATTCCGATTTTGGGCAGTTTGATCGCAAGCATGAGCCCTACATCCAAAGAAGTCGGCTTGACCAGCTTCCCGCGGCAAGATCGCCCGCCGGTGCTCATCCCATTCTTCGCGTTTCGCATCATGGTCGGCTGTGGCCTCGTCATGTTGGCGATCGCCTGGCTCGGTTCGTATTTGAACCTCAAGGGCCGCATTGAGAGAAACCGGCTGCTGCTCTGGCTCACCTTTTTGAGCTTTCCGCTTCCCTGGATCGCAATCTTGACCGGGTGGTTCACTGCGGAGGTGGGCCGTCAACCCTGGACGGTTTATGGGCTACTGCGAACCGCCGACGCGGCCACCCCGTTTCTGACGACTCACGCGGCAGCCATCTCGCTCATCGTCTATTGTGCCGTTTACACTTTCATCTTCGCCTTCGGGATCGTCTTCATCTACCGGCTTCTACGGGCAGGGCCCGTGGCACAGCTCGGCCTGACACCTTCCGCAGCAACCCCCAATCGGCCGATGTCGGTTCTCGATTCGCCGGCCACGTCCGGCATTCCGCAATTGACGCCGGGAGAATAGCGATGATCATGTTCTGGGTCTTCGTTCTGACCGTTAGCATGCTCCTCTATGTTCTGCTTGACGGCTTCGATCTGGGTGTCGGAATTCTTTACGGTGTGACGCGTAATGAAGAGCGACAGCGCATGATGATGGGCGCGGTCGCGCCGGTCTGGGACGGCAACGAGACCTGGCTTGTCAGCGCAGGCGTGGTCCTCTGGGGCGCCTTCCCCGTCGTCTATGCGACTGCGCTGTCGGCGCTCTACTTTCCTCTCCTTTTCATGTTGGCGGGTCTGATCCTGCGTGGCGTCGCGTTCGAGTTCCGCGCCAAGGCTCAGCAGATGCCGGCGGTGTGGGACATCAGCTTCGCGGGTGGATCTCTTCTGGCCGCCTTCATGCAGGGCGTGATGGTCGGCGCTCTCGTCGAGGGCCTGCCGATTTCAAACGGCCAATATACGGGCGGCATGTGGGGTTGGCTCAGTCCTTTCGCGGTCCTTTGCGGCGTCGGACTATGTGTCGGCTATGCGCTGCTCGGCGCCTGCTGGCTCGTCATGAAGTGCGAAGGAGACCTGCGGGACGCGGCCTATCGCCTGATTCGTTATCTGTCGGTAGGACTCCTTGCCTTCCTTATTGTCGTGTTCGTCTATGCGTTGGTGGCAGACCTTCGGGTCATGGATCGGTGGCTGGAGCGGCCGTACCTGTTCGTCTTCCCAGCGATTGCCGCGATTGCGGCGATCACAATGGCCGCCGGCGTTCTTCGTCGTCGGGATCATGTGCCTTTCCCGATGGTCGTCATCATTTTCGCCGCGGCATTCGGCACGCTGGCAATTTCGTTCTGGCCATACATGATCCCATTCACCATCAGCATCGAGGAGGCGGCAGCTCCGCATTCCAGCCTTGCCTTCATGTTTTGGGGAGCCGGTCTCTTCGTCTTTCCTATCATGCTCATCAACACCGCGATTAGCCTGAGCGTGTTTAGAGGCAAAGTCGTTGCAACCGCAGATCACTATTAAAAGGAAGAGTGCTTGCGATTGCCGGTCCGGTTTTGGATCATGACCAATCTGAGCAAAGACATGACGCCGACCCTCGAGGTGATGAACCTGCAATGTAGGACTAACCCCAGTATGGCAAGCATGACTCCATCCCTTGGCCTAGATGATGAAAAGGCGTCTGCCGTACTCACCGATCCGTTTGAAGTCGTGCTTTGGTTCGGCTGCATAACCCTAAATGCTGGCGGCCCGGCGTTTCGAGTTCGTGAATGGATGGAAGAACTAGCACGCAAAATGCGTTTTGATGCCCTGTCCGTGAGTTTCACTCTGAACGGCATAATCGCCAGCGTTCATCGCGGTAGCGAGCGCGCTACGTTGATGCGTGAGATTGAACCGCCTGGGGTTAATTCTTGGAAAATCGGCGAATTGGAACGGCTTGCACACGCTGTGAGGCCCGGTCAGTCGTCGAAGGAGGTTGCGCTCAAAATTTCCAAAATCGAAGCCACACCGCCGCGCTATTCGACAGCTCAGACTGCCGCAGCTATGGGCGCCGCTTGTGGCGCATTCGCATTTCTCAACGGCGGAGGCGGTCTTGAGGTTCTAGCTGCCGGGATCGGCGGCGCCGGCGGCCAATGGCTTAGATCGCTGTTGCTTTCTCGGACCCAAATCAACCATTTCGGTATCACTACCCTTTGCGCCATAGCGGCTTCCGGAATCTATGCATTAATTGCGATCGTATCGACGCACATTGGTTTAAGTAACGTGCGACATACTGCTGGCTTAATCTCCTCAGTATTGTTTTTGTTACCTGGCTTCCCGTTGGTTGCGGCGCTACTCGATCTCTTAAAATACCAGACACTCGTTGCGGTGACCCGCTTTGCACACAGCGCCATGATACTATTGGCTGCTATTTTCGGCCTTAGCTTCGTAGTGGCCGTGATTGGATTTGATGTGTCACCGCCACCGACACCAACACTTGAGCTCTCGGAACCGGTGAAATTGCTGTTGCGTGCGATTGCCAGCTTTGCCGGCGGTTGCGGGTTTGCAATTTTGTATAACAGCTCCTCACGCGCCGTATTCGCGGTCGGATTGTTGGCGTTGGGAGCAAACGAATTACGTCTCGCGTTGCACGACGCAGGTATGATGTTGGCACCCGCGACATTTCTTGGAGCGCTCGCGGTGGGGCTCGTAGCGTCGATAGCGCATCGACCTCTCAAAGAGCCGCGCATAGCAATCACCGTCCCAAGCATCATTATTATGGTGCCCGGCCTATACGCAGTAGAAATGATCGTATTGTTCAATCAAGGCCACATGCTTGATTCTCTGCAGGCGGCCGCGTCATTCAGCTTCGTCATTGGTGGGATGGCAATGGGATTGGCGGTAGCGCGATTGATCAGCGAGCGTGTCCCGGGAAGTATGTCGCACTCAAGCCGAGGCCAACGGACATCACCGCTGTAGCGCCGCCGCTTCCTTGCTCCGCGGACAGACATGCGCACCGCGCCGCGGCCTTCTATGCGCTAGTCATCGACTTTGGAAGTCGATAATAAGATGCTCGCCTATTAGCAGAGCGGCCAAAAGGTCGATCTTGAGTCACACATTTCACTCATTGGCGCCCCAACTCCAAGATCGAGAGTTTCGTCAGTACTTGATTGTGCTTGCACGAATTTAGATTCTTAAATGCCATTTTAATAGCATCCCACCATCGATTTTTTTTATTTTCGGTGGTGTACCGGCGCGCTTAGTTGGCGGACTGCCCCGATCCGCCACTTCGAAAAGAGCGGACCTATTTGATGTTGAACTGCGGTCTGCCTACGCAAGCCGTCCATGGAGATCGACGATGTCAAGCTCACTTGCATCCAAACTCGCCGCCGAATTCATCGGCACCTTCGCGTTTGTGTTCATTGGTGCCGGCGCGGCCGCCGTGGTCGGCAATGGCGCCGGTCTCAGCGGTATCAGCGCGGTCGCCTTCGCTCACGGCCTGACTATCATGGTCTTCGCCTTTGCTTACGGCAATATTTCGGGAGGTCACCTGAACCCCGCGGTCACCGTCGGCGTGCTCGCTGCCGGTGCCATACGTGTCGGCGACGCGCTCGGCTACATCGTAAGCCAGCTCGTCGGTGGCATCGCCGGCGTCCTGCTACTGCGGACCGTGCTCGGCGGTGCGGCCACCGGGCTTGGCATGCCGCAGCTAGCGCACGATCTGGCGCTCGGGGCGACAACCGTCACGATCACGCCCGGAGCTGGATTCGTGATCGAGGCCGCGCTCGCCTTCTTCCTGGTGACCGCCGTGCTCAGCACCGCGGTTGCAGGCCGCGTCGGCAACCTTGCGCCGCTCGCGATCGGAATGACCGTTACGCTGAATATCATTATGGGCGGGGCCCTGACCGGTGCACCGTTCAATCCAGCGCGCGCACTCGGCCCGATGGTGGCTACCGACAATTTCGCCAACGCGTGGCTATATATGATAGCTCCGCTCGTGGGCGCGGTAATCGCCGCCTTTGTGCACTTGGGACTGACGCGGCTTGCCCACGAGCAGCAGATCATCGCGCCGGTGGCCGCCACGCCAGCCGAATGAGCGTCGTTCGATTGAGCCGATCTTCAGTTTAGCTTTTTGGGTAGGCGCATCTTTGGAGCAGGTCGATGACTGAAACTCAAAAGCATGTAGTCAGAGTAGCTGAAAGCGGCAGCGGACGTTATTCGCAAATTGTGACCGCTGGCAGCCATACTCTGTCCGCTGACGAGCCGCAGGCCGTCGGCGGCGATGATGTCGGCCCGTCCCCATATGAGTACATAATGGCCGGACTTGGGGCGTGTACAGCCATGACGCTGCGGTCCTACGTTACTCGTCACAATTGGGGAGTGGGTCGAATAACCATTGAGCTGCAACATGAAAAGATTGTGGGCACCGGCAGCACGTCAATAATCGATCAATTCCATCGCGTTATTCACCTTGAAGGGGATGTCAGCGAGGAACAGAGACTTAAGCTACTCGAGATCGCTGAAACGTGTGCAGTGAGTCAAACGTTGCGCCGAGTCTCCAACATCGAATCGAAATTGTCGGGCAGCTTCGAACCGAGTCCTGCCTGAGAACGCCTTTGGCACATCGGATTCAACCACTCCCAATCGAACGATAGTGTCGCCGCGACGCCGAAGCCTTGTCGTCAGCATACGTCAGCGATTGCCCCTGCGCGTGGCCCGAAGCCGCCCCTTCAATCTCCACGCGCCTACGAATGCGGTCAGGCTCTTATGGGCGTTGAGTTTTCTGCCGAGCGATCACTGCGTTGTTCTTTTTCGAATTTAGATTCCTAAACCGCAATTTAATGGCGCGTCGCTCCGAACCTTCTATTTTGATGTTGTCGCCAAAGTTTCGCGAGCCAATGCGGGCTCGAAACCAATACGCCTGCCGCCACTCAAACGATCGGAGAACAGAAATGGCACCTGCAACCGCGACCGTAGTCGCAAAGCCGGCGAAGCAACCGAAGCCACTGCCAGCACCGAATAGCGACTTCTACGCGCTTTATGAAACTTTGAGCGCCGAGGAACTCGCGACCGTAAAGCGGGTGCGCGCGTTTATGGAAACCAAAGTCGCGCCCGTCATCACAAAATACTGGGTGGACGATGCTTTTCCCTTCGAACTCCTGCCGGCTGTGAAGGAGCTAGGCATTGGCGGGCTTGCTATGCACGGCTACGGATGCGCCGGGGGAAGCCTGGCGCTGCTAGGCTTTGTCCAAATGGAGATTGCGCGCGTCGACCCGTCGTTCTCGACTTTCAATGGCGTGCACGGCGGCCTGGCGATGGGCTCGATTTACATCGACGGATCGGAAGAGCAGAAGCAGAAATGGCTCCCGCCGATGGCGCGTTTCGAGAAGATCGGATGCTTCGGTCTTACCGAGCCGCTGGTGGGCTCGGGTGCGAGCGGCGGCTTGCTGACCACGGCGAAGCGCGAGGGCGACAATTGGACTCTCAACGGTGAGAAACGCTGGATCGGCAATGCTCCGTGGTGCGACGTCTCGATCATTTGGGCGCGCGATGTCGCCGACAATCAAGTCAAGGGCTTCATCGTCGAGAACAAGACGACGCCCGGCTTTAGCGTCGTGAAAATCGAGAACAAGATTGCGCTCAAGGTCGTCCAGAACGGCCACATCACGCTGAAGGACGTTCGGGTGCCGGAAGCGAACCGCCTCCAGGGCGGCAATTCGTTCCGCGACACAGCCAAAGTTCTGAAGATGACACGCTACGCCGTCGCGTGGATGGCGACCGGTTGTGCGATGGGCGCTTATGAGGCCGCGCTCAAATACGCGCAGGAGCGCATGCAATTTGGCAAGCCCATCGGCTCGTTCCAGTTGGTACAGGACCTGCTCGCCAAAATGATCGCCAACATAACGGCCTCGCAGTGCCTGATCGTGCGCCAGGCGCAGCTGCATGCCGAAGGCAAGTTGACCGACGCCCATGCGGCGCTCGCCAAAGCGTTCTGCACGGCCAAGTGTCGCGAAACCGTCGCCTGGGCCCGCGAGGTGCTGGGCGGTAACGGCATCGTCGCCGATTACAAGGCGGCGCGGTTCTTCGCGGATTGCGAAGCGCTCTACTCCTACGAAGGCACCTACCAGATGCAAAATCTGATCGTCGGCAAGGCCGTTACAGGCCTCGGCGCCTTCGTGTGACGCAGTGCATGGGCACGGGTTTATTCCCGGCCCCTAAAATTTCGGACAGGAGAGATAATATGGCTCAGGCCGCAGCAACACTTACAACTTCGCCCATGGTCGTGCCGGAAGCCAAGCCGGCGGCGGCGCTCACATCCGCGAATGTCGTGTACGAGAAAAAGGGTGCAATCGCCTATGTGACCGTCAATCGGCCCAAAGTGATGAACGCGCTGAACAAGACCACCTGGGCGGATTTGCGAGCCGCGTTTGAAGACGCCCGGGATGACGCTGCCGTGCGCGGCGTTATCCTGACAGGTGCTGGCAATAAAGCGTTCATAGCGGGCGCCGATATCAGCGAGCTCGCCCGCGTCACGGCGTTCGAAGCAGAACAATCGAGCCGGTTCGGGCAGGGAGTCCTCGATCTGATCGAGAACCTTGGCAAACCGGTGATCGCGGCAATCAACGGCTTTGCGCTTGGGGGCGGCTGCGAGACGGCGATGGCCTGCACCATCAGGATCGCAGTCGACGCGGCAAAGTTCGGACAGCCCGAAGTCAAACTAGGGCTCCTTCCAGGTGGTGGCGGAACCCAACGCTTGCCGCGGCTCGTCGGAAAGGGCCGCGCCCTGCAGCTCATTCTGTCCGGAGAAATAATCGGGGCACAGGAGGCCTACCGCATCGGGCTCATCAACGAGATTGTCCCGGCGGCCGATCTGATCCTCCGCGCCGAGGCAATTCTCAACTCGATTGCCGGCAACGCTCCGATCGCGATTAAGTTTGCGCTTGAGGCTGCGAATAAAGGACTGGAGACGAGCCAAAGCGAGGGTCAATTGCTCGAAGCTTCGTACTTCGGACTTTGCGCGGCGACCGAAGACAAGAAAGAGGGCACCTCTGCTTTTCTCGAAAAGCGCGCACCTCAATTCCACGGACGCTGAGAAAACCTTTCGCTCATGATGAGCCAGGAGACACCGATGGCAAGCGACAACATTTTTTCCGGACTGAAAGTAGTGGACTTAGCAAGCTTTATCGCAGGTCCAAGCGCCGCGGTGATCTTGTCTGACTTCGGCGCCGACGTCATCAAAGTGGAGCCGCCCAGCGGCGACCTCTGGAGGGTCGGCCACAAAATCCCGCCGCAGCCGCAAGCGCAAGATCCCTATCCCTTTCACTTGGCCAACCGCAATAAGCGAGGCATCACGCTCGACCTGAAATCTCCGAGCGCTCAGCAGGTTCTCGAGCGCCTGGTCAAGTGGGCAGACGTGTTCATTGTCAACACCCCGCATCCTGCACGCAAGAAATTGAAGCTCGAATATGACGACGTGGCGCAATGGAATCCGCGTCTAATCTATGCGGACCTCACTGGCTTCGGCGAAAAAGGTCCCGACGCCAATCTTCCTGGCTTCGATATCACGTCATACTGGGCTCGAAGCGGATTGCTGTCCATGACGCGCGATGCCGGCGAGCCGCCAACCTGGCCGGTGGCCGGGAGCGGCGACAATGCGACTGCCGTCGGATTGTATTCCGCGATCGTTACGGCGCTTTATCGGCGTGAGCGCACTGGCAAGGGATCGTATGTCACCACTTCGTTGCTCGCCGAGGGTGTCTGGTCGGCAAGTGTTTCAATCCAGGCCGCCCTGTGCGAGGCGAAGTTTTTCGCCCCGCACGACCGGAAGAATCCGGCAAACGCGGCGCTGAATGTGTATCGCGCTTCGGACGGCACTTGGTTCGTTCTGATCGTCACGCCCGACAAGTTCGCGGCCGTGGCGAAAGCAATCGGCCGTGCAGATCTTCTGACGGATCCCCGGTTCTCAGATCCGGCCAAGCTTACGCAGAACATGCACCAGCTGGCGACCATTCTCGACGAGGTCTTCAGCTCCCAGCCGATGAAGTATTGGTACGAAGTCTTCAACGGTCCTCACGTGACGTTCGGCGCTGTGCGCGGGCCGCAGGAAGTCGTCAACGACCCGCAACTGCTGGCGAATGATATTGTTGTTCCGCTCGAAGGCGCCGGCGGCAAGCTGACCTCAACGATCAGCAGTCCCATTCAAGTGCATGGCGTCACCAAAGTGCCTGCGAAGCGCGCTCCGAAACTCGGAGAACATAACGAACAGGTCCTAGAGCAGCTTGGATTCAACGAGACCGAAATCGACGGCTTGCACGCGAGCGGCGCTGTCCCGAACGCAAAAGACGGTGCTTTAGCGGCCGCCGAATAGGTTGCCGCCGGAGCGTGTGCAGAAATTTGGAAAAAGAGGCGTACATGAAAACAGCAGCACGAACCGGGACCCTTTGGCGCATTGCGACTGCACGCATGCCGACGAAGTGGGGCGTGTTCGAGGCTGTCGGTTACGAGCGCGATGTCGCGAATCGCTTGCAGGGCGTCGAAACCGCGCTGGCGATTGTCATGGGCGATCTGACCCAAAATACACCGTTGCTGCGCGTCCATTCGCAGTGCTTCACAGGCGAAGCGCTAGGTTCCCTGCGTTGCGATTGTTGCGACCAACTCTCCATGGCCTTGCAGGCCATCGCCGAAGAAGGCCGCGGTCTGGTGATCTACGAATACCAGGAGGGCCGCGGCATTGGCTTAATGGCGAAGCTGCAGGCCTACGAGCTCCAGGATGCAGGCATCGATACCGTGGAAGCCAATCACGCCCTCGGGTTCAAGGCTGACTGTCGCGACTTCAGTCTGCCGACGGCGATTCTGGACGACCTCGGCGTCAGCCGAGTTCGCCTTCTGACTAACAATCCGCGCAAGGCTCGCGCCTTGTCTGATGCCGGTATCGAGGTTGTTGCTCGGATTCCATGCGAGGCAGCGCCGACTCCGTACTCCTTGGCTTACCTGCAAGCCAAGAAGGAAAAGATGGGTCACGCACTGAGCCTTCGACAACACAACAGCAAGGATCATTTGCACGCTGTCGAAATGCTCGAACTCAAGCAGCACTGCACCACGCCGAGCGATATGTTTGACCTGAATGGCGGCGTTCAGAACCGAGCAATCGACATCATCCATCGCGATCGAGGCATCGACGTCCAACTCTGATGATGAAAGGAAGAACTATGCTTGACCTTCAGTCCACCAAGTCGAGACCCGTAGCGGGTGGCAAGGCCGCGGCCGGTCGATTGTTCGTGCTCGAGCTCAACGCCGGCCTCATTCATTCGATGAATCCGGATGGCTCAGATAAGAAGACCATCGTGACCGGTTGTCGGCTTCCCGACGGCATCACGGTGGACGCCCAAGCGGGCCACATCTACTGGACAAATATGGGAATCCCGAGTGTGGACGACGGATCCATTGAGCGCGCCGACCTCGACGGAAAGAATCGCAAGGCCATCATTCCGCAAGGTGTCACTTTCACGCCAAAGCAAATCCATCTCGATAAGAAAAACAGCAAGCTGTACTGGTGCGATCGCGAGGGCATGCGCGTTATGCGCTCGAATCTCGATGGTTCACAAGTGGAAACGCTCGTCGAGGCGGGCCGCGGCGATGCCGACCGACGCGATCAGACCAGATGGTGCGTAGGCATCACGATTGATCCCAAGCGGCAGAAGATCTATTGGACCCAGAAGGGCCCAGACAATGCCGGCCGAGGCCGCATCTTCCGCGCAAATGTCGAAATCCCGAAGGGCGAGAGCGCGGCGAACCGCAGCGACATCGAAGTGCTGTTCGCCGGCCTACCAGAACCGATCGACCTCGAACTCGATCTGGAAGAGCGCGTGCTGTATTGGACCGACCGCGGCGATCCACCGCGCGGCAACACAGTGAATCGCGCGCCGATCGATACGACTCCCATTCCCGCTCCGCAAATCGTGTTGACCCACCTGATGGAAGGAATCGGCCTCGCTCTGGACGTTCCAGGCGGCCGTATGTTCGTAACGGATTTCGCCGGCTCGATCTATTCTGCAAAACTCGACGGATCGGAAGAGAAAAATCTGCTGTTCGCACAGGGCAACCTCACCGGCGTCGCGTACGCCGAAATCTGAAAATCTGATCAAAGGAGAACTGGCCATGTCCACAAATAAACCCATTCGTCGCGTTGCCATAATCGGGACCGGCGTCATCGGCGCGAGCTGGGCGGCGCTGTTCCTGGCCAAAGGCCTGGACGTCGCGGCGACTGACGTAGCGCCAAATGCCGAGGGGGCGCTGAGGAAGTTCGTTGAAACCGCTTGGCCGGCACTCAAGAGGCTGGGCCTTGCGCCTGGCGCATCACAATCAAGGCTCACGTTTACGCCCGACCTTCCGACAGCGGTTAAAGGCGCGGACCTCGTGCAGGAGAACGGGCCCGAACGGATCGATTTCAAAAAGAAGCTCTACGGCCAGCTCGACGAGCTCCTGCCGCCTAAAGTGATCATCGCATCAAGCTCTTCGGGTCTCACCATGAGCGAGATCCAATCAGGTTGCGGCTCACACCCGGAGCGCTGTGTTATCGGGCATCCTTTCAACCCGCCCCACGTGGTGCCGCTGGTTGAGATCGTTGGCGGCGCAAAGACCTCCGAAGATACGATCGAGCGCGCAACAGCTTTCTATGTCGCTATGGGAAAACGGCCGATTCGGCTGCACAAGGAAGTGCCGGGGCATGTCGCCAATCGCCTGCAGTCTGCCTTGAGCCGTGAGGTGTACCATCTTGTCAGCGAAGGCGTCGTCAGCGCCGAAGACGCCGACACCGCATTGTCCTGGGGACCCGGCTTGCGCTGGGGAATCATGGGCAGCCTACTTCTCAACCATCTGGGCGGCGGTCAGGGCGGTATCGAGCATTTCTTCCAGCAGTTCGCCGGGCCTATGACGGCCTGGTGGAAGGTCCTCGGGCAGCCCGTGTTGTCGCCCGAAGTGCAAAAGAAAATCACCGACAGCGTTCACGTCGAGGTCGGCTCGCGCACGATCGATGATTTGGCTGCGGAACGAGACGAATTGCTGCTCGGACTCATCGAGCTGCGCACAAAACTTGAACAGGCCTCCGATGTACCGAAAAAAGCGGTTCGTGCAGGCTAAGAGACGATGGAATTTGACCTAAGTTGCTGTGAACTTTGAACTAGGTGACGCCCATGAGCGCAATGATAGACGAGTCTCGACCTCGAGAGAAAACTTCCGTCGTAACGGCGCCTCAATCAAAATTGAAACGTGTCGTGATCATTGGGGGCGGCTTTGGCGGGATAGCAGCAGCGCGGGCCCTTAAGCACTGCAATGCCGAGGTCGTAGTTATCGACAAACGCAACCACCACATCTTCCAGCCGCTTCTGTATCAAGTAGCGACCGCGGTTTTGTCACCCGCCGACATCGCCGCGCCAATTCGCCAGCTTGCTCAGAAGCAGAAAAACCTCAGCGTGATGCTTGCCGAGGTCACCAGCGTGGATCTGAAGTCTCGGTCAGTCCAGGCTCGTACGCCAGAGGGGGAAATGCGTACCGTAACATTTGATTTCTTGGTTGTCGCAACGGGCATGCAGCCGGGCTATTTCGGCCATGACGAGTTCGCAAAATACGCACCGGGTCTAAAGAACCTGAGCGATGCGGAGACAATAAGAGCAAAAATACTGAGCGCCTATGAACTGGCGGAACTAACAGACAACGAAACCGAGCGCTCGCGCCTGATGACGTTTGTGCTGGTTGGAGCAGGGCCGACTGGCGTGGAATTGGCAGCTTCGATCGCGCAAATGTCGACCGCAACGCTGCGCAGAAACTTCCGGCATATCGACCCCACGAAAACTTCGATCGTTCTACTTGATGGAGCCAGCCGAATTCTTCCGAGCTTTGCCGAGTCACTATCAAAAAAAGCCGCCAAGCGGCTCGGAAAACTTGGCGTCAAGATCTTAACTGGCATGAAGGTTGAAAGCGTTGACAAACAAGGGATCATTGCCAACGGCGAACGAATTACAAGTGCAACAGTGCTGTGGACCGCTGGCGTTACCCCACAACCGATCGTGAAAACTCTCGGTGCTAAAACCGACCGAGTCGGAAGGATATCGGTTGGACCGTTCATGGACGTGCCGAATGCGCCCGGTGTATTCATCATAGGGGATACGGCTTGCGCCCTTCGAAATGAAAAGCCGCTGCCTGGTGTCGCGCAAGTCGCCATCCAGCAGGGACGGTATGTTGGACACGTGATTTCGAATCTACTCAAAGGAAAGGAGCCCAAGCGGCCCTTCAAGTATTTCGACAAAGGTAATATGGCAGTCGTCGGCAAGAATTTTGCACTGCTAGAGGCTGGTCACTTGCGAATGAGCGGATTTTTGACCTGGCTGGTATGGGCATTCATTCATATTCAGTCTCTTCCGCAACTTCAAAACCGATTGCGGGTCCGTACGCAATGGCTTTGGTCCTATTGGACCGGACAACGAAGCTCGCGCCTCATTTCCGAAGCGCCTCGAATGCAGACGCCCAAGGGCCTCTAACCTATGGCCCGGATCGTTCGCCGGCATGACATGCGAAGCAAGGAAGGTCTCGCGAGATAGATTTGAATATGCACATGCAGCACTGAACGTAGTCTGAAGTTTCCACGAATTGGCTTGGGCAACGGGCAGCCGCGGCTGGATGTTGGCCGGAGAGCGTGCTGACTCATGAATGCCATTCGATCCAGCAAATTGAGCCAAGGAGACGACGAAGACCAAGCGCCCTCAAATGCAGCTGCCCGCCCATCTTCATTATTCGACCGTACAACAAAGTTGTTCTCCAAGCCCCACTTGCGCTTCTGCTTGCGAGTGACGATCAGTGCCATTTTGGCGTTCGCCATAGCCCAGTTCTTGCCAATTCCATTACATGGATTGTGGGCGGTCCTAACGGCCGTCGTGGTGACTCAAATGAGTACCGGGGGATCGCTGAAGGCGACCGCCGATTACGTTTTCGGAACGACCGGCGGAACCGTCTACGCCGGTGCCGTTGCGGCGCTGGTGCCGCACCCCACGGCCGGGACAGTTGCTGGCGTGCTCGCACTCGCCATCGCACCGCTGGCCTATGCGGCAGCGGTCAATCCAAGTTTTCGCGTCGCGCCCTTCACAGCCGTCCTGGTTCTGATGATCTCGACCCAGCTTGGTGAAGGTCCGATCGAATCGGCATTCTACCGGCTGCTTGAGGTGGCTATCGGGGGCGCGATAGCAATGGCCGTTTCGGTCTTGGTCTTCCCCGCACGCGCTCATTCTCCGGGACTCGATGCTGCTGCCCGCGTTCTGGAAATCTGGCACGAGTGCTGCCGGTCCTATTCGCAAGATTCCAAACAGAGATCGATACCTTCGACAACCAACGCGTTCAGGATGAGATCGGTCGTACCGTAAACGCTTTTGAGGAGCTCGCGGCCGACGCCCAGCGAGAGCGGTCGATCAATTTCGTTGCTGAGCCCGATCCGGCGGCGCTTGCGCGGACCTTGCTACGGTTGCGTCATGATCTGGTCATCATAGGTCGCGTCGGCGCCGTGCCGCTACCCAATCGCAGTGCAGAGCGTCTGGGTCGGTCGCTTACGCGAATTGGCGCGGCCACAAGCGATTTTCTTTTGGCGAGTGCTGCCGCGCTGGTATCGCGCCGCCCGCCACCTCCGCTCGAAGTGGTCGAAACTGAACTTGTAGACTATGCCTCGGAGGTTACGGCCCTCCGCGAGGGAGGGCTGATGCAGCCATTGCCTAGTAGCGAACTCGAACGCATTTTTACACTTGGGTTTGCACTCCAGCAGCTACAGCAGAACCTACTGGATATTGCGCGGTGTGTGCAGGAATCGGCTAGAAGTCCAGAGCTGCGTGCAAAGCTTGCTGCCTGAGGCAAAGTGCCTGCTCAGCAGGAACCTTGCTCGGCCGCGCGTAATCACTGAGTGCTAGGTCGACCCCATCGCAATGACCGGCGTAGCACTGGTGATCGCAATAGGAGAGCCGTGTCGAGATTTCTCGCAGATAGTTCTCGCCGATTCGCTCACCGCACAACGCACAGAATGACGGCGGGTTGGGCGTCCTGCCATTCACCAAGAGGAAGATCGTCATGCGTCGTCTCCTAATCTCCTAGAGCGACCAAATCCGCGACCTTGAGAGACACCGATCTCTTGCTGCCTTTGCGCTCGATCCTGAGATCGATCTCGTTCCCGATGCCAACCTGCTCGAGCTGATCATTCAGATCCGACAGCCGGCGGATGGGCTTGCCATTGGCTGCAACGACGACGTCGCCAATCTGCCCGATCGAAACGTTCATACCTTGTAAGCCAGCTTGTTCGGCCGGCGAACCCGGAACCGTGTCCGCCACCACGACGCCTTCGATCCCGAACCGTGCGGCCAGTCTATCGTCGGCGGCCATGAGACCAATGCCCGGCGTCGACACACGACCATCGCGGATGAGACGTGGCACCACGCGATTGACCACATCGATCGGAATTGCAAGGCCGATCCCGACATTGGAGCCGGATGGCGAGTAAATCGCCGTGTTCACACCGATCAATCGCCCTGCGGAGTCAAGCAAAGGGCCTCCGGAATTTCCCGGGTTGAGCGCAGCGTCGGTCTGGATGCCATTGACAACCTCGTGGCCGCTGCTGGTCGGGATGCGGCGCTTGAGCGCGCTGATAATTCCTGAGGTCAGCGATAGATCAAGGCCAAAAGGACTGCCGATTGCAAAGGCCGCTTGACCAACCTTGAGCCGTTCCGAACTCCCGATTGCAACTGGTGGCGGCAATAATCCGGTGTCATCGATATGGATCACGGCAAGATCGTAGGTTGGCGCAACCCCGACGATGGAAGCCTTCCTGACATCGCCGGCCGCGAATTTGACCGTCAGGACTTTGGTGTCCTCGACGACATGATAGTTGGTGACGACATGGCCGGCCGCATCCCAGACAAAGCCCGTGCCGGTTTGGACCGCCGTCCACTCCTCGTTTGAATCGCCATCAGCTGTATGGGTAATTTGTACGACGGACGGCGACACTCGATCGAATATGGCGATGGTCGTCCGCTCGTATTTCCCGATATCATCGCGCGCTTCGACTGCGCTCTCTGCAACCGCCGAATACGATCTATCCTCGGCTGACGACCGCGCAGCAACGATCACCAAGAAGAACAGGAATCCAGTGAGGATCAGGCGTTTCAATTGACTGGCCATGGTTGCCTCTAGCAGGTCCTGGCACCCGCGCGTCCTGCCGGCGCCAAAGAAAATTCGGATATCCGTTCATGCACGACTCCGCTGGCGGCTCTGGCCAAATATTTGCAACCGATGTCATGCAACGCGGCGCCCGCATTGGAATGACGGCGGCGGACTGTCCGCCGGAAGCAGGCTGCGGCCAACATCACGTAGTAGAACGACGGCTCAGAAGTTTTGCTCTGTATCAATTTGCCAAACATGCGTCCCTCCATCAGTTGGAAGTCGACGCCTATAGAATAAGCAGATGGACTGCCGACACCATTTAATTGCGATTTAAAAAGCTAAATTCGAATTTATGTGAGCCAATGGAGCGCATAGCGATTTATTGAGAGGTGCGTCATGTTGAAAGACGAGTTCGAACACGGGCTCGCGTCGTCAAAATCAAGTGAAACGATTCGGCCTTACAAATTTTGGACGCCCGCTTAGGAAGTAATCTCGCAGTCACGGGGTGAGCGCTGTTCGGCGCCATGACTGGCACTATGAACGCAGGATAGGCCACGCTGCGCAACGTGCCATTAAATGGAGCTTCACAAATGTAAATTCGAATTGAAAGAATAGTTTTCGCCGCCGGCGACAGTCTTCGTGACTTGCATAGCGCCGACGGTTGGGCAAAGCTGTGCCTGTTCCTCCATATGGGGGGTGCATGGCTGACGACAGTTTACCGATGTTCATTCGGCAGTTTGCCGGCAAGCATCCGTATGCTTTCAACTACGGGTCTGCTGTTCTCATCTCCCTTGTAGCGCTGATAATCGTTCTGATCCTTCCGTATCACCGCCAACAACCTGTTCTTCTGTTCTTCGAAGTTGGGGTAGCGCTGGCTACCTGGGTAGGAGGTTGGAGGGCCGGAGTCGTAGCACTGATCGGCGGTACCATCGCTTCGGTATATTTTGCCCTCCAGAACTTCGGCACGCCGGTTGTGTTCCGATTGGTTCTGAATCTAGTTTATACGGTTGGAATCATCTGGGTGGTTAACGAACTGCGCTTCTCGCAGAAGGCGCAGCGGCAAAGCGAGGAAAGATTCCGCGGGCTCAACGCAGAGTTGGAGCGGCGCGTGATTGAGCGCACAGCGCAGCTCCAGACGGCTAACGAACAGCAGCGCTACTATGTTCAGCTCGTCAAGACCGTCACCGACAACGCGTCGTCTGCGCTTTATATGGTTGACCCCGCTGGGCTGGGAAGGTTTGTCAATCCGGCTCTTGAGCGGATCACCGGATATCAGGCGCACGAACTGCTAGGACACGTCGTCCACGATAAGATCCACCACACCAAGCCGGACGGGTCGCATTATCCCGTGCACGAATGCCCGTTAACGGGAGCAGTGCGGAACCGCGAGACAGTGCGCGGAGACGATCTATTCGTGCGCAAGGACAGCACTTTCTTCCCGGTACGGTACACAGCCAGCCCGATTTTTCGCGACGGCATACCGATTGGTACCGTCATTGAATTTCAGGACCTCACGGAAGCCAAACGGGCAGAGCGCGCGCTACGGGACAGCGAAGAACTCAAGCGGAGAATCATCGAGAGCAGCAGAGACTGCATCAAGGTGCTGGACCTGGACGCAAACCTGCTATTCATGAGCAGCGGCGGTCAGCAGTTGCTCGAAATAGATGATATCCAACCTTACCTAAATTCCTGCTGGATCGATTTCTGGCAGCCGGAAGACCGCCCCAAGATAACCGCAGCCATTGCTGCCGCAAGAGCAGGAGGAATTGGGAAATTTCAGGCGTTCTGTCCATCAGCAAAAGGGGCTCCGCGCTGGTGGGAGGTTATCACCACGCCTATCTGCAATGCGGACGGCCAACCCGAGCAATTGCTATCGGTGTCACGTGACATTACGGAGCACAAGCAGGCGGAAGCGGAAGCACGCGAGAGTGAGCAGCGCTACCGCCAAGTCCAGAGCGATCTGACGCACGTCAATCGCGTCGCCACCATGGGACAGCTAACGGCCTCGATCGCCCACGAGGTCGGCCAGCCGATCGCGGGCGTGGTCTCCAGCGGTTTTGCGGCTCGGCGCTGGCTTGCCGGTGAAACTCCCAATCAGGACGCGGCGCTACGCGCCATTGAGCGCGTGATTAGCGATGGCACCCGAGCGATGGACATCATTGGCCGGATCCGCGACATGATTAAGAAAGGGCCGCCAAAGAGGGATAACTTCGATATTAACAAAGCGATCCAGGACCTGATTGCTTTGGCCTATGCCCAAGCGCACCAAAACGGCGTCTCGATTAAGACTGAATTCGCAGACAGCTTGCCGCTCGTTCACGGAGACCGGGTGCAATTGCAGCAAGTGATTTTGAATTTGATCATCAACGCCATCGAGGCAATGAGCGGCCTCGCTGAGGGGGCGCGAGAAGTTCTGGTCAGCACTAGACAATCCGATCAGAATGCAATCTTGGTTGCCGTGCAAGATTCGGGGCCAGGCCTCGATCTGGCAAATGCTGACCGCGTCTTTGAGGCCTTCTACACGACCAAGTCCAGCGGGATGGGCATGGGGCTATCGATCAGCAGGTCCATTATCGATGACCACGGCGGGCGACTGTGGGCGAGCGCCAACGAGCCTCGCGGCGTTATCTTTCAATTCACTTTGCCCGCCCATTCGGATAGCGCATCGTGATGGACGCTGAGATTGCATGCCGCCATATGCAGCCTGCTCCCACAGAAGCGGCGAGCGTTGCCACAAGGTGAATGTCCGCTTTGGGAGGGTGGTCTCAACCGGTCGACGCAACAGTCCTATCCTGAAGAGGAAAGAAAGATGGAGTGGACAACGCTTTACGGCAGCAGAGAAAGCAGAACTTTGGGATTCGCTGTCAGCGGGGGAGTCGCTCAACAAGGAGCTTGCCGACTATCAACGATTTACATTAGCGACAAATATCGATGTTTACTTCTGCGATCCGCAAAGCCCGTGGCAGCGCGGTTCCACTAGAACACCAGGGGTCTGCTGCGACAGTATTTTCCCAAGGGACCCGACTAGGAAGAGGCCCACGATTCAGGCCCGCGAAGCCGCCCTCCAAAGCATCGATGGGTCGCGGGCGATCCAATCCAAACCGGTTACAAGGGCCGCGCGCGCGATATCGGCTTGCTTTAAGTATCGTTGGTCGGCCATGCGCGTCATTCGGTCCAATAGGCGCGGCGAACAGCGAACGCTGACGTACACGGTATTGTCAGACGGCCATCCGCGCGATGATGGCCATCCGCGCGGTTCGAAGTCTCGGCAAAACTGGAGGCCGATTTTCACAGCTGCACTGATGATGGTCGACTTCCTATCAAAAAAATAGTCAGCAGCCCGTTCGACGCGGGCCGCCAAATGCGGTGTAACTCGGAAGTGCAGATGCTGCGACATGGGCCTTTTATGCGCCAAGTAATTATAACGAATCAAACAAAATCTGTGCCCGCAGGGAATTTTTGCCGCCAATATTTCGGCCAATAAATTCTTGGGAAAAAAATGTGCCCAACCAAAATTGTGTCATTCAGTCTTGCTAGTCGGGGCCGTTAGCTGCCCTCATTGCTTTTTGGCCAGGAAGGACCCACGAAAATTTCGCCTGCAGCGCCAGGGAAAAGTCTCTTTGCGGAGGAGGAGCCAATAATCCGCGGGGATAAGCGGGGTCTGGCGGGTGTTCAATAACCTACGCGCAAGCCGATTGCGTTTCTCCTTAAGCCAATCACAACATCCCCGCCAAACCCCGTGTCACCCCGCTACGTCTTACGGCTGGGCCTGGGTGTTGATCACCCGGAACATGCGAACCTTCTTGTGCTTGTCATGGCCGCCGTCCAGGCGAAGCCCGTCGACAGTCTTGCCCTCGTTCTTGGCCAGGTAATTGCCGATACTGCGGGCATCGAGCGCCAGCCCGGCGCCCTCGATGGAGATGTGCAACGGGTGATCGTGTGTGATCTCCTGAAGCTGCCTTACCAGGTCAGCAACTCGAAACCAGGGCTGACCTATCAGCTCCTGGAGGGCGCTAAGGAAAGCGCCCAGATTGGCGCGGTCGGTGTCATACAGCTTGAACCGCTCGCGGGTCACGCAGGGGTCAGCCTGCCCGAGCCATACCAGCGCCCCGCGAACGCGCGCGGACCACTGCTCAAAACTACCGAACTCGGGCAACTCCGTGGCACCTGGCCGCCCGGCGACCTCGTATGCGCGCAGAATTGTGAGACCCGCAGCGACCAGGGAGGCCCGGTGCTCCTCGACCCAACCGAGCAAGTTCGGCCGCTTGAACCTGCGCTGCTCGGGGTTCTCGCCGGCTTCAATCCGGGCAGCGATGATGCGCCGATGCATGTCACCCTTGACGGCCAGGTTGTTGCCATTCGCGAGCAGGAGCGCGTTTGTCGGCACCGTGGCATTTTCGCTCAAGCCGAGGATGCGATCGCCGATGCGAGATTCGGTCAGACAGGAGTTGAGTGCGTCTCCCTCCAGAGGCCGCGTCACGTTATCGAGGACGATCACTTGGTCATTGGCGAGGAGCGCCGAAAATAGCAGCTTGCGGAATTCCGTTTCCGTCGTGCTGTAATTGATCGCGGTAGCGCGGTTTCCAGTCACGATTGTCGTCACAATTGAACAGGCGAGCCCCTTGCCGCTGCCAGCCTCGGCCGCGTCGAATCCATGGAGTGGTGCCGTCGGCAACGTACGTCGGATCAACCCAGTGAGCACAGCCGACAGCGCCACCGATAAACTCGGACTCAATGGCGGGAAGTCGTCATCATTAGCGGGAAAGGGAAATTCCTCGAAGGGTGTCTTGAGCAAAGCCAGCGCGCACTCGGCCTCGTCTTTGCTCGGATTGTGAGAGATGGTTGGAAACTCAACGCCGCCCGTGTCGAGATAGAGACCCGATAGACGGTCATATCCTTCCTTCGTTAACAGCGACCCATCTGCTCGCATCGTGGGCGCCTGGATCACTCCGTTGAGCACCCGAAAACTCCAACGGTCCTTCGATGCCATGAAGTGAGAAGCGAGCTTCGGTGGCGGCGCGAAGATTACAAGATTGCCGCTGCGGCGGTCGAGCTTGTTGAACCGAGCGTGCTCGATAATGTATTCGAGCAGGCGCAGATCGGTCATCGTCTCAGTGACCAGTGCGTTGGCGTCGCGGTGCAAGCCGTCCTCGGCGTCCGAAGAGGGAATTTCCCATCGAAAGACATAAACAAGTCGATCTTCCATCCGGTACACGTTGACCTTGGCGCGGCGTAGGCAGACAGCGATGTGATCGAGCATAGCTGGCAGCGCCAGTTGGTCATAAAGCATCGGCAGCGGGATAGCGGTGTTCATTGTAGTCCTCGTCATTTGAAATCGCGGCGCGCTTGCGCCAGGCGGTATAAGACGGTTCGACATCCAGGGTCGTTTTGAGCGCTTGCATATGCACGCGCGATCTTGTCGCGGAGTTCCTCGTCATCCCATTCGTATTGGCACCGGGGCGCCCAGGTCTCCCGCATGATCGCGAAAGTTCTGTCGGCGCTGATCCCCAGATCGCGAAGCCACAGCGCGGTGCGCCACGCGGTCTGCGACTTGCCTTCGCCAGCAAGGTCGCGTGTGTGCTGGCAATGCATGATCGCGTTGGCGATATTTTCTGGTGTGTCCCAGCCGCCAGGAGGCTCTCGCAGTCCATGCACGATCGGCTGAACGCTCCCGGCGGCCGTGGGCAAGGAGTCAACGTCATAGATGGCGCTCGGGTCGAAAGTGAAGTTGCCGGCGCAGACAGGCAGCCGGCCCAGCGCACGCTTAGATTTGTTCGGGTAGTTAATTGTACCCGGCAGACGGAAAATATGATCGAGGCTCGCCACGTTGTCGCTCTTGAGCTTCAGCTTTCGCTCGAGCAGCTCGGCGACGCCACGACAAATGTCGCGACATCGCCGCACGTCTTCATTGGTCTGTAGGAGGACGGCCGGCTTTATACGCCACGCTGCCTGCACACCGTAACCCGACCGCCAAACTAAGGTTGGCGGCAGCTCGAACGCATCCAATTTTTGCCGAACCCTCGCTTCCCATGTTTCAGGCGAAAGCGTCTCGCCATTCGGCGGATCGAAATCGCCAGCGACGTATTGGAAAGCGACGATGTCGAGCAAGCGCTCAGTTTTGCGCAGGAACTGAGATGCGCGGCGGTGGAATGCCTGGCGCCGTGCCGGGTTGACGTGCCAGTAAATGCCATGCGTTGCGTTCCACTGCCGCAACCACGCGCACAATTGCTCTCGATAACGCGGGGTGAACGTCTCGACTGGCATCGCCTGGACGTGCCGGTCGAGTGGAATTCCTAATGCCCCTGCTCGGCGCGAATCCTGCACGCGATCCGGATGCAAGGCCACCAGCGTCCAGGGACCGTGACGCCGTACGGCAAGCAGGAAGGCAACGGCGACATCGAGGTCTGTGATCGGTTGATTGCTCATGGCCGACCTCAGATCTCGATGATCATCATGTTGAGACCGGTTGCCTTGGCGAACTCGGCAACCAGTGCATTCCGCCCGGAGCGGTATTGGGCGCGCTGCTTGCGCGTCAACCGATCGGGCATTCGGGGACTCCACTCGGCTGTGACGTGACCCAGAGCCGAGATGGTCATCTCGCAAGTGAATGGTCCGACCTTGAAAGTGTTGCTGATCATGGCGCCGGCTCCGCATTCGGGGCGGCACCTTCAGGCAAGGCATTCGCCCGCGGCAGGTTGGCAAGCCAAGTGAGCACGGCGCGGCGTTCGTAACGCGTCCACTTGCCGGCGCCGGACCATGGGGGCCCGTCGCCGTGCGCCCGCATCGCGCAGAGTTTCTCGGGCGTGATGCCGATGAGCTGTGCGCATTCTTTGCTGGTAAGGAAGGGCTTGAGGGCCCCCGTTTCGATCCGGGCGATCGCTGAGGCGACGATGCGATCAACTAAATATTCAAGTTCAGCGTTCGATTGAACCGCCGGCAGTGCGACTTCTTTTTCGAGCGACATAGCGTCGTTCCTTTCGGTTCGCCGAGAGGAACGCGTTATTGAGGTTCGCTACTGATTGCTCAGGAAGAAAGCGAACGCGCGACAACGCTCTCCCAACTCGGTGGGGGTTTGCATTGTCGGGTCGCTTTGATGACCAGTGCCGTCCGACTATCCTTTGCACCCAGGGGGCGCGTCAGTCACGGGGGCAATCGCTACCGATATGTCCGTCTAGCCGGTCATTGGGATGCTAGGCGGTAGTTTCAGAAACAAGAATAAAAGCAAATTTCCGTACAGTCAAAAATGGTCGTTCGATATGGCTAATCTATCTCTTGGAAGATGTTTGGCCGAATTTGTGTCGCTTCATCTTCAGCTTGGGTCCTATTCTCGCCGGAGAAAGGAGATAGTGCGGCTCGCCCTCAAGGTTAACGATAAACACCCCCGGCTTTCTGATGTCGACCGTGCGCTCTACGTAAAGACCAAATTTGCCTTCCGGGACGGGCTGCCCTTGCTCTAGTGCTGTTCGGACCTCGTGCCGCAGGGCTGGTGCCGAGCCATCCCACGAAAAGCCGCGCTGTTTCATCCAATCTCGCGCCTCTCCTTTGCGATTTTTGGACGGGACGCCCCTCACAAGCCAGATCGGCACTATCGTGCGTTCGCTCGGCCGATCGACATGGGTTTGATTGCCCAGGTGTTCTGCGAAATCGCGGCGAATGGCCGCGAGCTCACGTTCAAGACCACGGCGTTCACTTTTATCCTTGCTAGCGGCGATCGCAGTTTCGAGCCGAGTAATCTCTGCGAACAGACGATCCGATTCGTCCAGCATTCGGCGACGAGGCTCGTAGAACAGATACTCGTTTCGTTCAGTCATGCTCTCGGCTCCTCTTCCCCGTTTGCTTCGCCTATCAAGCCTCGCATGATGAACGCCGAAATCCTCTGCTGCGCCTCCATGAGCGAATCGAACAGGGCAGGGACGTTGGCATAGGAGTCAGTTACGTCGCGCTCGACAGCATGGTTCATCAGGATCTTCAGCCGCAGCCGGTCGATGCCGGCAGCTGCAGCGAGCGTCCGGAAGGAATGCCTCAGTGCGTGCCCGGTGTGTAAGAGCTTCACTTTGCCGTCCTCTTTGACTTCGGCGATGTGGCCGGTCTCGGCCGGGAAGATCCATATTTGGCTCTGCTCTGGAAAGAATGTGTTACCGGCCGCCTTGGCGCGTTTGAGGCAGGCCAGCATGGGGTCGGAGAGGGGAAGGTCGAAGGCGCGCGCTTCGCCGCCCTTGGGCGCGGGGATGCGCAGGGCCTTTCGCTTTTCATCCAGATTGTCCCAGCGGGCGGTGAGTACGTCCTGGCGCCGCAGCCCAGAGAGCAGCATGAACAGGTGCATTTCGCGACGGATCGGGTTCGGCAGCTGCTGGAGTTGCGCCCACCAGGTCGGCAGTTCTTTGGCGCCCATGCCGCTCTCGCGCGCCCGTTCCCGGTGATAGAGCTTGCCGGATCGAAACGGGTTGAGCTCGGGAAGGCCCGGTGTTTCCAGCTCATTCTTGGCGAAATTCCAGACGGCGCGTGCGAGCCGCATGCAGCCGTTGGCAGCGTACATGCCTGAGGCGTATTTGGCCTTGCGGGCCTTCCTGGCACGTTCGGTGATCGCCGCGTGTTGTATGGTCACCTGTTCGCGTGTGATCGCGACCAGCGGCTCTTTGTGCCAGGCGGAAAGGTGTCTCTCGAACTTGTCCTGGTAGTCGGCGATGGTGCGCGGGCTTTTGCCCTCCTTGGTGATCGCCGCTTTGTATTGCTGCCACGCATCTCCAAAGCTCAGCTGGGTTGGTGGCGTTGCGACAACAGGCCGTACATACTCGCCACGGACGCGGGCCGCTTGGATCGCGAGCGCCTTGGCCCGCGCGTCATCGGCACTGTGGTGCGGATGCTCGCCCAGCCACTCGATCTGTGTCTTGCCTCTGCGGCCATTCAAGCGTGGCGTTTCGTACTGATAACGAAACGTCTTCTTGCGCTTGCCGATCCACACATGTAGGCCGGCGACTTTGCTGTCGCGGAGGATACGCGGCTTGCCTTGCGCAAACGGTTGTCGTCTGACTGCGGCGTCGGTCAGCAAGATCCGCGGTGTCATCGCGGTTGTCATGGGTCTCAACTCCTTTTACGGTTTTTGCACGTATAGGAGGCCGGGTTTGGCGTGAAGAGAGTCTGGAGGGATGCGCGCGCATTTTCATCGGGAGCGTTAATTTTGCTTTGTGGATCCGAGCGTTGTTGGCATTTTGCGGATTCTGGATTAAGCAGGATTACTCAGGATGAAGAGCGTGTCGCAAACTTCGAATCTGGGGGTCAGGGGTTCGAATCCCTTCCGGCGCGCCACTCCTTCTAATGAAGATGTCACGATGAAACGACTGCCGATCACCTTCTTTCTGCCGGTCGCGCTTTTTGCGGCCGGCTCAGCCGCGCAGGCCCAGGATCCGGTCAGTCACGGTCAGGCATTGGTCGCTGAGTTCTGCGGGCGCTGCCACGCGATCGGCATGAAAGGGAAGGGCCGGCATCCTGATGCCCCGCCGTTTCGTACGCTCGGCCGCAAAATCGATCTTGACGACTTTCCGCGCACGCTTGAGCGCGGAATCTCGGTGGGTCATCCCGACATGCCGGATTTCAAGTTCAGTGCCGACGATGCGCGCGCGGTACGCGCCTATTTGCGCGTAATCCAGGAATAAAGCAGCCGCTCAACGGTCAATGGCGATCTCGTCGCCGCGCGCACGCGAGACACAAATCATGACAGTGTCCTTGCGTTCGTGCTCGGCAAGGACGAGGTCGCGGTGGTCGACTTCACCCGCCAGCAATCTGGTCCGGCAGGTGCCGCAGGTGCCGGTTTCGCAGGAGCTTGGGACGTCGAGGCCATGGTCGCGCAAAGCTTCGAGGATCGTCTTGCTCGTCGGAACGTCGAGCACCGTGCCCGAACGCGCGAGCCGCACCTTGAACGGCTTGTCGCCTGCCTTGTGTGTTTCTGCCTCACTGAAGGCTTCGAAATGCACGGCGGTTGGCGACCAGTGATCCGTCATGGCGCGCACCGCCTCCATCAGCGGGCGTGGTCCGCAACAGTAGAGATGCTCGCGATTTTTCCGCTCAGCCAGAATCGGACGTAAATCGAGCGACCGCGATGCGTCGCCCTGATCATAGTGAATGGTGACCACGTCCTTGAATTGCGGCACGCTCAGCTCATCGCGGAACGCGGTCGTTTCCGGCGAACGTGAGCAATAGAACAGGCGGAAGCGTTTCCCCTCCGCCGCAATCTGCCGGATCATCGCCATGATCGGTGTTACACCGATGCCGCCGGCAATGAACAAAAAATCCTGCGCACGCTGCGGCAAGCCAAAATCGTTCACCGGCGCGGTCACCGTCAGCTCGTCGCCGGCTTTCACATTATCGATCAGGCTGCACGATCCACCGCGGCCGTTGATCTCACGCTTGACCGCAATCTGGTAACGATCGCGCTCGGCCGGATTGTTGCACAACGAATATTTGCGCAATAAACCGTTCGGCACCCGGATAGCGATATGGGCGCCCGCGGAAAATTCCGGCAGTGGTTGCCCACCCGGATCGCGAAATTCAAGGAGATGGATGCCGTCGGCAATCTCGTCGTTGCGCGTCACGCGCAGCGGCATCGTTATTGGCGAATCGGTGGTAGGCATCGCATCTCCAAAGTGCAGACAAGGTCGTGGTTCCGCTCACCCCCGCGAAAGCGGGGGTCCAGATCACATCGCAATTTGTAGCATTGCTGTCACCGATTCCCGCTTACGCGGGAATGAGCGGGCAATGGGTCAGCGGGCGCCGCCTGTGCTGACGCGCTTGACCGGACGCGAGTCACCCGCGGTGAGTGGCGCCGTTTCCGCCGTGAGCGCGCCATAGGCGTCGGCAAGACCGGCGCCGAACATGACATCAGGCCCTTTTGGTCCGAGGTCTTTTGCGGTTGCGCGCAGGATGCCGCGCACTTGCTCGGGCGTGAGATCTGGCTTGCGCTGGAGCATCAGCGCCACGATGCCGCTGATCTCGGCCGCGGAATAGGAGGTGCCGGACGATACGTCGTAGCCGCTATCGAGGCTGGCCACGAGAATCTGCGTGCCCGGGGCGGCCAAAGTGATGTAGGGGCCGCGGTTGGATTGTTCGAATAATTTGTCCTCGGCATCGGTCGCGGTGACCGCGATCACGTTGCGATCGGCGGCCGGATAGAGCGGTGGTGATTTTGCTCCGCCATTGCCAGCGGCGGCCACCAGCACGATACCTCTCTTGCCGGCGGCCTCCAGACTGCGGTGAATGGCCGGATCGGGCGGGCCGGCGAAACTCATATTGATGACGCGCGCGCCATGCGTCGCTGCCCAATCGAGTCCTTTGAGAATATTGAAGGTCGTGCCTTCCGCGCCGGCATCCTTGGGGTCGAAGGCGCTCACGGCCAATATCCTTGCTGCAGGCGCCGCGCCCATGAGCTTGGCGTGGGCAGCGATCAGCCCCGCGATGGCTGTGCCATGCTTGTGAGGGCCCATTGAGGGCGTGAGAGCATCGAACCTTTCCGCGATGGAGCCCGCCAGTTCGGGATGATTGACGTCGATGGCGGAGTCGATCACCGCCACCAGGATGTTATCACCCCTGGCGAGACTGTGTGCTTGCGGCAGGTGCAACTTGGCCAGTTCGTATTGCGCGGGATCGCCTTCGCTCCCGGCCTCAGCCTCCTGAAGAGTAAAAAGATAATTCGGTTGCGCCGACGCAACCAGCCGGTCGCCCTCGAGCGCGCGCACGACCGTGGCGACCGACCGACGGTCCGAAATGCGCCAGCGGTACAATGTGGTGTTGGACAGTTGGAACGTCTGGCTTTCAATGCGCGTCAGCCGAAAGCGGCGTTGCAGCGCGTCGATCTGCTGCGCGCTGACGGAATTGGAAAGCTCGATCACAACTTCGTCTGGCGCAAGCCGGCTCTCGTTCGCCGGCGGCGCACCGCTCGCGTTGCGGCGATTCGTTTGCCGCGACTGCCGCGGGCCGTTGTCGATAACAGGCCCATCAGGCGGGTAGCCTTGCGGTAGGCCCATAATGACCCCAGGCACGACTGCGCCCCAGCCGGGGCCACGAAAGCCACCACCACCGCCCGCGGGCGCCATCGGCTTGCCGATGTTGGACGAGGGACCGCGGCTGAACATCTTTTGCGCAAGGGCACCGCCAGGCGATGCAAGAATGAGCGCTCCGATCAGGCAGAGCAGGGCAGTGCGTCGCGCAGCCATGTTGCACCTCACTCGGTTGCGGCGATGAAGCCGACGACCTTGTCTTCCTGCAGCTTCTTCACGATGCGGGCGAGTTCACCTTTTGGGATGCCGGTCACCGCGACGCGGACCTTGTAGAGCCCGCCTGCCATCGGCCCCGCCGCAATCGACAGTTTGTTGGCTTCAAGAAATTTGGTGATGTCGTCAGATGATGCCTGCGGCGCGAACCGGATCAAGGTGAACGCCCCGACTCCCGGATCGGTGGTCGGCGCAGACGCGGTCTCGTAACCGCCGGTTTTTGTCTCCTTGAGCAGGATATCGGCGAGCAATCCGGCCTGTAGCAGGATCGCGATTGCCGCGGCGCCCGCCGACCACGCCAGCGTACGCGGCGACAGACTTGAAAAGAATTCACCGATGCGGCTACCGAGATTGAGCGGCGCAGCCTGCCGGCGTTCGGGCTCGGCATCGATCGCGGCGAATAGTTTTTCCTGGGCGCGCGCGGAAGGCGCGCCCAAAGTCTCATTGAGATGAATGGTCTCGCCGAACTCCTCGCGCACCAGCGCGTAGCGGAGAGCGAGCTCGGGATCGCGCGCGAGCGCCTCTTCGACGCGCTGGGCGTCGCGGCGGCTCAGCGTTCCTGCCGCATGCCACGGCAGAAGCTCTTCGATTTCCTGGCGCTCGGGCGCTTCTTGTTTCATCGCATTCATGGCCAACCTCGATCTATTCCTTGCTCCTTGAGAAGCTCCGAGAGCTTCTTGCGTGCGTAAAACATACGCGTCTTCACGGTTGCCTCCGGGATGCCGACGATCCCGGCCACCTCTTCCACCGACTTCTCGTGGTAGTACACGAGGTCGATGATTTCCCGGTGGTCCGCCGAGAGCCTGGCCAGGCATTGCCGCAAGGCCAAGCCCTTGTCTTTCTTCGCCAGGGCCGTTTCGGGATCGTCAGCGTGATCCTCGATCTGCCCGGCCGTCTCGTCGTCTAACTCCTGCTCCGGCCGGCGCCGCATCGCCGACAAGGCCTTGAACCGCGCGATGCTCAGCATCCATGTCGACGCGGCGGAACGGCCCTCGAACTTTCCGGCTTGTCGCCAGACGTCGAGGAACACCTCGCTGATCAAGTCTTCCGCCGTCGCCTCGTTGCGTACCAGCCTGAGGACGAACCGGTACACCCGAACATGGTGCCGCGCGTACAGCACCTGCATGGCGAGCCGGTCGCCACCTGCGATTCGCGATATCAGAACTTCGTCCGAAGTCGTTTGCATCGCAGAACAATCGGCTCGTGCATGGGTCGCTTGGCGGGGCTCTCAGGTTCAAACGAAATCGAGGAAATTTGCATGCGCCGCCCCCCGGGCCGACAGGCAGTCTCCCCTTTTCCGGCGTGAGTGGGCAAGTCAAGGCCGGCAAATGCGGGCATTTACCGCCTTTTGGCGTGAATAAAGGGTGACACCCCGCGAATCAGCGGCGGGGGTTTGAACCTTTTCAGGGGAACCAGCGACCCATGGTCAGGATGTGACAATCGCATCCCATGCAATCAACGCCCCAGAGACAGGAGAACGTCATGTTTCGCAAACTTACCCTCGCCCTCGGTGCCACCGTTGCGATCGCCGCCGCCGCGCTGATCCCGACTTCTGCTTCCGCCCATATGCACGGCCACGGCCACTTCCATGGCCACGGCTGGGGTTGGGGTGTCGGCATCTACGCGCCGACCTACATCGCCTCCGACTGCTACGTCACGAAGCAGGTCGTCAATACGCCAGTCGGTCCTCGCGTGCGCCGCATTACGGTCTGCGGTTAACCGAGCAGACCATGGACGGGAAATAGCCCCGGCTTCACCACGCGAAGCCGGGGTTTTCTTGTCCCCGCACCGAACCGCGCTTGCGACGCGCCGGAATTTGTTATGCTGAACAAACGGTCGTGCGACAACAGCGGCTGGCGTCAGGGGAGGTGCCATGACAATCCGGATGATGACCCGCAGCGCGTTCGTCGCCCGCGCGTTTGCGATTTCGTCGGCGATGTGAAGGAAAAGCCAGAACGCGTGCCGCTTTCGCAGATCAAGCTTTTGCCGTCCGATCCTGCCGCGGAGGCGGCGACAGAAGAGATCAAGAAAAGATATTCGCAATATTCTGGAATCTGACATGCTCCTCGAAGGGTTCACGCGTAGCGAGATCAAGACCAGTGGTGCACGCATCGTCACCGTGACCGGAGGAAACGGGCCGCCGCTCCTGCTGATGCACGGAAACCCGTTCACGCACTTGAACTGGCACAAGGTGGCGCCCACGCTGGTGCGCGAGTTCAAGGTCGTCGCCACGGATTTGCGCGGTTATGGCGATTCCGAAAAGCCGCCGGGCGGCGAGGATCATTCCGGCTACTCGTTCCGTGCGATGGCGCAGGATCAGGTCGAAGTCATGGCCGCGTTGGGCTTCGACAAATTTTATGCCGCAGGCCACGATCGCGGGGCCCGGGTGCTCCATCGCATGTGCCTTGATCATCCGGAAAAGGTGATGCGGGCGGCAATCCTCGACATTATCCCGCAGTATCACCTGTATAATAATATCAACAAACAATGGGCGACATTCTCCTGGCATTGGTTCTTCAACATCCAGCCTTACGATCTGCCGGAGCGGATGATGGGCGCCGACCCCGATTGGTTCATCGAAAAGAAGCTGGCGAAAACCAAACAAGGCCTGAGCTTCTTCGACAAGGATGCCCTTGCCGAATACAAACGCTGCTTCCGAAATCCGGCGACCATCCACGCTATCTGCGAGGATTATCGCGCAGCTGCCGGCATCGATCTGGAGATGGACGCCAAGGATTTTGCGGCTGGTCGCAAAATCGAGTGCCCGGTGCTTCTGTTATGGGGTGCCACCGGGGGCGTGGGCCGCAACAGCGAACCGGGACCAGCCGAAATCTGGCAGAACTACGCCAAGAATATCGTCGGCGCCAAAGCCGTCCCGTCAGGACATTATCTGTCCGATGAGGCGCCCGCGGAAACGACTGCCGCGTTGCGCGAGTTTTTCACCGCCAAATTCTAGCCACCGTTAGATCGCCGTTGGTGCCGGCATGTCGAGGAAAGCGCGCGTCGCATGCCAAAACAGATGGCGGTTGATTGCAACCGCCACTGAATGGGCAGTGTTCGGCAGGATCACCAGCTGTTTATCGCCGTGCGGAAGCTGCTGATAGAAGTCGAACAGGTCTTCTACAGTCGCGATGCCGTCATACTCGCCACGGACCAGCAGGACAGGCACCTGCACTTTCCGGGGATCCACGACTGGCAGATTGGCGGTCATATCGAGATACGTGCCGGTTGGCACCTGGTCGCCGAATTGCAATTCCACGTCGGCCAAAATCTTGCCAACAGCTGGATCGGTGGTGCCCGGTCTGTCGCGCGTGAAGATGCTTTCGATCATGGCGCGATCGCGTTTGCGCATATTGTGTGTGCGGAAATATTCGAGTTGCTCGGCGCGTTTCTTCAGTGTCGGCGACTCGGTGCCTTTGTAGGTGAACGCCGCCAGGACCAGGCGGTCAACGTGCTCGGGTTCAATTGTTGCGTATAATCCGGCGCGCAGTGCACCCGACGATTCTCCCATAATATGCACCTTGCGGTGTCCGGTTTCCTTCGTGACCACAGGCATGGCGGCCTTGAGGTCCTGTGCTCCGCTGGCGATATCGGAATTGCCGCTTGTGCGTCCTGACTTGCCGTAATTTTCGTGGTCCATGGTCCAGACGTCGAAACCCCAACGGGCGAACACGTTCATCATCGAATATTCGCCGTGGCCGGGTGTATCGAGATCGAAAATGCGCCAGGTGACCGAAGAACCGTGCACCAGAAAAATCACCGGCCGCGCTGCTTCGCCCGCCTTCGGGGCGCCGAGCCGCTTGCGGAACAAATAAAGCGGAACGTCGCCTTTTTTGGTCCAGTATTCCGCGCTCCAGATTTCAGCATCGACTGCGGCTTGCGCAGTCGTCGGCAGGCCCGATAAAAGCCCGGCGCCGACGCCCAGTCCG
Source organism: Pseudolabrys sp. (assembly GCA_035519415.1). Classification (GTDB taxonomy): domain Bacteria; phylum Pseudomonadota; class Alphaproteobacteria; order Rhizobiales; family Xanthobacteraceae; genus Pseudolabrys. The sequence continues at coordinate 60,151 of DATIWJ010000001.1, forward strand.
GCGGTTTTGAGAACGGCACGACGGGGCAGGGGTTCGGATTCGTTCATGGGCACCTCCCGGACGGTCGCCATTGCGATTGATTGGCTGGCGGCCATATTTCCGACACGCTAACAGATTGCGAGAACGGGTGGCAGTCCACTCGCCCGGAGGGGTTAGTTCTGCTAGGGGTCGGCAAGGTGCGCTCTTGAGGGCGCGCGGCGTTGGAGGCGATGCGGCCGGCGCCAAACCGGAGGAATGATGCTGAAATCGCTGCGCGCGGTGGCGCGATTTTTCCAGAAGACGATCGGTTGGAATCGTATCGGCGTCATATTAAGCATCGCCATCATTACCGTGGCGGCCGTGGTGCTTTTTCACATGCTCCGCGACATCGACACCAATGAGGTCGTCGCCGCCTTGAAAGCAACCAAGCCGCAACACATCGCCGCCGCGGCATTCTTTGTTGCTTGTGGTTATTTCACGCTCACCTTTTATGACTGGTTCGCCTTGCGCACAATTGGCCGGAGCGAAGTCCCTTATCGCGTTGCCGCGTTGACAGGCTTCACCAGTTATTCCATCGGCCACAATGTCGGCGCAACGGTCTTCACCGGCGGCGCCGTGCGTTATCGCATCTATTCGACCTATGGCCTTGATGCGGTTGAGGTGGCCAAAATCTGTTTTGTCGCCGGCCTCACCTTCTGGCTCGGCAATGCCACCGTGCTCGGCCTCGGCGTTGCCTACCATCCGCAAGCGGCCGGGCCGATCGATCAGCTGCCACCTTGGCTCAATCGCACCGCCGCCATCGCCATCCTGGTGGTGCTGGTCTCCTACGTAGGCTGGGTGTGGAGCGCGCCGCGTGAAATCGGTCAGGGCGAGTGGAAAGTCCATTTGCCGAGCGGCCCGTCGACTTTGCTGCAAATTACCATTGGCATCATCGACCTCGGCTGTTGCGCTCTGGCGATGTACATGTTGCTTCCTAACGAGCCGAATATCGACTTCGTTACAATTGCGGTGGTGTTCGTCTCGGCGACGCTGCTCGGCTTTGCCAGTCACGCGCCCGGCGGCCTCGGCGTCTTCGACGCCGCCATGCTCGTGGCGCTGTGGCAATTCGACAAGGAATCGGTCTTGGCCGGGCTGCTCTTGTTCCGGCTGCTCTATTATATTGTGCCGTTCGTAATTGCCCTCGCCATCCTCGGGTCACGTGAAGTATGGCTTAATATGTCCGGCGCGCGGAAAGCGGTTGAAACGAAATCGATAACCTCGGCGACCGAGCCGATTCGCAGCGAGCTCGAGGCTGAAAAAACCGACGTCAACTGACTATGGCGACTAACGATGACCGCCGCGATTTTCCCGCCACCTTGGGTTTGGGGGCTCGATTGCGTGGCGCGTGGCAAGCGTTAGTCGGCCAGACGACTGTCGCGAGTGCCGCGGGTGCCGTACCGGTAGCCAACCGGGCACTTGCCGCGCCGCAGGCCGTATTGATCGAGCAGCTCATCGAGGGTCTTCCCGGTGCCGCGATCGTGCTCGACCGCGAAGGCCGAGTGATTGCGTTCAACGAAGCCGCGTCCGGCATTGCCCCGGCCCTGCGCCGCGGCGAACCGGCCCTGATCGCGTTGCGCATGCCGGATCTGGTCGACGCCATCCGTCGCGCGGCCAAACGTCACGAGCCGCAGCGCGTGGAATTCTTCGAACGCGTGCCGGTCGACCGCTGGCTGGAAGCCTTCGTGACACCGGTTCGACTCGCGACCGGCGGCGATGCCATTGATCTCCTGGTGATGACCTTCAACGATCTCACGCCGCTGCGGCGGGTGGAGGAGATGCGCGCTGATTTCATCGCCAATGCCAGCCATGAATTGCGCACACCGCTCGCGGCATTGCTTGGATTCATCGAAACGCTGCAAGGTCCTGCCAAGGAGGATCCCGCTGCGCGGGCAAAATTCCTCGGCATCATGCAGGGGCAGGCGACGCGCATGGCGCGCCTGATCGATGACCTGCTGTCGCTCTCACGTATCGAGCTCAACGCGCACTTGCAGCCGAATACGCCAGTCGATCTTGTTCCCATTGTGCGGCAGGTGATCGACGGTCTGCAGACGCTGGCGCGCGATCGTGGCGTGGAGATCAGGGTTTTGTCGCCGCCGGACACACTCATGGTACTCGGTGACCGCGACGAGCTGATCCGCGCGCTCGAAAATCTCGTTGAAAATGCGCTCAAATATGGTGCCGCCGGCAAGCGGGTGGACGTTACATTGGCGCGCGGACAAACCCGAGGCGGCACGCCGGAGGCGCGCATATCGGTACGCGACTATGGTCCGGGTATCGCGCCGGAACATTTGCCGCGCCTGACAGAGCGATTTTATCGTGTCGATGTGTCCGACAGCCGTGCGCAAGGCGGTACCGGGTTGGGGCTCGCGCTGGTCAAACACGTGCTCAACCGGCATGGCGGCCGTCTCACGATCGAGAGCACACCTGGCGCTGGCGCTGCCTTTACCATGCATCTGCCGTTACGCACCGATGAACCAGCCCCGTCCGAGGATTCATAGCCAAACCCAAAGGGTTACACTGTCATGTGGCTGTCACCAAAGCTTTATAGAACAGTGACATGCGACGCCTATGGCTGACCACGACTTCGGATTTCCCCTCGGTAAATCAGAATAAAAAATGTCCGAAGCCGTCGTGGAGAGCATTTTTTAGAGCAACAGCGGCCGCCCAAGCATTTGGGCGTGACAGGGGCGATGGGTCTTTCCGGCCCGCGCGCACCTTTGGCCGCCAACATGGAGAGAACCCTTGAAACACTGGACCGCATTGGCAGCCGCTGGCGTCATCGCTGCCGCCGCTTACTTTCCGGCCAAAGCCGCCGACATCTCTGGTGCCGGCGCGACGTTCCCTTACCCGATCTATGCCAAATGGGCCGATGAATACAAAAAAGTCACCGGCAACGGATTGAATTATCAGTCGATCGGTTCCGGGGGCGGCATCAAGCAGATCAAAGCCAAGACCGTAACTTTCGGCGCGAGCGATGCGCCATTGCCTGGCAAGGAACTTGACGAAGCAGGTCTCGCCCAATTCCCGATGGTGATGGGTGGTATCGTGCCAGTCGTCAATCTTGACGGCGTGAATCCAGGCGATCTGACCATCGATGGCCCGACTCTCGCCAAGATTTTCCTCGGCGATATCAAGACCTGGGATGATCCGGCGATCAAAAAATTGAATCCAGGTGTAAAGCTGCCAAACCAGGCGATTGCGATCGTGCATCGGTCTGATGGCTCGGGTACGACCTTCAACTTTGCCTATTACCTCGCCGATGTCAGTGCCGACTGGAAATCGAAAGTCGGAGTCAACACGTCGGTGCAATGGCCGAGCGGGATCGGCGCCAAGGGTAACGAAGGCGTTGCCAACAATGTCGCCAACACCAAAGGCTCGATCGGGTATGTCGAGTACGCTTACGCCAAGCAAAACAAGTTGACCTTTACCAAGATGGTCAACAAGGCAGGCAAGACGGTCGTGCCAACCTCGGACGCGTTCCAGGCAGCGGCGGCAAATGCGGATTGGAAGTCGCAGCCTGGTTATGGCGTGATCCTTGCCAATCAGCCCGGCGACAAATCTTGGCCGATGACCGCCGCGACGTGGATCCTCGTCTACAAGCAGCCGAGCGATATTGCTGCGACCGGTGAAGCGCTCAAGTTCTTCGCATGGGCTTACAAGAATGGCGGCAAGGCAGCTGAAGCGCTCGATTATGTTCCGATGCCTGCCAATGTCGTCGCAGACATCGAGAAGTCCTGGACGACCGATATCAAAGACGCGAGCGGCAAGCCCCTGTTCGCGATGACGAATTGATCCAAGATCGCAGGAAAGGGCGCCGCGCGGCGCCCTTTCCATGTTTCCCACCGTGGGCAGACACGGCGCTTGTGCTGCGCGTGGCCGGCGGCTTGAGTAGCTCTCCGCAACGGCGAAAAGCCAAAGGAGAGCCGGATGTTATCGATCGGGAGGCGACCCGTGGTTGATGTGGCGTTGCAGGGGGCGGGAATTTCGATCGTCGACCATGTCGACCGAGCCAAGGTTCTGCAACGTCTGCGGTTGGGCGACGCCGTCTTCCGCCATTTGACCCGCGGCGCCGCCCTGGTGGTTCTTGTCATCCTCGGCGGCATTATCGTTTCGCTGGTTTGGGGGTCGTTGCCGGCGCTGCGCACCTTTGGCGTGAGCTTCCTCTACGAAGAAGTCTGGAATCCGGTCACCGAAAAATTCGGGGCCATCGCGCCAATCTACGGCACCATCGTCACCTCATTGATCGCGATGCTGATTGCCGTACCGGTCGGTCTGTTCATCGCGATGTTTCTTACCGAACTGTGCCCGATGTGGCTGCGCCGTCCGATCGGGATTGCAATCGAGCTGCTCGCGGGAATTCCCAGCATTATCTACGGGATCTGGGGTTTGTTCGTGTTTGCTCCCTTCCTGCAGCAATATGTGCAGCCATTTCTGATCGCCGTATTCGGCGAGGTACCGGTGCTTTCCGTGCTGTTCGCGGGCCCACCCTATGGCATCGGTGTTTTCACGGCCGGCCTGATCCTCGCGATCATGGTTCTGCCCTTTATCACCTCCATCTCACGTGACGTATTCGAAGCGGTGCCTCCGGTGCTCAAGGAGGCCGCCTATGGACTCGGGTGCACGACCTGGGAGGTCGCGCGCTATGTCGTGTTGCCCTACACCCGCGTAGGCGTAATTGGCGGGGTTATGCTCGGTCTCGGCCGCGCTCTCGGCGAGACCATGGCCGTCACCTTCGTGATCGGCAACGCGCACCGTATCTCCGGCTCGCTATTGGCGCCCGGCACCACCATTTCCGCCACCATTGCCAATGAATTCACCGAAGCGGTCGGCGATCTCTACACCTCGGCCTTGATCGCTCTCGGTCTCATCCTTTTCGTGATCACGTTCATCGTGCTGGCCATTGCACGGCTGATGTTGATGCGGCTGAACGCGCGGGTCGGAGCCTGATCATGAATTCCTCATTCGCGTCTCCGCTCTACGCAAAGCGCCGCCGCCGCAATGTCATCACCATGGCTCTTTCCTACGCCGCGACAGGTTTCGGCTTGACCTGGTTGGTGGTCATTCTGGCTGTGCTTTTGTGGGAGGGCTTCAGCGGCCTGTCGCTCGCGGTATTCACGGAAATGACGCCACCGCCCGGTTCCGCCGGCGGCCTGCTCAATCCGATCGCCGGCAGCCTGGTGATGACCGTGATTGCAGTGCTTGTAGGCACGCCGCTCGGAATGCTTGCTGGCACGTACATGGCCGAGTACGGCCGCTACGATAAACTGACGATGGTCGTGCGCTTCATCAACGATATCCTGCTCAGCGCGCCCTCGATCGTGATCGGTCTCTTTATCTACGAAATCATGGTCGCGCAGATGGGGCATTTCTCCGGCTGGGCGGGCGCGGTGTCGCTGGCGGTAATCGTGGTGCCGGTGGTCGTCCGCACAACGGAAGACATGCTCATTCTCGTGCCCGATACCCTGCGGGAGGCCGCCGCCTCGATCGGATTGCCGCGGTCATTGATGATCCGGAGGATTGCTTATCGCGCCGCGCGCGCGGGCTTGGTCACCGGAGTTCTGCTGGCGGTCGCACGAATTTCCGGGGAAACCGCGCCGTTGCTGTTTACCGCGCTTAACAATCAGTTCTGGAGCCTCAACCTGAATGCTCCCGTTTCAAGCCTGCCGGTCGTCATTTTCCAGTTCGCACTCAGCCCGTACAAAGATTGGCAGAAGCTTGCCTGGACCGGAGCGCTGATCATCACGATGGCTGTGCTTGCACTGAGCATTGTCGCCCGGATCCTAGCCGCCCAGAGAAAAACATCATGAGTGTAGCAACCCTCACAGTACCGACCGTCGTGCATGCACCGGGAAATGCGGAGGATCTCACCGAGAAGATCTCGATCCGCGATCTGGATTTCTACTATGGCGATCACCGCGCGCTGAAGAGTGTTACCGTGCCGTTGTACCAGGGCAAGGTGACGGCTTTCATTGGGCCGTCCGGATGCGGTAAGTCGACGCTCCTGCGCATTCTCAATCGCATGTACGATCTTTATCCGAACCAGCGGGCAACTGGCCACGTGCGGTTGGACAACGATGACATCCTTTCAACGTCACAGGATCTCAATCTGCTGCGCGCGAAAGTCGGCATGGTGTTCCAGAAGCCCACGCCGTTCCCGATGACCATCTTCGAGAATATTGCCTTCGGCATCCGCTTGTACGAACGGCTGCCGAGGGCGGAGCTGGAAGACCGGGTCAAGCAGGCGCTTGAGCGCGCCGCGCTGTGGGAGGAAGTGAAGGACAAGCTCGGCGCCAATGGGCTGTCGCTCTCGGGCGGCCAACAGCAGCGCCTGTGCATTGCCCGCACCGTCGCGGTGCGTCCGGAAGTAATTTTGTTCGACGAGCCTTGCTCGGCTCTCGACCCGATCTCAACTGCCAAAATCGAGGAACTGATCGACGAGCTCAAGGACGACTACACCATCGCCATCGTGACCCACAACATGCAGCAGGCCGCGCGCGTCTCCGATTTCACGGCCTTCATGTATCTCGGGGAGCTGGTCGAGTTCGGGGAAACGACCAAAATCTTTACCACTCCGAACGATCGCCGCACCCAGGATTACATCACCGGCCGCTTCGGCTAGGAACTAAAGACAATGACCGAACACACGCTGACAGACCACACCATGAAGGCTTTCGATACCGACTTGCAGGATCTGGCCCGCATGGTCGCCGAAATGGGTGGACTCGCCGAGAAGCAGGTCGCGGAGGCGGTCGACGCACTGGCGACCCGCGACACTACATTGGCGCAGCGAGTCTCCAATGCCGACGCCAATATTGATGTGTTGCAGCGTGAAATTGAAGAGAAGGCAGTGCTCACTATTGCGCGACGCCAGCCTTTGGCCGTCGATTTGCGCGAAGTCGTCGGGGCGCTGCGTCTGGCGAATGACCTCGAGCGCATTGGCGATCTTGCCAAGAACATCGCAAAGCGGGTGGTCGCACTCAACGGGGAGTTCCCGCCGCCAAAGCTGATCCGCGGCGTCGAACACATGACCGATCTCGTGCTCGAACAAATGAAGCTGGTACTCGACGCCTATGGCCGCCGGGACGTCGGCAAAGCGATGACCGTATGGCGCGGCGACGAAGAAATCGACGCCGTCTGCACCTCGGTTTTCCGCGAATTGCTCACCTATATGATGGAAGACCCTCGCAACATCACCTTCTGTATCCATCTGATGTTTTGCGCCAAGAATATTGAACGCATGGGCGACCATGCCACCAACATTGCCGAGACCGTCCATTACATTATCGAGGGACGCCCGATTGCCGATCAGCGGCCAAAAGGCGATACCACGACTATTGCGGCGCTGCGCACGGCCGGCGACAGGTAATGGAATTTCGCATGAATGCTCGCATCCTGATCGTGGAAGACGAGGAGCCTTTGACGATGCTCCTGCGCTACAACCTCGAGGCCGAAGGCTACGAGGTTGAGACTTCCGCGCGGGGCGATGAGGCCGATACGCGCCTGAAGGAGAGCACGCCCGACCTCGTGGTGCTCGACTGGATGTTGCCTGGTCTTTCCGGCATCGAACTGTGCCGTCGCCTGCGCGCGCGACCAGAAACGAGGCAGTTGCCGATCATCATGCTCACCGCGCGGGGCGAGGAAAGCGAGAAAGTGCGTGGGCTCGCTACGGGCGCCGATGACTACATCGTCAAACCATTTTCGGTACCGGAATTGCTGGCCCGCGTCCGCGCGCTACTGCGCCGGGCCAATCCGGAACGGGTCGCCACGGTGCTGAGCATCGGCGATATCGAGTTGGACCGCGAAAAGAAAAGAGTGTCCCGCAACGGTCGTCCGGTCGATCTCGGGCCAACGGAATATCGCCTGCTGGAATTCCTGATGGAGCGGCCAGGCCGGGTGTTCTCACGGGAGCAATTGCTCGACGGAGTTTGGGGCTCCGACATCTATATCGACGAGCGCACGGTTGACGTGCACGTTGGCCGGCTGCGCAAGGCGATCAACCGCGGCCAAGTGGCCGATCCCATCCGCACGGTCCGCGGCGCCGGTTACGCGCTCGACGACCGCTTCGGCCGGATGAACTGACGGCCATTAGCCGCCAGCCTCAGATCCGAGGATGCGTCGCTCCGAGCGCCACTGAATGCCGCCGTGGCGAAGGCGAAATCCAAACTTTGCCGCGAGCAGCAGGAAGGCGTACGCAAGCTGCAACCGCCGTAATGGCGAGAGGAAAGAACGCCGTTCGTAGAAATCGCCCGCCAGGATGGTGATCAACCCGTGGCGCGTGTTGAAGAGATCGAACGATGACATGAGGATGTCGCGCAGTATCGGCGAATTTATCCGGTAGATAAGCCAGGACAGGGAGGCGAGGCTGATCTGGATCTTGCGTTCATAGTCGCGCACCAGACGATCGCGCGGCTCCCGGCCCTCAAGCAAAGCGTCGACAACCTTTGCGCCAAATTCTGCGCTGCTCATGGCCATCATCACGCCGCTTGAAAACAGCGGATCAATGAACGCGGCAGCATCACCGACGAGGATGTAGCGTTCGCCTGCGTAACTCCGCGAATCGTACGAATAATCCGCGCATGCGACGAGCGGACCCAACGGTTCGGCATTCGTCATATCCCTGGCAAGACTCGGGCATTTGCCGACCGCGTACGCGAAGATTGCATCAGGCTTGCCTTTTCTTGATTTGAAGAGCGCCTGCGTTCCCACGACGCCAACACTTGTCACGTTGTCAGGCAGCGGAATCACCCAGAACCATCCTTGCTCGAACAGATGAACGGTTATCATTCCGGCCTTGTCGCCAGCCTGCTGCGGGATATTGCGGAAATGTCCAAATATAGCCGCGGTGTTGTTCTGCTTGTCGATGCGCTTCAGTCCAAGCCGGCTGGCGAGCAGAGTATCGCGCCCGGATGCGTCAACCAGAAAACGGGCGGACCATTGTGTTTGATTTTCATCGGCGCCGATCGCGGTGACGGTCGTGCGATCCGCACAGTCCAGAGCGACGTCGATCACCCGGGTGCTCTCCATTACGCTGGCGCCGAGCCGGCGGCTATTGTCGAGCAGCAATTTGTCGAACTCCGAACGCTTTACCTGGTAGCTGTAACCAACGCTCAGCAACGGGTTGTCGGCAAAACGAAACGTGGCCGCTGCCTCGTGCTCGTCGGAAACGAGCTCTGCGCCCGGCTTGTAGACGCCGATGCGTCGAACGTCGTCCGCCACGCCTAGACGATCGAATAGGGGCAGATTGAGCGGCAGCAGCGACTCGCCGATGTGGAAACGCGGAAACCGATCCTTCTCCAGCAGGACGACGTGTTTGCCTTTCTGCGCGAGGAGCGCGGCAATGGTGGAGCCGGCCGGGCCACCGCCGACCACAACGACATCGCATTCCTGATGGTTTGTCATGGCGAACGCGAATTGCGGACCAAGGTCACAAGAAGAATGGCGCAAGGCCGCGTCGTCATTGTGGCAGCGGACTTTCCCACGCCGTAAACGCGGAGGTCGACCTCCATCCGCCATTCGGATGACAGGGCGTGCGTCACCGACAATAATGGCTCTTCACCAAAGAAAAAGAAAATGGCCGGGCGAGACCCGGCCATGAAAACGAAGAACGATAATGCCGTTAGTTTCTGAACGGCCGCTTGTCCCGCCGCCGATCGCTGGCCGGCTGGTACGCAACGCGGCAGTGATAGGAGCAATAGGGCAGTTCGTTCACGGTGTCGCCACCGCAGAAGAAAAAGTCCGAGCCGCCCGGATCGCCGACCGGCCAGCGGCAGGTCTTTTCCGTCAACTGAAGTAAGGTTTTGCGCTGCTCCACCGGAATTTCGATCAGTTCCGGTTCGGGCTCGACGTCATAATCATAGGCGAGGGCGGTATTGCCGCGCATCGAAGGCCGCGGAACGCGCATCAGGTGGCCAGAGGAACGCGCCTTGCGCGGCCTTGGCGCCGTCGAGGAGGGGCTTTTGGCACGGCCGGACAGGCCAAGCCGGTGAACCTTGCCGATCACTGCGTTGCGGGTGATGCCGCCGAGTTCAGCGGCAATCTGGCTGGCCGACAGGCCATCCGCCCACAATTTCTTCAGGAGTTCGACCCTCTCGTCCGTCCAGCCCATTGGGTTTTCTCCTCAGACTTCAAGGCCTTGGATAGAATCCAACCCCATCGTCAGACGCCCCATCGGGCGCCAGACGCATACGCGTCAGGGATGGACCAGAAAATTGCTCAGTAGCACGAGATGTCGTACTAACTGACCGAGACGCTACAATAGGCAGTGACTCGGCTGCAAGCTCTTACAGGCCTCCGCGCCTAGCTACCAACAGCTTTTCCTTTAGAATCAGCACTTGCGGCACAATTGAGTCGGCGGGTGCGTTGACAGGGCGGGACTCGGCAATAGAATGAAAAAAGTGCCGCCCGGCGAGGCGGCACATTTCTTTTCGGCGCGCGCATGGTGCCGAAAATCAGGGACTGGGGTCCGAAAGGTTGTGCGCTGGGGAAAGCGCATGAGTGGGCACCGGTTTTTCGGACAAGATCATGCGCAGACGAAAATGCTCGATGGAAGATAACGGTTGTGAGCTCGCATTTATTGCCAACCTATGCGCGGGTCGATCTCGCTTTCGAGCGGGGCGAGGGCGCGTGGCTTTTCACCACCGAGGGTGAGCGTTACCTCGATTTTACCACCGGCGTTGCCGTCAATGCGCTTGGCCATGCACATCCGCACCTGGTCAAGGCGCTGACCGAGCAGGCGCACAAGGTCTGGCACGTCTCCAATCTGTACCGCATCCCCGAAGGCGAGAAGCTCGCAGACAGGCTGTGCGCGGCGAGTTTTGCCGAAACGGTGTTTTTCCAGAATTCGGGTGCCGAAGCGATCGAATGTGCGATCAAGATGGCGCGCAAATATCAGTCCGCCAGCGGCAAGGGCGAGCGCTATCGTATCATTACGTTTGAGGGCGCGTTTCACGGAAGGACACTGGCGGCACTCGCCGCGACCGGCAACAAAAAATATCTCGACGGGTTCGGCCCGCCGATGCCGGGCTTCGACCAGGTCCCATTCGCCGATCTCGATGCGGTCAAGAAGGCGATCGGCCCGGAGACCGCCGCGATCATGATCGAGCCAGTGATGGGCGAAGGTGGCGTGCGCGTGGTGCCGCATACATTCTTGCGCGCGCTTCGCAAATTGTGCGACGACAATGGCCTGCTGCTGATATTCGACGAGATCCAAACCGGCATCGGCCGCACCGGCGATCTGTTCGCCTACCAGCACACCGGCACCGTCCCCGACATCATGACGATCGCCAAAGCGCTTGGCGGTGGCTTCCCGGTTGGCGCTTGTCTTGCAACCAAGGAAGCGTCGAAAGGCATGACGGTTGGCACGCATGGCTCGACCTTCGGCGGCAATCAGCTGGCCATGGCGGCGGGCAATGCGGTGATGGACATTGTAACGGCTGACGGTTTCCTCGATCGGGTAAAGAACAATGCGCTGCTGCTCAAGCAACGGCTGGCAGAACTCAAGGATCGGCACGCTGCGGTGATCGCCGAAGTGCGTGGCGAAGGCCTGTTGATGGGACTACGCATGATCCCGCAGGCGTCCGAGATGGTTGATGAACTGCGCGCCGAAAAAATGATCACGGTCGCGGCCGGCGACAACGTGGTACGGCTGTTGCCGCCGCTGATCGTTGGCGAGAAAGAAATTGCCGAAGCCATCGGATGCATCGACCGGGCCTGTACGCGCCTCGCACAGACGCATGCGCGCAAAGCCAGGGTGGCGTCATGACCGCAAACGGAGTACGGCATTTTCTCGATCTCATTGATATTCCCAAGCCAGTACTTGCCGGGCTGATCGACAAAAGCCGCTCCATAAAGGCTGCGCGGGCGCGGGGTGTCGTCGCGTCGCCGCTCGCCGGCAAGACGCTGGCGATGGTGTTCGACAAACCCTCGACCCGTACGCGTGTGTCTTTCGATGTCGCAATGAGGCAACTTGGGGGCGAGGCGATCCTGCTGACAGCGCAGGAAATGCAGCTGGGCCGCGGCGAAACGCTGGCAGACACCGCGCGTGTTCTGTCGCGCTATGTCGATGCGATCATGATTCGCATTCTCGATCACGAAGCTGTAGCAGAACTCGCACGCCACGCCACAATACCGGTCATCAACGGACTCACGCGGCGCTCGCATCCCTGTCAGGTGTTGGCCGATGTGATGACGTACGAGGAAAAGCGTGGACCGATTCGTGGCCGAACGGTTGCATGGAGCGGTGATTCCAACAATGTGTTGGCGAGCTGGATGCACGCGGCCGAGCGCTTCGACTTCCAGTTGCGGATAGCGACGCCTGCGGAATTGCGTCCGAAAAAGTGGTTGATGGATTGGGTGAAATCGTCGGGCGCCGCGATCAGGATCGGGGACGATCCGGAAGCCGCGGTCAAGGATGCGGACTGCGTGGTCACCGACACCTGGGTGTCGATGGGCGACCGGGACGGCAAGCACAGGCACAACGTGCTCAAGCGCTATCAGGTCAATGCCAGCCTGATGGCCAAGGCCAAGCCGGACGCGTTGTTCATGCACTGCCTGCCGGCGCATCGCGGCGAGGAGGTCACCGACGAGGTGATCGACGGGCCGCAGTCGGTCGTGTTCGACGAGGCGGAAAATCGCCTGCATGCCCAGAAAGGTCTGCTCTCCTGGTGCCTGCACGTCGACGCCTAGCGTCGCGGCCTTACGAATGCCAGTGATGACAAAAGCGGGAACCGCAGGGCTCGCATTCCGTTCGTTGAACGCTACATAGTGCCCATGACTAATCCTCAAGTTGCCATTCCTTCCCGTGCGCCATCGGCAACCACCGCTGATGACACCGTCATGCCGTTCGAGATTGCCAAACTCGACCTGCGCGGCCGCGTTGTGCGGCTTGGTCCTGCCGTGGACGAGATTCTTGCGCGGCACGCCTATCCGCAACCGGTCGCCAAGTTACTGGGTGAGGCAATCGTACTTACCGTGATGCTTGGTTCGGCCTTGAAGATCGACGGGCGCTTCATCCTGCAAACACAAAGCGACGGTCCCGTCCGGATGCTGGTTGTTGATTTCACAGCGCCGGACAAAGTGCGGGGCTGTGCGCGTTTCGACAAGGATCGTGTGGCCGCTGCGATCGCGGCAGACGAGACGGATGGTGGTGCGCTGCTTGGCAAGGGTCACCTCGCGATGACCATCGACCAGGGTTCTGACATGAACCGTTACCAGGGGCTGGTCGCGCTCGATGGTGGCTCGCTGGAAGATCTCGCGCACGAATATTTCCTGCGCTCAGAGCAGATCCCGACACGGGTAAGGCTGGCGGTCGCGGAGGAATTGCGTGCCGGGTCGGGCGGCGCTATCCACCGATGGCGCGCGGGCGGGATTATGCTGCAATTTTTGCCGAAAGCGCCCGAACGCGCGCGCGTTCCCGATCTCGACCCCGGCGATGCGCCCGAAGGTGTTGAGCCGCACACGATCGAGGAAGACGACGCCTGGGCCGAAGGCCAGGCCCTGATTTCGACCGTCGAGGATATCGAGCTGATCGATCCGTCGCTTTCCAGCGAACGGCTGGTCTACAGGCTTTTCCATGAGCCAGGCGTGCGCGTTTTTCGCGCCAGTCCGTTGCGCGCGGAGTGTTCATGTTCGCGAGGTAATGTCGAGGCCATGCTCAAAAGCTTTTCACAAGATGACCGCGACCATATGGTCGAAAATGGCAAGATTTCCGTCACCTGTGAATTCTGCAGCGCGAACTATCAGTTCGCGCCGGGTGAGGTCGGCGCCAGTCCTAGTTGATCGTGCGTTCGGCGTAAGACGAATCGAGCGAGAATGCGGGGATCTCGATGTCGAAATGCTCGCCAGTTTCCGTCACCATGCCATAGCTGCCGACCATGAACCCTGATGGCGTCGGCAGCGGAACTCCGCTGGTGTACTCAAACGATTCAGTTGGCTTGAGCGTCGGCTCTTCACCTACGACGCCCGGGCCTTTGACCTCCTGCAGGCGTCCGAGTGCATCGGTAATTCGCCAGTGTCGTGTCTTGAGCTGAACGGTTTCCGCGCCGAGGTTGGTAATATTGATGGTATAGGCCCAGAAAAAATAACCGTTACCCGGCGACGATCGCTCCGACACAAAACGGGGCGTGACGGTGACCTCGATCTTGCGGGTTACGGCGCGATACATCTATATGCCGCACAGTTTACTTGGCGGGGCTTGCCATTCGTTTGATGCCCCGGATTATGACTGAAAGAGCGCACGAAAGAAACGCCGCACATGGCCCCGGTTTCGACCGAACGCGATCTACGGCTCGATTTGTTCCGCGGCCTCGCACTCTGGCTGATTTTCCTCGATCACATTCCGTCCAATGCGGTCAGCTGGATTACCATCCGCAACTATGGCTTCAGCGATGCGACCGAGATTTTCGTCTTCATCTCGGGTTACACCGCGGCTTTCGTCTACGGTCGTGCAATGCGGCAGCACGGCTTCGTCGTTGCATCCGCGCGAGTGCTCAAGCGCGCATGGCAAATTTATGTCGCCCATGTGTTCCTGCTCGCGATCTACCTCGCCGAGATCGCGTATGTCGCGAACAGTTTCGATAACCCTCTCTTTACGGAGGAAATGGGTGTACTCGATTTTCTCAAAAATCCCGACGTCACCATTCTTCAGGCGCTGCTTCTGAAGTTCAAGCCGGTGAACATGGACATCCTGCCGCTCTATATTCTGCTTCTGGCGTGGTTCCCCCCGATGCTTTGGTTGTTGCTGCGCGCACCGTCGATTGCGTTGCTTTCCTCGGCCACACTCTATGCGTTGATGTGGCTGTTCGAGTGGAACATTCCCGCGTATCCGAGTGGCGTCTGGGTGTTCAATCCGTTCGCCTGGCAGCTGCTGTTCGTGTTCGGCGCCTGGTGTGCGCTCGGGGGCGCGCAGAATTTATCGCGCTGGTTGCATTCCAAGGTGGTGGTGGGGCTGGCGATTGCCTATCTCGTGTTCGCGTTTGCGATCGCAATGACCTGGTATTTTCCAAGGCTTGCGGCCTTCGTTCCGAAATTCGTCGGCGAAGCGATCTATCCGATCGACAAGACCAATCTTGATGTGCTTCGCATCATGCATTTCCTCGCGCTGGCCGTGATAACGGTTGTGTTCGTGCCGCGCGACTGGCCGGCGCTGAAATCATGGATTTTCTGGCCAGCGATCGTCTGCGGGCAGCATTCGCTGGAAACGTTTTGTCTCGGTGTCTTTCTGTCCTTCGCGGGCCACTTCGTATTTACGGAGGTGTCCAATCGCGTCTTCACTCAGATTATCGTCAGTGTTCTCGGCATTGCCATCATGGTGGCCGTTGCGGCGCTTATTTCGTGGTATAGACAAGCCGAACGACAGGGCGGGGGACCGCGCCCGCCTGCCGCTAGGCCGGGCTACGCGGGGGGCGACGCATGAGGCGCTTGCTGTTGCTGGCGTTGCTGATGCTGGGCAGCGGTCCGACCTGGGCCGAGCAGCCGGCTGAATGCCAGGTTGCTGAAAACCTCATCGAATCGAATTTCCGGTTGCCGCAGGTCACGCGCGCGCTGAAAGCGAAGCACCTCACCGTGCTGGTTGTCGGCGCGGGTTCTTCGCAACTGCCGGGATCAAACGGCACGGCGTCGGGCAATGCCTATCCGGCGCGGTTGCAGCACGCGCTTGCCCAGCAACTACCGGGCGTTGACGTGAAGCTTACAACCGACATCAAAGCGCGACGAACTGCCGCCGAGATGGTCAAGGGACTTCCGGCTGCATTAAGCGCCGCCAAGCCGCAGCTTCTGGTGTGGCAGACGGGAACGGTCGATGCGATGCTTTCGGTTGATCCAGATCAATTCAGCCAGGCGCTCGACAAGGGTATTAATATTGCCCATTCGGCAGGCGCTGATGTGGTTTTAATCAACGCACAATATAGCCCGCGAACGGAATCGATGATTGCCCTTGGTACGTATGCCGAAGACATGCGCTGGGTTGCATTGCAGCACGAAGTGCCATTATTTGACCGCTTCAGCATCATGAAATTGTGGGGTGAACTCGGAACGTTCGATTTATATTCGGCCACGAAAAAACTTGACATAGCCGAGCATGTTCATGATTGCATAGGCCGGCTGCTGGCCGATCTCGTGATCGCGGCGGCCAAACCAGAAGAGCCGCCGGTCAACGGCAGCCGCTAGTCGACAGGTTGAGGATTAACTTGCGGAACGAAATTCCCGGGCAACGGGTCACAAGATTGATGACCGCCGCCACGCTGTTTGCGGGGCTGGTCTTCGTATTGCCGGCGAGTGCCGATACAGCGGCACCGGCTTGCGATGCGCCACTTGATCTTATCCGTCTGGCAAATCCGTTGTCGCACATTGCGCACAAGGTGATTGCCGGCGAACCAATTACGATCGTTGCTATAGGGTCGTCGTCAACGGCGGGCGCAGGCGCGAGTTCACCGATGTCGAATTATCCGAGCCGGCTTGAAGTCGAACTCCGCCAGCATTTTCCCAGGCTGTCGATCACCGTGCTCAATCGCGGCGTCGGCGGGGAAGAAGTGCCGGACATGCTCGCGCGCTTCGATTCGTCCGTGATCGCCGCCAAGCCTGACCTCGTGCTGTGGCAACTCGGCACCAACTCCGTCATCCGCGATCATCCTCTTGCCGACCATGGCGCTCTGATCCGCTCCGGTATCGACAAGATTCGCGCCGCCGGCGCCGACATCGTTCTGATCGATCCGCAATTTGCGCCGAAGGTGATCGCAAAACCCGAAGCCGAATCCATGGTCGCGCTGATCGCTATGACCGCCAAACGGGAAGACGTTGACCTGTTCCGCCGCTTCGATGTGATGCGGCATTGGCGCGAGATTGATCATCTCGAATTCGAGGCGTTCGTGTCCCCCGACGGGCTCCACATGAACGACTGGAGCTACGCGTGCATGGCGAAGGAACTCGGCAATGCCATCGCGGAAGCCACGCAGCGGCCGATCATGTCGGCAACAGTAGCGGCGCACCACATCGTTCCCTGATTCAGACTTTATCCAGTGCTGTCAGCAAATCCTCGATCAGGTCGTCGGGGTGTTCGAGACCCGCTGAAAATCTGATGAGTCCGTCGCCGATGTCGAGCTCGGCGCGCTGTTCAGGTGTAAGCCGCTGATGCGTGGTTGTGGTCGGATGCGTAACCAGACTCTTGGCATCGCCGAGATTGTTGGTGATTCCGATCAGCTGGAGGCCGTTGAGAAACCGGAAGGCGGCTTGCTTTCCGCCTTTGACCTCGAATGAGCAGAGTGTCGAGCCCGCGCGCATTTGCTTCCGGATGATCTCGGCCTGCGGGTGATCGGGCCGCCCCGGATAGATTAACCGTGCAAGCTTTTTGTGTCCGGCGAGCGCATTGGCAACTACGCCGGCATTGTCAGTTTGACGCTGCACGCGCACTGGAAGCGTCTCCAGGCTCTTGAGCAGAACCCATGCATTGAATGGAGATAGCGAGGGTCCGGTTTGCCGCAGCATTTGATGGTAGTGGTCGATGATCAGCTTTTCGGAACCGAGGATGATGCCGCCCAGGACGCGGCCTTGGCCGTCGATATGTTTGGTTGCCGAATAGACCACGCAGTCGGCGCCAAGCGCGAGCGGGCTTTGGTAGAGCGGTGTAGCGAACACGTTGTCGACCACCAGTCTGGCTCCGGCGTTGTGCGCGATGTCCGCGACTGCGGCGATGTCGATTACCTCCAGGGTCGGATTCGTCGGCGTCTCCAGGAAAAACACTTTGGTATTTTTCTGAGCCGCTTTTTTCCAGGCTTCGAGATCCGTGCCATTGACCAGCGTCGACGTCACCCCGAAGCGGGGCAGCCATTCCTCGATCACCCAGCGGCAGGAGCCAAACAGCGCCTTGGCGGCCACGACATGATCGCCGGCTTTGACCAAGCCCATGAGCGCTGTGGTAACAGCCGCCATGCCGGTAGCCGTCGATCGCGCGGCTTCCGCTCCTTCCAAGGCCGCCATGCGCTGTTCGAACATACTCATGGTCGGATTTGAGTAACGCGAATAGACGTAGCCCGGTATCTTGCCGGAAAAACGCGCTTCGCAATCCTCTGCGGTCGGATAGATGTAGCCTTGGGTGAGGAACAATGCTTCCGAGGTTTCGCCGAACTGCGAGCGCAGTGTGCCGGCATGCACCAGCCGGGTTTCGGCACGATAGTTCTTGGTCGACGCGGGCATTCTGGCCTCCTCAGGCCTTGCGCATGGTCTTTACCGAAAATCGGTTACCCCTTTTCGGGACCATGCGCGTGGCCAACAAAAAACCGGCCGGAGAAATGTCTCGGCCGGGCTCACGCGTCCCCGGCCTTTTAGCGAGTTATTTTACGTGGCTGCAAGCCGGCCGGCTCAAATGACCACGGGATAAGATGTTTGTAGCGGGGGGCACCGCTTCCCGTCAAGGTCTCCTTGGGTTAGATCGGCGCAATTGCAGGGCAGGCACGTGACACTTTCCTTTGCTATCGACGACAAGGGCATTCTGCCCGACCGCATGATTGCGGCGCTCGCCGCCGACGGCGGGATTTTGTCCGAGAATCAATTCGTGCCCGATCAGATACAGCCAGCGAGCCTCGATTTGCGGCTGGGCGAGGTCGCTTATCGCGTGCGCGCAAGTTTTTTGCCCGGCCGCACCACGGTTGCCCAGCGTATTGACGGGCTCAAGCTGCACGAGGTTTTGCTCACCGACGGTGCTGTCCTGGAAACCGGTTGCGTCTATATCGTGCCGCTGCTGGAGAGTCTGGCACTGCCCGATGAGATTTCCGCTGCCGCCAATCCGAAAAGCTCGACTGGCCGGCTCGACGTATTCACTCGCGTGATTGCCGACGAAACGCGTGGCTTCGACCGTATCGAGGCCGGCTATCACGGACCGCTCTATGCTGAAATCAGTCCGCGCACTTTTCCGGTCCTGGTACGGGAAGGTTCGCGCCTGTCGCAAATTCGTTTCCGCCGCGGCCACGCGCTACTTGGGGCCGATGCCTTGCGCGATTTACATGCGCGCGAGCGTCTGGTCGACGCTGACAACGTTGACGTGAGTGAGGGCGTTGCCGTCAGCGTGGATCTGTCCGGCCTGGGTCCCGGCGGCCTCGTCGGCTATCGTGCCAAGAGGCATACCGGACTGATCGATGTGGAGCGCCGTGGCGGTTATGCAGTTCTCGATTTTTGGGAACCGATGCAGGCGCGTCCCGACAAGAGCCTGATCCTCGATCCCAACGAATTCTACATTCTTGCATCAAAGGAAGCGGTGCAGGTACCGCCTGACTTTGCTGCGGAGATGGTGCCGTTCGATCCTCTCGTCGGCGAATTCCGCGTGCATTATGCCGGGTTCTTCGATCCTGGCTTTGGTTATGCCGGTGCTGGCGGCAAGGGCGCGCGGGCGGTGCTGGAGGTGCGCTCACGCGAGGTGCCGTTTATCCTTGAACATGGGCAAATCGTCGGCCGATTGGTCTACGAGAAAATGCTCGCAAGGCCTGAAAAATTATATGGTCAGGGCATCGGCTCGAATTACCAGGCGCAAAGCCTGAAGCTCTCCAAGCATTTCAAGACCTGACAAAAATCGCGCGTGCTTGCCGTGCGCGCGCCATTCGCTATTCTGGAACCGCGCGGGCGTAGTTCAATGGTAGAACGGCAGCTTCCCAAGCTGCATACGAGGGTTCGATTCCCTTCGCCCGCTCTAACACTTAGCTGAGTTCCAGCGGAAGTTTTTACAGCCGTTTTTACAGCTTTTGTTCGCCGCCTGGCCTCAGGCGGAGTCCGCTTTCGCGGTCGCTATGGGGTAAAGCGGACGTGCACTGTTGCACTGCATACGTCCACTTCTGGTGCTGTGGACGGCGCCCCCTCCGCGGCATCACGAGTGCTATAGGGTGATTGCGTGAAGCGAGAGCGACAAGGAGGTGAGGCCGGGCAACGACGACGGCGTTTGAAACTTTGAAGGAATTGGCGAGGGCATGATGACGTAATGCTGACACGGTCGTTCCGGGTATCGGGAGAACCCGTTTGGGTCAGCGCACATTAAAGTGCGTGGTTTTGATCGGGACCCGATCCGCGCAGAGCATCAGGGCCAGCGGCCTAACCCGCCGCCGACCAATGCTGCAGCTGCGTCAGAAAGTCCTTGCCAAGGCGCCGTCCACACATGACCCTGGCTGTGTGAAAACTCGAAATAAAATTACCCGCGCGTAACAAAAGAATCGAACGCGCCACTCGGGTGAATTTATGATGCGCCGTAGAGAGCTTACTCACATCAATGTTGCGCGAGACCTATCGAAAATCGTTTTCACACGACCAAGACCCAATGCGGAAGTCCAGATTGCGAAGGCGATTTCACTTTGCGAACACGACCCGCGTACCGACACTGACGCGGCCATACAGGTCCATGATGTCCCTGTTGTGCATGCGGATGCAGCCCGCGGACACCAGGCCGCCGATCGAGGCAGGATTGTTGGTGCCGTGGA
>DATIWJ010000002.1:0-11690 GCA_035519415.1 Pseudolabrys sp.
GCCATCGGCATCAACGCCATGCACCTGAAAAATCGACTTCGCAGTCCAGACCGATTGTCTTGACTGCCTGCATGATTGGCTCCTCTGAATCGTGGGCGCCTTAACAGCACCCACTTTCATGGCACGCACGTGCCGGTGGAGAGGAGCCGTCCACAGCATCAATAGCAGACATCAAGTCATTGCGTCTTACCAGTCAAAGGCGCGGACTTTTTGGTCAGCGATACTTTACAATCTCAGTAGAAACGTTCTCGCACTGTGGACATTGAAAACTCGGTCTATCGTGACCCGGAGCGTCAGGCTCGATCCGGAACCAACCACATCTTGGCCCCGCACTTTTCGCATGTCGGCATATGAAGCACCAATCGCTCGGGGTCGAACCTTACAAACTGTGACATGACGACAACTCCGTAATGCAACAGGTTTGTGAGTCTGGCGTGCCAAAGGTGCACGCCAGACTTCCGTTACCGTATTGATGAGAGAGCGACTCCGAGAATGAATACTGAGCTGCTCAAGAACCCACTCCAGGCGAAGATCTGGTCAAGTCTTACGCGGTTGTTGTTCATGTCTAACCTCTCTAGTTCAAGGGGGCACCTTGGTCATTGCGCTTGCGCCGCCGCAGCGTTCTCGGACCAAGCAGCCCTACGCCTTTTTGCCCGAGCACCCGTTTGTAGTGCGGAAACGGTTTGCTGCAGTTGTCCCTCCCTATCGAGAGCACGAAGAGCATCCATGATGTCGTCCCAGGGAACGAGGTTGCCGGGCGCAGTGACTCGCAACTCTGGAGCTGCTTCGATGGCACAAGCGTCTGACGCCCACGAAGCCAGAATTGCGCGCTTCTCGTTCAGCGAGAGGTCGGCATCGCGAACCACATCCATCGGGTGCGCAAAAGCCCGGGCGGGATGCAACAGGGTATCGAGGTCAAACTTTTCAGGTCTTTGTTGGGTGCTTAGTCCCTTCAGCTTTTCTTCCATTGGCCATATCTCCATGTCTTGAGAGGTGGCCCGCGCTAGACGGGCCGCCTCAATCCGGATTGATGGTCAGAAGTCGCTTTAGGCGACTTTGGAATGTTCAATGGTGCGGACTTTGTCGCCCTTGCCAATCGTTTTGCCGGACTGGATCTCGATCCGGCGCGGCTTCATCGTGTCCGGCAGCTCACGCTCCAGTTCGATCTGCAGTAGGCCGTCATCTAGAGAAGCTCCCTTCACAATGACGTAGTCGGCAAGATTGAACCGTCGCTCGAACGAACGGCCTGCGATACCGCGATAAAGGTATTCACCCTTATCCTTTTCCTGCTTGTCTTCCGCCGACGCGGAAACAATAAGCATGTTTTGATTGACGGTCACATTGACCTGTTCGGGCTTAAAGCCAGCAACCGCCAGGGAGATACGGTAGGCGTTTTCCCCAGTGCGCACGATGTTGCATGGCGGGTAATGATCCTCCGGTTCGAAGCGAAGGCTTTCGTCCATCAGATCGAAGAGGCGGTCAAAGCCAATGCTCGTCCGCCAGAAGGGGTCTAGGTTCATGGTCCTCATAGCCACATCCTCCGTTGAGCAACATGGGAATGAGCAGTGCGCCGGACATCCGCCGACGCCCGCACCGGGACCTTTTGGCTCCCGGCGGCAAGCGATTTGGGAAATGGCCAGTTTTTTTCAAGAGGGCCAAATCGGATATGGTAAAAATTTTTTAAATATTTGATTTCTCTATTTTTTCTTTCCCGCTGAGAAGCGAGGCCACGCCTTATTAGTTCGCGCACGGCCGCCGCCCGGCTCGGCACTCG
This sequence comes from Pseudolabrys sp., assembly GCA_035519415.1. GTDB lineage: Bacteria > Pseudomonadota > Alphaproteobacteria > Rhizobiales > Xanthobacteraceae > Pseudolabrys. Next base: position 1,775 of record DATIWJ010000002.1, read on the forward strand.
ATGGCTGTATCTAAAATCATCAATGGCTACCAATTCATCGTGAGGCATATCGACCTGTAGGCGCCCAATTTTCTCGGGCCTGCTGGATCTCAACGTTGGAGGCGATGTCATCACATCCTCAGGATGCAAATACGTGATTCGAGCAAAGAGACAGAAGCTTACTAAGCAAAAAGCGGAAACGAGTCGCTACCAACATTATGGCATTGTTTCGCCAGACATCGAGAAAGTCGATCCGCTAACTCAAATTGCTTCGCCAAAGGCTATCACTCCTCCAAAGGCGTAAGTTGAGTAAGTGCTAAAGGTCTACTCTTTGTGGCTTGCGATGGCTCAACCGCTGCCACTACAACCGGGCGGGAGCTATTTAGCGTAAACAAAGGATGATAGTTACGAGCGTCTTCAGCAGTAATGATCGTCATCGTCAAATTGTCGAGGATCAGCCACTGTTGTTCGTGCCGGACTTCCGCCACCGCATGCTGCGTCCGCCGCTTGTCATCTTGTACGATGACAAGCCGGAGATTGATGGTCTCGACCCCCAGCGCGCGAAGTGCGACATATTTTACGATCGCATAGTCCTCGCAGTCGCCCCTACCACTGCCGAGCGTTTGAAGCGGGGACGCCCAATAATCAGCGTCACCATATTGGACCCAATCGCTAGCTGGCTTGACGCTCATGTTGACTGCACGATTGAGCCATCCTAGCCGGGCGCGCCCCTCGTGATTTCGCGCAAGTTCAATGATCGACAAAAAGCGACGTTCAGCTTGCGAGCAGGTGCTTTGATCTGAGCGACAGGTTGCGAACATCTTCTCGTCAGCAGAAATGCGGGCTTCAAGGTCGCTCCACTTAGCTTGCATTTCGGTCGGAAAGCTCGTTGACGGTAAGTCAAATCGCTCGGCTTGAGACAATGCTCGGTGCAGCATACTATGGCGAGTAGGCAACGGGCGCTGCGAGCGAGCAAGACCGCGCGAACTATATTTAGAAGGGAAGTGGCTATCAGACATACCAATCCAATGCGTGTGGGCGGACGCACCGCTGCAGCAAAATGCGAATAAGCAGATGTACGCGATCCGGACAAATCCTGTTGCCCTCGTTAAAACACGAGTCCCTAAGAGAGTCCCCCTTAAGAGCAAACTTAAAGTCATGAGTAGCTTCGAATTATAGCGCCTGGAAAGCAGCGAGCTTCAATCTGCGCAATATGATTTGACGTCGCGACCCACGTACACGCCAACCGTTTCCGCGCAGCGCTGCGGTGCCCCTTGCACTGACGGCTTGCGCGGCGTTGCCAGTCAGTTTGGCGGCGACAGCCGGGATAAGTGGGGCGCCGAGACTGTGCGGCATAGACGAAGCAAAAACGATTGGTCGAGATGAGCATGAGCGCCCGGGTCAGTCCGTGGAGATTTTGAGTGGCCACTTGTTGGCTTGCTGGTTGTGCTGCGGTGGCTTTTGCGACGATGCTCGGTCCACATGGGGCGCGATGACCGAATGGCACGCTGGCGATATCACGTCCGCATTAGCCACTAGACAACTGAACACCCGGTCACGGTCTGGGATTGCGCCAGAGCAAAATTGAAACGCATCGCCAATACACGCTTGCCTCTCTTCCAAGGTTTCAGCACTCGCAGTCACCGTGGCCGCCAATATCCAGGCAGCACGAAGTCCGATAATGAGCGTACGCGCAATCTTTGTTGCCATAATCTATCTCCAATGTTGACGTTGACAACTTGATAGTCTCGATAAGTTGTCATTGTCAACATTGGTGCGCACCGGGGTGGGAATGGCTGATATGCATAATTGGCTGATCCAATTTTTGTCAGCCGAAGCTAAGCAATTCAGTGCCGCCGTCTTGGCAGGCGCGAATCACCCGTCAGCCTTCTCACTGCATTGACCAACCGTGACTCACGATCAACGATTGTCCAGTGAGTGCATTGGTCTTGAAACTTGCAAAAAACACAGCCGCCTCCGCGACGTCCTCGACTGTCGTGAACTCACCATCGACCGTGTCCTTGAGCATGACGCCCTTGATCACTTGCTCGTCGGTGATCCCGAGGGCCCTCGCTTGCTCGGGAATTTGCCTGTCGACGAGTGGCGTGCGCACGAAGCCCGGGCAGATCACGTTTGCGCGCACGCCGTGCTTGGCGCCTTCCTTGGCAACGACCTTCGCTAGCCCAATGAGACCGTGTTTGGCCGTTACGTACGGGGCCTTCAGGAGCGAGGCTTCCTTCGAGTGCACCGACCCCATGTAGATGATGCTACCGCCGGTGCCCTGCCTATACATTTCCTTCAGCGCTGCCCGCGTGGTGAGGAAGGCGCCGTCCAGATGAATCCCCAGCATCTGCTTCCATTTCGTGAAATCAAAGTCCTCCAGTGACCCGACGATCTGTATGCCTGCGTTGCTTACGAGGATGTCGATCCGCCCGAAGACCGAGATCGCCTTGGCCATGCCTGCTTCGACTTGGGGTTCGCTCGTCACGTCCATCGCGACGCCGATCGCAGCATTTCCGCCAAGCTCCGCAGCGGCCGCGTCCGCGCCAGCCTGAGTCAGGTCGGCGATCACGACGTTGGCGCCTTCCCGCCGATAGGCGCGGGCGATTTCCTTGCCGATGCCGCTGGCGGCGCCGGTGACGACAGCGACTTTGCCTAGGAGACGCATGCAAGCCTCCTCTCTATCGCGGGCGTGACAGTCGGTTGCAGGTAATCGTGCACAACCTTGCCGAGGCCGAGCGTGAGATCGGCGACGAAGTGGATGGCGGAGACGATTTCAAGCACCGGCAGCTCTGCGACAGGTGCCAGCGCGTGCGGATTAAGCTGTAAAGAGCCGGGGCCCGCCCAGGCGCCACGGACCTTGATGTCCTCAAGACCATATTCGACGAGCTCGCAGATACGCGCGCTGCCATCGACGTGCGGAATGATCTTGATCAGGAAATTCGGTGCGCCCAGGGCCGCTTTGATCTGGGAAGCGTCGAGCGTGCGGTGCTTGTATCCCATCGTGGCGGTGACGACGCGCACTGGGCCGTAGTCAAGCGTGCCGACGAGTGTATCCTTTTCAACTTTGAGGTTCGGGCTCGCAAGCTTCTTGGGAAAGCCCCAGAGCTCGCGCCCGCCGGCGATCGCTGACTCGTCGTCGAGGAACATGCAGTGCGTATAGTTTCCACGCCAACCGTTGAATGACACCGGGATCACCTGACCACTCTCCGTGTAATCGCCGAAGCCCGTGGAATCGGGCATGCGGATGAATTCGTATTTTACGAGCGGCGCGTCGGCCGCGAGTGGCTGGGGCACGATTGCGCGCAGCCGCTCAGGGTCCGTTCGATAGGTGATGATGAGGTATTCGCGGTCGGTGAATCGGTAAGGTCCCGGCGGAAAGGCCGGATTCGTGAGCGGCATCGCAAATGCGCGCTTCCGGATGTCTTCTTCGATCATGATGTCCTCCGTTTTATTCGCGGCCGTCGATGTGCAGGTCGAAAGTGAAGACACCGTCCGGCGTTTTGGGTCGGCTGAGCACCTCGGGATGACGCAACGTACGGACCGCATCGTGGTAGCCGGCGCGCCAATGCTCTTCCATGCTCCGGCGCGAAAACTCGTAATCCTTCGAGTCTCCTTCATAGGTTTTTGCGCGGTAGATGAGCTGAATGATGTTGTAGGCCTTATGCTCGATCATCGGCTGCAGTACCTCCATCTCGGGGCTATTGCGCACATGCTCGGGCATGTCGGCACTCAACTTAGCCGCTGCATGCCGCATCCTTTGCATGCGCTTGAAGCTGCTCGTGCTGGCACGGGTTCGGCTCGAGTAAATGATCTCCTTTCGGCGCGTCTCGACTTCGGCCATGTTGCGAGGGAAATCGCCGCGTGCGCTCCAGAGATCGACCTGGAAGGCAAGGGTGTCCTGGCGCGGCACGTTTTCGACGACCCATTCCAGCGGCGTGTTGGAGACGAGACCGCCATCCCAATAATGCTCGCCCTCGATCTCAACTGGGGGAAAACCTGGCGGCAGCGCGCCGCTCGCCATGACGTGCTCCGGACCGATCCGGTGCGTTCTAGTGTCGAAACAGACCAGGTTGCCTGAACGCACATTGACTGCGCCTACCGTGAAGCGCACCGAGCCCGAATTGATACGGTCGAAATCGATGAGCCTCTCAAGAGTGGATTGCAGATTTGCCGTGTCGTAGTAGCTGACGGCGCCAGCGCCGCCGGCCGGAGCGAACCAGGGCGCCAGTGGCCGCCGCATGAAAAATCCAGGCGCGCCCCACATGAGAGCCATTCCGGCATTCGCCTGGTTTATCCAGCCGCGCATGGTGTCGCTTCCATGCGACAGCGGCGTCAACAAAGCGTCGAGGCTGTGCGGCGTGGCTGTGATCTGTTCCCAGAATTTCCTGAGTTGCTCGACGCGCCGCTCGGGCGCATTGCCAGCTATCAGCGCACCGCTGATCGCGCCGATCGAAATGCCACTGACCCAATTCGGTTGCAGATCGGCTTCGGCGAGCGCCTCATATACGCCGGCCTGATAGGAGCCGAGTGCGCCACCGCCCTGCAGCAGCAGCGCGATGCAGTCGAAAGGGGGCCTGGTCGGCAGCCGGGCTCGTTTTGCGGTCATCGCTGCGATGGCAGAGGAAGAAAGCTGTTCCATGACGAAGTTTCTCCTTTGGTAACGGGAGCAACGGCTGCGCTCTTGTCGCTTCTCAGCCGCGGGCAAGCGCATGAACTCCGCGTAAAATTGTCGGTTGTCGTTCCGAAATCGGTTTGATCCGGAACCATGCGACGTAGAGTGCAGGCAGGAACACGAGGGTCAGCAGCGTCGCGACCACGAGCCCGCCCATAACTGCGTAGGCCATCGGTCCCCAGAATACGGTGGGCGCGATCGGAATCATGCCGAGGATCGCAGCGGCAGCGGTCAGCAGGATCGGGCGTAACCGATGCTCCGTGGCCACGATCACCGCGATCCATGGATGCTGGCCCGCGGCGATTTCGGTATCGATCTGGTCGATCAGGATTACCGAGTTGCGGATCACCATACCGATCAGCGAAACGATCCCGAGTATCGCAACGAATCCCATTGGTGCACGCGCGATAAGCAGTGCGGCGGCAACACCGATGAGAGCGAGGGGTGCCGTGGCAAGCACGAGGAACAGCCGCTGAAAACTCTGCAACTGCACCATGAGGATCGTGACCATGATCAGGATCATCAGCGGGAAGACCGCAAAAATGCTCGCTTCCGCTTTGGCGCTTTCCTCGACCGTGCCGCCTGCGACCACCTCGTAACCCGCGGGCAGTTGCGAGTTAAACGCGGCGAGATTGGAGGAGAGCGCTTTGACAACGGTCGCTGGCTCAAGTCCCGGCGCCGTGTCGGCTTGTACCGTGACGGTTGGCAGACGATGCCGGCGCCAGACCAGTGGCGGTTCGACTCCGTAGGAGAGCTTCGCAACCTGCTCAAGCGGCACCGAATGCCCCCCAGGTACGTTGATCATCAGGCTGCGCAGTGTCTCCAGCTTGGCGCGCTCGTCGGGAATGGCGCGGGCGACAATGTCGACCAAATAGATATCGTCGCGCACCTGGGTTACGGTCGTGCCCGATAAAATCGCATTTATCGTCTGACTCAGTGCTTGCGAGCTGATGCCCAGCGCCCGAGCCCGGTCCTGATCCACCTCAACGCGGACGATCTTGGACGGCTCGTTCCAATCGAAGTTGATGTTCCGCGCATTTGGAGTTTTGCCAAGCACAGAGGCGAAGTTTTGCGCGATCTCACGGACTTTCATGGGATCCGGCCCGCTGATGCGGAATTTAAGCGGCCAGCCGACCGGCGGCCCAAGCTCTAAAGGGCTGACGCGAGGCTGCACCTGCTGGAATTCTGGTAGTTGTAACGCGTCGAGGATGCGCCGTTGCACGGCCGGACGAACTTTGAATCCCTTCGTGACGATGACGCCTTGCGCGAAGAAGTCGTTGGCGAGCTGCTGATCGAGCGGCAGGTAGAAACGGATGGCGCCGCTACCGATGTAGAAGGACCAGTGTTCAATGTCAGGGTCGCTCTTCAGGATTGTCTCGAGCTCGTCAACCACCTTGCGCGTGGCATTGATCGAGGAACCCTGCGGCAGCGTCAGGTCAACAAGCAATTCTGGTCGGTCTGAGCTCGGGAAGAACTGCTGCTGCACGAATTGCATGCCGCCGAGAGCTGCGACGAACAGCGCAATGGTGACGCCGATCACCCATTGTCGCAGATGGAGAATGCGATCGAGCAGGGTGTGAAACGCGCGGGCGAAGCGTGACGGCTCGTGGCCATGCCCCTTTATCTTGTCAGGCAGGATGAAAACGCCTGTCAGGGGCGTGAACAGGACCGCAACGACCCATGATGCGGTCAACGCAATACCAACGACCGCGAATAGCGTGAAACAGTACTCGCCGGCGCTGCTGGCAGCGAACCCCACAGGGACAAAGCCCGCGATAGTGACGAGCGTGCCGGTCAGCATCGGGAAGGCTGTCGAGGTATAGGCAAATGTTGCGGCAGTGACCTTGTCGCAGCCCTCTTCGAGCTTCTTGATCATCATCTCCACTGCGATCATCGCATCGTCGACCAGAAGCCCGAGCCCGATGATGAGTGCGCCAAGCGAGATACGCTGCAGGCTCACTCCGGCAAGTTTCATGGCGACGAAGGTGATGGCAAGGACCAGCGGAATCGCAATCGCAACGACAATGCCAGGGCGCCATCCGAGCGATAGGAAGCTCACGGCCAAGACGATGGCAATGGCTTCGATCAGGGTTTTGATGAATTCGCCAACGGCCTCTTCGACAACCTCCGGCTGGTTGGCCACCAGATGGGATTCTATACCCGCCGGCAATTCGGCCTTCGCCTTAACGAGACGCTCTTTAAGATGCTCACCGAAGGCCAGGACGTCACCGTTCTTCCGCATCGCAACGGCCACGCCGATGGCCGCGCGGCCGTTGTAACGAAATATTGGCTGCTGCGGGTCGGCGTATCCTCGGTGCACCGTTGCGATGTCGCTTAGCCGAAAGAATCGACCGTTAAAACGGAAGTTGATGGCCTTAAGACTCTCTTCTGACGCGAACTGACCCGAGACGCGCACGGCGATCTTCTCTGCATCGGAGTCCACGGTCCCGCTCGGCTGGATCGCGTTTTGCGTCTGCAATGTCTGTATGAGTTCGGAAATGTCGAGCCCCATGGCGGCGAGCCGCTGGGTCGAGAATTCCAGATAAATCTTCTCGTCCTGGGTGCCGAGAAGGTCGATCTTGGCAACGTCGGGAACGCTAAGCAGTTCGGCTCGCACGCGCTCGGCATAATCGCGCAGCTCGCGGTGGGAGAAGCCATCGGAAGTCAGCGCGAAGATCAGGGCATAAGTATCGCCGAACTCATCGTTGAAGAAAGGACCCTGCACACCTTGGGGCAAAGTCTGTTTGACGTCGCCGACCTTCTTTCGCACTTGATACCAGAGGTCGGGCACGTCCGATGCGCGCGTGGAGTCCTTCAAATAGATGAACACCACGGACTCGCCCGGCTTGGTATAACTCTTTTGATAGTCGATGTTTGGCAGCTCCTCGAGTTTCTTCTCAATTCGATCCGTAACCTGCTGCATCGTCTCCAAGGTGGTGGCCCCAGGCCACAACGTCTTCACCACCATCGTCTTGATGGTGAAAGGCGGATCCTCGTCACGGCCGAGCCGCCGATATTCAAAAATTCCAGCGAGTGCGACGACTAGCATCAGGTAGACAACAAAGCTTTTATGCTCCAGCGCCCAACGGGAGAGATTGAACGTCTTCATTGGGTGTCACTCCTGGCCAAATTTGCGTCGGCAAGCCGGACCTTTTGGCCGACCGTCAGCTTGTTCACACCTGCGGTAACGACGATGTCCCCTTTGGTCAGGCCGCCGGCGACGATGACGGTATTTGCCTCGTAGCGGGCGACCGTGACGGGCCTCAGACTGAGACTGCTCGATTGCTGATCCAGCACCCAGACCGCCGGTGAACCGTTCTTTTCAAAAAGCGCGGAGAGTGGCAGCGCGACGGCGAAAGCGGTTTTTCCCTTTAAGCGGCCTCCCACACTCATACCGAAGCGTAGCTGCGGCGGCGGGTTACTCAGTGTGACTTTGACCGTGTAGGTGCGTGTCGCGGGGTCAGCGACCGGAGAAATCTCCCGCACCACTCCCTCGACGGTCAGCTCCGGACTTGACAGCGGCCAAACGATGACTTTGGGATCGGAACCGCTGATATCGCCGAGCGCCGTCTCAGCAATATTGAAGACGCCGTCCTTGTCGTCCGGGCGTGCCAGCTTGATTACCATTTGCCCGGCATTCACATTCTGGCCTGGTTCCGCACCGACGGCCGTGATCACGCCGTCGAAATCGGCTTTGAGAGTGGTGTAGTTGAGCTGATCACGGGTAAGGTCGAGACTGGCCTTGGCAGCTTTGAGCCGCGCCTCGGCGGCCTGCAGGTTCTGCAAGGCGGTGTCGTAAGTTGCCTTGGGCGTCCAGCCATCCTTCAGAAGCTTGGCTTGTCGCGTCTCCGTTGCCTGTGCATTGACGAGCGCCGCCTCGGCGGAACTGACGTCCGCCTCTGCAGAGCGCAGACGGTTCTGATAATCTTGGGTGTCGAGCGTGGCCAGCATGTCGCCTTGCTTGACCGACGCTCCGACATCAACCAGCCGGGACAGCACCTTGCCGGCGACGCGGAACGAAAGATCGCTCTCGTAACGTGGCTTGATCTCGCCGATAGCTTGGCGGTTTTCGCCGATAGATTTGGGATCGACGACGAGCGCGCGGACCAGCTGGAGGGACGCCGGCGCGTCCTCTGGCTTGCAGCCGGCAAGCACCAGAAACGCGAGAAGAAGAAGGATCCAGGACCGCATGTTCAGACTCCAACGAGACAGCTAAAATGTTGACGCTGACAACTTCATTGGCCCGCTAAGTTGTCAATGTCAACATTTTGGGCTGCGGAGCTGATATGCAAAATGTTGACATCGCCAACTTCGTCAGCTAAATGTCTGGGACATGGAGGGTTTGTCGAGCGATGCCTAGGTCCCAATCCCAAGAGCGCCCATATCATCACGGCGATCTGCACCGTGCGATCGTGAAGGCTGCCCTGGAAATCCTGGGTGAAACGCAGAGCCTGGAGTTTTCGTTGCGCGAGCTTGCCCGGCGAGCGGGCGTCAGCCACAACGCCCCTTACAAGCACTTTGCTGACAAGCGGGAACTATTCGCGGCCGTCTCAGCGGCGGGGTTCGAGATGCTGACGAAGCGCATGGCGCGTGAAATCGTGGGCCTCGGCGATGCTCGTGAGCAGTTATTCGCGATGCTGCGCGCCTACATTGATCAAGGAGTTGAGAACCCGGCGCTTTATAGCCTGATGTTCGGAGGCTACCTGAGCGGTCCGGACCGTAGTCGCCCCGCCATCGAACTGGCGGAAGCCAACAAGACCAAGGCTCTGCTTGCCGACGTTATCATTGCAGGGGGCCTTGGACGCGCCATCCCGCATACCTCTCGAAACGAACGAAAAATCGCGGGTGCGCTTTTGGCCTGCTGGTCTCTTGTGCATGGACTCACGCTGCTGTTGGCGGATGGCCTCGTCGGTCCGAAGAAAAAATCTGGCGCACTGGCTGATAGCCTACTGCAGGGACTCCTCGACGGATTAGCGGCGGAATTGCCGATGCTGCCCCCTGGCACCTGGCTCGGCCCTCAATTCTCTACTTCGTAGTCGGCCGCGGTGCAGTTTTCAGGTGCGGCGAGCCGAATCCACTAAATGAAGAGCCAATCATTACTCTCTAGGTGGCGATTTGTCTCTACCGCAGGGGCTCATGGCGCACAGTGGGAGGTCGGTCATGTCCGCTTCTCTAATCGGCCGGTTTAGGTCAAGCGCTTTCAGGCCATCCACCAGTACAGTGTCGATGTCACTTACGGGCTCGTGCTTCTCTTCGGACTCG
>DATIWJ010000003.1:0-27086 GCA_035519415.1 Pseudolabrys sp.
GTGATCTCGGTCGGTCCCAGAGTGATGGCGCCATCGATGATCTCGGTTTTCGCATCTGCGAAGTGACGAATCTCGCGCCCCGGTCGATAGATCTCGACTTTCAGATAAGGCCCTGCGCTGTCAGCGTCGCCCAGCCCAAGAACATCTTTGCGGCCTCCGCCTTCGACGTGCCGGCGGACGGCATAGCTCGCCGGTACGTCGGCAGCCTCAGGGATCGCTAACACGAAAGCCGGAAACGGCCGCTCGATATCGACCCATTCCGATCGATGCACTGGCGTGATGTCACTTATCACCTTGGGCGATTGAGAAAGCCGCGCGGCAGCTATGGACAGCAGCGCAAGAGCACCCAGATATGCGAGTACGCGCGCGGGGCTGTGAGGCAGTTCATCACGCCATGAGCGCAAGGTCGGATGCATGCGATTGTCGAGGCGGGGCGCCGTTGTGTTGAAGCCTGTTCTCGCCTAGAAGCGCTGCGATCCGGTTGCCCTCTGTCAGTGACCGGGGGGTAATTTATTTCGGAGCGTTAACAATGGGTTACAAGGTCGCCGTCGTGGGTGCTACCGGTAATGTCGGGCGTGAGATGCTCGACATTCTGGCCGAGCGCAATTTCCCCGCCGACGAGGTGGTGCCCATCGCGTCGCGCCGGAGTCAGGGCGTGGAGTGCTCGTTCGGCGACAAGACATTGAAGGTGAAGGCGCTCGATCATTTTGACTTCTCCGACGTCGACATCTGCCTGATGTCAGCTGGAGGTGCGGTGTCGAAGGAATGGTCGCCGAAGATTGCGGCACAGGGCGCCGTGGTGATCGATAATTCGTCCGCCTGGCGCATGGACCCGGACGTGCCGCTGATCGTGCCTGAGGTGAATGCCGACGCGATTGCCGATTTTACCAAGAAGAACATTATCGCGAATCCGAACTGCTCAACCGCGCAGCTCGTGGTTGCGCTCAAGCCGCTGCACGACAAGGCAAAGATCAAGCGCGTTGTGGTCGCAACCTACCAATCAGTTTCAGGCGCCGGCAAGGAAGCGATGGACGAACTGTTCTCACAGAGCAAGGCGGTGTTCACCATCGACGAAGTTGAGACAAAGAAGTTTCCCAAGCGGATCGCGTTTAACGTTATTCCGCAAATCGACGTGTTCATGGAGGACGGTTACACCAAAGAAGAGTGGAAGATGATGATGGAGACCAAGAAGATTCTTGATCCCAAAATCAAGCTGACCGCCACTTGCGTGCGCGTTCCGGTGTTCGTCGGTCATTCCGAAGCAGTCAATATCGAGTTCGAGAATCCGATTTCGGCGGACGAGGCGCGCGAGATTCTGCGCAACGCACCAGGGTGCCTTGTCATCGACAAGCGCGAGCCGGGTGGCTACGTCACGCCACATGAATGCGTCGGCGAGGACGCGACCTATATCAGCCGCATCCGCGAGGATGCGACAATCGATAACGGTCTTCAGATGTGGGTTGTGTCAGATAATTTGCGCAAAGGCGCCGCGCTCAACACGATCCAGATCGCGGAATGCCTGATCAATCGGAAGCTGATCCAGGCCAAACGCCGGGCGGCATAGCTTTTCTGCCGATCTTTCCCGATTTACGACTGTTGTCACGCCTTACCGGGGCGAAGGGTTTGTGTTGTGCTGCGTCCGAATTTGATGCGCCAGCTCGTTAAAGTTTGCGAGCGCCGAGTTCCGCTCGTTGTAGAAGCGCACGAGGCGCTTGGCGGTGGTCAACTGCAAGCGATCGAAACTGCGCCGGGCAGCTTCGATGGCTTGTGGCGAATAGCGAAAAGCCTTGCGCCGCAGGATACAAATTTGCTTTGCGGTTGGCCATGACAGGCCGGCGGCCTTTGCCAGAATGAGCGCGAAATCACTTTCTGCCCGCGCGTCATTCATGATGCTTTCGACGAGCTTGCTTGGCGTCTGACAGAGCGCCGAAAGCGCCGCGACCGTTTCTTCGAATTGTCCCTTGGCGGCGTACTCGCATACGACGGGGTCAACGGGCGTCCCCGAACGCCGGACAATGTCAAATCGCGCTGCGGCTTCCCGGTAGTCACGTCTTGTCTTCGGCTGCGTGCCCGCATCTTGCCCGGTTATGTCGGTCAATACTCTGTGCACCTCGTAAACCGCATGCGGGTTGCTGGCCACCAGCTTCTCAAACACGACTTCCGAAGCCTTTGCGATGAGCGCATTAAAGTGCGCCTGTGGGATGTCCTTGCGCATAGAGACGCAGATTGCGAGCACATCATCGTTGATTGATCTGTCAACCAGCTTGCCATAGCCGGCGTCGGAAAAGCGCGCGCCCTCATTCTTTGTCACAGAGAGCACAACGTCGCGGTTGCCGTGCGTCACCAGTACGTCGCTGACCTTTTCGCTGAGTGTCGAGCGTTTTGAAATCGCGAGCAACCGATCCTGGCTTTTGCCACTGGCGATGGCCAGCAAGTCTTCGTCAGTCAATCTGTTCGAACGACTCAATATCGGGCCGGCAACGTCGATCGACTCATCGCGGGCCAGGTTGCGCACAGTCACTGGAGGCGCGTTTTCCGCGGGAGCCAGACGATGCGCAAGCTCGGCCCTCGCTTTGGTCTCGATCTTCTCCGCAAGGCGGGAAATGACGCCGTCAAACAGATCGACGTGCTCGTCGGAATAGCGATCGGCGCCAGCCAGGAAAAGGTCGGTGATGCGGCGGACAATTTCCGCCTGCTTCTCGACCGATCCGCTTGCGAAAGTGCCTTCAATCTCGGCGATAAGCGAACGCTCTTCCATCACGGGATGAGACAGTCCTGGCAATGTGAATTGGGGCTATCTGTAGCAATCGCTAATTACCATGGCGTTAGGCCAAATCCCCGCATTCTCGGTAACCGTGACCGTGTGTGCCACCACAGATCACACAGAAAAACTGGCGAATTACGGTTAAGGCACAGTAAGCGGCAGGCAGGTCGGTCAGAAACGTGGCTGCGAGAACAGCCGGGTGTAATCTTCGGCAGCCGCCTGAATGAATTCTCCGGTCCTGTGATCGCGTACCGAGAGCTGGCCGGTGGCCACGCCGAAATAAGCGCCGTGGGTCAAGACCTGACCGCGCTCGATCATCTGACGCAATCGTGGAAATGTCGTCAGGTTCTCAAGACTGTTGACGACATTCGCCTGTTCAAGCCGCGTAAGAAAATCTTGCGGTGCCAACGTGCCGCGCGGCCCGACCTTGTCTGCCGCTGGTGCCATCAATCTCATCCAGTTGCCGATAAAATCGCCTGGCGATAACGGCTCGGCATCCTCTGCGTAAGCCTTGACCCCGCCGCACTGAGCGTGACCAAGCACGACGATGTGCTTGATTTTGAGGGCGCCGACACCGAATTCCAAGGCGGCTGAAACGCCGTGAGCCTGTTTGTCGGGCGCATAGGGCGGCACGATATTTGCCACGTTGCGTACGACGAACAACTCACCGGGCCGCGCGTCGAAGATAACTTCCGGAGACACCCGTGAATCGCAGCACCCAATCACCATGACCTCCGGCGATTGGCCACTTTGGGCGAGATCGCGATAACGATCTTGCTCATGGCGTAACCGCCCGATGAGGAACGCGCGATAGCCGTCGATCAGTTGCTGAGGAAATGACATGCTGTTGTGGGTCAGAACGATAGATTGCCCTCACACAATCATGGCAGGATCACGGTTGGCAACCGTCTTTGGCGTGGGAGTGGCGCGTCGGTTGCGCTGACGATAGGTTTGAGGTCGAAACAGGGGTCGGCACTCAATGACCATCCGCCCGCGTCGCAGCGTGCTCTATATGCCGGGTTCCAACGCGCGCGCGCTCGAAAAAGCGAAGACGCTGCCGGTCGATGTGGTCATCCTCGATCTCGAGGATTCGGTGGCGCCGGAGGCCAAAGAGACCGCGCGTCAGCAGGTAGCCGACGCTGTAAAAGCCGGCGGCTTTGGCCAGCGCGAAGTCTTCATCCGCGTCAACGGCGTCGACACTCCGTGGCATGCCGACGATCTTTCTGCGGCCGCTCATGCCGCGCCTGATGCGATCCTGGTGCCGAAAGTATCGGGCGCGGAAACGCTGGAGCTGATTGGCCGGCGGCTGCTCGACATGGGTACCGATCACAAGACCCGTGTGTGGGCAATGATTGAAACGCCACTCGCGATCTTCAACATTCTTTCGATTGCCGCGGAGGCGCGCGATTCCGAAACACGCCTGTCAGGTTTCGTTATGGGCACCAACGACCTTGCAAAGGACACACGCGCGCGCCTGGTGCCGGGTCGAGCGCCAATGCTGCCATGGCTTTCAATGTGCGTCGCGGCGGCACGCATTTACGGAATTGAGATCCTCGACGGTGTTTACAACGATATCGGAAACGCCGGCGGCTTCGCTGAGGAATGCGAGCAAGGGGTTGAGCTTGGCTTCGATGGCAAGACGCTCATCCATCCCACCCAGATCGAGCCGTGCAACAAGGCATTTTCGCCCTCACAGGCCGAGGTCGAGCAGGCGCGCAAGATGATTGCCGCCTTCGATCTGCCGGAGAACAAGGGCAAAGGCGTGGTCTCTATTGATGGCCGCATGGCCGAGCGGCTGCACGCCGAAATGGCGCGGCGCACGGTCGCAATCGCAGAGGCAATCGCGCGATCGTCCTGAAGGGGCCACGTCATTCCACAACGGAAAGTTTGCTTGAATTTCTGATGGATCAATTCACCAGTTTCTCCGGCCTCTTTGTACGAAAATGCCGCAGAGACAATAGTTTAGAACGTTTTTAAAAAGGTGGTTTTATTTTGACTCAAAGCAATGCACCGGCTAGCGAATAGCCGGACAAGGTGTTCGATGATTGTCTGTTCCTGCAACGTATTGAGTGATCATGAGGTCCGAAGCGCGGCCAGCGCCGCGGCGCGGCGTTCTACGAGCCACGTTTATGGCTGCCTTGGCTGCAGCGCCCAATGCGGCCGTTGCGCACGAACCATTCGCAAGATCATCGACGAGACGCTCCACGGCGTCAAAGTCGGCTGTCCGGTTGGCTGTGCCTGCGCGCTGCATGCCGCGGACGCGCTCTAGGCAGCAACCCCAGATAGTTTTGTGGAAATTTGGTGCCAGTTGCGGCAGCGCATCCATATTTTTTTTGCTAGCGTCCAGGCGCGACGCTGACGTCCGCAAAGCGCCCACAACAGGAGCCGGTTATGAAGGGTGACGCAAAAGTCGTCGAGTTCCTCAACAAGGCGCTTCGGCACGAGTTGACCGCGGTCAATCAGTATTGGCTGCATTATCGGCTGCTCGACAATTGGGGCTACAAGGATTTGGCAAAGCAATGGCGCAAGGAATCGATTGAGGAAATGGAACACGCGGACAAGCTCGTCGAGCGCATCATTTTTCTCGATGGATTTCCGAACATGCAGGTGCTCGATCCGCTGCACATCGGCCAGAATGTCAAAGAAGTGCTGGACTGCGACTTGGCGGCGGAGATTTCCGCCCGCACGCTTTACCAGGAAGCAGCAACGCATTGTCATAGTGTGCGGGACTATGTGACGCGTGATTTGTTCGAGAAGCTAATGGCGGACGAGGAACATCACATCGACTTCCTCGAAACGCAGCTCGATCTCGTCGCCAAGCTCGGCCTCGAACTGTACGCGCAACACCACATCGGCGAGATGGGAGAAGACGGCGAAGACTGAATGGGGTCTCGCTGGATTTGCCGCTACGGCAATCACGCCCACGGTCTTGCCGACCTGGCCTTGTCTTCGTAGTTCGCGACTTTTGCCTGCTTCTGCTTGGTCAGGCCGATATCGTCGAGGCCATTGAGCAGGCAATGCTTGCGATGGGCGTCGATTTCGAAATGAACGATGCCACCATCGGGACCGCGGATTTCCTGTTTTTCAAGATCGACGGTGAGCGTTGCGTTTGCGCCGCGGTCAGCATCGTCGAACAGCTTCTCCAGATCGTCCGGCGACACACGGATCGGCAACAATCCATTCTTGAAGCAGTTGTTATAAAAAATATCGCCGAACGACGTTGAAATGACGCAGCGAATGCCGAAATCCATCAACGCCCAAGGCGCGTGTTCGCGCGAGGAGCCGCAACCGAAATTGTCACCGGCGACCAGAATCCTGGCTTTGCGATAGGCCGGTTTGTTCAGCACGAAATCCGGATTTTCGCTGCCGTCATCCTTGTAACGCTGTTCGGAAAACAGACCCTTGCCGAGACCTGTACGCTTGACGGTCTTAAGATATTGCTTGGGGATCACCATGTCGGTGTCGACATTGATGATGCGCAATGGCGCAGCAACGCCCTCGAGTGTGGTGAATTTTTCCATGCTTCCTAAACTCCCGGATGTCGCTGCTGCACGGTCCTTGTCATAAGGGGTCCGGCGGTTTGGTCAATGGCGGCCGACATCCACCCAGATATGCAAATAGTGCCGTCTCGAAACGCATGGATTCAGCTCGCCACGCGCTCCTCGCGCTTAAATCTGGATTCCCGAACCACATTGCATACCTGGACGCTGTATTCCGAATAGTAAATTTCGCGCGCCTTTTTCTGGGCCGCGCGGTGTTCCGGATTCATGCGCCACGCTCGCATGCCCTCCTCATGCTCGAATTCGACGACGGTCACCCGCTCGCCATCCTCGGCGAAAAAACCTTTGTGAGAGATGTAACCGGGCATGGTGGCCGCCAGCTCGATCATGCGGTCGACCAATGCAATATATTCCTCGCGCACATCTGGCATCAGGCGGGAACGGAAAACGGTCACGATCATCGCGAATCTCCTTGAAGTGTGATGCTGGCGCAACCGGCCGCCATCCACCAATTCCGTTTTTGAATAGTCACCATCGCCGTTCTAGATTGGTGCCCAGCTTATTCCACGCTGGCCTCTATCGCCTCCATGTCGTCGTCTGACAGGCCGAAATGATGGCCGATTTCGTGCACCAATACATGGGTAACGATGGCGCCCAACGTGTCTTCGTGCTCGGCCCAATAGTCCAGGATCGGGCGCCGATAGAGCCATATCATATTGGGCATCAGCTCAGGCACCGTGTCCGACTGGAAAGGCAAACCCACACCCTGGAACAGTCCGAGCAGGTCGAATTCGCTCTCGAGCCGCATGGAATCAACAACTTCCGCGTCCGGAAAATCTTCAACCCGGACCACAAGGCCGTCGCACAATTTTCGGAATCGCTCAGGCAGGCGGGAATAGGCCTCGGTTGCCAGCGTCTCAATGTCGGCGAGGGATGGTGCAGTCAATCCTCGCCAATGGTCGAATTCGTCTGCCATGCCAATGTTGTAGGGGAGGTTTCCACGCCAACCAACCGGTTGACGGCACCGCCTTGGATGGGCAACGGTTATTCGGCCTTACGTGAGTAGCTGGATGCAAAAAGTTAAAACCAGTCTGTCGCTTGTGACCTTGTTGTCCGCTCTGGTGGTCGGCGTACCAGCAAAGGTATCTGCTGGCCCTGGTTGCGACAACCAGTCGGAGTCCGCGTGCGGCCGGGTTGAATCCAGGCCACCATTAACTTGGGAATTTGCGGCCCAGGCCAAACGGCCACGTATCACCATCTACCGTCGGCGCGTTTATCCCGGACCCAACGCAGTGCGCCAGTGCCGCTCGTGGTTGGTGGTAGAATACCGTGTCAGCGGTCCGGTCATCACGCCGCAAATGCGATGCTGGTGGGAATGACGCAAGCGATCAGGGCCAGCGCGGCTATTTCCATTCCCGGACGTCGATAAAGTGTCCCGCGATTGCTGCAGCGGCAGCCATTGCCGGCGAAACAAGGTGAGTTCGCCCCTTGTAGCCTTGGCGTCCTTCGAAGTTTCGGTTGGAGGTTGAAGCGCAACGTTCGCCTGGCTGCAACTTGTCCGGGTTCATGGCGAGGCACATCGAGCATCCCGGCTCGCGCCAGTCGAAGCCGGCGGCCTTGAATATCTTGTCGAGACCTTCGGCTTCCGCTTGCGCTTTTACCAGGCCTGAACCTGGCACGATCATGGCATTGACGCTGCCATTGACTCGCTTGCCTTCGACAACGCGGGCGACCTCGCGCAGATCCTCGATGCGCGCATTGGTGCACGAGCCGATGAATACGCGGTCGAGTTTGATGTCGGTGATCTTTTCGCCGCCCTTCAGGCCCATGTAGCCGAGTGAGCGTTCGGCAGCGATGCGCTTCTTCTCGTCGGAAATTTCGGAAGGTACCGGCACGCGTCCGGTGACTGTGATGACCTGCTCGGGACTGGTGCCCCATGTGACGAGTGGCGGCAGCTTGGCTGCATCGAGCCGGACCTCGCGATCAAAATGTGCGCCGTCATCGGAGCGCAATGTTTCCCAATAGCGAATGGCCTCGTCCCAGACCTTGCCCTTCGGCGCTTTTGGCTTGTCCTTGAGATATGTATAGGCCTTCTCGTCCGGCCCGATGAAGCCGGCCTTTGCCCCGCCTTCAACGGACATGTTGCAGATCGTCATCCGGCCTTCCATCGAGATCGCACGGATCGCTTCGCCCGCGTACTCCAGCGCATACCCGGTGCCACCGGCAGTGCCGATCTCGCCGATGATGGCAAGGATGATGTCCTTGGCAGTGACGCCGGCGGGCAATTTACCGTCGACCACCGCGCGCATGTTCTTTGATTTCTCCTGGATCAGCGTTTGCGTCGCCAGCACGTGCTCAACTTCGGATGTGCCGATACCATAGGCGAGCGCACCGAATGCGCCGTGCGTGGCCGTGTGGCTGTCGCCGCACACAATTGTGGTGCCCGGTAGCGTAAAGCCCTGTTCAGGGCCGATGATATGGACGATGCCCTGTCGCTTGTCGAATTCGTTGAAATATTCGATACCGAAATCCTTGGCGTTTTTTGCCAGCGCGGCAATCTGTTCGGCACTCTCGGGATCGGGATTTGGCTTGCTGCGGTCGGAGGTCGGCACGTTGTGATCGACAACGGCGAGAGTCTTGTCCGGTGCGTGCACCTTGCGTCCGGCAACACGCAGACCCTCAAAAGCCTGCGGGGAAGTAACTTCATGCACGAGGTGACGATCGACATAGATGAGGCAGGTTCCATCCGGTTGTTCATCGACCAGATGATCGTCCCAAATCTTGTCGTAGAGCGTACGCGGTTTCATGGCTTGACGGCTTCTTGCTCAGAGTGAAGGGGAAACGAACTGAAAACGTCCGGCGCCGCCGGTCGCGATCAAAGTCCCGCTTGCACTGCCGTTAGCCGGCCGAAAAAGCGCCACGGCAGTCGCGCGTGGTCGACGAGAATAATCCGCTGAGCTTTGGAGATCATGGTGGGTATATAGCCAATCGCTGCCGGTTCCACAATGAACGGCCGGACCACAAAAAAAGGGCCGGCATGCGGCCCCTTGATACGTTTGCCGATAGTAGCCGCTACTCTTGAGCCGCTTCGGCGCCTTCAGGCCCGCCGGCACCTTGCGCCTCGGAAATGCGCGCCTTCTTGCCGCGCAGCCCGCGCAGATAATAAAGTTTGGCGCGGCGCACCTTGCCGCGGCGCACCACCTTGATGGAATCGATCATTGGCGAGTACAGCGGGAACACGCGCTCGACGCCTTCGCCGTACGAAATCTTGCGCACGGTAAAGTTCTCATTGATCCCGCGACCTGAACGACCAATGCAGACTCCTTCATAAGCCTGCACCCGCGCCTTGTCGCCTTCGACGACCTTGACGTTGACGAGCAAGGTATCGCCGGGCTGAAAGTCGGGAATTTCCTTGCCGGCTGAGAGCTTTTCGACCTGCTCTTTGTCGAGCTGTTGAATGATATCCATCGCGAATTCTCCGTCGGCAGCGCCAGCAACCGGCGCGCGGTCTTGACCTGGTCTGAAATGGGTTGGCGAGCTTGTATTACAAAGAATTCGGCTTGTCACCCTTTGGATTCCGAGCCTTTTTCGGGCTTTCTGCCCCTCTGATAAGCGGTCCAAAGGTCCGGGCGCCGCTGTGCCGTGAGCCGCTCGGCCTCGGCACGGCGCCACGCTTTGACTTTGGCGTGGTCTCCGGACGTAAGGACCTGAGGGATCGATTCGCCTTCGAAAATTGGCGGCCGCGTATATTGGGGATATTCGAGCAAGCCCTCGGCAAAGCTTTCCTCGGCTGCCGAGGCTTGCTTGCCCATAACGCCGGGCAAGAGTCGTATGCAAGCGTCAAGCAATGCCAATGCGGCGATCTCGCCTCCGGAGAGCACGAAATCGCCGAGCGAAACCTCTTCCAGATGCCGCGCCTTGATCAGCCGCTCGTCGACACCTTCGAAGCGGGCGCAAACTATGACAGCCCCGAGACCATGCGCGAATTCTGCGACGCGCGTTTGCGTCAGCGGCGCGCCGCGCGGACTCATCAGCAGGCGCGGCCGCGAATCATGCTGAACGGCATCGAGGGCGCGCGCAAGCACGTCCGCCTTCATCACCATGCCGGGCCCGCCGCCGGCCGGTGTGTCATCGACGGTGCCATGCTTATCGGTCGCGTGTGCGCGAATGTCGATCGTGTCGAGCGACCAAATGCCGGATGTGAGCGCCTTGCCGGCGAGACTTTGTGCCAGCGGGCCCGGGAACATCTCCGGAAAAATCGTCAATACGCTGGCACGCCACATCGCTATTCAGTCTCCGGGGGAGGAACAATAACGATTCTGCGCGCAGCGAGGTTGATTTCCGGCACAGTTATTTCCGTGAAAGGGAGGAGTAGCGGATCGCCAGCGGCCGGCTTTATTTCGA
The DNA here is from genome assembly GCA_035519415.1 of Pseudolabrys sp. Classification (GTDB taxonomy): domain Bacteria; phylum Pseudomonadota; class Alphaproteobacteria; order Rhizobiales; family Xanthobacteraceae; genus Pseudolabrys. The sequence continues at coordinate 10,669 of DATIWJ010000003.1, forward strand.
TGACGTCACTTGCGCCGAAATTGTGAACGGCCGAGACCTTACCAATGGTCTCGCCGTCTTTCGTCACGGCTGTAAGACCGATCAGATCGGCGTGATAGAAGGTGTCGGTTTCCTCTATCTTCGGCAGCCGTGAGCGCGGAATATACAGTTCGAGATTACGTAACTTCTCCGCCGCATCACGGTCGCCAATGCCTGTGATGCGCGCGACGAAGTGATTCTTCGCCGGGCGCAACGCCTCGATCTCAAAGCGTCTCATGCCGTCTTCGGTTTCCAGCGGGCCGTAGCGTGCGATCGCGGCCGGGTCTTCGGTGAACGACCACAGCTTCACCTCGCCGCGGACGCCGTGCGCGGCACCGATGCGGGCAATGCAGATTTTGCCGTGGGTAGGCCTCATGGTGAGGAGCGTCGCGCAGCGACGCGTCTCAAGCTCGGCACGCGTGGCGCCAGTATAATAAGAACCATCGGCACACCGAAGTATGTAGAGCCCTCGCCTCGTCATTCGAGATGGCCGGTCGCGCCCGGCCTCCTCAGGACGAGGCTAGCAAAGTTAGCTCGCCGCTGGCGCTTCGGCCGGCTTTTCCGCGGCCGCCTTGTCTGCCGCAGCCTTGGCCGTAGCAGCCGTCTTGGCGGCCGCATCTCCCGTTTCCTTGGCCTTGGCGGCTTCTTCGTCCTTGGCTTTGCGTTCCTTGCGCGGGATCGCTTTCTCCGGATTGTTGCGCTTCGGCCGCTTCATGATGCCGGCGGCATCGAGGAAGCGCATCACGCGATCCGATGGCTGCGCGCCCTTTTTCATCCAGGCCTGCACCTTCTCGAGATCGAGCTTGAGCCGCTCGGTCTTTTCTTTTGGCAGCAGCGGATTGAAATGGCCCAGCCGCTCAATAAACCGGCCGTCGCGCGGCGCGCGGCTATCGGCGACCACGACATGATACACCGGCCGCTTCTTGGTGCCGGCGCGGGAAAGACGGATAACAAGAGACATCTTCAGTCCTTTCTCACTCTTATTGATATTGATCGTTGATCATTTCTTCTTTCCAAGTCCGGGCGGCAGACCGCCCGGCAATCCAGGAAACTTTCCGCCCAGGCCCGGGAGGCCGGGCATATTCGGCGGCAGTGTCGGCATGCCCGGGGGCAATTGCCCGCCCGGCATATTTTTCGCCATCTCTGCCAGCTGCTCTGGCGACGGCATTCCGGTGCCCATGCCCATGGCTTGCGCGAGACCGGCGAGGGGACCGCGTTTGGCGTTCCCCATCATTTTCATCATGTCGGACATGCCGCGATGCATCTTGAGCAGCTTGTTGATCGCTTCTGGGGTCGTGCCAGAACCGGCGGCAATCCGCTTCTTGCGGCTGGCCTTGAGAATATCCGGGTTGCGGCGCTCCCGCGGCGTCATCGAATCGATAATCGCGATTTGCCGCTTGATCACGCTTTCGTCGATATTGGCCGCCGCAAGCTGATTCTTCATCTTGCCGATGCCGGGCAGCATGCTCATCAGCCCGCCGAGACCGCCCATCCCCTGCATTTGCGTGAGCTGTTCGCGCAGATCGCCAAGATCGAAGGCGCCCTTGCGCATCTTCTCGGCGGCACGCATCGCCTTCTCGGCGTCGATATTTGCAGCGGCCTTTTCCACCAGTGCGACGATGTCGCCCATGCCGAGAATGCGGCCGGCGATGCGCGCAGGGTCGAACTCCTCGATCGCGTCCAGCTTTTCTCCGGTGCCGATGAGCTTGATCGGTTTGCCGGTCACCGCGCGCATCGACAGTGCAGCGCCGCCGCGGCCGTCGCCATCGACGCGGGTCAGGACGATACCGGTCAGCCCGACCCGCTCGTCGAATGAGCGGGCGAGATTGACCGCGTCCTGACCAGTCAGGGCATCGGCAACAAGCAACACCTCATGCGGATTGACCGCGCGCTTGACCTCGGCCGCCTCGCTCATCATGGCCTCATCGAGCGTGGTGCGCCCGGCGGTATCGAGCATGACAATGTCGTAGCCGCCGAGCTTGGCGGCTTCGACCGCGCGCCGGCCGATCTGCGGTGGCGATTGCCCCTCAACTACCGGCAGCGTGTCGACTTGCACGTCACGTCCAAGCACGGCGAGCTGTTCCATCGCTGCCGGACGACGGACATCGAGGGATGCCATCAGCACCTTGCGGCGTTGACGATCGGTCAGTCGTTTGGCGAGTTTGGCTGTCGTCGTGGTTTTGCCGGAGCCTTGCAGACCAACCATCATGATTGCGACCGGCGGCGCGGCATGCAGATCGATGCCCTGGCTGTCGGTACCGAGTGTCGCGATCAACTGGTCGTGCACGATCTTCACGACCATCTGGCCGGGCGTGACCGACTTCATCACCTCGACGCCAACCGCCTGTTTCTTTACGCCGTCGATGAAAGCGCGGGCTACATCGAGCGCAACGTCGGCCTCGAGCAAGGCACGGCGAACTTCGCGCAATGCGCCGTCGACATCGGCTTCGCTCAGCGCGCCGCGGCGGGTGAGGCGGTCGAGGACGCCGCCAAGTTTTTCCGACAGGTTGTCGAACATTCGTTACTTGGCGACCTTATCCTCATTATTCGCCTCATTCTTCGAGACGCCCGCGTCGCGGGCTCCTCAGGATGAGGCCATTTCAAACATCCTTGCGCCCGAGGGCGCATCGCGCTGTCGGGCGGTGGCCTCCGGCCTCTGAACGGACCGGGCGGCAGAGCCAATTTCCACGTCTCTATCGAGAACGGGCGGAACCTAAGGTTGGCCTGCGGTTAAGTCAAGATAAGGCCGATTACGGCTGCAATTCGTAGCTGACCGTCACCGCCGCCCTTAAGGTTTGCTCGCCCGGCGCGATCGGAACCGCGCCGGCACGCATGGTCTGCATGGGACGCGGCGTCGCCGCCAAACCCTCTTCCGTGATGGCGACCACGTGACCGATTTTGCTCCCGGCTGCCTGCGCGAAGAGTTCGGCCTTCCGACGTGCGTCGGCAATAGCGTCATCGCGCGCGCGGTCGAGAAGCTTCGATTGCTCCGAAACCACGAATTCGATTCCGGACATTTCGTTTGCACCGGCTGCGATGGCACGATCGAGTAGCACCGGCAGCTTTTCGATGTCGCGGATCCTGACCGTGACCTGATTGGTGGCCTGAAAGCCGGTGAGGCGTGGCGTGCCGCTCTTGTTCGGGTCGTACTGCGGCTGCAGGGACAATCGTGATGTCTGAATGTCGCGATCCGCGATGCCGATGTCCTTGATAGCGGCAAGCACGGTGGTCATCTGCTTTGCGTTAGCCTCACTCGCCTCGCGCGCGGTCTTGTCCTGACTGTTGACGCCAATGCGGATCACAGCGGCATCTGGCGCAACTGCGACCGTCGCCTCGCCGGTGACGGTCACCAATCTCTCCGTCGCGCGTGCGGGCGCGAGCGCCACGGCGACCACGAACAAGGCAAACAGAACGCGTGACTGAATCATCACTTCACCGGCACGAACACATTGACCACCAGCTTGTCAGGAGCCGTATTCACCGGGTCGGTGGCATATTCCTCAATGAACAGGTCTTTGGCTTCGAGCTGCTTGTCGTCGAGATAATTGGTGATCGCCTCATACGTCGAATCCATGGCGTCGTATGAGCCGCGGTGGACAAATTTAAGTGCACGTCCTGACGGAGCCTGACCGACGGCGATGTCGCCCTTCGGCGGGTCCTTCGGCGCTTGCGCAACGGGCAACGCCGCCTGGAATGAAAATCCGGCGTCGTCGGTCTGGGTATAGATCGTTATGGCGGGACCCGCCGGTTTGACGTCCTGCTTGTCGAGATATTCGCGCAGCGATTTGAATGCATCAACCAGGGTATCAAAGGCGCTGTCCCATTTGCTGTAGCCCTTGATGTAGACGATGGTCTGCTCCGGCAGCGTGACCGCCTCGCCAAAGGCATCGCCCGGCTGCAACGGCGAGGGTGCGGTCGGCTTTGCCGCCGGCGGCGGCATTGGATCACTTGCGCCGGGTTTGGATGGGGCAGGCGCATTTTGTGCCGCGCCTGGGCTGACACCCAGAGCAAACGCAAAGGGGATGACGATCAGAGTGAGCTTGAGAGGCGACATCACGGTTCTCCGACATTTGCGGCGGTCCGGCGATTCGCCAGCATTGGTACGCATTCTATCATGGCCTCTGGTCAATCTGCGTTTATTCGCCATATAAAACGGGCGAAACCCGGGCAAAGCAGATTATGGGCGTACTCGCCAATCAGCCTTTCGTGAAGATGAACGGAATCGGCAATGAAATCGTCGTTGTCGACATGCGCGCGCGGGGCGGCAAGATCGAAGCCGACGAAGCGCGCGCGGCCGCGCGGCCCGACGGCGCGCCCTACGATCAGCTGATGGCGCTCTACCCTCCGCGCACGTCCGGCACTGACGCGTTTATCCGCATATACAACAACGACGGTTCGGAAGCCGGAGCATGCGGGAATGGCATGCGATGTGTCGCCGATCTGATTTCCAAAGAGAACGGCAAGACCGACCTCACTTTCGAGACGACGGCAGGCATTCTCAATTGCTGGAAGGGTGCCGACGGCTTGTTCACCGTGGACATGGGCCCTCCGCGTTTCAAATGGAACGAGATTCCGCTGGCGGAGGAATTTCGCGATACTCGCGCCATCGAATTGCAAATTGGCCCAATTGACAATCCGGTGCTGCACTCACCATCGGCGGTTAGCATGGGCAATCCGCACGTGATCTTCTGGGTCGACGATGTGAATGCCTACGATCTTGAACGATTCGGACCGCTGCTGGAAAACCATCCGGTCTTTCCCGAGCGCGCGAACATCACGCTCGCGCAAATCGTCGCGCGCGACCACATCATCATCCGTACGTGGGAGCGCGGCGCCGGCCTTACCAAGGCCTGCGGATCCGCTGCCTGCGCCGCCGCGGTCGCCGCGGCGCGGCTCCGGCGTACGGACCGCAAGGTGAGGGTGACACTTCCGGGTGGCGAGCTCCTCATTGAATGGCGCAAACAGGACGATCATGTGTTGATGACCGGTCCGGTGGAATTTGAGTTCAAGGGCCGTTTCGACCCGGCGCTCTTCGCCAAGGCAGGCGTGCCATGAGTGTCGATGTCATCACGTTCGGCTGCCGCTTGAACGCCTACGAGTCGGAAGTGATCCGGCGCGAGGCCGCCGCGGCCGGCCTTGCTGATGCGATTGTCGTGAACACCTGCGCCGTGACCGCGGAGGCAGTCCGTCAGGCGAAGCAGACCATCCGTCGCGTCAAGCGCGAGACGCCTGGCGCGCGCATTGTCGTCACCGGATGCGCCGCGCAGACAGAATCCCTTGCTTTTGCAGCAATGCCCGAAGTCGATCGCGTCATCGGCAATGAGGAAAAATTCGATGCCCAAGCCTTGGCGGTGGGAGCGAGAATCGCCGTGTCCGACATCATGGCGGTAAAGGCAATGCGACCGCACGCGATCGACAGCATCGAGGGCCGGACACGCGCGTTCGTCCAGGTACAGAACGGCTGCGATCACCGCTGCACCTTCTGCATTATCCCTTATGGGCGCGGAAATTCACGCTCGCTGCCAATTGAGGATGTCGTGACGCAGGCGCGGCGGCTCGTGAGCAACGGGTACCGTGAGATGGTGCTCACCGGTGTTGACATCACAAGTTATGGAATGAATTTGCCCGGTGCGCCTCGCCTTGGTGCGCTGGTGAAACGCATTCTCAAGGACGTGCCTGACCTCGCAAGATTAAGGTTGTCGTCAATCGACTCGGTGGAGGCCGATGCCGATTTGCTTGACGCGTTTGCAAACGAGTCGCGGCTGATGCCACACCTCCATCTGTCATTGCAGGCCGGCGATGATCTCATTCTAAAGCGCATGAAGCGGCGGCACTCACGCCACGATGCAACTGCTTTTTGCGACACCGTGCGGCGCCTGCGCCCAGACGTTGCATTCGGTGCTGATATTATTGCCGGGTTTCCAACCGAGAGCGAAGATATGTTCGTCCGCTCGCTCGATCTGATCGACGAATGCGGGTTGGCGCAGCTTCATGTCTTTCCATTTTCGCCGCGGCCCGGCACGCCTGCCGCGCGGATGCCGCAAGTTGACCGGGCCATCGTGAAAGAGCGTGCGCGGCGTCTGCGCGAAAAAGGCGAAATGGCCACACGCCGCCGCCTCGACCAGGAAATTGGCCGCCGCCACTATGTGCTTGCGGAGTCGCGCGCGTTCGGGCGTACCGAGCAATTCATGCCGGTGCGGCTTGCCGCCCCGATGGAGCCCGGCGCCATTCTCGATATGACGATGACGGGGCACGATGGCCGCCAGCTATTGGCCGCTTAGGGGAGACTGACGATGGCCTACCGCGATCACCTGATCACGACGATGGAGCAGCTCCAGTCACTCTACGGTGAGAGGATGGGTGCCTCGGTCATCAAAGAAATCGATCATATCAACGGCAGCTACCGCAAATTGATCGAAGCGGCGCCTTTCGTGGCGGTGGCGACTTCGGGGCCAGAAGGCCTCGATTGTTCGCCCAAGGGAGATGCCGCAGGTTTTGTGCGCATCCTCGACGATAAAACGCTCGCGATCCCTGATCGTCCGGGGAACAATCGCCTCGACGGCTTTCGCAATATTGTGCGAGATCCGCGCATCGCACTGCTGTTTCTGATCCCCGGTGTCGGCGAAACCTTGCGCGTCAATGGCCACGCGTCAATATCCATCGACCCCGAACTCATGCAAAGCTTTGCAGTCAACGGCAAGCTGCCGCGTTGCGTAATGATCGTTCACGTCGAGAGCATTTATTTTCATTGTTCGAAGGCCGTCGTCCGTTCGAAATTGTGGGACGAGGCCACCAAGATCGACCGCAAGAATTTGCCCTCGACCGGGACGATCATTGCCGAATTGAGCCAGGGAAAAATGGGCGGAGAGACCTACGACCGCGAGGCACCGGAAAAGATCAAGGCGATGCTTTACTGAGCAGGAAATGTCACGGCCACCCGACCATGACACGTTAGGGGCCGGACCAACCACACTTGCTCAATAGTTCACGCATATGATCCGGCACCGGTGCAATGACCTTGACCGGCGGTTTGCTCCTGGAAATCGGTACGGTCACCTCGCGCGAATGTAAATGAAGTAAAGGCCCACCGGTGCGCGCGGCTTTCCCGTAGATATTGTCGCCAACAACCGGCCAGCCCATTTCGGCGCAGTGCACGCGCAATTGGTGCGTGCGTCCCGTCAATGGCTCGAGGGCAAGCCAGGTAATGTCGGGCCCTCGGCCCATCACTTTCCAGGTACTCGCAGATGGCAGACCGTGGCTGTCCGCCTTCATCCACCAACCCCGCGAATCGTCTCGCTTGGCGAGCGGAATGTCGATGCGGCCTTCATTCGTGTCTGGCCCGCCTTCGACCACGGCCCAGTAGCATTTGCCGACATGACCCTGCTTGAACAGCTTGCCAAGGAGCGCCAGCGCCTTGCGGTGACGGCCGAGGACCAGGCAGCCGGTCGTGTCGCGGTCGAGCCGGTGCGCCAAGGCAGGCGAACGCGGCAAACCGAAGCGCAATGCATCGAAATAGTCTTCGAAAGCGTCGCCGCCTTTCGGGCCCCGGTGCACCGGCAACCCGGCGGGTTTGTCGACGACCAGCATCAGGCCGTCGCGATAGAGCAGGCGAGCGAGCATCTCTTCCGATGTCATGCCGAAACGGCTATCACGGGCGCCGCATGGACGACAGCACAGAGGGTGAAAATTGGTGGAAACGCCTGAGCGGCGGGCTCAAGCGCACGTCGTCGTCGCTTGGCGGTGCGGTCACCGGTCTGGTGTCCAAGCGGAAACTCGACGCTGAGACTCTGGAGGAACTGCAAAACGAATTGATCCGCGCCGATCTGGGGTTGGAGTTTTCGGCGCGTTTCGCGGATGCACTTGGCGAAGGGCGTTTCGAGAAAACAATCACGTCCGACGAAGTCAAGGCGGCGCTTGCTGGCGAAATCGAGAAAGTGCTTGCGGGCGTGGCCAAGCCGCTGGAGCTAACGACACGACCATTCGTCATTCTGGTGGCAGGCGTTAACGGCTCCGGCAAAACGACCACCATCGGCAAACTGGCGTCTCGGTTCCATGCAGAAGGAAAGAGCGTGATGTTGGTGGCCGGTGACACTTTTCGTGCCGCGGCAATCGACCAATTGAAAATCTGGGGCGAGCGTACCGGTGCGATCGTCATGGCGCGCGAGCCGGGTGCCGATGCCGCCAGTCTCGCTTTCGACGCGATAACAGCCGCCAAAGCGCAAGGTGTCGACGTGGTCCTCGTCGATACTGCGGGCCGTCTGCAAAACCGCACTGAGCTGATGGGCGAACTGGAAAAGATGGTGCGCGTCATCCGCAAGGTCGAACCGACCGCGCCGCATTCGGTGCTGTTGGTGCTCGATGCAACCGTGGGTCAGAATGCGCTCAGCCAAGTGGAGATTTTTGGCAGGACGGCCGGTGTTACCGGCCTGGTGATGACCAAACTCGACGGCACCGCGCGTGGCGGCATTCTGATCGCGATCGCCGACAAATTCGGTTTGCCGGTGCATTTCATCGGGGTTGGCGAGGGCGTGGACGATCTGGCGCCGTTTATCGCGCGAGATTTTGCGCGTGCGGTCGTCGGGCTGGAGGATTAAGCGGTTACGGCTTCCAGCGGTGTACGGTCACCGTGTCGCTGATCTCGAACGACGTGAGGTCTTCGCCGACTTCCAGCGGTCCGTCATAAGTTTCGCGCGTCTGCGTCACGACGTCGTCAACCGTCGCTTCGGAGATCTTCTCGCTACTCAGGAACGAGAGGTGCGTGTAGGCGGCGAGCTTGGGCTTGGCCTGCGCGAACACGCGCCCGGCATCATGCGGGCTGGTGTGGTGCGCGAGGATAGCCTTGGCAAACGGAAACGACATTAGCTCGGGGCGCGCTATGCACACCTCGTGAATCAGCAGATCGGCGCCGGTTCCGTATTTGATGACATTCTGATTGTAGCGCGTGTCGCCGGAGATCACCGCAGCGTGGCCCTTGTACTCGATACGATAGCCGTACGATGGCTTGATGGCGTCGCCGTGATCGACCTCGAAAGCGATGACCTTCACGCCGTCCTTCTCATAGACCGCGCCATCCTTTTCGAACTCTTCGGCATTCACGGCAATGCCCGACGACGGCAGCTTCTCGTCGACCTCCCGGATGTTGATATCGAGCGAATAGGCCTTTTCCAGATTGCTCATCAGGTTCTTGGCGCCGGTCGGCCCAATTACATGGAATGGCGTCTTGCGCCGCCCGAACACTGGGCCGAGCCATCCGGTCAGCCAGACGTCCGGAATGCCGGACACATGGTCGGAGTGATAGTGCGTGATGAACAGGACATCGATCTTGCCGATTGGCACGCTGAGTTGGCCCATGCGAATTGGCACGCCGCGCCCGGCGTCGAATAGCAGCACCTGGCCGCCCACCTCGACCAGCGTGCTCGGTCCGAAGCGGTTGGTGCGCGGCGCCGGCGATGCGGTGCCCAGCAGCGTGACCTTGAAATTGCTTTGTGCGAAAGCCTGTACAACCAACAGGAACAATGCGCAAAGGGCAATGGTGCTGCGAAACATGGATCGGCCTCGTACGAGTTTTTTCGTTGCGGTGAGGCTAACACCCGACTTTGCCGCGCGGCAACCGGAGCGCATGACAAATCGGAATTCGCACGCTAGAGACACCGCATGGCCGAGAAGATGCAACTCAACCCCGTCCTCAAGCTGGTGCTCGACATCGGTCCGCTGGTGCTTTTCTTTGCCGCCAACGCGAAGTACGGCATCTATGTCGCGACCGGCGCGTTCATGGCGGCGATCCTTGTTGCACTGATCGTCTCCTATGCATTGACACGACACCTGGCGGTGATGCCGCTCGTCACTGCCGCAATCGTTCTCGTTTTCGGCGGGTTGACGTTGGTCCTGCACGACGACCTGTTCATCAAGCTCAAACCGACCATCATCTATGTTTTGTTCGGGGCTACGTTGGTCGGCGGGCTCGCGTTCGGCAAACCGCTCCTCGGGATGGTCTTTGACTCGGTCTTCCACTTGCAGGAGGAAGGCTGGCGCAAACTCACCTGGCGGTGGGCGTTGTTTTTCTTTGCGCTGGCGATTCTGAACGAATTTGTCTGGCGCACGCAGACGACGGATTTCTGGGTAAGCTTCAAATTGTTCGGCGTGATACCGCTGACATTTCTGTTCGCCGCGCTGCAGGTTCCGCTTGTGACGAAATACAGTACGGAGAAAAGCGGAAAAGACTAGCGCAACGCCTTTTCGATTTCCGGCTTGAGCGTGCGGGTGAGATTGTCCGCTGTAATCGGGCCTATCAGCTTGTAGGCGATCTTGCCGTCACGGCCGATCAGGAAAGTCTCTGGCACGCCATAGACGCCCCAGTCGATCGAGGCGCGGCCAGCTTCATCCCGGCCAGCGGCGGCGAAGGGATTGCCGTAGCGATTGAGAAATCGCCGTGCGTTATCCGGCGCGTCCTTATAGTTGATACCGACCAGTTGAATGCGTTTGTCCCTCGACAACTGCTCTAAAAATGGCACTTCGTCGTGGCAGGGCACGCACCACGAGGCCCATACATTCACCAGCGTTACTGCACCTTGAAATGTCGCGCTGCTCAGGCCCGGCACCGCTTTTCCGTCGCGCTCGAGTCCGGGTAGCGGCGGCAGATCCGTCGGCGGTACGGGGCGTCCAATTAACGCCGATGGAATCTGCGACGGATCCCCGGCGCCGAGCCGGTAGAGGAACAGCGCAGCCAGAGTGAGAAACGCGATGAGCGGCAATAACAACAGGGCATTGCGCTGCTTTTTGCCGGGACTCTCGTTCGACGCTGTGCTCATCATCCGGCCTTGCGCTGCGAACGCCGGGTGACACCACGATCTTCCAGATCGCCGAGCAGGCGGCGCTGCGCCGAATAGTCGAGTACGACCCAGGCGACCAGCGCAGCCACGACGAATACGGTCACCGCATAAGCGGCGACGATGAAATCGGCGTGTGGCCCGAGACTCATCATGCGTGCAGTTCCTGCGCCTGCATCAGCCGCATGCTGCGCACGCGCCGGCGCAGAATCTCGTTGCGCATTGCGGCGAGGTGCAGCGTCGCGAACAGCAGCGTGAAGGCCAGCGCCATAATCAGCAGCGGGGTCAACAGTGCCGGATCGATCCTTGATCCGCCCATGCGGAATACCGAGGCAGGTTGGTGCAACGTGTTCCACCAATCGACCGAAAACTTGATGATTGGTAGATTGACCGCGCCGACCAGCGACAGGATCGCCGCCGCGCGCGCGCCGCGGCCCGGTTCTTCGGCCGTCCAGTAAAGGGCCAGAACTCCGAAATAAAGAAGCAGCAGCACCAGCATCGAGGTCAGCCGCGCATCCCACACCCAGTAAGTACCCCAGGTCGGGCGGCCCCAAAGCGAGCCGGTGACAAGACAGATGAATGTGAAAGCCGCGCCGATCGGCGCCGTCGCTTTGCCGGCGACATCCGCGAGCGGATGACGCCAAACCAGCGTGCCCAACGCGGCAACGCTCATCAGTCCCCAACCAAGCATGCCGAGCCAGGCTGCGGGCACGTGCAGGAACATGATCTTGACGGTGGCGCCTTGCTGATAATCGTCGGGTGCGTTTATCGCGTAGAAAAGACCGACCGCGAAAAGGATAACGGTCACGGCGATCAGCCACGGCAGCGCGCGATTGACGATCGCCAGGAAGCGCGTCGGGTTGGCAAGATCGATCACCGGCATCGGCAGTCTCTTAGTAGTCCAGCGACCAGCGGGCAATTTAAACTCCGCTCGTCCACGCGAAAGCAGGGGACCAGGGCAACAATTACTATTTGCCGGTCACAGCCGGATTCCCGCTTTCGCGGGAATGAGCGCGGAGTGAAGCGGCAATCTCTTATCATCTTACTCAAGTCCATGACGCAGGGCCGCAGCGGCGGCGATAGGGCCGAGCACCAGGCTCGCCAAGGTTAGCCCACAAAGAATGGTGAAAGGTGGGCCAAACGGCGTGGTCCCAGCGAGTGCGGCATTGGCCGCGGCGACTCCGAAGATCAGGACCGGAACGGTCAGTGGCAGCACCAACACTGCGAGCAACAGTCCGCCGCGTCTCAGCGCCACGGCGAGCGCAGCACCAATCAATCCAATGAAGGTGAGCGCTGGAGTTCCGGCTAACAATGTCAGGACGAGCCAGCCCATCGCGTGCAATTCGACATTAAGCATCAGCCCCAGCAGCGGCGCGATTACGACGAGCGGCAGGCCGGTTGTCAGCCAATGCGCAAGCGCTTTTGTCGCGACCGAAAGCTCGAGCGGCAAGGGACCCATCATCAAAAGATCAAGCGAACCATCTTCGTGATCAGTGGCAAACAGCCGGTCGAGCGCAAGCAGGCTTGCCAGCAATGCGCCAAGCCAGAGAATCGCCGGCCCTATGCGCGCGAGTAGTGCCAGGTCAGGGCCGATGGCGAAAGGCATCATGGTGACGACGATCAGGAAGAACAGCGCACCCATAAGAGCGCCGCCGCCAACGCGAATCGCCAGCCGCATGTCACGAGTGAGGAGAGCGGTGAATGCGATCATGTTGGACCCAGTTTCAACTCGCGCGCGCGCGAGAGTCCTATGGGTCCATGCGCAGCAGCGACAATCATTCCGCCGCCGCCGAGATGGCCCTGCATGAGTTCCCCGAGCTTTTTTTGTGACGATGAATCAAGCGCGGAGGTGGGTTCGTCCAGCAGCCAGATTGGCCGCGGCACCGCAACAAGACGGGCGATCGACAAGCGTCGGCGTTGGCCAGCGGACAAGTAAGCGGCGGGCAAAGCGGCCAGGGGCGCAAGATCCACAGCTTCCAGCGCGGGCTCTATGACGCTTAGGCGAGCGCCGAAAAACTCAGCCCAGAATTTCAAGTTCTCACCCACGGAGAGGGCCGATTTCATCGCGTCCTGATGGCCGAGATAATGGCACTGTTCGGCGAGTGGCGTATCACGCTCGCCGCCGTCGAGCGTCAGCCGTCCGGCGACGATCCGCACCAGCCCGGCGATCATACGCAACAAAGACGATTTTCCGGCGCCATTGGGCCCGGTCACAACCATGGCCTCGCCGCTGGAAAGAGCGAAACTCAGGTTGTGGAATACCTCGCGCCCGCCCCGGTTGCAGGCCAACCCGTCGGCTGTGAGGCGCATCACGGCTGCCACAGCCCGGTAATGGACGGCGGCGGGACGGCGCCGGGCCGGAAAAACCCCGATATTTCGAGCATTTTTTGCGAAGTTCCCCGGTCAATATAGCGTCGGGCGCGAAAAGACCTTATAAGCCCGGACTTGCGACGTTACGTAATTCGACATCGGACGCAAGCCTCGCCAGCGAGAAAAGCATCACCTTGCCAATAGCTTAGTCCGAACCAGCGCCGATCAACGGCCGGGGAATGGAAACAGCCGACATGACTTCGCTCGACAGTTTTAGATGCTGCAAAACCCTCCAGGTTGGTAGCAAGACTTACGCCTACTTCAGCCTCCCCATCGCCGAGCGAAACGGACTTAAGGGCATTTCTCGATTGCCCTTCTCCATGAAGGTGCTGCTGGAGAACCTGTTGCGCAACGAAGACGGACGTTCGGTGACCAAGGATGACATCAAGGCGGTCGCCGAGTGGCTCAAGACCAAAACATCCGAACGCGAGATCGCATTCCGTCCCGCCCGCGTGTTGATGCAGGATTTTACCGGCGTGCCGGCGGTGGTCGACCTCGCCGCCATGCGCGATGCGATGAAGCATCTCGGCGGAGATTCCAAGAAGATCAACCCGCAAGTGCCTGTCGATCTGGTCATCGACCATTCGGTGGCGGTGACATTCTTCGGCAACAATCAGGCATTCAAGAAAAACGTCGAGGAGGAGTACCGGCAAAACCAGGAGCGGTACAAATTCCTGAAATGGGCCCAGCGCTCATTCGACAATTTCAGCGTGGTGCCACCTGGTACGGGCATCTGCCATCAGGTGAATCTCGAATACCTTTCGCGCGTCGTCTGGCACCGCAAGGACAAGGTCAAGGCCGACAGCAAGGCCGTCACGATGGAAGTCGCCTATCCCGACACGCTCGTCGGGACCGACTCGCACACCACGATGGTGAACGGCCTGTCGGTGCTTGGCTGGGGCGTTGGCGGCATCGAAGCCGAGGCGGCCATGCTCGGCCAGCCGCTGTCGATGGTGCTGCCGGAGGTGATCGGTTTCAAGTTTGCCGGCAAGCTCAAGGAAGGCGTCACCGCCACCGACCTGGTGCTGACCGTGACCGAGATGCTACGCAAGCGCGGCGTGGTCGGCAAGTTCGTAGAATTTTTTGGTCCGGGTCTGGCACACCTCACCATTGCCGACCGCGCCACCCTCGGCAACATGTCGCCGGAATACGGTGCGACCTGCGGCTTTTCGCCGATCGATGACGACACCATCCGCTATCTTAAAGATACGGGCCGGCCACCCGAACTGGTCGCCCTGGTTGCTGCCTATGCCAAGGCGCAAGGCATGTTTCGCGTCAAAACAACTCCCGATCCGATCTTCACCGACATCCTCAAGCTTGAACTGGGATCGGTCGAGCCCTCGCTCGCGGGTCCGAAGCGCCCGCAAGATCGCGTTGCGTTGAAGGAAGTGAAGGCCGGCTTTGCCACTTCGATGGACAAGGAATTTGGCAAGAGCGCCGAGGCGAAGAAACGAGTGAAAGTCTCCGGCAAGGACTATGATCTGGGCCACGGAGACGTTGTGATCGCGGCGATCACGTCTTGCACCAACACCTCCAATCCGAATGTGATGATTGGTGCAGGCCTTCTCGCCCGCAAGGCCGCCGCGAAGGGATTGACGAGCAAGCCCTGGGTGAAAACTTCGCTCGCGCCAGGCTCGCAAGTCGTCGGCGAATATCTTGACAAGTCCGGCCTGCAAAAGGATCTGGACAAGCTCGGCTTCAATCTGGTCGGCTTCGGCTGCACGACGTGCATCGGCAATTCCGGTCCGCTGCCGCCGGAGAACTCAAAGGCGATCAACGATAATGATCTGGTCGCCGCTGCGGTGCTTTCGGGCAACCGTAACTTCGAAGGCCGCGTCAATGCGGACGTGCGCGCCAACTATCTTGCTTCGCCGCCGCTGGTGGTGTCCTACGCCATCGCCGGCTCGATGAATGTCGATGTCGCGCGGGAGCCGCTCGGCGTCGATCAGAAGGGCAAGAAAGTCTTTCTGAAGGATATCTGGCCGTCGAACAAGGAAATCGGCGATTTTGTTGCCAAGAACATCACCCGTCAGATGTTCACCAAAAAATACGCCGATGTGTTCAAGGGCGATGCGAACTGGCGCAAGATCAACGTCAAGGGCGGCGTCACCTACGACTGGGACAAGAAATCGACCTATGTGCAGAACCCGCCGTATTTCGTCGGCATGGGGCGGCATCCCAAGCCACTTGAGGACATCGTCGATGCACGTGTGCTTGCCTTGCTGCTGGATTCGATCACCACCGATCACATTTCTCCCGCCGGCTCGATCAAGGTGGATTCGCCCGCCGGCAAATATCTGGTTGACCACAAGGTCAAGCCGGCGGACTTCAATCAATACGGCACGCGCCGCGGCAATCACGAAGTGATGATGCGCGGCACCTTTGCCAATATCCGCATCAAGAACCAGATGGTTCCCGGTGTCGAAGGGGGCGTCACCATCCATTATCCGTCGAAGCAGCGCATGCCGATCTACGACGCGGCCATGAAGTATAAAGCCGACGGGGTCCCGCTGGTGGTGTTTGCCGGCAAGGAATACGGCAGCGGCTCCTCTCGCGACTGGGCCGCGAAAGGTTCGGTATTACTCGGTATCCGTGCAGTCATTGCCCAATCGTTTGAGCGCATCCATCGCTCCAACCTGGTGGGCATGGGCGTGATGCCACTGGTCTTTGAGGAAGGAACTTCCTGGCAGTCGCTCGGACTCAAAGGCGACGAGCAGGTCACGATCCGCGGCTTGCATGGCGAACTTAAACCGCACCAGCGCCTGATTGCCGAAGTTGTGTCAGGTAATGGCACTCTCAAGCGGGTGCCGCTGGTCTGCCGCATCGATACCCTCGATGAGCTCGACTACTTCAAAAACGGCGGAATTCTGCAATACGTTCTGCGTCAATTGGCAAGTTGACGCCCGGTTAATTAAAGATGAGCAAAGTTGGGCCACTCACCGTGAAGTGAGTGGCGGGTGAAGGGGAGAACGCTCTATAAGTCGCCGGCGAGGCGGGGGACTGCGGTATCGAGATGACCTATCGCCACATCACCTTTGCAGTCGCGTTCATTTGCACCTCTGCGGCCGTACCGGCATCAGCCGAACCACGAGCCGTCATTGAACTTTTCACCAGCCAAGGCTGCTCCTCTTGTCCCGCGGCCGACAAGCTGCTCGGCGAATTGTCGCGGGATCCGTCCCTCGTAACAATGAGCCTGTCCGTCGA
>DATIWJ010000004.1:0-17462 GCA_035519415.1 Pseudolabrys sp.
GGATCTCGACAAGGTCTATGCCGCCGTCGGCAAAGTCATCGCGCGCGCCAACGTGACCGGCATGAAGCTGGAGGCTTTCAAATACTATTACGTTCCGACCGGGGACACCGGCGTCTCGGGTATTGTCGCAAGGCCAAGCCCGGCATTGCTCAAACTGCAAAAGGACGTGATGGCCGCCGTGGCCCCGTTCACGGTGCAGGCCGGGGACTCGTCGGCTTTCTTCACCACCCCCGATGATCGGACCATTGATCCTGCCTTGATCGAGTATGTTTCGACTTTTGTTCCAAAGCATACCGGTGAGCATTTCAGTCCGCACGTCACCACCGGCGTCGCGCCCCGGACGTACCTCGACAAATTGCTCGCGGAGCCGTTTGAGCCATTTACTTTCTCGCCCACAGGCGTGGCCGTTTATCAACTCGGCCAGTTCGGCACAGCAGCGAAGAGCCTCAAGGAATGGAAATTGAAGCCGTGAGCCAAATCGAAATCAATTCGCACAGTCTACCGACACACGACTGGCTGCCCATCGTGCCAGACATAACGCGGGTATCGTCCCGTTAGAAGGACCGCAACTCTGATGCGTCGCATTCACCTTGTGTCGTATTGGAAGGGCATTTGATTCGTCGCATATATCTTCTATCTTCTGGCGAGTTTGGCCGCCTGTATTTTGCCGCTTGCGGCTTGCGTCGGGATATCAACGACTGGCTGCAGAGCATCGGCTCAAAAATTACTCCCGAGCACATAAATTTCCGCGAAGTCTATACTTACGCGGAGAGAGCGAACGCCGCCTATGGGGGCAAATCTGCTATCCGGTCCAGATATCTTCAAACCGTCCGGTTCAACGCGCCGGGCTTACTTCGCCGTACTTTCCTTCAGCTTCTGCATCACTTCATCCATGTTGAAGCTGGCCGCCTTTTGCCGCTGCGGATAGTCCCTGAACGTCATCAGGAACTGGCCCACGTAGTCCTGCGCGGGGACAAGAAGGAAGGCGTGATCCAGTAGCCAGTCGTAGTAAGTGTTTGAGGTGATGTCCGCGCGCTCGTACGGATCGGTCCGGAGATTGAAAATCTTCGGAATCCGCAACGTCGTGAACGGCTCGGACCAAACCTGCAGCGTTCCCCGGGCGCGTTGCTCCATGAATACGAGCTTCCAGTTGTCGTAGCGCAGACCAACCAATTGCTGGTCATCGTTGACGTAAAGGAACGATTCGCGCGGAGCCTTCGGCGCTTGCCCCGTCACATAAGGCACGAGGTTGTCGCCATCGAGATGGACCTTGTAGGTCATGTCGCCGACCTTGTAGCCCTTGAACAATTTGTCCTTCACCTGCGTGTCGCCGGCAACGGCCAGAAGTGTGGGCAGCAGGTCGTGATGGGCGACCATCTCGTTGGACACCTCACCCGGCTTGATCTTGCCCGGCCAGCGGAACATGGCCGGCACCCGGTAGGCGCCTTCCCAGTTCGAGTTCTTCTCGTTGCGGAACGGAGTCATCGCGCCGTCCGGCCAGCTGTTCATATGCGGGCCGTTGTCGGTCGAGTACATGACGAAGGTGTCGTTCGCGATGCCAAGATCATCCAGCGCCTTGAGGACCTGGCCGACGTTCTTGTCGTGATCGATCATCGTGTCGTGATACGGGCTTTGCCAACGCCCTGACTGCCCGATGCTCTCCGGCTTGGTATGGGTGCGGAAGTGCATGTGGGTCGTGTTTATCCACACGAAGAACGGCTTGTTGGCGTTCTTCTGCCGCGTGATGAAGTCCACCGCCCGGTTGGTGATGTCGTCATCGACCGTCACCATGCGCGCCCTAGTCAGCGGGCCGGTGTCCTTGCACACCTGCTTGCCGACCTTGCCGAAACGCGGATCAACCGTTGTGTCGTCCTTGTCCGACGCCTTGCAGTCCATCACGCCGCGCGGTCCGTATTTCGCGCGGAATTCGGGGCTTTTCGGATAGTCCGGCAGTTCCGGTTCTTCCTCGGCGTTCAAGTGGTAGAGGTTGCCGTAGAACTCGTCGAAGCCGTGAACAGTCGGAAGGAACTCGTTGCGGTCGCCAAGATGATTCTTGCCGAATTGTCCGGTCGCGTAGCCGAGCGGCTTGAGCAACTCTGCAATTGTCGGATCTTCCTTCTGCAGCCCGAGTGTGGCGCCCGGCAGGCCGACCTTGGTCAAGCCGGTGCGCAGACCGGACTGGCCGGTGATGAACGAAGACCGGCCAGCGGTGCAGCTCTGCTCGGCGTAGTAGTCGGTGAACATCATGCCTTCCTTCGCGAGACGGTCGATGTTGGGCGTCTTGAAGCCCATCACTCCGTGCGAATAGGCGCTGATGTCGGACTGGCCGATGTCGTCGCCCCAGAAGATGACGATATTGGGTCTTTGCTGCTGCTGTGCGATTGCTGGCAAGCACATCGCACCGGTAGTGATGAGTGCAGCAAACAGTGCATTCTGAAACTTGCTAAATCGCCTCATCTTAGGAACTCCTGTTGATATCTTGATGACCACCAGCGCGGGGCTACGACTGGTCAGTGCGGGTTATTCGCGGCGGTTGCCAAGTCTGATTGACGATGTCTTCTCCGGGGAGATAGGTGCGAAGGACGAGGAAAAATGGTCCTTCGGGTGCGGGCAGCCAGTTTGCTTCCTTGTCCGGTCCGGGTGAGTTTCTTTGGACATAAATTGTGACGCTGCCGTCTTTGTCCTCTTTCATTCCGCTGCGGTCGCCAAGCGAATAGCGGTTGATCGGGTTCGCAACAAGATTGTATTGCAAATTGTACATCGTCACCGACCAAAACGCCTTAACCTTGGGTTGGCCACCTTTTTCGAAGCGGATGACGTAGCGATTGTTTCCCGACAGAAGTTTTCCTTCGCCATCCACGGAAACGTTGAGGTAAGTTGCCTCAATGGGATCGTTGACGACAAAGCCCGCGAGCAACTGGACGGCGCGCATCAGCCAATCTCGTGTTGGGGTCAGTCTCCCCGTAGCGGCCGGGGGATAATTCCAGCCATTGACCGGGTGCTGCCCGTAACCGGCAGCAAACGCTTCGGCAATAATCTTTCGACCGTCCGCCGCGGCCCGCGCCAGACCGCGCTTCGTGCTCGCGTCTTGAACATCGACGTCAAGTCCCGGCCCTACGCCAATCCGAGCGTACGATTGCAGCATGTCGGCGTCGCGCTCGGCAGGCGGAATCTCAAGCATTGCGCGATTAATCGTTCTCCACTCATTAAGGGGATCAGCCTTCCGGTCCAGAGGCTCCCAAATTTCCGCACCCTTCAGTGGGCTGGCACTTGGCTTCTCCCACTGCGAAAGAGGGGTGAGCTTGTATTGGTCTTGGATCGCGGTAGCTATCTTCAATTCGGACGCGTCCTTCAGATAGGTGCGCACCAGAACGAAGGCCCATGGCGTCGATGAAGCGGGCAGCGGTACGACCCCAGCGGGCAGCGTTCCGTTCCAACCCGGACCGATAATCGCATAGTTTCCCGCCTTGTCGCCCGTTGCACGCGTGCCAACGTAGGCGAAATTGTCATCCATGAAATCCGCGAGTTCAACCGAGTGGTACCGATCAGAGATTTCCGGCACCGTCAGGATGACTGGCTCATCTTTAAGGTAAACCCAAGCGCGCGAATAAAGTGTGTCGTTGTTCGGAGCGCCGCCGGTCAAATGGCTTGCATCCTCCAATTTCCGCACGTGATCGAAGCGGTTCGCCTGCCGATCAACCGGCTCGGTTCGCGTCCACCGCGCCTCCGCCATGTATGACCAAGGGAAGCTGTACAGGTAGGCTTGCACACCTAGTGTGTACGCATTTTGCTCTCGCCAGTCCGATGGTTGCTGAGCAAAGACAATCGTCGGCGCGACGAGCCAAGTCAGAACAAGCAAAGCAAGCGTGTAGTTTTTCCAGCGCACGAAAATTACTCCAACTCTCGGCAGGACGAATTTTGCCTCCCTGCGACCTAATTTCCGCTTTGGGTCATCAGTATTTGATCTTGCTCATGTCAGTTTTCCGGTCGTTTGCCATGAATTGACCGACGGCCTGCGCCCGAGCAATTTATTGAGCGCCATCGCTACGGAGCTGTGTCGTCCACCTTCTTCCAGGTCTGATCGGGATTGAAGGAAGTGATCTGCCCGGCGAGTTTTTCCGTGCGTGGGCCGAGGTCCTTCTGGAAGACGGCGCCCGTGTGATTGACGAGGAATGTCATGACGCCGGAGTTCCCGTACTCGGCCGGATAGGCAACAAGAGCGAAGCCGCCGATCATCTTGCCGCGCACTACATAATCAACGGCGCCACCGGGCGCTGTCGGCCCCTGCCGCGTCAGGATCTTGAAGTAGTATCCGTGAAACGGCGTGCGGCCGCCGCCGATCAGGTAACCTTCATTGGTTGCGTGGGCGACCAGCTCGCCCAGCGGGCTTGCATCGTCGCCCTGTGGCCCCGGCCAGTACAGCCCGTCCTTCTTGCCCGGCTGACTGACAATGCGCTGCGCGTAGGTAGCGACCCCGGCGCCGGTTCGATCTTTCTCGGCGTACTCGTTCTGCGCATCGACATAAGCAAGGCAGGCCTGGATCGCGCTGAGCTCATTTCGTCCGATCCGTCGATAAAGAACCTCGAGTCGGCCGGCGGCCGTGTCGAACCGCCAGGCGCTGCCTTTGCGCGTGAGCGGGATCGGAAACGGAAAATCTTCCATGCCGATGATCATCACGGCCTTGTCGTCGCCTTCCTTTATCACCTGATGTTTAGCGTCGTAGGTCGCAAGAAATTTCTGGCGTATGGCTTCATCGGCAACCTTGTCGCCCGAAGAAACAATATCGACGCCATCCCGTCCGAGCACGGCGACCACGCCGTTGGGCCAACTATCCTTGGCGGCGCTTACAAGAGCTTCGACTGCGTCCTCGGGTGACTTGAATGATTGCTGCGCGCCGGCAACCGACACCGATGCAATGATGACAATTGCGGCGGTCCAGGAGGCCAATTTGCCAGGCATCGAAAGGATCAGGGTCATGACGATATCACCAATGATTCATTTGTCTTGTGTCTTGTGGGACAACATTTTGCGCTTTGATGAGCGGCTAGCGTCGGCCGCCACCCCCGCGTCCGCCTCCACCGCCGCCGTGGCCGCCGCGGCCGCCACCTCCGGCGCTCGCCCTTGCTCCACCGCCACCGCCGCCGGCGGCAGCACGTGCTCCTCCACCGCCTCCACCGAGACTTGCCTTGCCGCGCGCGCCCTGAGCGCTGGCCACTTTGCCGGACTGTATATTGCCCAAGGCGCTGTCGTGCTTGGGCCCGCTGGCGGCAGGCTTGGGCCCGGTAGCGGCAGGACGGTTTGCGCCTGGGGATGGTCGATTACCCGCGTCCGGCCGATTGCCAGGGGTACGGTCGGCGACATTGGGACGGTTGGCTGCTGCACCACGATCGCCAAGGTTGGTGCCACCGCCAGATTTGAGCACCTGATCGCCGCTGCGACCGCGGAAATCCATGCGCTCCTGACTGCCCGCCCGAATATTATTGTTGCTGAACTTCTGCTGCACATTCGTGTTGCTGTATTTCACGCCCTGGCGATGAACGGGGTTGTGCTGCCAGCTGTTGCCACTGACATTGTTGATGTTCACCGAGCGGTTCACGTTGATGTTGTTGCCGCCCCAGTTGACGCCGCCGCCCCAGTAGTTTCCGCCCGACGCCCAGCGCCCCACGGCGTAGCCCGCGCCGAATGCAATCCCGGTCGCGAGGACCGCGCCCGGGACATAGCCAACGGGCGGCGGGAAGTAGTACGGCGGATAGGTAGGATAGGGCCAGGCACCGTAAACGACGGCGGGATTGTAATAAGGCACGTAGACCGTGTCGGGTGCCGTTGGTTCAATGACGATGACTTGCTTGTTCTCTTGGGTCGCTACCGAGACTTTCTGTTCTTTGGTTGAGGTCAGTGTGTTGTTTGCCTGAGCTTTCGCGCGCAGGCGTTGAACGGCATCCATGACGTCCGGCTGCTGCGCAAGAAGCGTATCGCCAAGCTTCTGCGTCCAGTCGAGCTTTGTGCTCATCATTGTGAGTACGGATGGTGTCGCGACCAGCGACTTCACGCTGTCATCCCAGCCTTGCTTGTCGACTGCAGCTTTCAGCTGATCGCCCTTGAGGGCCTTGTTCTCGGTTGCCCAACGATCCGCCTGCACGACCTCCAGCGGATAGGTCGACGCCATCAGGACTTCGGCAAGAAGCGCATCAGGATAGAGCGCGATCGGAGCAACCAGCTGATCGAGCTCTTCGGCCTTGAGTGGTTGTTGCACTGGCGCGGGGGCCGGTTGAGCGGCCGCGAGCATTGGGAGCGAGGCCCCGAACATGGCCCAGAGCAAGGCGGACACAAAAAGTCGCGCCATTGTGTGCATATCGTTCTCCCGTCGATGCCGTCGTTTAATGGTTCTGAAATGCATATTCGAAAAGAGATCGAGGAATCGATAGGACCTAGGTCCATCTCGACGGTCATCTCTAAAAGAACGACAACGCGCCTCTTCCACCGAAGATCGTCCGGCCGAAGAAGTAACACAGGGCGCGAAATGTGCCGTATTCGGCCGATGATGGTATTTGACGCAGCTGCGATCCTGTTCTGGCTTCAATCTCGATCGTGGCAAAACACCGAACGGTGCAATTTCGGTGCCTCGTTCACGAAAGAATAAGCTCTATGCCCAACCCGACAAGCGACACATTTGTCCAAACTATGGTGATGGCAACGCGATACGTCCAGGTCGCAATTCTGGATGATGATGCTTCGGTTCGGAAAGCATTGGTGAGGCTATTCGAAACATCACGATATCAAGTGAAGGCTTACGCGTCTGCCGGAGATTTTCTTGCCACGCTCGATCAGAATATGCCGGAGTGCATCGTGGCCGATCTTCAGATGCCAAATATGACCGGGCTCGAACTCCTCTCTTATTTAAAGCGCGGCAGAATTGATATTCCAACGATCATTATTACTGCCTTTGACGAGCCCACAACCCGAGCACAATGCATCAGCGCTGGTGCCTCGGCCTATTTGCTCAAGCCGGTCCGCAAGACTGCGCTTATCGCTGCCATCGATGACGCGATTAAACCCTAAAGGGACATGCGGAAAATGCGTAGAGAAGCGATCATGCTGCGTGCGCCTCGGCCAGAGGTAGAGTGAACCGAAAGACTGCGCCGCCGCCCCCGTTTCGGTTCTCCGCCCAGATCTTACCGCCATAAGTCTCCACGATCGTCCGCACAATCGATAGCCCGAGCCCAGTGCCCTGCTGCTTGGTTGTATAAAAAGTTTCAAAAACTCCTTTCAACTTGTCGTTTGGAATTCCGGTACCGGTATCGGACACCGACACCTCAACCTTGGAGTCTCCAACCATTGCGGTTTGGAGTGTTAGTTTGCCTGTGCCTGGGGCGCAGTCTTTCATGGCGTCGATCGCATTTGTCGCCAAATTCATTATAACTTGTTCCAGGTGCACGCGATCGGCGCGCACACGCAGCGCGCCTGGCGCCTGATAGTCGCTCACAAGAATTCCTTTCTTTTTTGCTTCAGGCTCTATTATGTTGAGCACTTCTCGGATTGCATCACTGAGATTCAACTCCTGCACAACCTCTCCCTGTTTCTTCAACAGTAGGCGCATGTGTGCGATAATCTCTGCGGCGCGTTCATCGGATTTTTGAATATCAGCGATAGTCTCCTTGAGACGGTCGCGGTCAATCGGGTTTGCCGCAACGAGAAACTCGGCGGTCTCGGCGTCGGTCAGGATGGATTGTAGAGGCTGGGTGAGTTCGTGTGCGATGGAAGCCGACATCGCACCAACTGCAGCAACACGCTCCAAATGAATGACTTCTCGAAGGCGATCGCCCGATTCCAATTCGGCAAATCGGCGGCGTTTACGTTCAAAGAGCAGCCAACCGATCATCGCGGTTTGAGCCAGTAGGGCAGCGAAAATTATCGTTATCTGGGAGGAATATTGCTCCCACGCGGTCAGCTCGCGAAAGCGGACCTCGCTGCCCGCGGGCAGCCTCGTTTCGCTGATGCCAAACCGTTTCAACTGCCGCCAATCAAAGATCGGTCTGGCTAGCTGGCTTTCTTTGATGGATATATTTGAAGCGTTTTCGCCATCGAGAATGCGCAATGCAATTTTGGCGGCCGCTTCGCCTAATGAAGAACTTGAAGTAATCAAGCCGCCAACAGTGCCCCTCCCGAAGTGGGAATCTAGATCGACCACGATTGGCCGATTGGCGGTTTCTGCTACGAGCGCTACAGCATCAGCCGGGATGAGGGAATTACCCTCGCCGTCGGAATAAATGCTTGTGTGAAGGATCACGGTGTGGTCTGGCAACGCGGCAACACGCGTTCTGAGTTCCGTCATTGTCAAACCGGTGAGATCGATAAATTCCAAATCAGCAGCGACAATTGGAATCTCCTTCTTTAAATCGCGATAATAGGTTTGATTTTCCGGGGGGTCTCCCACCAGTGCAATTCTTTTGATGTCGGGCACCAACGTGCGGGCCACGCTTATCATGTCGCGTGGATGTGATTGCAACGTCGTTCCCGTGACATCGGGAGGCAGCGTCAATTGCGAAATAGTCAGCCTGTCAACAAAGGCAAAGACCACCGGGATTTTGAGCCACAGCTCCGCGCGCGAGCGCAACACGTAGTCGAGTGCGGCGGGGCCAACCGCAATGATAACTCCAACCGGCTTATCACGATATTTCACCCGAAAATGAGCGTTCAGACTGTGCTCGTAGACCGGGCCGCGAAATCGACTGACGTCGAGCAGTTCATGATAGACGGTCACCTGCGTGGCAGAGCCCGAGATCATAGCTGCCCGTATGCCGGAGGAAATTCCGGCAGAAAATGGCAAGCCTGGACCATACTGATCAATGATCAACACCGAGCGCGGCAACGGGGCGGCCGCCAACGAGCCCAAGAGAGGCCCGCAGGTCAGCAGCCAAACAGCGATCCGTAACAACATACGCATGGTGTGATCCCAGCCCCGTTTTGAGCCAAATTCATGGGGGCGATGGCGCAACCATCCGTTCTATTAACCCGGGGCCAAGTGAATTGCACCTGGGTACGACGGCGAAGGAAATCGCGGCACAAATACGACGCGGATCATCTAAGGGGACGGTCGCCACGCCACCCCCGCGTCTTATGAATATCTCGCCATATGATGTTTGCCGTTATAGGACCTAGGTCCACTCGACCCCCGACGCATCTCCCGCCGATATAAGCGAGTGACGGTGTTCGGTGCGGAGAGACCTATGAGCGAGCGCGTGGTTACGGAAGTTGTTGGTCTATCGCTGACGACCATATTTGTGGGCCTGATGATATTGAACGCTGTTTCTTTTTGAAGCGACCACAACCCAATGCCTTGGAAAAAAGTGTCATGCGCTGCACATTTGGCGACAGGCTTAAGGATATAGCTGCAGCTTCCCTTTTGAGCTGCTTCATCGCCGGCGCGATTACCGGGTTAACGAGCCCCGTCAGCGCTGACAATGCAGCGGGTGTCACCATTTCGGTCAATCGGGCCTACAAAGGCAATCGGCTGCCGATAGCGCCGATAGACCAGCCCATACTGCTCGATTGCGAGCCAGCCTTCAGCCCAGTCACCGATCCGACACGTGCACATATATTCACACACTGCACGGCTTGATACGCGCACCGCGGTTAGGCGGTGGCTCTTATATGGCTTTGGTCCACTGGACCTAAGTGCAGTCGAATCCATCGGGTTGCGAGTCTAGGCTGGTCCTGGTCTCGACACGACAAACGGAGGAGATGCCGTGAACTGGTCGATGTATACGGCGGACTGCACCACCCACCTCAAGATCGTGGCGGTTGGGCTCGTCACTGCGCTGCTGATCACGGTCATTGGAATCTCCGGGCGCGAAGTCAACCTTGGCACCGACATTATGACCGCACGCGCCCCTACTGTGATCAAGGCTGGTACGCCCATGGTCTTTACCGAGCACAGCGGTTCGGTTGTTCGCTAGCCCGGCTTAGAGAACGGAAGAAGAGCGCTGCAATCGCACTAAGGCCCCGCAGACAGCGGGCCAATAAGCTACGCGACCTCGGTCTTACCCTGCCCCCACCGTCCCTCGACCGGGTTGCGCGCGGCCGGCTCGTCCCCGGAGCCGGCCGCACTCTTTTTATTCTCTGCCAACTTGCAGAGACATGCGCGGTCTCACCACGGGCGATCAATAAGCTCAACGCTCTTGCAAATTGGTTTTCCATCGAACTCGAGCAAAATTCAACTTCTGGTGCCATCAACGCGTTGGTCGTATTTGATTCAAGTCAATAGGGGGCCCTGGACATTTCGATAAATAGCCAGACGTGGTTTGCTGTGCGGGGATCAGTAGGCAAGCACCAAGTCGCGTCGAGCGCGGCGCGACGTGGCCATTTCACGCTGCACGGCGCCGGAAATGTTGCAATGAGCAACGCTGATTTCATTGTGTTCCTGGTCGACGACGATCGCGACGTGTTAAAGGCCTTGACCAGGATGCTTGAGGCGAAAGGCTATCAGGTGCGGGCGTTTTCATCCGCCCGTAAGTTCCTCTCAGAACATGACGCATCCGTGCGAGGGTGTGCGATTTTCGATGTTTCAATGCCGGACTTGGATGGCCTTGAGCTGCAAGCAGCCCTTGGGGCCAGCGGGGCCGCGCGGCCGATAATTTTCATAACTGGTAAGGGTAAAATTCCGGACAGTGTCGCGGCCATGAAGGCAGGCGCCATCGATTTTTTGACCAAACCGGTGAGATCGCGAGAGCTGTTGGCGGCCATTACGCTGGCAAGCGAGAAAGAGACAAAAGTGCGGGAGCACCGAAGCGAATTAGAGTCTATCAATGACCTAATTGAGAAACTGACGCCGCGCGAAAAGGAAGTTCTGACTCACGTTGTCGCGGGGTTGCTGAACAAGCAGATCGCCGCGCGTCTCGGGATTGTTGAAAAGACGGTTAAGCTGCACCGCGGGCGAGTGATGCACAAAATGGGCGTACGAACCGTGGCAGACCTTGTTCGGATTACCGAACGTGCGGGAATTCGACCATCGAGCGTAAATGGCTTAAGCGCCCGGCTCGCTTAGCATGACCATCAGAATGTGCGGTCGTAAAGCCGTTACGCCACTGTCGCGACACAACCACCGAAAATCGATAGGACCTAGGTCCAGCTCGACGGTCATCTCTAAAAGAATGACAACGCTTTCTACCATGATCACAAAACGCTGTCTGCTTATCGCCATCATTAGCGCTATTTACTTGTGGTTGCCCTGCGGCGCTGCAAACGCTCAGGAACGACCGCCTAACGTCATCGTCATCCTCGTCGACGATCTCGGCAACGCCGATCTCGGCTATCGCGGTAGCGACATCAAAACACCGAATATCGACAAGCTTGCCACGGGAGGCGTGCAACTCGAATCCTTCCACGGCATGCCGGTCTGCACACCGGCGCGCGCGGCCTTGATGACCGGCCGCTACCCGATGCGCTACGGCCTGCAGACGCTGGTGATCTTCCCGAACCACACCTACGGGCTGCCGACCGACGAATGGACGCTGCCGCAGGCCTTGAAACAGGCTGGCTACAGCACATCGATGGTAGGCAAGTGGCACCTGGGTCACGCTGATCAGAAGTTCTGGCCGCAGAATCGCGGCTTCGATCACTTCTACGGCAACCTCGTCGGCGAGGTGGATTACTTCACCAAGATACGCGGCGGCATCGTGGACTGGCAGCGCGACGGGAAATTCTTGCAGGAGAAGACCTATTATCTGCCTTTGATCGGCGACGAAGCCGTCAACATGATCGAGAAGCAGGATAAGAACAAACCGTTCTTCCTGTATTTCGCGTCGCTGGCCCCGCATGCGCCTTACCAGGCCCAGAAGGCCGACGAGGATCGTTACGCGTCCACCATCAAGGATCCGACGCGTCGCACCTATGCGGCGATGATCACGTCAGTCGACGACCAGGTCGGACGAATCGTCGCAGCGCTCGACAAGCGCGGTCTGCGAGACAACACGCTGATCATCTTCTCGAGTGACAACGGCGGACCGCGCAGTGCACTAATTGCGACCGGCGCACACTCCAAACAGGAGCGCAGTGAGATGAACGTCGCAGCCTTGCCGGCGAATAATGGCGAGCTCCGTGGCGGCAAAGGCAGCCTGCACGAGGGCGGTGTCCGCGTGCCGACCATCTTCAACTGGCCTGCCAAGCTCAAGCCGCGCGTGGTCAACGAACCGCTGCACATGGTGGACATCATGCCGACCGTGCTGGCGCTGGCCGGCGCCAAGGCCAATCCTGACAAGCCGCTCGACGGCAAGAACATCTGGGCGACTGTCGCCGAGGGCCAACCATCGCCGCACGACGACATTCTGGTGAACGTCGAAGCCTTCCGCGGAGCCATCATAAAAGGCCAGTGGAAGCTGGTGAGGATCGCGCTGTTGCCGGGCAAGACGGAGTTGTTCGATCTGACTGCCGATCCAGGCGAGAAGAACGACGTCGCCGCGCAGAACCCGGACGTCGTCCGCGACCTGGAGGCCCGCCTGATCGCCTATGCCAAGCAGCAGAAGATGAGTGAATGGCTGAAGGCGCAGCCCGACTATCTCGGCGCGCAGGGAAAGACGGTGTTCGACCCGGACTTCGACATCGGCGATGGCGGCCTGCCGCACCAGAAGACCGTGCTGCCGAAGAAGTAACTCGTTCCCGCAGGACAAAATATGACTCGTATTCAGACGACCATCCGGTCGAGCGCATGCGCGCTCCTGCTGGTTTGCAGTTGCGTCTTCCCGGCCTGGTCTCAAGGCGCTGCCACGCCTAATGATGGCTCTGTGCTGCCATTTCCACCGGCGCCCTCGGCGAGCATCGCCGCACCGAGATTGCAGGATTCGAAGCACCAGCGGCGCGTGGAGACGAGCCACCTGTCCAAGGATGCGCCCAACGTTCTCATTATATTGCTGGATGACGTCGGCTTCGGTCAGGCTTCGACGTTCGGCGGCGAGATCAATACCCCGACGCTGAGCAAGCTCGCCAACCAGGGCGTGAGCTACAATACTTTCCACACGACTTCGATCTGCTCGCCAACGCGCGCGGCTTTGTTGACCGGGCGCAATCATCAACGTGTCGGTAATGGCACGATTGCGGAGCGCGCCGTCAACTGGGATGGCTACACCGGGGTGATCCCGAAGACCTCGGCGACGATGCCGGAGGTTTTGCGGTTCTATGGTTACAACACGGCTGCCATCGGAAAATGGCACAACACGCCAGCGAACCAGACGACAGCGATGGGCCCATTCGATCGCTGGCCGACGGGACATGGCTTCGACTACTTCTACGGCTTCATTGCCGGCGAGACATCGCAATGGGAGCCACGCCTTTTCGAGAATACCAATGCGGTAGAACCACCACACAGCGAGAAATACCACCTGAGCGAAGACCTCGCCCAGCACGGCATCGACTGGCTCCGACGCCACCAGGCGTTCTCGCCGGACAAGCCATTCTTCCTGTACTGGGCGCCCGGTGCCGGGCATGGACCTCATCAAATCTTCAAGGAATGGGCTGACAAGTACAAAGGCAAATTCGACGACGGCTGGGATGCCTATCGTGAGCGGGTGTTTGCGCGCCAGAAGCAGCTGGGCTGGATTCCGGCCGATACCAGGCTGACCCCGCGCGCCGACAACATGCCGTCATGGGACAGCATCCCGCCGGAACAGCGCCCGTTCCAGAGCCGGCTAATGGAGATTTTCGCGGGCTTTGTCGAGCATGTTGATGTCCAGGCCGGCAAGTTGGTCGACGAACTCGACCGCCTCGGCATTCGCAACAACACGATCGTCTTCTACATTTTCGGCGACAATGGCGCCAGCGCGGAAGGCCAGAACGGCACGATCAGTGAACTGCTGGCACAGAATGGAATCCCGAATACCGTCGAACAGCAACTCGCCGCGCTGGAGAAGATCGGCGGTCTTGACGCACTGGGCACGCCCAAGACCGACAGCATGTACCACGCCGGCTGGGCATGGGCCGGAAACACGCCGTTTCAATACACGAAGCTGATCGCCTCGCACTTCGGCGGCACGCGCAACCCGATGGTCATCTCCTGGCCGAGGGGTATCAAACCCGATCAAACGCCGAGGGCCCAGTTTCACCACGTCAATGATATCGCGCCAACCATTTACGAGATCGTCGGCATCAAGCCGCCGAAGGTTGTCGAAGGATTTGTTCAGGACCCGATCGACGGGGTGAGCCTGGCCTATACGTTCAACGACGCGAAGGTGCCCACGCGCAAGACTGTGCAGTACTTCGACAACAATGGCAGTCGCGCCATCTATCAGGACGGCTGGATCGCAGCCACGTTTGGCCCGCTCGTGCCGTGGTTGCCGGGCGCACCCGGCCTTGCGCAATGGGATTCGGCCAAGGACCGATGGGAACTCTACCAGATCGCCAGAGATTTTTCCGAAGCGAACGATCTGGCCGCGAAGGAGTCGAAACGTCTCGCGGAGTTGCAGAAAGCGTTCGACGAGCAGGCCAAGGCCAACAAGGTCTACCCGCTCGGCGCCGGCATCTGGCTCCGCTTGCATCCGGAGGACCGTATCAAGACGCCCTATACGAGCTGGCAATTCGACGCCAACACGGTTCGCATGCCTGAATTCACCGCGCCGGGTCTCGGCCGTGAGAGCAGCACGGTGACCGTCGATGCTGAGATCGGCGAGAATGCCTCAGGCGTGCTCTACGCACTGGGCGGCTCGGGAGGAGGGCTTGTGCTCTATATGAATGAGGGACAGCTCGTTTACGAATACAACATGATGATCATCGAGCGGACTATCGCGCGCTCGGCCTCGAAGGTCGCCCCCGGCAAGCGGCGTATCGAAGTCACGACCCAGTTGGCAAGCCCGAAGCCATTGTCTCCGGCAGATGTGGTGTTGAAGGTCGACGGGCAGGAAGTCGCACGCGCCACTGTCAATCGGACTGTTCCAGCGGCCTTTTCCGCGAGCGAAACTTTCGATGTCGGCGTTGATCTCGGCTCGGTCGTTTCGCTCGACTATTTCGACCGGCGCCCCTTCCGCTTCAATGGGAAGGTGGAAAAGGTGGAAGTCAACCTCAAATGAACTGAATGCAGTTCATATGCGCCAAATATCCGCTTTGGGTCCAGCAGCAGACATGTGTGGCGCAATAGGCCATGTCCGTACTACCCAATAGCGACCGCAAAAGCGGACTCTCGCAAAGGGGCATGTCTGCTTTTTTTCCCCTGAAAGCGGACACCAGGACATCCTTTCAATCGCTCGTTTTCAACCGAAATAAAGTGCTTACCCGCTCTGTTAAACACACCTTTGGCGCCCCACATATTAATGGATCGTTTCGCAGGCGAATGCTGGAGGGCAGCGTGTACAGCTTTGATTACAGCGCACCAGCTGAATTGTATCCTGGGCGCAATCGCAAGAGCGCGAAGAAGGTCACTTATCGCCGCTTCGAAACGGCAGCCGATGCCATTCGCTTTGCGGTCGAGGAGCTTCCAGAGCTGTTATTGCTTGGCGCATGCATCGAGATTAACGAACAGCGACTCAACTACAAGGACATTCAGGCACTCTACGCGAGCGCGCAATATCCGCTCAAAAGGCCGGTGAACTAGAGGGACACGCCGGTCCGTCTCGTAGCGCTCATCAGGCGCACTTTTGAGTGCCCGAGGTGCCAAGACGAGTTTGTCGAAGTCGTGAAATACCGATAATCTTCGCAGGCAGCGATAAAAGGAACGCCAAGTCAGCGACGTCATCCTGCCGCGCCCGTCAATAGGCGGGCCGAAAGTACCGCGAAATTCTACATTAAGTCCGGGGAGTGCGCGCTCTCCATCACTGGACAGACCAACATTTCCAACGCGCAGTTGCTTGGCAGCATGGATCAGCACTCACGGACATAGCGAGCTTGCCGATTCTTGTTTTGTTGACACAGCCAACACTCGGACCGATCGTCAAACTGCAACGCCGCCAGGTCATTGACCCGACGGCGTTATTGGTTGCGGGGGTAGGATTTGAACCTACGACCTTCAGGTTATGAGCCTGACGAGCTACCGGGCTGCTCCACCCCGCGTCAAAATGCTAAGCGCGGGGCAACGCCCGCGCCGTTCGAGGGGGTATGTAGCAACGGCGGTTGCCAATGGGAAGGGTGAAAAGCGTTGGTTTTCATCAACATGTCACTTAACAGCGGCAAAAGACTGGCATGAGGGGGGTTGCTGGCGGAGGCGACAGCAGCTTCGGCGACGGTCTCGCGGCCGCCGCGCGTTTGATTATCGCCGATGGCCGCCGCGCCCTAACGGACCCCGAGCTTTCCGAGCCCGAGGCGGTTCATGAGGTGC
This sequence comes from Pseudolabrys sp., assembly GCA_035519415.1. GTDB lineage: Bacteria > Pseudomonadota > Alphaproteobacteria > Rhizobiales > Xanthobacteraceae > Pseudolabrys. The sequence continues at coordinate 16,295 of DATIWJ010000004.1, forward strand.
GTAAGGCTCTTAAGCGCTGGCGCGCCTTATTGCGGCTGCTCGCACGCCCGCTTGGCGAGCAAGCCAACCAGTTACGTACGGAAGCACGCGAGTTAATGCGCGCCGTGGCCGGCGCCCGCGACGCCCAATCGGCGCTGGATGCCCTGGCCGATCTCCGCAAAACCGATCAACCGTTCTCTGCGACATCAATTGAATCGATCCGCGCCCGGCTGACCGAAATGCGGGACGCGGCCGGCGCGAGAAGCTTTACACGGAGTACGCGCGAGCGGATCTCGCGATATCTCGACTACGCCACGCTTTCGCTTGAGCGCTGGCCGCTCAAAGCGATCGACTTCGATACCGTTACCGATGGCCTGACCTCTACCTATCGCCGCGCGCGACAGCTTGTGCCTGATCGCTGGGCGGATTCAGAGGCCGAGCACCTGCACGACTTGCGCCGCCGCGTTGTCGAACACCGCCACCAGATGGATCTTGTTGAGCCGCTTTGGCCGCGTCTCGGAAAAGTCTGGGCCGAAGAAGCGCAGCGCCTGCGTAATCAGCTCGGCTCCTGCCAGGATCTTGCGGTGCTTACGAACTTCACTGCTCCACACCAGCCTTTGGCACCCTGGCGGTCACGGTTGGCACCGCTCGTAGAGGCGCGCCGCAACGCGCATTTGAAATCCGCGGCGCGAATCGCTGGCCGCCTGTTCGCGGAGAAGCCAAAGGCCTTTCGCCGGCGAATGACAGCGCTATGGTCGGCACGCAATTCCCGGACGCAGTAAAGAAAAAGAAAAGGCCGCCAGTGACGGCGGCCTTTCTGAAATCGAACATCGTGTCGAGGAGAAGCAACGTCCTTGGCAGGCCTGGCAGCGACCTACTCTTCCAAGCCTTGAGGCTTAGTACCATCGGCGCAGGAAAGTTTAACGGCCGAGTTCGGGATGGGATCGGGTTCAGTCTCTCCGCAAATACCACCAGGCCGGCCAAGGACGGATGAAGCAAGATTGGTCTGTCTATATCAGTGCTCTCCAAACGCCTTCCCGAGGGAAGGCGAATGGGCATTGGAAATGAGAGCAATCAAGACAATCGAGCTATTAGTACCGGTAAGCTCAACGCGTTACCGCGCTTACACACCCGGCCTATCAACGTGGTGGTCTACCACGGCTCTCAAGGGAGAACTCGTTTCGAGGTG
>DATIWJ010000005.1:0-15053 GCA_035519415.1 Pseudolabrys sp.
GTGACAACACCGCCGTTGTGGTCATCGACCGTGGCCATGTAGGTCAGTGTCAGCTTCTCGCCCTTGGCCAGGAAGTCGAGGGCGTTGTCGGCGACGCTGTAGGTCCAGCTCGCCGAGCCGTTATCGGTATTGTCGTCGGCCGGCGCGATGGCGAGCGCTGTCTCCAGCGCGCTCTGCTGGGGCGCGGTCAGCGTCAGCGCCGTGACGCCGTCGGCGGCAAGGTAGCCATAGTGGTCAAATGGCGCTGTGACCGTCGGCCCATCGCTGAGGTCGACGTCGGTGAAGCTGATCGTGCCGACCACCGAATCTGGTGCCGCGTTGTTGGTTCCCGGCAACTCCGGGAACGCATTGCTCGTCGCTGTCGTGATCACCGGTAAGTCATTGCTGCCGGTGAGGGTGACGACGACCTGCTGCGTGAAGTTGTGCCCAAGATTATCTGTCACAGTTGCGTTATAGGTAACGGTCAGCGTTTCATTCTTGGCCAAGAAGTCGAGCGCATTGTCCGGAATGCTGAAATTGAAGGTGGTCAAGTCCGCGCCGGTAAACTTAAGCTGGGGCGGCGCCGCAAGCAGGGTCGCCTGCTGGGTCGCCGTCAGGGGACCGCCCGACCAGACAAAAGTCGGCGTGCCGGGGTCCACACCGCTGAATGCAAGCGATCCGACAGCCGTGTCGGCCATCGAGTCGCCGGTCGTGTTAAGAAGTTCGACGGTCCCGCCGGCTGTGGGACCGGGCGGCGGCGGTGGTGGTGGCGGCGGAACGAAATCTAAGGCAGCACTCGTAGAACCACCCGTGCCACCGTTTGAGGGTGGCGGCGGTATAAACGGCGGTGGTGGTTGTAATTCTAAGGCTGCTTTCTGAAACGTGGGAGCTTCAGGCGGGGGCGTACCCGATCCGCCATTTCCGAAACCTGCAGGTCCTTGTCCTGCGACGAATGTACGAAGCACCTCTTGTTGGTCGTTTTGGTATTGCAGCATTTGCGAGAGACTATTGGTGACGTGGCTCTCGCTGATCGAGCTTCCGATCGGACGCAGGACGATTGTTTCGCCCGGGTCATCGACAAGGATTGTCCGAGGTGGGAACGTTTTAAGGTCCAGCTGAACAACACCGTAGTCGCCCGCCAGATCTTTGAAGTTTATGTGGCCGTCATCCAGGAATGAGACCTCAGAGTCCCCGGCCCGACTTTGCTCCATTGCGGCGAAAAACAGCGAGGCGAGCGAGAGCATACCGATCCCGCCGGCACCGGCGCGGCCCCGGATGCGCGCAAAAGGCGTGTCGATGCTGAGACGACCGGTTTTCGCCATTTCGCCGGCGATGAAAGCGAACGTTCCGTTGCTGATATCGAAAAGAGCCGAGGGCGATGCGGCATCGGCGACAAACTCTTGGAGCACCATGCGGGCGCTGTCTGACAAATTGAATACAGAACCGTCGATAAACCGGATGCCGACCTTGCCGCCGGATGCGGTTTCAATGATGTCACCTTTGCAGACCAGATCACCAAGACCGATTTGAACCGGACTGTCGCCCGATCGCGTAAGCATGCACGACCCGGTGGTCGTTTCGATTTTGCCAATGACGAATCGGGAGTCGAGCGCCGGCTTTAGTACAAAGCCAGTAGCGCTCGCATCGGGCATAGCGCGACGTTGACCGGACACTAGCCCCGCCTCTCCGTATCCAGCGCCGGGCCTAGGCAGTATTTTTGGTTTAGTTTCGCTGCCAGCGCTCAATTGTTTCAGCTTAGACTATCGCCTTGATTACAATTTAAATCAACGGCCCGGCAATCGGTAGGTTCAAATTAATGGTTTATTTTGAAGGTTTTATGCTGGTTTTAGAGTTCCATGAAGCTCCGTCCCCCGTACTGGTTGAACCTGCTAAAGAGCACGCCGAAAAGATGAAGCTAAAGGCTTTCAGTATAAATATGTCGGGCTTATTGCTGCGCCACGGCAATACTGCTAATTATCTCAAGGGACACCCCCTTGAGAGGGTAGGACGATGCGCGCGCATGCAATTGCCGTCTTCGTAGCGGGTGGCGTTTTGTCGGCTGCTTTGGCCGAGCCAGCGCTGACGCAGAGCGCTCCCATTCAACCGGCCATTCAAAACATCTCGGTAAAACCTATCGGCAAGGTGGTAAGCGCAACGGGCGCGGTCACGATCGAACACGTCAATGCGGTGGTTCTCCAGGCGGCGCTCAGCAATCAACCCGGCCAAGCAAAAATTGGCGACCCCATTTATCTCGGAGATGTGCTGGCGACCGGCGCCGATAGTCGCGTTGGCGTTACATTCGCCGATGGGACAGCATTCGATCTGTCCAGCAATGCCCGCATGGCAATGACCGAGTTTGTTTATGATCCCAATAGCAAGTCGAATTCGAGTCTGATGAGCCTGACCAAGGGAACATTCACTTTCGTTGCCGGCAAAATCGCAAAGAGCGGCGACATGAAAGTCGATACTCCCGTCGCTACTATGGGTATTCGAGGAACGACGCCACGCGTCGAGATTTCGGATGACGGCAGTGTCAAGTTCTCCACCCTCATCGAAGAGGGCAAGGATAAGGTCATGCAGCGCTTTGGCAACGGCAATGCCAGACCAGCGGCGTCATCAGGCCCGGGCATTATAGAAGAGCGCACAAAGCCCAATCTCGAAATCTGCCGAGGGTGCTGACGTTTTGGGTCAAGCTGTTATTGGTGTAATCAATGCCAGCACAGCCGATCTCACAACAGCGACCTCAGCATCACTATCACTGCGAGAAAAAGGCAGCTCGCGTCTTTAATCTTTCCATTGCGAAATCTCTAATGGCTTCGCTGCTCAGGCGAGGCGTGGGCATACTCGCCAGCGCGGTACTCGTATCGACGCTAGGCATGCCTCCGGTAGGCGCGAGGGCGGCAACACCAGACGCGACAGAACTCAAAGGCAAACTAAAAAATGTGGAGTTGTGTAACGGCGTCGACCGCAGTTCGGTAGAACCACAGATTACAGGCTGCACGGCGCTCATCGAGTCTGGAAAAGAAACAAGTTTGGTTTTGGCGATTGCCTACAACAATCGAGGCAATGCCTATGCCGCGAAAGGCAATTATGACCTCGCTATAAGCGACTATGATATGGCGATTAAAAACCATCCGGACTTCTCGAAGCCGTTCAACAACCGCGGTGTCGCTCTCCTGAAAAAGGGTGAGCTCGACCGTGCGATCAAGGATTTCGACGAAGCGATCAGGCTCACCCCCGCTTACGCCAGAGCTTTTGCCAACCGTGCCGAAACAAATCAAAAACGACACGATTTTCAAAATGCGTCGCGCGACTACGACGATGCGATACGCCTTCAGCCAGATTTGGACGAGGTATGGAATGGGCGCTGCTGGACCCGGGCCGTGCTCGGCCAGCTGCAGCCGGCACTGGCCGACTGCAACAAGGCGCTTCTTATACAGCCAAATGATGCCGCGACCTTCGACTCGCGTGGGCTGATTTATCTGAAATTGGGTCAGTTCGATGCCGCCATTCAGGATTATAATTCGGCGCTGCGTGTCGCGCCGAAAATGGCGAGTGCGCTTTATGGGCGCGGGCTAGCGCGGATCAAAAAAGGCGACGCCGCGGGCGGCAATGCCGATCTCGAGGCGGCAAAGAGACTCGAGACCAGGATCGCCGAGGACTTTACGACTTACGGCGTACGCTGATCTCAACGCGTGGGCATGTGCCCGCCATTAAGCGACAATCAATCAATTAACGTTCGGGTAACTCCTGGAACTCTGGCCGCGCGCGTTCCGTGGGTCAGGGTTATTTGAGCATATTTCCGGCCCGCAATATCGACCCTCGCCACTTTTCAGAATCCGTTCACCCCAACACCGAATAAGGCCGTGCAACACGCGGCTTTTAAACCCGACAGCAAAAGTTTGCGTGCAGAACGTCCGGTAAATCGCCGGACATGGGATCGGAAAAATCCGACCGACATGCCGGGAACAGGGGCGTTCGGTCATGTCCGCTTTTGTCCGGATGGGGCGTATTGTTTTCTTGGTCGCGGTTTGTTGCGCCGCTGCCTTCGCAAATGTGCGTTCGAGCCAATCCGCATCGGTGCCGGAACCGAATGGAATCGACTGGCCTGGCGCTCAGCAGATATCCGACAATAAATCTGGCGACTTTTCTGTGCCCCAGCTCGGCACGTTTGCCAATGATTTGCTGGCGCGCAGCAAGGACGCTTTGCTGAATAATTCAATGACTGCCGGAGAAATATCTTCCAAGTGGACAGAGCTGCAATCCCGTATCCGCGCCGACGAAACCGTCGTAGCGGCCTGCCGTTCGCAGCAAACCGCGTGCTCTCAAGCCGCGCGCCGCTTCCTGTCCATTGTCGATCTTGTTCGCAAGCAGGAAGGTCGCGTCCGATTGGGATGGCTCAACAGGGCGGTCAATATGGCGGTCAGGCCGGTGAGCGATTGGGCCCAGTACGGCCTGGCCGATTTCTGGGCGTCGCCCCTGCAAACGCTGGGCAGCGAAGCCGGCGACTGCGAAGACTATGCAATCGTAAAATACGCCGCCCTTCGCGAATTGGGAGTCCTGTCTGAAGATCTCCGACTGGTGATCGTTCAAGACGACAAACGTGAGGTGGGCCACGCGGTCGTCGCCGTCCGGTACGAACAGCACTGGCTAATCCTGGACAATCGCACGATGGCGATCCTCAACGCTGAGGACGTGCACCACTATCGACCGTTGTTTGCCCTCGATCAGCAGGGCACCCACACGATCGCGACTGCCGCCCTCGATCAAATCACAGATCGATAATCTGGCCTTCTCGCGCCGTGATTGTTCCGGCGCGTGCATCATTCGCCTCAGCAGCAAGCTTGTCCATGAAATCATCGTCATGCGATGGGTCGTGATGAAATAGACAAAGGTGCTTGACGTCGGCTTCGTTTGCCAAATGAATACCGCGCATCCACGTCGAGTGCCCCCAACCCGCCTTGGACTTAATTTCGCTCTCGGTGAACGTCGCATCATAGACTGCGAGGTCGGCTCGGCGCGCCAGCGAAATCATCTCGGCGTCGCGTTTGCCGGGAAAACCTTCAGTGTCACAGAGTAAGGCAAACACGCGGCCGCCGTATTCGAGGCGGTAGCCGTTCGTGTCGTCCGGATGATCGAGCAGCGCGGTTCGCAGAACGACATTCTCATGCGGCCGCAGAACCTCGCCTGACTTAAAGTCGCGAAAATCTATCTTCGCCTTGAAAATCTCCATCGGCACAGGAAACCATGGAGAGCTCATGAGCCTCCGCATGACGTGTTCGATGCTGTTCGACGGCAAAAGATTTCCCGCCCAAACACGAACCCGATAGTCCTCGCGAAAAAACGGCGCGAAGAATGGCAAGCCGGAAACATGATCGAGATGGCAATGCGTTATGAAAATATCGACGTCACGAATTTTCCTGTCCTTGAGAAGCTCTATGCCGAGTGACCGCAATCCAGTGCCGGCATCGAAAATAAGGACACGCTCGTCGCAACGAACCTCGATGCAAGGTGTGTTGCCGCCATAGCGCATCGTCGCCGGGCCGGGACAGGGAATGCTTCCTCGGACTCCCCAGAACCGGACCCGCATAGAAGTCTTTGCCATCCAGTGCGCCTGAAAATTTGTCCCGCACGTTCTATTTGGAATAAATGGCAATGTCGAGCAGCTACGCAAAAGCAATTTCTGTCAGGAAAAGGCCTACAAATTCAATCTCTATGCGATGCGAATAAACTAGCCGCTCGAACATGAGAGCGGCTTTCTTCTCGGCTGCTGTCTCGACTAAAAAAAATAAAACCGCCTTTCTGCACGAAGCGCGATTGGTCAACGCTCCAAATCGAGCCAGTCAGGGATCGGGTGACGAGACGTGCGCTGCCGTAAGCGACAGACGATGCGGCAAACGACAAAAATTATTAAACCACGTGCCGCAATTAGCTTTACCTAGAACGAACACGGTCTATTTTGATGTGCACGCAATGCGCGGCGAAACCTTGCGAGCACGAGTGGACAAAGCGAAAAGTCGAGAACGAAATGCCATGACCGTTCAACTGGGCCTGATAAGGAAAGATCCGAGCACCGTCGCGATACAAACGACATGTGCAATCTGTTCTGGCTTTGATTTGAATGTCTGCCAGTCGACGCTGCAAGGGGAATGGGCGATCTCCGGGACAAAACCAATTCCGATTTATCAATCAACCCATGTCGCGCCCGCCCGACGAATCGTTTGTCGCGACGGTGATTTGCATGACGCGGTACCGGTTATCTGCGATGGGTGGGCAGCCTCGATCGCCACTTTGTCCGACAGCAGCCGGCAGATCCTGTCGATCCTTTTGCCTGGCGACATTGTCTCGACGACGCTTCTTTTTGATTCTCGCGGGCAATATCTGGTCGAGGCTATTACCGACGTTCGCTATCGTATTTTTAGGCGCAGCGAATTGAAGCCAGCACTATTCAAGCGGCCCGACCTCCTGGAAAACCTGTCGAAAGCGTGGGTTGAAGAGAAGTCACGGGCAGACCAGCTGATTGTGGATCTGGGGCGCCGGACTGCCGATGAGCGGATCGCTCGGCTGATCTTGAACCTGGTTGAGCGACTGGCCAAACGTGGCATGGCGCGCGGCGAGCCTATCGAGATGGATTTTCCGTTGCGCCAGCGTCATATCGCGGATGCAACCGGGCTCACGTCCGTTCATGTGAGCAAGGTACTTACCGAATTTCGTCGCGCTGGCTTGATCAAGCTCCGTGAACGGTCGTTGACAATTCTCGACTTGGGCGGCTTCCGGCGCGTCGCCAATATGCGGTGACGTCGTCCTGCTGAGTTCAGCGTCGCGTCCGCATGGCAATCACCTGCTGTGCTGCGGCGACACCAGTCATCCAACCGCCATGTGCCGTGGAGAAGTCGGCAGGGGAACAAGCTTCACCGGCAAAGAACAGACGTCCATCAACCGCAGTTGCCAACGTCTTGCGGCAATCCACCATGCCGGGACGCGCATAAGAATATGAGCCGCGCGCAAACGGATCGCTGCCCCATCGATGGATTTGAATTGGCTCTACTCTCTGGGCAAATGCACTGCCAAATAATCGGGTCAGTTCGGATACCGCAAAATCGAAAAAGGCGCACTCTCCCGCCGCTTCAAGTTCGGCAGCCAAGCGTCCGCCAAAATATGCCTCGATTTGCGGGCGGCCGAACGGTCTGAAGTGGTACGTCGCTGTAGCGGTCCGGTCAGTTGCGCCGAACACCCGGCTATCGTTTTCAAACTCTTCCGCATTCGCAAGCGACAGGAACAGTTTATCGGCAAGGCCGAGCGGCAGGCCCTGTGCTGCTTCTATCTTGTCGGGGAGGATCGGTGCGAACAGTGCTTCGTTCTCGGCAATAACCGCGGTCGGGAGGGTGACAATCGCCTGGTCTGCTGAAATGACGCCTTGCGCCGTTTTGATATTCAGGCGTTTGCCGCTGTGCTCGATCTGCTGCACCGGACAATCCAGTGTGACCGGCAAATTTGCGACACAGGCGGCGATCGTGGCGCCATAGCCCTCGACCACGCGCCAATTCACACCTGTATCTTCGTAGTTGTCAAAATCGCGAGCCGAGACGTGCTCAAGTTCGGCGCCGCTGATGTAAGTGGCGACTGCGTCGATCAGATTATTCCAACGGCATCCGGGTGCTAACAATGACCCCGCTGGAACATCTGGCTCTTTCTGCGCTCGTTCGCTTATGCGCGCGAATAGCTGCTCTTGCGCCTCGATAAACTCGCGCTGACCACCCTCCGGAAATCCATAGGGAAGCGAACGGCGCCTCCAGGGTGGCGGCGTCTTGTCAATTGTGCGCCCTTGTTCGTCAGCAATTGCCACCCATGGATTGCGGTCGGCTGAATGTAGCCAGCCACAGCCGAGATCCAGCGCAGACCGTTCCGGTCCAGCAACCGTCCAAGCGCGGCCGCCGAGCCGGGGACGTGCCTCGACGATCAAACATCTAATTCCGGCTTCATGCAGGTGCCGGGCCGCCGCGATGCCCGCAGCGCCCCCGCCGACGACTACGGTCTCGATGTCGCTATTCGCCATTTTTGCAATTCTGCGCTCGGGAACTCGTGGCAACAGATATAATGTGAGACTGATGGAAAGCGACTGTTGCTCAACGGTGCGTGACCCGGAGGTCTGCAAACAGCCCTCGGATTAAGGAGATGTTTAATGCCGGATCTCACCCCATTCATCGAGGCCGCGCTTTCAGCACGTTTTGGCGAAATGCTGGAAGTTGACCCTGGCTTGCCCGGCCTGGATGAAATTGCCCGGATCGCCGCCCACCGCGTGCATCGCCGCTATCTCGAGCGCGACATCCCACCTGACCTGATGCGGTTGCTGTGTGCGTGTGCCCTCTCCGCACCATCGAAAAGCGATCTTCAACAAGCTGATATTCTCGTCGTTCGGGACAGAAACAAGATTGACGCCATTACCGATCTTCTTACCGAAATGCCATGGATTCGCCAGGCACCTGTATTTCTTGTGTTCCTCGCGAATGGTCGCCGTCTGCAAAGAATTTCTCAAATGCGCGGCAAGCCGTTTCCCAATGACCATCTCGATCTGTTTTTCAATGCAACGGTCGATGCTGCCATCGTCCTGACCACGATGTTGCGCGCAGCTGAGGCAGTTGGTCTGGGCTGTTGCCCGATCAGCGTGATCCGCGATCATGCTGCGACCATCAGCGAAATGTTTGCCTTGCCGGAAAAGGTCATCCCAATTGCCGGCATGTGTGTTGGGTGGCCGGCGGAAGAGGGTGGGATTACACCGCGGTTGTCACTTGCGACGACCGTGCATGAAGATCGTTTTGCGGGAGATGACCTTTCAAAGATAGATGCCTATGACCATCGGCGCGCAACAACGCGGCCATATCGCAATCAACGAGAGGCTCAACGTTTCGGTCGTTCTGAATTCTATGGCTGGTCGGAAGACAAGGCACGACAATATGCGGTGCCGCTGCGCGCCGACTTTGGCGCTTTCGTTCGTGCCAAGGGCTTCCATCTTGATTGAGCGCCCGTCTCAGGTCTTGCGGACACGAAAACGAAGCACCCCTTCCGATTCGCTCTTCTCTTCCAGCGTATCGCCGGTCTGCCGCAACAGGTTCGGTATATCGATCATGGTGAGCGGATCGGTGCACTCTGCAACGATCATGTCGCCGGGCTTCAGCGTCGACAATTTCTTGCGCATGCGCAGGGCCGGCAATGGGCACTTCAGGCCGCGAAGGTTCATTACCGTTTCGGTCATAGGCTGAGTGGTATCATCGACAGTCGTTTATCCGTGGCCGGAATGTAGGCCTCTTCAATTCCGAGCTCCTTGCGCACGATGTTGGTGCCGCGCGTGAGCGCCACCATTTTGTAGAATGCGTGCATTCGGCTCATCGACTGCCGGCCAAACCCGCAGTCGCTGGTGAGAATGAGCCGCTCGGGCTCAATAAATTTCAACGCCTTGCGTATGAGATCGGCTACTTCCTCCGGCCGTTCGACCTGCAGGGTACGATGGCTGATGACACCGAGCGCGATTTTCTTGTCTTTCGAAATCATCTTGCCGACGTGTTCGAGGTCCATGCCGCGGTTAAATGCGCCCTCGACCGTAAGCACGTCGACATCGAGTTGGTCGAGGTAGGGGAGCGCCGCCTTGTAGGATTGATCCTTGCTCGCCACTCGCTGCGCTCCCGGACTGCCCCAGCAGGTGTGACACCACACCTCGCATTTGTTACGCAATCCTTTTACCTCGACGTTAAACGCTTCGACCCATTGTTCCGACTTGATGGACTGTTGTGGATCGGCGATGACCTGGTGGATTGCCGGCTCCTCGATCTGGACAAGCAGGGCACCGGCATCAGCGAGCGCGTGATACTCTTTATTCAGTGCGGCTGACAGATCCATCAGCAAGTCGAACCGGTTCTTGTAGTGTTCATTCGTAAGCATCAACGCCAGGATCTGCGCCGAGATCGATCCGATCTTCACGGGCCTGTCTGTCATCGGCGCGATCGCCTTGTACGCGCGGTCGAGCTGCAACGTCGTCTCGCCGATCTTGCCGGTCACCGGCGGCGTCATACGCGTCTCGATCACCTCCCACATCAAATCGCCCGGCCCTTTGTCGGCCATGAAGCCGGCGGGTGGCACTTCAACGCGCGGGGCGCCAACGCCGGCGACGCGTTCGGTGACGTAGCTCACCCAGGCACGCCCGGCGACGTCATCATCGAGGCGGGTGTCACCATCCACAAATATGTCAATACCCGCGCGGTGCTGTGCTGCTACGTGGCAAGCGAGACAATCGAAATGTTGCTCGCGATAGGCGAGCCGGGAAAATCCTTGCGACAGCGGAATGCCGCGAAGGTTCTCTCTGTACCAACTGGGGCGGGGCAGCGCCCCGGTGGTCGTGGTGAGAAGAGCCTTGTCTTTTGTGGTCGTAAACACGCCTACTTCTCCAATTTCACCAATAGAAAGCTGCGCTGCATCCGCCGTTTTGTTGAGCTAAACTGAAGTCTCTGAGTGCAAGAAGGTCAAGCGCGGCAAATGGCGGCATCCGAAGCAATACAAAAAATCTCACGGCTAACGCCGCTCGCCGACGTGCTTTTGATGATCGACGCGGAAGTGAAGGCGGTCACCCAGCGCACGGTCGATGTTTCCGCGGCCCTAGGGCGCGTGCTTGCCGCGGACGCAATGGCGCCGGCTCGCCCCGCGTCGGCGCTGGCGTTGCAGGACGGTTGGGCACTGAGCTCCGACGAGACTCTGGGCGCCGGAAATTACGCACCGTCATTACTCGTGCGCACGCCCTCGCGTATCGAGGCAGGGCAGGCACTCCCGGCCGGCACCGACAGCGTTGCTCCAATCGACACGGTGAAGGTTGCCGGAGGCCTTGCCGAAGCGCTCATCCCGATCAATCCCGGCGATGGTGTATTGCAGGCGGGTGGCGACAGTGATCCGGCAATTCCGTTGCGGCGGGCCGGCGAGCGGTTGCGCATCACTGATCTCGCGGCATTTTCTGCTGCCGGTGTTGCTCGTATCACGGTGCGCGAGCCGCGTATTCGCGTTCTGCCGGTCCGCGGCAGCGGCATCATCAACGCTGCCGCCCGTTTGGTGACGGAAGATATCGAACACCGGGGCGGCGCGTCGCGGCTGGACGACAGCGGCCGAGGTCTTGGTGTCGCGATGGCTGCTGAAAGCGCGGATGCGATTGTTGCAATCGGTGGAACCGGTAGCGGACGCAACGATAACAGCGTGCAAACACTGTCGCGCGAGGGGCAACTCGCAATCCATGGCGTAGCGCTGACACCGGGCGAAACCGGCGCGCTCGGTTTTGTAGGAGCGAGGCCGGTGTTGCTTCTGCCGGGGCGGCTCGACGCCGCGCTCAGTGTCTGGCTCGTGGTTGGACGGCGTCTGCTCGATCGGCTTGCGGCGGCGAAAAGCACCGAAAACGAACCGGCAGAAATCTTGCCGCTTGCCCGCAAGGTCAGTTCGACTGTGGGTCTGGCAGAGGTCGTGCCGGTACGGCGAAACTCTGGTGAGGCCGAGCCGCTCGCAACGAAATATCTTCCTATATCGTCGCTCGCCCGATCGGATGGATGGATCCTGGTGCCTGCCGACAGTGAAGGATATTCCGCCGGGACACCGGTGCAGGTAAGGCCGTGGCCATGAGTGTTGCAAAATGAGCGATAGCCGAAAGCTTCGGCCGGGGGAAGAAAGCGCCCTGATCGCGCGCGTACGTGCTGCCGCGCGCCAGGAGCAATTCCTTGAAGTCGTGTCGGCGGAGGAAGCGCGCGCGCGCTTCGAGCGGCATCTCGATCTCATACCGCTCCCAGGCGAATCGGTAACGCTAGCCGAGTCGCGCACGCGCGTGCTTGCCGTGGATGTGGTTGCTGCGGTCGACGCGCCCCCTTTCGACCGTTCAAATGTTGATGGCTTTGCCGTGCGCGCGGCGGATACCCGGGGCGCCAGCGATAGCAATCCAAAAGTATTCACGCTCAATGACGAGGTCATCGTCTGCGGTCATGACCCTAAAGTTACCATTACGCCAGGGACCTGCTCCGCGATAGCGACGGGCGGGGTTATCCCGCGTGGCGCCGACGCGGTGGTTATGATCGAGCAGACCGAGCTGATCGAGGGTGGCGTGCCTCGCATCGAGCTGCGCCGCACGGCGGCGCCTGGGCAATTCATCTCATTTGCCGGCTCCGATATTGCGCGCGGCGAGACGCTATTGCGGCGTGGCACGCGCATCGGTGCGCGCGAGATCGGTATGCTGGCTGCGTGCGGACTGGACCGGATAGAGGTAGTGCGAAAGCTCAAGGTTGCGGTGCTCTCGACTGGCGATGAGTTGATCGAGCCGGGCGAGCCGCTTAGACCGGCGGGAGTGTATGACAGCAACGGGGCGATTATTGCGGCAGCCGTGGCTGAGGCCGGTGGCGAACCAATCTTGTCGGGGGCCTATCCCGACGACGCGATGATCCTTGAAAAAGCGGCGCGTAATGCGCTTGCCGCAAGCGACATGATGGTTCTTTCCGGCGGCACTTCGAAAGGCGCAGGCGATCTGTCGCATCGTGTTGTATCCAAGTTAGGTAAACCGGGAATTCTTGTGCATGGCGTCGCACTCAAGCCTGGCAAGCCGCTCTGCCTCGGCGTTGTCAACGGCAAACCGATTGTGGTCCTTCCGGGATTCCCCACCTCGGCAATCTTCACATTTTACGCTTTCGTTGCGCCGGTGATTCGCGCCCGCGCCGGTTTGCCACCTGAGGCCGCAGAGACGATCACTGCGCGTGTGCCGGTGCGCGTCGCCTCGGAGCTCGGTCGCAAGGAATTCGTGCTGGTGTCGCTGGTCGAAGGCGAAGAAGGTACCGTTGCATTTCCCACAGCCAAAGGTTCCGGCGCGGTGACGAGCTTCTCGCAGGCCGACGGTTTTTTCGAAGTCGACGCACTCGCGTCGGCACTCGACCCTGACAGCGACGCACAAGTGACATTGATCGGCACCGCGGCGCGTGTGCCGGATTTGGTGATCATGGGCAGTCATGATGTGGCGCTCGATGTGGTGGTAGGGGAACTCGCCGGCCGTGGTTTCTCCGCCCGGACCTTGGCTGTTGGCAGTCTCGGCGGCGTTGCGGCGGCAACCCGCGGGCAATGCGATATAGCCCCGGTTCATCTGATCGATTCGGCGAGCGGACAATATAATGTGCATCTGGTGACGCCGGGTCTGAGTCTGGCCCCGGGCTGGCGGCGGATGCAGGGCATATTGTTCAGGCCGGGTGATGCGCGATTTGAAGGCCGCAGCGCACACGAGGCCCTGAAAATCGTGCTGGCCGATTCAACCGCCGCCATGGTCAACCGCAACGCGGGCGCCGGCACGCGCGTACTTATGGACAAATTGCTCGATGGCGCGCGCCCCCCCGGCTACCCCAATCAGCCGAAATCGCACAACGCGGTTGCGGCAGCCATTGCGCAGGGTCGAGCCGACTGGGGGCTCGCCATTGAACCGGTGGCAAAACTCTATGGTCTCGGCTTCCTGCCAGTCTCGGCGGAGCACTACGACTTTCTCATCGTCGACAAACGGCGCGAGCGTCCTGCCGTGCAAGCATTTCTTGCGGCGCTACGGGAGGAAAACGTACGCAAAAATATCCGTGCGCTTGGCATGGAGCCGAGCGCAAAATGACAGTGGCCGTCAGAAAATACGCCATAGTTGTAAGCATCGTGCTGGCATCACTTCCGGCGCAGGCGCAGCTGCGCGGCCACGGCGGGCCAATCAAAGCGTTGGCAATTTCCGCTGATGGAACGGAGGCAATATCGGGCAGCTTCGATACGTCTGCGATCCGCTGGTCGCTTGTGCGAAATAGCGCCGAGCAGGTGCTGCGCTTCCATGACGGTGCGGTAAATGCCGTCGCCTATCTGAGGGACGGACGTGTCGTCACGGCAGGTGCGGATGCGCACATTGCAATATGGACATTGGGAAAACAGCAACCCGACAAAATTCTTGATGGTCACACCGGCCCGATTGTGGGCTTAGCGGTATCGCCCGACAGTACGATGCTCGCCTCGGCATCGTGGGATCATACCGTCCGGCTCTGGCCGTTGACCGGAGGTGAGCCACGTGCGCTCGAAGGAAACACGCAAAACGTCAACGGAGTGGCATTTTCGCCAGACGGAAAAAGTATCGTGAGTGCCGGTTATGATGCAACCGTACGTATTTGGTCGCTGAAAGGCGGAAGTGCGATTGTTCGCAATTTACCCACGCCCTTGAATGCCGTGGCAGTAGCGCCGGATGGGGAAATTCTTGTTTCTGGCGCCAATGGTAAGGTCTATTTCTTGTCGCCGACGGGTGACATCGCAGGCGAAATCGAAGCCTCGTCGACGCCAATTATTGCCATCGCCATTTCCTCCGACGGTCATTTCGCCGCCGCAGCGGGCATCCGCGGGTCGGTTGCTTTGATCGAACGCAAAACCCGCAAACTGGCGAGGACATTGGTGGGGCCCGGGTTGCCAGTATGGTCGGTAGCATTCTTTCCAGACAACCGCACATTACTGACTGGCGGTGCCGACCGGATGATACGCCGCTGGGACGCGGCAAGCGGTGAGCCAATAGGCGCGGTGGTGGTGGGTACACCTGGGGATCCGCTCGCAGCTTATGCCGGCGATCACGGCGCGGAGATATTCCGCGCGTGTGTCGCCTGTCACACGCTTTCTCCCGATGAGGGAAACAAGGCGGGCCCAACGCTCTTTGGGCTATTTGGTCGCCGTATCGCTACGCTGCCGGGATACAACTTTTCACCTGCGTTGAAGAAGCTGGACATTGTATGGACAGCGGAAACCGTTTCGAAACTGTTCGAGATTGGCCCTGCACAATATACGCCGGGCACCAAGATGCCCGAACAGACGATTGGTTCTTCGGACGATCGCAAAGCCCTCGTCGAATTTCTCGCCAAGGCGACAAGGAAGAACTAGCCTTCGCCCTTTTCCCGCCGTTCACGCAAGTAGTCGTCCGTTGTACGGACTCTGGTGCGTTGTGGCGCGCCAAACGGGTCAAATTGTTCCTCTGCCATCGCGACCACGCGGCAATCCTCGCACATCCGGATGACATC
>DATIWJ010000006.1:0-3737 GCA_035519415.1 Pseudolabrys sp.
ATGCACCTGAAAAATCGACTTCGCAGTCCAGACCGATTGTCTTAACTGCCTGCATGATTGGCTCCTCTGAATCGTGGGCGCCTTAACAGCACCCACTTTCATGGCACGCACGTGCCGGTGGAGGAGCCGTCCACAGCATCAGAAGCGGATATCGTCTATTCGATCACTTCATCAGCGCGCAGTAGGAACGATTTAGGAACCGTCAGGCCGAGCGTCTTCGCCGTCGTGAGGTTGATGACAAGTTCGAATTTGGTTGGCTGCTCGACTGGTATATCGCCGGGCTTCGCCCCGTGCAGAATCCTGTCTACGTAATCCGCCGAGTGTCGGAACAAATCTGAGTAACTTGGTCCGTAGGACATAAACGCTCCGGCTTTAACGAAATCACGCTCGCTAAAAATTGTGGGCAGGCGCTCGCTAAGTGCAGACGTGATGATGCGTGCGCGATTTGCAACGATGAGTTGATCGACAGCAACATAAAGCGCGTCAACTTTGGCCTTCAGGCCTTGGAAGGCGGGCGCGATGTCTTCAGTCCGCCGGATAGCGAGTGGCGCGATTTCGAGGCCCAACCTGCGAGCCTCGGCCTGAGTCTCACCCATCTCCAGCACGGGCTGGGTGTTGTCAGCATTAAACATGATGGCCAGCCGGTGGAGCTCAGGCATAACCTCATGCAGGAGTTCTAGTCTCTTGCCAGCAAGCTCGTTCGCCTGGATCGATAACCCAGTAACGTTGCCGCCTGGTTTGGCCAAACTTGCGACCAGACCGCTACCAACTGGATCGATTGCCACGGCAAAGACGATGGGAATTTCCTTCGTTGCTTGTTTTACAATGGGGACGGCGCTTCCGACCGTGAGAATGACATCGACTTTTAGACGTGCAAACTCGGCTGCAATCTCGGCGTAGCGCTCTGGGCGACCTTCCGACCAGCGATACTCAATTGCGACGGTACGGCCTTCGACCCAACCGAGTTCGCGCAGGCGAGCCACAAAAGCAGCCGCCCACGGAGCAAAGCCCGACGCACTTGCACCCAGAAATCCAATAGTTGGAAGCTTGCCCGTCTGTTGCGCGAGGACCTTAACGGGCCACGTTGCCGCTGCGCCACCGATAAGTGCGATGAAGTCGCGTCGCCGCATGCCGCCCCCCGAAGCTCAGGATACAATCGTAGCGGTCCAAAAGAGGCCCGTTAAGAGGCCATTTCGGTGTCAGTGTAAAAGGGAATCTCCGCTTTGCCCCTGATAGCGACCTCGAAAGCGGGCTCCCGCGGAGAGCCATGTCTGCTTTACCCCCGAAATCAGACGTGTGCAGCGCAACGCCTCATGTCTGCTAAGGGCCGATACTGTTGAAAAACTCCACTCTCACAACGGTCAAAATTTCCTAGAGGCGCTGGTGCGCTCACCCGATAATTATGTGGGGGACCACATCATCAATCCGATTTCCAACGGGCGGCCTTCGTAAGCTCTTTACGAGGCACTCGGTTACGACTTTTTGTCTTCGACGGACATCATACGAAATTTTGTCGCCATCTTATTTTCGACTTTTTCAACACAATCGACCCAAAGCGGACGTCACTGACTGTGTCTGCTTGCTATTCAGGATAGAAGCCTGAAGCGACCAAGCCCGGAACCCCATCCATCGTTACCTTCTTCACGTAGGTCCACTTCTGCGATGGCTCAGTCTGTCCCGGCTTTGGAAACATGTAGTCGACCCATCCCGAGCCCTTTGTTTCAGCGGTCTTTATAATTTCGTTATGAAATAGCTTGCCCTTGGCATCTTTCTGGCCACTCACGTTGGTTCCTTCACGCTTTGGGAAAGCGGGATTGAGCAATACGTTCGCGTTTAAATCGTAGACAAACAGATACGTGTCATCATGGAACCACTCGCTGTCTTTCTTTCTGAAATCAACGAAAGCTGCCTTTCCTTTACTATCGATGAGTGCCGCAGCTTTGGTGACCAAAGCTTCGACCTGCTTTGCCCTCTCTGACGGTGGTGGGGCTTGCTGAGAAAATACGGGCAAAGTTGTCGCAACCAATGTCGTAAACGCGAGCCCTGCAAGTAGAGCATTGGCTTTCATGGCGACCTCCCGATCAACTGACGGGCGGATGCTACGGCTTTCGATACATGGCGCCAAGTAAGGCCTTATGTCCGCTTTTGGCCCGTAGCAGACATGGGCTAGTGCAGCGCACACGTCCGCTTCCGGGAGCAAAGCGGACATGACTCTCTCCGGGAATCTGCTTTTGCGGTCGCTATTAGGGGTGGAGCGGACATAGCGGTTTGCGGCGCAAATATCGCCTTGTGATCCATAGCGGACATTCGCCGTTTAGATCGTTTCACACAACCATTAGATCCTTGCCAACGATAATCTCACCTTTGAAATATTTGGCGGCCGGCTCACGCCAGGTGTCATCGCTGATGCTGTCAATCGCTGGAGTCAGATGCGATAGCACCAGCGTCTTGACGCCGGCCTGCTGCGCGATGCGGCCGACATCCTCAGATGGCGTGTGACTGGCCTTCATATGCGCCATGAACGCTTCAAATTTAACAGGCCGACCCTGCGCGATCTGAGCTTTGATGTATTTTTCGACCGCGGGCACATACATCGTCTCGTGCACCAAAACATCAGCACCCTTAGCCATCTTCGCCACCGCTTCGAGCGGAGCGGTGTCGCCTGAAAATGCGATCGACCGGTCCTTGAAGTCGAAGCGATACCCGAGCGCCGGCTTCACCGGCGGGTGTTCGACGATGATCGCCGAGACCTTGACATTGTCGTCCTGCGTGACCGGTCCAGCAGCCGATATTTCCTGTACATTGACCGATGTGAGCGGCTTCATATGGAAGTCCTCGGCCCAGAAATCGACAGTCTGCTTGTAGGCGTGCATAAAGTCGTCGGTCATCTGCTTGAGCGGCGGTGGACCGAAGGCATGGACGTCAAGCGGCAGTCCTTGAATCCAGCCGACGATCAATAGGGGACCGTATTCGATATTGTGATCAGCATGGTGATGCGTGATGAAGATCGACTTGAGCGCATTGAATGGAATGCCGGTTCGGGCGAACTGATTGGTGACACCCATCCCGCAATCGAGCACATAGGCGGAGCCGTTGCTGAGCATTACGTGCGAGGTCATTTCACGTGAGCGCCCGGGCACTGGACCAGCGGCTGTGCCGAGCAGGACGAGCTTCGTTCCTCTCGCATCCTTTAGCGCAGCTTGCGCCTGTTGCGGCGACCATCGCGGCCCCACTGCCTGTGCAGTGCTTGGCGTACTTATGGCGGCCAGCGCGGGGCTAGCTGCGAGACCAGCCAGCAGGCTCCGGCGTGAAGGGCTGAATGGGCGCGATAGGTCTTTCATCGTTTTTCTCCCCGGATGCCGATGTTTGCGCGCTTTAGCTGAATGCTTGAGCTGCCAAGATATCGGCTAGCGCCAGGACTGCACAATCTGCTTTTCCGTACGCTGTTGGCTCTCTTGGCGCGTCTCAATCGCGGGCTCGCATGTCCGCTTTTGATGCTGTGGACGGCTCCTCCACCGGCACGTAGTGCCATGAGTATGGTTGCTGTTGATGCAACCAGGATTCAGAGGAGCCAAGCATGCAAGTGGTTACGACAGTCGGTCTCGACATCGCCAAGTCGGTGTTTCAGGTGCATGGCATTGATGCCGCTGGCCAAGTGGTCATCCGCCGTCAGTTAAAGCGGCGCTATGTTCTCGCATTCTTTGAGAAGCTGCCCCCGTGCCTGGTGGGCATCGAGG
>DATIWJ010000007.1:0-3234 GCA_035519415.1 Pseudolabrys sp.
CTTGCCACGGTGAACCCGATCTTCACCTGGGTGCGTCTGGCTCAGCGTGTGCCGGTGCGCATCCGGATCAAAGAAGTACCGAATGGCGTTCGCTTGGTCGCCGGCTTGACTGCAACTGTTCAGATCGACCGGCGCCCCGAGGCCTCCGACTAACACCACCGGAGATCTCGCTATGAACCCCATTCGAGTTGCCTTGGGATTGTCGATGGACGCATCCATTATTTCGGCTCTTGCCGCCCTGATAGGAGCTGCCATCGGCGGACTAACATCCGTCCTCGCGTCTTGGCTGACCCAAAAAACGCAGACACGCGCGCAGTGGTTGACCCATGAGACAATCCGTCGCCAAGAACTTTACAAGGAATTCATCGAAGAAGCTGCAAATTGCTATGCCGACGCGCTCCAGCATGAGAAGCCGGAAATT
Organism: Pseudolabrys sp.; assembly: GCA_035519415.1. GTDB lineage: Bacteria > Pseudomonadota > Alphaproteobacteria > Rhizobiales > Xanthobacteraceae > Pseudolabrys. The sequence goes on from DATIWJ010000007.1 coordinate 422, forward strand.
CCAGCCTGGATCGAGCTTTATGCCAAGATTGGTCGAATGCGGGTCGTGTCCTCGCCGCGGGTGGTCGTCAGCGCCGAACAGGTGGGACAGAAAATCATCGATACCTACATGGAGCCGAACAAGACGTTCCTTGAAGTTCGCGAGCTCATCCATACTAAAGCCATCGACATTCTTAGCGATTTTGGCCGGGCCTGTCGCGAGGAATTCGACGCGCTTCGCACTCGTCGATTTTGAGACGAGTGCAAGGCCTAACTCGATGGCCTGAAATGCGACCTCGCGTTATACACCGAAACTTGCATCATCCCCGAGCGCAGCCAGGTCGGAAGAAGCGCGCCGGCGAAAAGCTGACCGGCCATCGCGCCTGACATCTTGCTCGCGATAAACGGTGGTGCGCCTGCACGCCGCCACGAGTATTCCGAATCGCGCACAACGCTTCACTTTCATACAGGGAACTGCGCGCAAACGGCCTCCTGGGCCGCCGCGCTCAACGAGCGACCCATTGCAGGAAATGAAAGCATCATCTCCAGACCAGCAAGCTTTCGCCTATGGTTTGAATTACGATTCACTTCCGCGATGCACGACCAGTGGGCCGCGCCTATCTATCAATTTGCTTCACAGTACCAGTTTACACCAACGTATAAGTTACGCGGCCCCTTAGTCTACCGCGTTTGACGGTTTGGTTGTGTTTAGGCTTCCCAACGCACAATGGCGCGGCCCTGACCGATCCCGTACGTAGAGCAACAGCAAGTCCTCGCGAACAAGCGATGCGATCCGAGCGCTGAATGTCGATTGTTCGGTGATTTTTCAACCGACGAACTCTGCGGAGGTCACTATGCCGTCTAAGGCCGTTGCCACTTCCTTTGCTCCCAATAAGTCAAAGCCGTTACCGGCGCCGAATACCGACTTCTACGAGGTCTACGAGACCTTGAGCGCCGAAGAACTCGCGATCGTGAAGCGGGTGCGCGCATTCATGGAATCCAAGGTCGCCCCTGTCATCACCGACTATTGGGTGAAAGACGCCTTTCCCTTCGAACTGTTGCCGGCAATCAAGGAGTTGGGCATTGGCGGCCTCGCGATGCATGGCTACGACTGCGCAGGTGGGAGCCTGGCTTTGTTCGGCTTTGTCCAGATGGAGCTCGCGCGCGTCGACCCGTCGATTGCGACCTTCATGGGCGTGCATGTCGGCCTGGCGATGGGGTCCATCTACATCGATGGATCGGAAGAGCAGAAGCAAAAATGGCTGCCGCAGATGGCACGCCTCGAGAAGATCGGCTGTTTCGGCCTCACCGAGCCGTTGGTAGGCTCGGGTGCCAGCGGCGGCTTGCTGACGACCGCGAAACGAGAGGGTGATAGCTGGATCCTCAACGGCGAGAAGCGCTGGATCGGCAACGCTCCCTGGTGCGATGTTTCGATCATCTGGGCACGAGATGTCGCCGACAACCAGGTCAAGGGCTTTATCGTGGAGAACAAGACCACGCCCGGCTTCAGCGTCGAGAAGATCGAGAACAAGATTGCGCTCAAGGTGGTCCAGAACGGCCATATCACGCTGAAGGATGTTCGAGTGCCGGATACGAGTCGCCTCCAAAGCGGCAATTCATTCCGTGACACCGCGAAGGTGCTGAAGATGACGCGCTACGCCGTCGCATGGATGGCAACAGGATGCGCGATGGGCGCCTACGAGGCTGCGCTGAAGTACAGCCAGGAGCGCTTGCAATTCGGCAAGCCGATCGCATCGTTCCAGCTGGTGCAGGACCTTCTGGCCAAAATGATCGCGAACATCACTGCCTCGCAGTGCCTGATCGTGCGCCAGGCGCAGCTCCATGCCGAAGGTAAGCTGACCGACGCCCACGCGGCACTTGCCAAGGCGTTCACCACTGCCAAGTGCCGCGAGACGGTCGCATGGGCCCGTGAATTGATAGGCGGCAACGGAATCGTTGCCGACTACAAGGCGGCGCGCTTCTTCGCGGACTGTGAAGCGCTCTACTCCTACGAGGGTACGTACCAGATGCAAAATCTGATCGTCGGCAAGGCTGTCACTGGCCTCGGCGCCTTCATTTGACGGAGTAACGGCGGGCCAGCGCGACTTCGCTGGTCCGCTCCTTCAGACAGGAGAGATCAGTATGGGCCCCGCAGCAGAAACGCTTACACCCCCGCTTCCCGTCCTGCCGGCGACCTCGCCGCCGGTAGCACTGAAACTTGCCAATGTCGTCTACGAGAAGAAGGGTGCGATTGCCTACGTGACCGTCAATCGACCCAAGGTGCTCAATGCCCTGAACGCGCCGACCTGGGCGGATCTGCGAGTTGCATTCGAGGACGCGCGAGACGATGCGGCGATCCGCGGCGTCATTCTGACGGGCGCTGGCAACAAGGCGTTCATCGCAGGTGCCGACATAAGCGAGCTCGCCCATGCCACCGCGCTCGACGCCGAGCGCGCCAGCCGTTTCGGACAAGAGGTGCTCGACCTCGTTGAAAACCTCGGCAAGCCAGTCATCGCGGCCATCAATGGGTTCGCGCTCGGCGGCGGCTGCGAAACGGCGATGGCTTGCACCATCAGGATCTCGGTTGAAAGCGCCAGGTTCGGCCAGCCCGAAGTCACCCTCGGACTCGTTCCGGGCGGCGGCGGCACGCAACGCTTGCCGCGGCTGGTCGGCAAAGGCCGCGCGCTGCAGCTCATCCTCTCCGGCGAGATGATCAGCGCGCAGGAGGCCTATCGCATCGGGCTCGTCAATGAAATCGTTCCGGCAGCCGACCTGATCACACACGCCGAGGCAATCCTGAACAAGATCGGCTCCAACGCCCCGGTCGCCATCAAG
>DATIWJ010000008.1:0-4128 GCA_035519415.1 Pseudolabrys sp.
CAATAAAACCAAAGAACATCCCGAGGCCCATCAACGTGAAGGCCGTCGGGAATCCCATCATGATAACAACCACGATGAGAGCGAGCATCGTAAGGCCGAGTGCGGGGTCGCTCATGTATTGAGGTCCCCGCCCATGCCGCGCTGACGCGCGGTTTCGTCGATTTCCTTGGCACGTTCGATAGCAATCTTGCGCGACTCTTCGTCGACATATTCGCTGTGTGCGAGCTGCTCTTCGATCACGTCTGTTTCGGCGACGTCAGCAAGCCGGCTCGGCCATTCGCCGGTTTTCAGACACACGACGCAGCGCACGATCTCGGCGACGCCCTGCAACATCACCAGTACTCCGGCGATCGGGATGACCGTCTTGAAATGATAGACCGGTGGGCCGTTCGCCGTGACGTTTGAATGCTCGAGGATGCGCCACGAATCCGCGGCATAGAACGATCCCGCGAAGATCAGGGCAGCAATGCCGGGAATGAAAAAAATGAGGTAGAGCGCGATGTCGAGCGAAGCCTGCAAGCGTGGTCGCATCGAACTGTAGAGAAAATCGCCGCGGACATGGGCGTTTTGCGCGAGCGTGTAGGCCCCGCAGAGCATGAACAACGTGCCGTACATCATGTTGTCGGCGTCGAAAATCCATGCCGTCGGAGCGTTCAAAATATAGCGCTTGAACACCTCGATGCAGACCACGGTCATGAGCAGAATGATGAGCCAGGCCGCCGCCTTGCCCACCCACGTACTGATGCCGTCGATCGTGTGAAGAACGTTTTGCACGTTCATGAATGACAGTCCCCCGTAAACGAAGCTGGTTTTTGTTTTTTAAGTGCAAAGCACCATCCCGTTTCCAGCGGAATGGTGCCCTGCCGCTTAATTTGCCTTTAGATTGGCGACTTTGCGCCTGGACCAAAATAATGGTCGTGCGCCATTTTCCGGTTTGTGATGTAGTCCAGTTCCCACTGAGTCGCACGCTTGGCGAATGCAAGCTGTGACTCGATGATCTCCCTGAAGAGCGGATTGCTCGCGACGTACTTCTTGGTGATCTCGTCGTAGAGTTCGAGTTGACGCTTGAGAACAGGATCAGGTGTTTTGTAGAACTTCACCTTATCCGTGGTCTGGAGAGTGATGTAGTCCTGCGAGTTGCGGTCGATCGCTTTCCATTGCATGTCCTGAGAGCACGCTTCGACGGCGCCTTCGATGATCGCCTGAAGTTTCGGCGGCAATGCCTTGAACTTCGTCTTGTTGAAGCTGATCTCCAGTTGCTCGGCGTTCTGATGGTAGCTCTGGAGCATGCAGACCTTGGAGACGTCAGCAAAGCCCAGAGCGCGGTCCGAAGACGCGTTGTTGAACTCGGCTGCGTCGAGCAGGCCGCGATCCATTGCCGCCACGATTTCGCCACCGGGCAAAGCATTCACCGCTGCACCCATTGCTGTAAATAGGTCAATCGAAATCCCAACGGTGCGGAACTTGAGACCCTTGAAATCATCGACGCTTTGGATCGGCTTCTTGTACCAACCGAGCGGCTGTGAATAGAGTGGCGCATACGGAAACGACACAACGTCGGCGCCAATCTGGTTAAAGATCTTCTCCAGCAGCGCCTTGCCGCCGCCATACTTGTGCCAGGCGAGCAGCATGTTGGCGTCCATCGCGTAGCCCGGGCCGGAACCCCACAGAGCGAGCGCGGTGTTCTTGCCGTAGTGATAGACCAGCACGCCGTGACCACCATCCAGCACGCCTTTCGACACTGCATCGAGCAGACCGAATGCAGGCACCACGGCGCCGGCGGGCAGCACCTCGATTTTGAGGTCGCCGCCAGTCATGTCGTTGACCCTCTTGCCAAAGTCCTGCGCATACTCGTGGAAGATGTCCTTTGACGGCCACGTGCTCTGGAAGCGCATGGCGATGGGCCCCTGCGCCTTGACCACGTTCGGCGCGACGACGGCCGCACCAGCGACCGTTGCGCCGGCCAGAAACTTGCGGCGTGTTGAAGCCGCGTGCAGTTTATTGTTGGGCATCGTGTTTTCCCTCCCTTGGATCATTACCCCGTGAACATTTTTCGCCGGGTCTTATTCCACGCCCTGGCCTTTTTGGCCTGGATCGGGCGAACCCTTAGACATAATGGTACGGGCTGTAGCGGTCGGAAGCAACATTGGGCAGCATTTGGGCGGCCGGCACGCGCGCACTCGAGGACGCCCTTGATATGCCCTTTTTCTGCGCAAATCCGGCAAAAAACGGATCGATTTCCGCGCGGCATTGGCCATTCGTGACCAGTGCCGATCATGTACTCATCATGTACTTCAGTGCTTTTCCAGTTTCGACAGGAGACCTCCCGTGAGAGGCATAACTTCGACGCTCGTCATCGCATGGCGAATTGCCAGCCCCTATTTCTATTCCGAGGATCGCTGGCCCGGACGCATTCTGCTGGCGGCAGTTATCGCAATCGAATTGTCAATCGTTGGCATCAATGTGTTGCTCAATTCGTGGAACAACACTTTTTATAACGCGCTGCAGGATAAAGATTGGGGTGCGTTCATCTATCAACTCGGCTACTTCTGCGTCCTTGCGACTATTTATATTTTCCTCGCCGTTTATCAGCTCTATCTCAATCAATGGCTGCAGATCCGTTGGCGACGCTGGCTAACGCAAGCCTATCTCGATCGTTGGCTGACGAGTGCCAATCACTACCGCATGCAATTGCTTGGTGACGCTGCCGATAACCCGGACCAGCGTATTGCCGAGGACGTCAAGGAATTCATCGATTCTGGCACAACGGGGGTTGGCATTCTGCCGATTGGCCTCGGCTTGCTTAACTCAGTCGTGACCCTCGGCTCCTTCGCGGTGATCCTGTGGAATCTGTCCGGAACCGCGCCGCTGCACCTTTTCGGAACGGTATGGGCAATTCCTGGCTACCTGTTCTGGGCAGCGCTGATTTACGCTGTCATCGGGACTGTTCTCACCCACCTGGTCGGCCGTGCCCTGACCGCGCTCAATTTCCAGCAACAGCGCTATGAAGCGGACTTCCGCTTCAACCTCGTCCGCGTGCGCGAGAATTCCGAGCAGATCGCCCTGCTCGACGGCGAGCACACCGAGCGCAACCGGCTGCTGTACCGGTTTGGCAATGTCGTGGGAAACTGGCTCGCGATCATGTCGCGCCAGAAGAAACTCACCTTTTTGACCGCCGGCTACGGACAGATATCTTCGGTTTTCCCCTTTGTCGTTGTGAGCCCTGCTTATTTCGCCGGGGCGATACAACTCGGCGGACTGATGCAGACGGCCTCTGCTTTCGGCAGCGTGCAAGGCGCGCTCTCGTTCTTTGTTACCGCCTATCGGGCGCTCGCCGAATGGCGAGCGGTGATCGAAAGACTTGCAGGTTTCGATGAATCGATCGCGGTGGCGAAAACAGCCGCGACCAGGCCGCCAGTTATCGTGCTTGCGCCGGGTGACGCAAGCGCCGTCACTTTCCACGACCTCGCCGTAAGGCTGCCCAATGGCACGCCGCTCGTGAACGCCAGCGACCTTTCGATCAAGCTCGGCGAGCGCGTGTTGGTGAGCGGCCCTTCCGGCTCCGGCAAGTCTACTTTGTTCCGCGCCCTCGCCGGAGTTTGGCCGTTTGGCCTGGGCACAATCACCGTGCCGAAAAATGCACGGGTGATGATCCTGCCGCAGCGGCCATACTTTCCGATTGCGCCTCTTGCCGCCGCGGTCGCCTATCCGGCCGAACCCGGCACCTTCGATGCCGCCAAGGTCGCCGAGTTGATCGATTTGGTCGGATTGCCTGCCCTCGCCTCCCGCATCGAGGAAGAAGCGCATTGGAACCGCATGCTGTCGCTTGGCGAGCAGCAACGGCTGGGAATTGCTCGCGCGCTGCTCTACGCACCCGACTTTCTGTTCCTTGATGAGGCCACCGCTTCGCTCGACGAGCCGGCCGAAGCCGCTCTCTATCAATTGCTGGACCGGAGACTTGCCCGCGCGACCATTGTGTCAATCGGCCATCGGGCGACTCTGGCCGCATTTCACAAACGCCGCTTCGCATTCAGCCGCGAAGGCGATCATTACGCCATGCGGGAGACGAACCTCGCGCCGGTCGGCTAAGCGAAATCCGGCACCACACCAAAAGAGAATGGGCGGCAA
>DATIWJ010000009.1:0-80541 GCA_035519415.1 Pseudolabrys sp.
CGGGGGGTAAGAAAAGGGACCACGGCGTACCCGGCGCCGCAAAGAACACGGGTGATGACGCTTGCCCTGCTGTGCCTTGGCGCGAACCGGGCAAAGCCCGGCGTTGGAAGCGTTGGCTACCAAGGTGCGCAACGGTCTATAATGCGTCCAGGAAATTCCGGGAGAGATTTCATGTCGCAAGCGGCCGAGAAGCGCGGGGGTATGCCGGCGATGCTGAAGGATGCGGCGTTCGTCTGGGAAGATCCGCTCGATCTCGAAAGCGAACTGACCGAAGAAGAACGCATGGTGCGCAACACCACGCGCGGCTTCGCGCAAAGCTATCTGATGCCGCGTGTCACCGAGGCCTTCCGCGACGAGACATACGATCCGGGCATGTTGCCCGAAATGGGCAAGCTCGGCCTGCTGGGGCCGACCATTCCGGAAGAATATGGCGGCGCGGGGCTCGGCTATGTCTCTTATGGGTTGATCACCCGCGAGCTTGAGCGCGTCGACTCCGGATATCGCTCCTCGATGTCCGTTCAGTCGTCGCTGGTGATGTATCCGATCTATGCCTATGGCACCGAGGCGCAGCGCCGCAAATATCTGCCCAAGCTTGCGACCGGCGAAACCATCGGCTGCTTCGGCCTCACCGAGCCCGATCACGGCTCCGACCCGGGTTCGATGGTCACGCGCGCCGAGAAGGTCTCCGGCGGCTACAAGCTCAACGGCGCCAAGACCTGGATCTCAAATGCCCCGGTTGCACACGTCGCGGTGGTGTGGGCGAAGCTCGATAATGTGATCCGCGGCTTTCTGGTTGAGCGCGGCGCCAGGGGTTTTTCCACGCCGAAGATCGAGGGCAAGCTGTCTTTGCGCGCTTCGATCACCGGCGAGATCGTGCTGGAAGACTGCGTGGTGCCGGAGGAAAACCTGCTGCCGAATGTGAAAGGCCTCGCAGGTCCTTTTGGCTGCCTCAACAATGCGCGCTACGGCATCGCCTGGGGCGCGATGGGCGCCGCGGAATTCTGCTGGCACCGCGCGCGACAATATGTGCTCGACCGCAAACAGTTCGGCCGTCCGCTTGCCGCCAATCAGCTGGTGCAAAAAAAGCTCGCCGATATGCAAACCGAAATTGCAATCGGCCTGCAAGGCGCGTTGCGGCTGGGGCGAATGCTCGAAACTGGCAAAGCCGCGCCACCGTCAATCTCGCTGATGAAGCGCAACAATTGCGGCAAGGCGCTCGACATCGCGCGGCTCGCGCGCGACATGCACGGCGGCAACGGAATTTCCGAGGAATACCACGTGATGCGCGTGCTATCGAACCTGGAGACAGTCAATACCTACGAGGGGACGCACGACATCCATGCATTGATCCTCGGACGCGCACAAACCGGCATCCAGGCGTTTTTCTGATTCAATCTGCAATGCAGGCACTCATTCCGGTTATCCCCGCGAAAGCGGGGATCCAATGCGGCTTCCGCGGGAATAAGCGGAAGAAAAGCTTTCGCGCATGGATTTGACAACAGCCGCTTTTCTCGCTGCTACCGGGATCATCGCCGGCATTATTGCGACGATTGTCGGGGGCGCTGCGGTCGTAATTTATCCGGCATTGATCGCAACCGGCGTGTCGCCGCAGGTCGCGGCGGTTTGCAATCTTGCATCGATTGTGCCCGCAACCATGCTGGCGGCTTTGACCGATCGCTCGCAATTGCCGTCGTTCGATCGCGCATTCGTCGGTCTGATCGTCGCTTCGATTGTCGGCGCCGGCCTCGGTGCCGCGTTTTTGTTGCTTACGCCCGCGCAGATGTTCGCGCAGATCGTGCCGCTATTGCTCGGCTTTGCCACGCTGCTGTTCGCCTATTCCGAACGCATCAGCCGCTGGCTGCGTGGCCGGGCCGAAGACCGCGGGCACGCCATGGCATTCAACGTCGTCAGCCTGAAAGTTATTCTGCCGGTCTCGTTTTACGGCGGTTACTTCGGCGCCGGTGTCGGTATCCTGATGCTCGGTGTGTTCTCGCTGGCAACCGGTGGCGACTATCGCCCCGCCAATGTCGCCAAGAACTTCGTTTCCAGTCTCAACGGCTTTGCTGCAACGTTGATCTTCGCCACCCACGGCGCCGTGCTGTGGCCGCAAACGCTTGCGCTCGCCACCGGGACGATCCTCGGTGGGTTGATCGGGGCGCACGTTGCGCGCGTCATCCCGCGCAATGTCGTGCGCGTGCTGATTGTCGTTGTCGGTGCGGCACTGACGATCGCGTTGGCGCGGCGATATTGGTTTTAAATCGCGGCAGAATTGACGCTGTGCGCCAGGGCCGCAATGCGGGCGGTCATCTCGCTGTTCGGGTCGCTCAGCGGATCGATGACGGTGAAATGATTGGTGCCGGCAATTTCCTCGTAGCGCGTGAGCGCCTGGCCTTGCCGCCAGGTTTCGGCGATCGATTTGCTCTGGCGCAAGAATTCGCTCGATTCCAGAGCACCGACGACCGCGTCGAGGCTTCGCCCGGCCGGCGCGCTCCAGTACAGGGGGGATATGCGCCGGGCCTCCGTTTCATCGAGCCGCAAATCCTGGTTTTGCGACACATGCACCATCGGCAGGAGATCGAATACGCCGGAGATTGCGTAAGCGGCCGGCACGAGATCTGCCGGAACATCGGATGCAAAGGCTTTCCAATCTTGTGCGACCATGCAGGCGGCAAGGTGCCCGCCGGCCGAATGACCGTAGACGAGGATGCGCTGACGCCGTTTGCGCCAAAGGTAAAGACAGGCCGCGCGCATTTGCTCGATGATGTCGGCGATCGCGACATGCGGGCAAAGGTCGTAGCCGACGATCGCGACCGTGATACCGCGCGCATTCGGCCCCGCTGCCATTTGGAAAAACATCGAAGGCTCGAGCGAACGCCACCAGCCGCCATGAATGAACATGGCCAGCGGGGCATGGTTGTCGTCTCTTGCCGGGAACAGATCTATCGTCCGCCGCATCGACGGTCCGTAAGCCATGCCGAGTTTGGCGTTGTGCGCGGCCGCGCGATAGGCAGCCGCCTCACGCTGCCAGCGGGCAAAAATCTCCGGATGTTCGGGCACCCGGGCGCGATTGTCGTATTCAACTTCGTAGTCAATCGACATGGCAGAACCCTTTGGAGCGGGCACGAAAAGGACCCGACTATGCGCCGGGCCGAAACAACGTTATTTCTTAGCCATGAAAATCGACGGCAAGCAAATGCGCAGCATTTGGGTCGAGAGCGACGGCGCAAGTCTCGGCATCATCGACCAGACCCAGTTGCCGCATCGCTTGGCCATTGTGCGGCTTGCCACGCTCGAGGATATCGCCCAGGCGATCAAGACCATGCAGGTGCGGGGAGCGCCGTTGATCGGGGCGGCTGCGGCCTATGGCATCTGGCTGGCCCTGCGCGCCGACCCATCCGATGAAGCGCTCGAATGCGCTTATGCCAGGCTTGTCGCCACGCGGCCGACCGCGATCAATCTGAAATGGGCCCTCGATGAGACGCTCGCCGCCGTGCACAACGGTCCGCGTCTGGAAAGGGCGGACGTGGCGCTGCGCCGCGCCGGCGAGATTGCCGACGAGGACGTGAACATCAACCTGGCCATTGGCCGGCATGGGCTGAAAATCATCGAGGGTATTGCCGCCAGGAAAAAGGGCGAACGCGTCAACGTGCTCACCCATTGCAATGCCGGCTGGCTGGCGACGGTCGACTGGGGCACGGCGACTGCGCCGATTTACATGGCCCATGACAAGGGCATGCCGGTGCACGTCTACGCCGACGAAACGCGGCCGCGAAATCAGGGGGCCTCGATCACCGCCTGGGAGCTTGGGCATCACGGCGTGCCGCACACCGTGATTGCGGATAATACCGGCGGCCACCTGATGCAGCATGGCCTCGTCGACGTGGTGATCGTGGGCGCCGATCGCGTCACGGCGCAGGGCGATGTCTGCAACAAGATCGGCACTTATCTCAAGGCGCTCGCCGCCCACGATAACAAGGTGCCGTTTTATGTAGCGCTGCCATCACCGACCATCGATTTCACAGTTGCCGATGGCCGCGCCGAGATACCGATCGAGCAGCGCGAGGATGGTGAAGTTGCGACGATTAAGGGCATGACCAAAGAAGGACGTCTGGAGACAGTGCAGGTGGTGCCGGACGGGTCGCCGGTCGCAAACTATGCCTTCGATGTTACGCCGGCCCGGCTTGTCACCGGGTTGATCACCGAACGCGGCGTCATCGGTGCAAACAGGGCGGCGCTCGCGCAAACTTTTCCCGAGCGTGCCGAAGTCCGGCCAAAATCAAATCGCAAGGTCAGCTGATGGCCTTGCTCTCTACGTCGCTTGCACTGCCCATCGACGGGCGCCAGTCGGAAACCGCGCTCGCCATCGCGCGCGGCACCGCGCGGCTGCTGCATGCGCATGGACGCTGCGTGGTCAGCGAATTGCCTTTGCCCTCCGGCCGGCGCGCCGATCTCGTCGCTCTCGATCCGGGCGGTGAAGTCTGGATCGTCGAGATCAAGTCCTCAATTGCCGATTTTCGCGCCGACCAGAAATGGCAGGACTATCGCGCCCACTGCGACCGGCTGTTTTTCGCAACCACGATCGAGGTGCCCTGCGAGATTTTTCCGCCCGATACCGGATTGATTGTGGCCGACGCCTTCGGCGCCGAGTTCAAATGCGAGGCGCCCGAGCACAAGCTGCCGCCGGCAACGCGCAAGTCGATGATGTTGTTGTTCGCCCGCGCTGCCGCGATGCGCCTGCAATCGCTCGCCGATCCCACCGGGCCTTATGGGGATGCCGACTGAGGATCAGCGCGGTGCGCGCTTGGCCAGAATACGCTGCAGGGTACGGCGGTGCATGTTGAGCCGGCGCGCGGTTTCCGAGACGTTGCGGCCGCACAATTCGTAAATGCGCTGGATGTGCTCCCAACGCACGCGATCGGCCGACATCGGATTTTCCGGCGGTTCAATCTTGACGTTGTCCAATGCGAGCAATGCGGCCACCACGTCGTCGGCGTCGACAGGTTTGGCCAGGTAGTCGACAGCGCCGAGTTTCACGGCATTCACCGCAGTCGCGATATTGCCGTAACCGGTGAGAATGATGCCACGCGCATCCGGCCGCCGGCGCTTGAGCGCGGATATCACATCGAGCCCATTGCCGTCGCCGAGGCGCATGTCGACGACTGCATAGGCAGGCGCCGATTTTTCCACTTGCAGCAAGCCTTCGGATACCGACTCTGCGGTCGAAACGGAAAAGCCGCGCTGCTCCAGCGCTTTGGCAAGCCGTTGCAGGAAGGAAAAGTCATCCTCGACGATCAGCAGGGATCGTTCGCCGGAGATTTTTTCTTTTGCCGCCGGGTGGGCGGCTTCACTCGTTCTAGCGTCCACGTTACCACCAGCGCTTTGCGCCCTCGCGCGCATCCTAGCGCGAGCCGGGTACAAATTTCACGCAACAAATAGTGATTGTGCAAGTCCGCCTCAAGTCGCTGCGAATGTTAATGATTGCTCGAAATCGCTGCGGCTCCAGCTCAGCTTGATGACCGCGCCCTTTTCGGGCAGGGGTCTATTTTCAAACAATAAAGTTGCGCCTGAGCGTTCGAGCAGCGTCTTGGCAATGAAGAATCCAAGCCCCAGGCCGGCCGGTTCGTCTCCTGTATCATTTTGTTGATGCCGGCGGCTGGTGACGTAGGGCTCGCCGATTCGAGCCAAAATTTCCGGCGCAAATCCCGGGCCATCGTCGCCAATCGTGACCCCGACAGATTCCTCATCCCACTGCGCGTCGACCGAAACCCGATCGCCCGCAAAATCAACGGCATTTTCCAGCAGATTGCCCAGCCCATAAAGAATAGCCGGATTGCGTGCGCCGACCGGTTCGCGGCTGCGGTCGTCTGGTGCGGTTACGTCGATGGTCACGCCGAAATTGCGGTGCGGTGCCACGACTTCCTCAATGAGTGCCGTCAGCCGCATGCGGTCGAACGGCTCGCCGCCTGCCGACAACTCGGTCAGCTTGGCCAGGATATCGCGGCAGCGCGTGGCCTGCTCGCGCAGAAGGCGGACGTCATCGCCATGCGGGGCATTGGGTGCGATCGCGCGCTCGAGCTCCTTGGCAATGACCGAAATGGTGGAAAGGGGTGTGCCCAGTTCGTGCGCAGCGGCGGCGGCAAGCCCGTCGAGCTGGGAAAGATGCTGCTCGCGTGCAAGCACCAGTTCGGTCGCTGCGAGTGCGTCCGAGAGCTGGCGCGATTCCTCGGTGATCTGCCAAGCATAGACCCCGATAAAGCCGATCGCGAGAAGAATGCACAACCAGACGCCCATCATATAGATCGGCGGTAGCTGCAACGGATCGTCGCTGTCCCACGGGAGAGGATAGTGCACAAACACAAGTATTGTGGCGCAGGCCACCGCGAAGCCGCCCAGCAAAAGTGTGAACCGCGGCGGCAACGCGGTTGCGGACAGCAGAACCGGCCCCAGGAACATAAAGGCGAACGGATTCTGCAACCCGCCGGTCAGGAACAGGAGCACCGCCAGCTCCGCAATGTCGAAGGCCAGCAGCCAGGCAGCGCGGTCTGGCTCGAGCCGTTGCGTCATATGGAAACGCAACCGCAGCGCCACATTGAGCCAAGCCGCCAGAACGATCGCCGCAAGACAGGCGTAGATCGGCAGCTCGAAATCGAACCCGTAGTAGACCACAAGGACGGCCGTGGTCTGTCCGATGATCGCGAGCCAGCGCAGCCGCACCAATGTGTCGAGGCGCACGTTGCGGCGCGGATGATGGTGACTGAGACCGAACACAGGCATACGGCAGTCTAACGCCACGCGGCGCGTGCACAAATTGCCTCCACATCGCGGGGCTTGCACTTCCTGCGGCGGAGCGTCACATCTTTCGCCCTATGGATGCGCAAAACACGTCCGCTATCGCCGTCGACCAATTGGTCAAACGCTACAAGGGCGTGGCGGCAGTTGACGGCATTTCGTTCCAGCTGCCCCCGGGCTCGATTACCGGCCTGCTCGGCGGTAATGGCGCCGGGAAGACCACCACGATTGCGATGATCATGGGGTTGGTCACACCCACCTCGGGCACCGTGAGCGTACTCGGTATGCAAATGCCGCAACAGCGCTACCGGGTGCTGCACAGGATGAATTTCGAGAGTCCTTATGTCGACATGCCGATGCGTCTCACGGTGCGGCAGAACCTGTCGGTATTTGCGCAGCTTTACGCAGTACAGAACATCGACGAACGCATTGGCAGCCTGGCTGCCGAGCTCGATCTGACCGAATTTCTCGATCGGCCGACGGGCAAGCTGTCAGCGGGCCAGAAGACCCGGGTCTCGCTCGCCAAGGCGCTGCTCAACAAACCGGAAGTGTTGCTGCTGGACGAGCCAACCGCATCGCTTGATCCCGACACTGCGGATTGGGTGCGCTCGCGGCTCGAGCGTTATCGCAGTGTGCAGAACGCAACGGTGTTGCTTGCCTCTCACAACATGGGGGAAGTCGAGCGCCTGTGCGAACGCGTCATCATCATGAAGCGAGGCCGTATCGAGGACGACGATACACCGGCGCATCTGCTCTCGCGCTACGGCCGCGAGACACTGGAAGAGGTATTCCTCGATGTGGCGCGCGGCCGCCGGCAGAGCGAGGCTGCTCAATGATCGACAGCGATGCCGGCATGGAATTCTCGTTCAATCGCGTCGCCGCCATGGTGCGTCGTTATTGGTATCTGTTGCGTTCCTCGTGGCCGCGCATTCTCGATCTGATCTATTGGCCGACCGTGCAGATGCTGATGTGGGGTTTTCTGCAGGTCTACATTTCGCAAAACGCCGGATTTTTTGCTCACGCCAGCGGGGTGTTCATCGGTGCGGTGCTGTTGTGGGATATCCTGTTCCGTGGCCAGCTTGGCTTTTCCATTTCATTTCTCGAAGAGATGTATGCGCGCAACCTCGGCAACCTCATGATGTCGCCGCTGCGCCCGGCCGAATTCCTGCTTGCGCTCATGATCATGAGCATTGTGCGGTTGTCGATCGGCATGATCCCGGTGTCGTTTCTCGCCATCGCGTTCTTCGGATTCAATCTGTGGGCGCTCGGTCTCGCGCTCGCTGCTTTTTTCGCCAATCTCATTCTGACGAGCTGGGCGGTCGGTATCTTTGTCGCCGGTCTGTTGCTGCGAAATGGTCTCGGCGCCGAGAGCATGGCGTGGACCATCATGTTTCTGTTTCTGCCGCTGACCTGCGTCTACTATCCGGTGGCGGTTTTGCCGGAATGGCTTCAGTACTTTGCCTGGGCGCTGCCGCCGACCTACGTATTCGAAGGTATGCGCGCGCTGGTGATCGACCATGTCTTTCGCGCCGATCTGATGGTTCAGGCCTTTGCGTTTAATGTCGTGATGTTCGCGGCTGCATCATTCGCTTTCTTCAAGCTTTTGCAGAGCGCGCGCGTGCAGGGCTCGCTCTTGCAAACCAGCGAGTAGTTGAAAAAACCCTGTATTTCTGGAGGTTTAAGACGACGGTCCGCGTTGTAAACCGGACGCGAAGAACTTATCTCTATGTTGACGCTATGACAGAAAAACGACAGTCTCCCGCACCGCAGCGAGGCCCGGGGACTGATTCCATGGCAATAGGTGAATTCGGCGGAGCGGCAACGCTTCCCGACGATAACGGCACGTTGCTGGCGACGCCGATGTATTGGTTTTACGAGCTGGGCCACGCCGCGCT
Source organism: Pseudolabrys sp. (assembly GCA_035519415.1). GTDB lineage: Bacteria > Pseudomonadota > Alphaproteobacteria > Rhizobiales > Xanthobacteraceae > Pseudolabrys. The sequence goes on from DATIWJ010000009.1 coordinate 8,685, forward strand.
CAATCCCTCGCGCGCCTTCGCCGACGCCACCCGGCTGTTCTTCAAAAATCCGGCCAATCCGCTTGCCCACACTGCGTACGGCAAGTCGGTGGCGGCGACGATGGAGCTGTTCGAACGTTCGACCCGCCGCTATCGGCGTCCGGAATGGGGCATCGAATCAACCACCGTCGGTGCCGAGAAGATTCCGGTGCACATCAAGAACGTGTGGCGGCGTCCGTTCTGCGAGCTCTTGCATTTTGAGCGTGCCTTTGCGCGCCCACCGCGCCGGCCGCAGCCAAAATTGCTGATCGTTGCGCCAATGTCGGGCCACTATCCGACGCTGCTGCGCGGGACAGTAGAGACCTTTCTTCCAAACCACGACGTGTACATGACCGAATGGGTCGACGCGCGCATGGTGCCGCTTTCAGAAGGACGCTTCGATCTCGACGACTACATCGACTACATCATTTCGATACTGCATTTGCTTGGCGGTGACGTGCACGTGATCGCCGTTTGTCAGCCATCGGTGCCGGTACTCGCCGCCATCGCGCGAATGGAGGCCGACAACGATCCGAACGTTCCGCATTCCATGGTGCTGATGGGCGGGCCGATTGACACGCGCATCAATCCCAACGACGTCAACAAGCTCGCAGAACGGCGCGGGCTCGGCTGGTTCCGAACCCATGTCATCACCAAGGTGCCGTTTCCGCATCCGGGTGTGATGCGAGATGTCTATCCGGGTTTCCTGCAGCTTCATGGCTTCGTGAGCATGAATCTCGATCGGCACATCGAAGCACATCACAATCTGTTCCTGCATCTGGTCAAGGGCGACGGAGACTCGGCTCAGAAGCATCGGGAGTTCTACGACGAATATCTGGCCGTTATGGATCTTGCCGCCGAGTTTTACCTGCAGACGGTGGATACCGTGTTCGTCCGCCATGCACTGCCCAAGGGTGAGATGACCCATCGCGGTCGTCGCGTCGATCCGGCTGCGGTCAAGCGCGTCGCGCTGATGACGGTGGAAGGCGAGAACGACGATATTTCCAGCGTCGGACAGACCGAGGCGGCGCACGCTCTGTGCGTCAACATTCCGGCGGAGCACAAGGTGCACTATGTGCAGCCCGCCGTCGGCCATTATGGCGTGTTCAATGGTTCGCGCTTCCGGGCGGAAATCGCGCCGCGCATCGCCGATTTCGTGCTGTCGCGCAATGGCGGGCGTAGCCAGAGTTCCGCCTTATTGAAGGTGGTGGCGCAGCGTTGATCTCGCGCCTACGCACGTATTTTGGCAAACTGTCGAGCCGATCTGATTCGAGGTCGACAATGTCCGCACCGCTGCGCGCCCTGCTTTTTCGTCGCACCAGCGAGCCGTCGGCGATTACGATTGAATTCGACGGCGAGATCTATCTGGTACATATGCGCCGCCATCGGCAGGCCCGCCGATATACGCTTCGTATCCATGCCACAAGCCGCGAAGTCGTGCTCACCATGCCGCCGCGCGGCAGCGCAAGGCAGGCGAAGGAATTCGCCGAGAAAAACGGCGCGTGGATCGCAGCGCGGCTCAATCGCCTTCCAGAAGCCGTTCCGTTCGCGAACGGCATCGTGCTGCCAGTGCGCGGGCGCGACCACCGTATAGAGCATCGCCGCGGTGCACGAGGCACGGTCTGGATCGAGGCCCGTGAGAACGAACATCTGCTCTGCGTCGCCGGCGCGGAGCCGCATTTGCCGCGCCGGGTGCACGACTATCTCAAGCGCGAGGCCAAGAGCGATCTGGAATCGGCAAGCCGGCTGGCGGCGCAAGCGCTTGGGGTCGCGATCAGGCGGGTATCGGTGCGCGACCAGTCGAGCCGCTGGGGATCGTGCTCGTCGACTGGCGTGCTTTCATATTCCTGGCGATTGATTCTTGCCCCGCCCTTCGTGCTCGATTATCTCGCGGCCCACGAAGTGGCGCATCTCATCGAGATGAATCACTCGCGCCGTTTTTGGCGATTGGTCGAACGTATCTGTCCGAATATGGGACGCGCCAAAGCTTGGCTCGATGCGCACGGCGCCGACCTGCACCGCTACGGTCTCGACCCGCGTTCGTAAAAATCTCAGCGGAACCATCGACCTATGTTGCGGCCCGGAACTTTCGCGCTCACGGCTTTGCTGGCGGCGTTGAGCGCAATCGGCCCGCTTACGACCGACATGTACCTGCCATCCTTGCCGGATATCGCGCGGCAGCTCGATGCCTCAACGGCCCAGGTGCAGCTTACGATTTCCGCCTATCTGATTGGTTTCGCGGTGGGACAAATTTTCTATGGCCCGGTGTCGGATCGACACGGCCGCAAGCCCGTGTTGCTGGCTGCGATTGCGCTTTATTGCGTGGCGAGCCTGGCTTGCGCGCTCTCGCGCTCGATCGAAATGCTGATTGTCGCCCGTGCGTTTCAGGCGATCGGGGGCTCCGGCGGCATCGTGCTCACCCGCGCCATCGTGCGCGACATTTATTCGGGCGCCCGCGCTGGCCGGGAATTGTCCCTCATTGCTTCGGTGATGGCGCTCGCGCCGGTATTGGCGCCCATCGCCGGTGGCGTATTGCAAACCAGTTTTGGCTGGCGAGTGGTATTCATGACACTGGTTGCCGCGGGTCTCGTCGGCACGGCCGTCGTCTCGATGCTGCTGCCGGAGACGCTAAGTATGCGTGCGGCCGAGCCCGTTTCGATCGCATCGACGTTTCGCTCCTATCGCGTGGTCACGCGCAATCCGGCATATCTCGCTTACCTCGGTATTACATCGGCAAGTTACGCCGGTCTTTTCGCGTGGATATCGGGTGCCGCATTCGTGCTGCAAGGTCTCTATGGCCTCACGCCGTTCGATTTCGGTGTCGCCTTTGCGCTCGGTTCGCTCGGCTACATGACCGGCTCGGCTCTGGCGGCGCGGATCGTGATCAGATTTGGACTGGACGGCGTCCTTGGTCTTGGCGGCTGTGCCTGCACTGCGGGCGGTCTCGGGATGGTGGCGGCGGTAGCACTCGGGCTTACCTCGTCCGTGTCACTTGTCCTGCCGATAGCGGTTTACCTCGCTGGCCTTGGCATGGTGCTGCCGCAGGGTATTGCCGGAGCGATGACGCCATTTGCGGAACGTGCCGGCGCTGCCTCCTCGCTGTTTGGCTTCGTGCAACAAAGCATCGCGGCTATCTGCGGCGCGGCTGTGGGCTGGTTCCTGGGTCAGAGCGCGTGGCCGCTGGCCATCGGGGTCGCGGCGATGGGCTGCGTGACCTTTGGAGTATGGCTGGCGACGCGTCGCGTCCGACGCGCCGCTATCAAGCATTAGATTCAGCGGCGGCCAAAAATATTGTTAAGCAGCCAGCCGTCAAGTCCGCCACTGCCGGTAGTCGGCGAACTGTTCGCCGCGACCGGCACAGGTATAGGCGCGGGTGGCGTCGGCCTCGATCCACCGCCGAAAAGTCCGGAGAAAAAATTACCAGGCGAAGTCCCCGGCAGGCTTGCGACAGGAACGCCTTGATGCGCACCGCGCATGAAGCGGTTCCAGATTTCCGCCGGCAAGGTGCCGCCGGTCACGTGCTTGGTCGGCGTGCCGTCGTCGTTGCCGAGCCAGACGCCGGTAACCAGGTGGGCCGTGTATCCGATGAACCAGGCATCGCGGAAATCCTGCGAGGTCCCGGTTTTTCCGGCTGCCGGCCAGCCGGGCAATGCTGCCTTTTGCGCCGTACCGATGGTCAAGGTCTCGGCCATCATTGTGTTCATCATCGCGACATAACGCGCCTCGATGATGCGGCCGAGCTGCTGGATGCTGCGCGCGTAAAGTACTTTGCCATTGGTTGCGGTAATCTTCTCGATCACGCGCGGAATCAGTGCATAGCCGCCATTGGCAAAGGGCGCGTAGGCGCCGACAAGTTCGAGCATCGAGACTTCCGAGGTGCCGAGCGCGATTGAGGCATTTGGTTCGAGTTTGGAGGCGATGCCGAGTCGGTAAGCGGTGCGAACAACCGCCATCGGCGTGACTTCCAGTGTGAGACGTACCGACACGGTGTTCAGCGACAGCGCAAGCGCTTTGGTCAGCGTCACCGGTCCGAAATATTCGTGGCTGTAATTTTCAGGCTGCCAGCCTCTGACGTTGATCGGCTTGTCCTCGCGCACGGTATCAGGCGTAAGGCCATGCTCGAGTGCTGTGAGATAGACGAACGCTTTGAAAGCTGACCCGGGTTGGCGTTTGGCGGCGACCGCACGATTGAACTGGCTGTCGGCGTAATTGCGCCCGCCGACCAAAGCACGCACCGCGCCGTCCGGCGTCATCGCTACCAGCGCACCTTGCCCAACGCCAGTCTTGCCACCCTTTTGTACCAATTCATCGTTCAGTGCCTTTTCAGCGCTTGCCTGCAGGTTGGCATCGATCGTGGTCTGCACCACGATGTCTTCGTCGATGTGACCGAGCGTGTCGTTAAGCGCGTCCATGACCCAGTCGGCTACATAATTCACCGAGCCGGTGCTGGCTTGCGCAACAATGCGCGGCGGATGCGCCAAAGCGGCGCGTTCGGTGATGCCGTTGATGAACTTGAGCTCCGCCATGGAGCTGAGCACGATCTGGGCACGTTTTTCAGCGCCGTTGAAATTACGCGTTGGTGCCAGCCGCGATGGCGACTTCACCAGTCCGGCGAGCAGCGCAGCTTCGGCCAACGTAATATGACGCGCAGATTTTCCGAAATAGCGCTGCGAGGCCTGTTCGATGCCATAGGCGCCGGAGCCGAAATACACCCGGTTGAGGTACATTTCGAGAATCTGCGTCTTGGAGAATTTGCGCTCCAGCCAAAGGGCAAGGAGTGCTTCCTGGAGCTTGCGGGTAATCGTGCGTTCCTGGGTCAGAAAAAGATTTTTGGCGAGTTGTTGACTGATGGTGGAGCCGCCCTGAGCGACACCGCGATGCAGGACGTTGGCGACGAATGCGCGTCCAATGCCGAACGGATCCACGCCGTGGTGTTCGTAGAAACGCCGGTCCTCGATGGCGATGAAGGCCCTCGGCACATAGCTCGGCATTTCTTTCAGGGGCAGCGGTTCGCCGGCGAGATCGCCGCGGCGGGCGAGGGCGCGACCCTGCAAGTCCACGATCTGAATCGAGGGTGGACGCTTGGGAATTTCCAACGACTGGATCGGCGGCAGGTGCGCACCAACCCAGGCCACAACACCTGCGCCTCCGATCGCAAGCCACAGGCAAGCGACAAGACCCCAATATGCGATCCGGCCAATCAGCGCCCGCTTGCTGCGGGCGCGGCGCTTCTTGCGTGCGCGGCGCTTTCGAGGTTTTGCGCGAGACTTTCCTTCGGCGCTCGGCGCAGGGCGATCGTCGGCCGAAATGTGTAAATCTGGGCCACTATCGAACACCGGCTCCTTGCGCTCGCTCGCTTGTCCCCTTTTCGACGCCATAACGCGACCCGTCTCGCCGGCGCCCACGAAGAACCGGCCCCATCGGCACGCTAAGCGGCTCGATTTAAGGGGTCGTTAAGAGGCCTGCCGCGGCTGGCCGCCGCCCATCAATTCGCTCAGGCTGACCGCTTGGAAGTGGCTTCTCCAGCCTCCGCGTCGGGTTCTTTCAGGAATAATCCAGATATCCGCTGTCACGAAACCAGCGCACAGCATCTTCGATTCCCTCAACGTAGGGCCGCGACCGATATGAAAGCTCCTGCTCGGCCTTTGTAGACGCGTAGAACATGCGGTGCTGCGCCATATAAACTCCGGTCAGCGTCACAAAGGGCTCTCGTCCCGTGACTTTCGCGACGGCTTCAGCGCCAAACGCAACGGGGACGAGCGCGCGCCAAGGCAGTCGCATGCGCGCTGCACGGCGACCGACCAGGCCCGCAATATCACCCAGCATCTGGGAAAACAGGACGTTCTGTCCGCCGAGAATGTATCGTTCGCCGATCTTCCCGTAATGCAGAGCGGCAAGGTGGCCACTCGCCACGTCGTCCACGTGCACAAGGTTCAGCCCAGTGTCGACAAATGCCGGAATGCGACCCTTGGCGGCTTCGATGATAATTCTGCCGGTCGGAGTAGGCCGCACATCGCGCGGTCCAATCGGCGTCGAGGGATTAACAATCACGGCGGCGAGACCTCGTTCCGCAACCATGGTCTCTACCAATCTCTCGGCTGCGATTTTGCTGCGCTTGTAGGCGCCGATGCCCTCATTTTCGTTGAGTGGAGTAGTTTCGTCCGCCGCTTCGCCGGGTCGCAAGGCAATGGTCGCCACAGAGCTGGTGTAGACCACCCGCTCGACGCCCGTATCCAGCGCCGCCTCCATAAGGTTGCGGGTTCCTTCCAGATTAGTGACAAAAATCTCGCGTGGGTCGCGTGCCCATAAGCGATAGTCGGCCGCCACGTGAAAAACGTAGCGGGTATCCGCGATTGCGCGCTCGATGGATTTTCGATCGCGTAGATCGCCTTCGAAAAAATCCAGGTTCAAACCAGCCAGATGCTGGCGGGGGCTTTTGTCGCGAACCAGCGCTCGTACCGAAAAGCCGGCCTCGACTAGTTTGTGCGCGACAGCCGAACCGACGAATCCGCTCGCACCGGTAACGAGGATCTTTTCCTTATTGCTCATGCGTCGCGCGTCCCGATACGTGAGCAGCGACTTCGAATCGCGGTGGCATCGAAGCTGCCTGAGACTCAACCTCCAAGCAGTTTCTGGGTTCGATCGCGCAGCCGCTTGATCAAACCATCGGCACCGCCTGAAGCAATGATCGAAGCAAATTCGTCGCGGCGCGTTGCGAGGTCGCTTACAGTTCCGTTGAGATAGACATCGATCACGCGCCCGCCGCGGACGAGATAATTGATGGTCACCGTCCGGCCACCGGGCTGCAGTAACTTTGTTTTGACAATTTCGCCGCCGCCACGCGGCTCAGGCACCGACTGCGGCTCGACGACAAAACTTTCCCCGGAATAGTCTTTTATCTGGCTTGCATAATCCGCGACGATGAATTGGGCGAAAGCATCCCGCACCGCGCTCTGCTGGCTGGGCGAGAAGGTCGACCAAGCCGGTCCCACCGCCAGTCTCGTCATTGTCGCGAGGTCGAAGGCGGACGTGATGGCTGGCGTGAATCGCTTATCACGCTCGCGCACAGTCAGGCGTCCGGCTTGCTGGATCGTCGGCATCAACTGCTGATAATAGGATTGGATGTGCGTGACCGCCGGGTTCGATGGTTGGGCCCGTAATGACGTCGTGCCGAACAAGACGACTACGAGCGTGGCGACAAGGAATAGCGAAGGGCTCAAGCGGAGTTTGAAGTTTTTCATTGAATTTTGTTCCGCTCGCTCCGACCAGGGATGACCTAAGTGGGTGGTTGACGTTGTCGATGGGCCATGGGCCGCCAACTTGGCGCCTTGGACCCTTTTGGGATTGGATTGAGGCCACGTCAAGTGGCGAAAAGGCACGCGACAGCCTGAAATGAATGTGCTCTTTTCGCAAATTCCATGAGCAAAAATTTCAATCAGCTGTCGGTTGTCGCAACTACACAGGTCGTGCGCCTGTCGGCCCGCTATTCATGGTTCATCATTATCGCCTTCTCGCTGGCAGCTATCGCTTCCGCCGCCTATTTCGCGCGCCACTTCGCCATCACGACCGATAGCAACAAGCTTCTGTCTGGCTCCTTGCCCTGGCGGCAACAGGAGATGGCGCTTGATCGGGCATTTCCCTGGAGGGTCGACCAGATCATAGCCGTTGTTGACGCGGCGACACCGGAGGCTGCCGAGCAGGCCGCTGACGCGCTTGTGAACGACCTCTCGCCTCGTTCGGAGGTGATCCGCTCCGTGATCCGGCCCGATGGCGGCGAGTTCTTCGCGCAGAACGGCATCCTCTTTCTCAAGCTCGACGACGTACGCCGCGATGCAGCCGATTTAATTGGGGCCCAGCCATTTCTCGGAACACTGGCTGCCGATCCAACGCTGCGCGGCATCCTTCGTACGTTGTCGCAATCGATTGAGGGCGTGGGGCTGGGAAAGTCAAAGCTCGAGGATTTAAGACCGGCGCTGGTTGCAATCGCCGATGCGCTGGAAGGTCTCGCGAACGGAAAGCATCCTGCGTTCTCCTGGCGCAAGCTGATAACGGGGCGCGTGCCAGAGGCATCAGAGCTTCGTCGCTTTGTAAACATTCAACCGGTTTTGGATTTCGGCGATCTGCAGCCTGGACACAAAGCGACTGCGGCGATCCGGGAGACGATCTCCAGGCTCGGGCTGACACCGGAGCGAGGAGTAAAGGTGCGCCTCACCGGGTCGGTGGCACTTTCGGACGAGGAATTCGCGACGATCGCGGATGGCGCTATCTTGAACGGAATCGTGACATTTCTTCTTGTTGTGCTTGTGCTGTGGCTCGCGCTGAAGAAGGCTCGCATCATCCTGGCCGTCTTACTCAGTCTCGTAATCGGGCTCATATTCACCGCGGCTATCGGCCTCTGGATGGTCGGGGCCCTGAACCTGATCTCGGTTGCCTTTGCCGTGCTCTTTGTCGGGCTGGGCGTTGATTTTGGCATCCAGTTCAGCGTCCGCTACCGGGCCGAAAGGCACGCATCGCTTGACCTTCATGACGCTCTTGTCGCGACCGCGCGTGGGGTGGCGGGGCCACTTTTGCTCGCAGCTGCATCAATCGCCGTGGCGTTCTACTCATTCCTGCCGACCGCTTATGTTGGCTTGTCCGAGCTCGGACTGATCGCGGGGACGGGTATGATTATCGCCCTCGCGACGACGGTAACATTGCTGCCGGCGCTGCTTGCCGTACTCAAGCCCGCCGGTGAGCCGGCTGCGATCGGTTACGCCGCGCTTGCGCCGGTCGACCGTTTTCTCGAACAACAGCGCAAGTGGGTTGTTGGCACAACGCTGGCAGCAACGATCGTCGGCTTGCCCCTGCTCGCCGGTCTGCACTTTAATTTCAATCCGCTCGATCTGCGCGCCCAAGATACCGAATCGGTGGCAACGCTGCTCGATCTGATGAGCGATCCTGAGACGAGCCCGAACACAATTGATATTCTTGAAAGCAATACCGAGCACGCATCTGCTGTCGCGGAACATTTGCGTCAACTACCGGAAGTCGCGCATGTGGTGACACTCCAAAGCTTTGTCCCCAAGGATCAGGATGCGAAACTCGCGATCATCGACGACGCAAGTTTTTTCCTGCGAAATACCCTCAATCCTGACCAGATCGATCCCAAACCGACGCCAGCCGAGACTTTGATGGCCCTTGAAAAAACGGTCGACGACCTGCGTGGTGCCGCCAGTGACCTCGACAGCCCTGCTGCCGTCCAGGCACGCCGTCTTGCGGGCTTGCTGGCGGCATTGGCCAAGGGACCATTGGCGGCGCGGAATGAAGCGGAACAGATTCTGGTGGTGCCTCTGATAACAACCCTACGCCAGGTGAGAGATCTCCTCGCCGCCGAACATGTAAGCATAGAGACGCTTCCTCCCTCGCTGACCCGACGTTGGGTTTCACCCGGCGGACCAAGTCGGATCGAGGTGGCGCCGAGTGGAGACGGCAATGACAATCAGACTTTGCAGCGCTTTGTCACCGCAGTACGGAATGTTGCACCCGAAGCCGCCGGAAAGCCGGTCTTCGTTATTGAGGCGGCGGCAACTATCGTGAAGGCGTTCCTTCAGGCTGCTGTCTGGTCGGTGGCGTCGATCACGCTGATCCTGTTCGTCGCGCTGCGGCGCTGGACCGACGTTGCGTTGACATTGGTGCCTCTGCTCGTCGCTATCGTCGCTACACTGGAAATCTGTGTGCTGATCGGGCTGCAGTTGAATTTCGCAAATATAATTGCGCTACCGCTTCTTCTCGGCGTCGGAGTTGCCTTCAAAATTTACTACATCATGGCGTGGCGCTCTGGCGAAACGAACTTCCTGCAATCAAGTCTAACGCGCGCTGTTCTGTTCAGCGCGTGCACGACGGCTACTGCATTTGGCAGCCTGTGGTTTTCACATCATCCAGGCACATCAAGCATGGGCAAGCTGATGGCTCTGTCGCTGCTGACAACACTTTCGGCAGCCGTTCTCTTCCAACCCGCTCTACTCGCTACACAAAACAAGGCCAGCGCTAATAAATAACGGCCTAAAACCAGTGATAGTGGCAAAAAAGCAACAGTTATGTTGGTGCCGCTCTGCTAGTTTGTGTGTAGGCAAAACCGACCGGCGCTTGCGCCGGCGGGTTGCTGTCGATTTTCCGAAGAAGCCTCGCGCTTGCGTGAGGATCCAAAAGGAACGGAAAGGTAGATGCGTCGCGGTCGAGCTTGGGTCAGATGCGTGATCGCGTGTCTATTACCTGTCCTCGTGGGGGCGTGCGCCGCGACGCCTAGGGATGCGTCACTACCGATCAATGATCCGAACGAGGACGCGAACCGCCAAGTCCTGGCGATGAATCAAAAAATGCTGGTCCCCGCAGCCGAAGTCGTCAAGGCAGCAACGCCGGGACCCGTGCACGACCGCTTGCATGACATAAACTCGAACCTGAAAGAGCCGCGGATCTTCGTAAATAACCTCCTGCAGCTGCGCTTCAACGCAGCCGCTTATACGGCTGCGCGGTTCGCAATGAATTCGACATTCGGCCTGGGCGGCCTTGTCGATCTTGCAACCCGGGAAGGCCTGCCACAGCAGAGCGGCGATTTTGGCCAGACGCTGTTCGTCTGGGGAGTCGCGGAAGGCCCTTACATGATGCGACCGTATTGGGGGCCGACCACGACGCGTGACGCGGTGGGCGCCACCGTCGATCTTTTTGCCGATCCGGTTGGTCTAATGTTTGGGACGCAGCTCGGTGTCGCCATCACCACCGCAAGCCTCGACACGCTTGTGCGGCTTGGCCAGTTCAAGCAAGCTGAAGACGCCTCCATCGATTTTTACAGCTTCCTGCGTTCGAGCTATTACCAGACCCGCCGAGCAGAGTTGCGCGAGGCGGTCGGCTTGCCGAACGAGATCGAGTCGCCGGCCACCGCGCTGGATGAGACCGGAGGCGCCGCGCAGCCGAAAAGCGCTTCGGCTAAACCTCCTCATCCTCTTTCCGGCGAAGCAAATAATGTCCTTCGACCCAATACCAAGCAAAAAGGCCGGGCAACCCCAGAACCAACTCACGCACTCGCTTTGTCAACGAGATAGCCAAAGCTATCTCCGCCGGCAATCCGAGCACCGCGCCAAACAAGACCATGCCGCCTTCCAGAACGCCGAGCGCTCCTGGCACCACGAACGCTGCCGCGCGGGCGCCCGAAGAAAGGCTTTCGAGGATAAATGCATCTGTCAGGGTAATGGGATGGCCTACGCACTGTGTCACCAACCAGACTTCGCCCGTGCCAGCGACCCATCCGGCAATCCGCCACAAGTTTGCGCGCCAGAAGGACTCGCCACTGCGATAAGCCAGCACAACAGCATCGTCCATTGCTGACGCGCTAACAACGAAATTGGAGAACCACTTCCCGGGCAACAGGCCTCGCGCCAGTTTGGCAAATCTCGCGAACATATTTTTGTGCTGAAACAAGACGAAAGCTGCAACGGCCACGAAAAACACCGCAATGCCGATCAATACGACGCATACCACATTGGACGCGACGTGCTCGGTCGGCCGTACGAGTAGCAAAGCGACTCCGGCGATGACAAAAACCATTTGTGTGATCACGCCGACGGTGGTGTCGACAACCATGCTGGCCGCCGCCTGCGCGCTGGGTACGCCACGCAGATGCGCCAGACGCGCGCTTGCGATGTCGCCGCCAACGCTGGCGACAGGTAATAACGCGTTGATAGATTCGCGGATCCAGCGCATCCAGGTAACACCGATGACATCCGGACGACTTGAAAGAGGCAACAGTTCGCGCCATGAAAGAGCGGAGAGAAAAAGTGGAACGATGTGATAAATGGCTATTGGCAGCAACCACCACCCGATGACGAACATGGCGTGAGCCACTTCACCCGCGCCGCTGTCGACAATCAGGTAGACGACGAGCATAAAGCCAAAAAAACCGGCAACGATGAAAGAAGCAGAAATGACTTTTCTCCGTGTTTGTTCGTCACTGACGTCAAAGTCAGCGAACGTCGTCCTGTGTTCACTCCAATTGCGCCAAGGTTGATCCCGGATTCAATGCAACCTGCAGATTTGCACACCGCCGTACCAGCCGCACCGATCCTGGTCTTCTTGCCGGATCCCGATGCGTCGCTCCAGGTGAGCGAGCCCGCACACGACGGTGAGCCAAAGGTACTTGGGCTCGGTCTTATGCAACGCACGATTATGGTTGCAGGCCGCGCCGGCTACCGCCAGTTTTATTTTCTGGCACGCGATCAGTCCGCGCCGCCAGGTGTCGCTTCCGTCGTTAGTTGGAGTGCACTTGCTACCGCCCTTCCGCCACATCAGCCAGGGCCGCTCATTATCACCCGGGCAACGGTTCTCGCTGAAAGTGAGTGGATCGAACGACCAAGTGAAATGCATATTGACCCAGCCGCCTGGGCGGCGGTTCCGCACCGGGTCGTCACGTTGGCTGGAGCGGCGGTACCACACGCGCTTGCGGTACTGGACGCGGACGGAGGCGCATACAACCTTGCAGCCGTAGAGGATCGACTTACGCGTCGCTTTGGGACGCCGGCCCAAATTTCGGTTTCGACCGATCCAATGGTCGTGGTGTCGTCGACTGACGTTGATGTCGCGGAACGGCGTTTGTTGCGTGGGCTGGTCAAGGACACCGATGGATTCATGGCGCGCCACGTCGAGCGGCCTATTTCTTTGCAGATAGTGCGCCGGCTGGCGCCCACGGCGATAACACCGAATCAGATCACCATGTTCTCGGTTGTCGTCGGCTTATTCGGTGCGCCCTTTTTCCTGTCCACGCTCTGGCCGTGGCAGACGATCGGAGCACTTCTTTTTCTGGCGCATTCGATCCTGGATGGATGCGACGGCGAGTTGGCGAGGCTGCGATTTCAGCAAACACGATTTGGTGGCGTCATCGATTATTGGGGAGACAATGTCGTTCACATTGCCATCTTTGCCTGCATGGCCATCGGCTGGAGCATGTCTATCGGCGCGGCATGGCCGTTATTGCTGGGAGTCGCAGCGGCCCTCGGCAATCTGGGATCAGCCTGGTTCGTCTATTGGCGCGTGATGCGTCCCAAAGATGACGCTGGGCCACTCTTTACTTCGGTTTCCAAGGCGCCCGACCAGCGGCTCGCGCGACTGCTCGATGCCGCCTCACGTCGTGATTTCATCTACCTTGTGCTGATCCTTGCGCTGTTCGGCAAGTCGAACTGGTTTCTGGCTCTAGCCTCGGTGGGCGCGCCGATATATTTTTTCCTGTTGGTATTTATTGCGGTGCGCGAACGGTTTGCAAAAAGACAGGCGACGCACGCGATCTAACCGTTGAGCGGCAGGCGGGCTCCGCCCGCCGCACTTGACCGCTGGGCGAGGTCAATCAGTTGGGCGCATAGCACTGCCTGGTCCAGGTTGCTTTTGTCGCCACCCATCGCGGCAATCCGGAAGTCCTCCGCCACCCCAACGAACCAATCGCGATGATGCGATCCTTCAGATAGCGATGGCGGACAAGACCACCGCTGCTCTCCCGAATTCGACCTCACGAGGACAATGTCATCCGCGATATGGATATGGCCATGCTCGCCCTCGATCTCGATATGATTGGCGCGCTCGTCGGCGGCCCAGGTCAGGTAAATGTGGGCGCTGCCGGAATTTAGATCCAGTGTGATCGTTGCCGTATCTTCCAGTGGCCACTCACGAAAACGGCGGTTTTCCAGCAGCGCAGTGACGCCAAGGGGGCAGCCGGCCCAGCGGATGACGCAATAGAGCGCGTGCCAGCCGTGATCGAACAGGATTCCTCCACCCGCTATCGCCGGATCGATGCGCCAGTTCTTGCCATCATCGGGGCGAACTGCGACGGCAGGCTGGGTGCGCAAAGTTTGCCAACGGACGGATCGCACCTCACCAATCGCGTCCCCATCAATTAGCGTGGAGATTTTGCGGCAGATCGGTGCCTTGAGCCAATTGTGAACGGTATGCACCACGTGCCCAGAGCGCCTCGCTGCCGCGGCCACGATTTGCGCATCTCCCACCGTTGTAACCAAGGGTTTTTCGCAGAGGACATGAAGACGCGCCTCCAGAGCTCGTTTGATGAGCGTTGTGTGGCTGCTCGGTGGTGTGCAGATGTCGACGAAATCGAGCGTTTCGCCGGACAATAAATCTTCCACGTTTTCGTACCACCGCCCGCCGGGGCAGGTTTCCAAAAAGGCTGCGCTGCGTGCCGCAAGGGCGTCGGTGGCAGCGACAATCCTGATATCATCTTGGCACTGCCAGCCGGGCAGGTGCCCTTTCGCCGCGACATTTCCAAAACCGATAAATGCGCCTCGCAGCACGCGCCGTTGCCTCAGTCGAGCCCGAACTGACGCGAAATGGCGGCAAACGATTGATCGAGAATATCGATGCCGCGCATCGCTTCGTCCTCACTGATCACCAGCGGCGGGTTAATACGGATGACGTGCGAATACGACATCGTGACGAGGCCGCGGGCCAACGTCTCATGAAAAAGAGCGAGCGTAATGGTTTTATCCAGTGGCACCTTGGTCGTGCGATCGGCAACCAATTCAACGCCAATCATCAGGCCGCGTCCGCGTACGTCGCCGATAAAGCGGTACTTGTCCTGCAGCCTCTTGAGCGCGTCGAGCATCAGCGCGCCAACGCGCGCCGAATTTTCGACCAGCTTTTCATTGACGATGGCCTCAACGGCACCAAGACCGGCGGCAGCGGCCAATGGATTTCCGCCGTAGCTGGATGAGCTTCCGCTCGGCTCGCCGAACGGCTTGGCCGACATAAGATCAAACGATGATGCGACGCCGCTCAGAGGGAAGCCGCCGCCCATCCCTTTGCCTATCGTCATGATGTCGGGCGTGAGATCGAATTGCTCGGACGCCCACATCGTCCCCGTTCGGCCGAAACCGGTCAGGATCTCATCTGCAATGAGGAGCGCGCCAAACTCGTCCGCGATTTCTCGTACGGCGCGAACGAAATCATCGGGCGGTATGACATTGCCCGCCGTGCCCTGCATTGGCTCGAGGATGATCGCCGCAACTTCGTCCTGGGTATCGTTCTTTATGACGTTACGTAGATGCTCCGCACATGCGAGCCCGCAGGTCGGATATTCAAGCTTCCAGGGGCAGCGATAACAGTTCGCATAAGGCGACAAATGCATCCCGGGCGGAAAGGGCCCCTGGTGATTGCGATAGCCACCGCCGAGTAAGCCGATGACCCCCGCGGTTTTTCCGTGGTAGCCGCCCCAGAACCCGATGAACTCGAATTTCTTGGTGGCCGATTTGGCGAGACGGAAGGCGGCCTCTACCGCTTCCGCGCCCCCCGAAAAAAGCTGAATGTGGGTAATACCCTCAGGCAACAATTCGCTGACCATTTTGAGAAAACGGGCGCGGGTCTCAGTCGTAAAGCTACCGAACGTGGAACGTGCGAGTTGCTCGCTAAGGCGCTTGACGTAATGGGGATGGCAGTGGCCGACGCTGCCGACGGCGATACCGGCAATGAAATCGAGATACTCATTACCGTCGACGTCGAAAATCGTGCAACCCTGTGCGCGATCGACCGCAATTTGTGAATAAAGAGCGATCGATTGCAGTCCTGGCGCCATCGCCTCGGCCTCTAGATCGAAAATCGTTTTTGATTTGGGGCCCGGCACGATGCGCCGTTGAGCGCCGTCTTTCGGCGCCGGCTCGATGTTACGAGAAGGAGCGCCTTTCATGAATCAACTCCCTGTGGGGGCTACGATGCGCAGGCGCCGCTCGAAGCGTTCGGTCAAATGGTCCGCAATTGCCTGTGCAGCGCGGTCACGATACCGCGCATAACTTGGCCAGGCATTGATGTCGATAATCATGGGTTTTCCGTCGGCCTGGATGACGGCGTCGCCGCCAAAAATTTCCAGCCCCAGGGCAGCTGCGGCACCGAGCGCTGCCTGGCGCAGGCGCTGCGCCTCAAAGGGATGACCAAGCATCCCCTTGTCGCGGTGATAGAACCACTCGAACCAGCCGGAATCGGTCACCGCAACAGTGCTCCTCACACCGTAGAATTTAACGAGGTCGCCCGCCACATGCTCCTGGGCGACAATGAACGGGATGCCGCGCTTGGCAAACCGTTCCAACGCCTCCTGCCATCCGGCGTCCGAAGCGATGTATATGACATCGGAAGGTTGTGTCGCGTGGAAATCGTATCGCTTGATCCACACGGCTGCCGCCGGTCGCGATTTGTTTGCGCTGGTGGCAACAATCCGGCTGATGGGCGTGCAGACCTGATGCTGTGCAAACAGCTCAATCATCCGATGGCGATAGGTGTTGCGGATCGCATCCGGGGAGTTGACGACGATCGAGCCCGCTTTTTGCGCAGCGCCAAGACGATCAAGGATTGCGCCACGCTCGCACATCACGAATATATTGGTGCAACAGATATCGACCGTCGCGTCGGCATCGATAAGCTCGACATCAAAACCCCGCGACGCCAAGGCCTCACCGACACTGTTCATGATCGCGCGGTCGTCCTCGACGCGCCCGGGCGAGTGATCCGGTTCGCGATAGATGCCGCAGCAGGTCCTGGCCCTCGCGTTCATGTGTCAAGAGTCCTGCGTTCACCATCGAGTCCTGCGGATTCGGCAGCTGCGATGTCGCGTGCCCGGTCAATATCAAACACACATGGCAAAGCGACGCCGTAGACCGGCTGGTGCTCGGCAACCAACCACCCGAGATAGTCGCGAAGCCGGGCGAAGTCAGCCGAGGGCGCAGGGGGTCGCTGTGCCGGCAGCCAATAGAGGCCGGCGGTCACGTGGCTGCCGTCACTGCCACCGAGCTGCCGAATACGTCCGTCTAACGGGTCCAATGTGGCCCACAAGGGATTTTCGTCGTCGACATGATCGGTGACACCAAGCACGACCGCTTCTTTCGCAAAGCCCGAGGCCGATTTAACAAACGACTGGAAATCGTTGACGGGCATGACCGCGTCGACCGTTGTGATCACCGCCGGCGCGCTGGCCAACCGACCTGCGACGAGCTGGAACGTGGCGTAGGACGACGGGGTCCTGCGAACAATCATATCGAGATCGAAATCTCCGGCATTGTCGTGAAGCCATTGCCGGCAATCGTCACTTGTTTCGTTGATTACGATGGTCAACCGGCGAATGCCGACGGATCGGAAGCGATCGAGCGCAAGAGCGATAAGCGGGCGCCCGCCGACCGGCACCATCGGTTTGCTGACGCGATACCCGTCCGCTCGCAAGCGGGTTCCATCGCCTGCAGCGATGATGCCCCCTTGAAGGTTCGAATGCGCGAATGTTCCGGTCATCTCAAGATCTGCATTAAGTCGCGCAACTCGGTCACCGCAGACTTCGGTGGCAGGTTAGCCTCGGCGGCCTGGACATCTTGCGGCGCAATCCAGATGAAGCGTATGCCCGTTCGCCGGGCGCCCTCGCGATCGCGGCGCAATGAGTCGCCAACAAACACCGTTGTCTCGGGAGTCGCGCCAAGAGCGCCAAGAGCCGCACGGAAGATCGCGGGGTCGGGTTTCTCGGCGCCTACGCGATGGCTATCCACCATGACCGCAAATAGAGAGGTCAGGCCTGCGCCATGACAAACCGCTTCGAGATTGCCGTAGAAATTCGACACGATGCCAAGCTGATATTGTTCGCTCAAGGCCTTCAGCACAGGCCCATTGCGCGCGAATGCGGCTGAGGCGTCCGACAGAAAACGTGATGCCACGCGTCGCCCGCGACTGCTGTTGCTTTGTTCAATAGCCGTTTTGGTTGCATCGTTTCCATTGCAGCGATGCGCGAGTTCAACTTCGAGGTTGGCAGTCAACGCATGGACTGTTCGGGAGAGATCGGCTGTAGGCGATAGCCCTCCCACAAGCGGGGTGTCGGCCGCAAAGAAGACAGGCGCAAATGTATCGGCAGCCATGTCCAGCCCTTCGGCGCGGTAAAGTGCGTGGAAGCGTTCCTTCCATGGCACACCATCAGCGTCGAGCGTTCCGCCAAAGTCGAACAGCAGTGTTTCGATCGGCTCCTTCATCCTATGTGTCCGGGCACCGAGCCAGCCCAGAGAATAGCTGAGAGCTGGTGAGGACGACTTTCCGTCTGGGCCTACTATGAGCGGGCGGGATTAAATGCAAGTTTTGCGCGCGGCTCATCGGCGGAAATATCGAAATGACGGCCCTCGATGAAAGCGTTGCAGGCCTCGAGCGCAACGCTGTCACGGAATTGCCGTGGCGGGCTTTTCATATAATACGCTGACGGTGCCTCCAACGGACCCGCTTCGCCCCGCTCCAACGCCAGCTTCGCGCAGCGGATTGCATCGATGACAACGCCGGCGCTATTTGGCGAATCCTCAACCGAAAGCCGCATTTCAAGTTCGATCGGCGCGTCGCCGAAGCCGCGTCCCTCCATGCGGATGAAGCAGACCTTGTTGTCCTGCTGCCACGGCACGTAGTCGGACGGCCCAATGTGTATGTCCCGCGCCTCGAGCCGTTCATCCAGCTGCGATTGCACGGCTTCGGTCTTGGAAATCTTTTTCGACTTCAGCCGACTTCTTTCGAGCATATTGAGGAAGTCGGTGTTGCCTCCGGTGTTGAGTTGATAAGTCCGATCCAAGCCAACTCCTCGATCGGCAAACAGTCGCGCCAAGGCGCGATGTACGATGGTCGCGCCAACCTGACTTTTGATATCGTCGCCAATAATCGGAACGCCAGCATCCCTAAATTTCTCCGCCCAGGTATCATCCGAGGCAAGAAACACGGGAACGCAATTAATCATGGCAACGCGGGCCTCCAGACAGGCCTGGGCGTAATATTTGACCGCCCGCTCCGAGCCAACCGGTAGGTAACACACGAGCACCTCGGCACCCGACGCGCGCAGCGCCGCGGCGACATCAGTCGGCTCGAGATCGGCGGGGCGGAACGCGGCATCATCGGGATAATCGGCCATGTGTGCCGCAACCCCGTCGAGCACCGGACCGGCTTGCACGATCACATTCGATACCGGCAAGGCGCTTTGAAAGATGCGGGTGCAATTCGGCTTTGCGAAGACCGCCTCTTCCAGCGGGCGACCGACCTTGCGCTTGTCGACGTCAAACGCTGCGACAAACTCGACGTCGCTGCAGTTATAGCCGCCGATAGTGTGACGCATGATGCCTTCGAGCGCATTGCCCTGGCGGTCACGATAGTATTCTACGCCCTGTACCAATGCACTCGCGCAATTGCCGACACCGGCAATGGCTACTCGGATGTCCTTCTGCATTTCTATCCTAACCCCCCAAAAAAACGATATTGACCGGCCAGAAAGTCGCTGACAAGCCAAACCATGGACGAAATCTCAAGCTAAGTTCCTGTTTCCCGGGCAATTTTACCGGCCAGCGAAATCCGAGACATTTAAGTGACACTTCAGCTGGCGGCTGCCTTCGCCGGCTTGCCATCCTCACCGGCCGCAAGCAGCGCGATCAATGCGCGCTTGATTGCGGCTTGCCGCGTCGGCGAGCTGATTTGCGCGCCCATCAGGTCGGTGACGTAGAACACGTCGACCACTCGTTCGCCGAAGGTGGCAACATGTGCTGACGCAATATTGAGGTTGAGCTTGGAAAGAGTCGCGGTCAGCTCGTACAGAAGCCCCGTACGATCGAGGCCAGTGACCTCGACCATCGTATAGCGGTGCGACCACTGATTGTTGATCGTAACAGTCGGCTCTAGCGCAAAAGCGCGGATCCGACCCTTTGGTGGCGTCCGCTTGGCCACCACATCCGGCAGCCGTAACTCGCCGCGTAACGCCTTCTCGATTGAATCGGCGATGCGACCGGCGCGGCGTTCTTCGTCTTCATTTCGATCGAACTCGCGCGACAGCGAAATGGTGTCGAGCGCGCAGCCGTCGGTCGTCGTATAGATCTGCGCGTCGACAATGTTGGCTCCGGCCATGGAGCAGGCGCCGGCGATGATCGACAACAGCCAGGGATGATCCGGCGCAAAGAGCGTCAGTTCCGTCACAGCCCGCTCCGCATCGAATGCGACCGTGGTTGCGAGACGCTTTCCGGCGTCCTCCGTAGCGCGCACGAAGTTGGCATGCTCGATTTTGTGCGCGAGGTCGACCTTGAGCCAATAGGCCGGATAGAGCTTTGAGATGTATGCCTCGAGACGCTCGCGCGGCCAATCCTTCATGGCCTCGCGGAACTCATTCTGCGCGATCGCCACGCGTTGCGCGCGGTTGACCTCGGAGAATCCGCCGGTCAGCACCGGCTCGGTTTCATAATAAAGCGTGCGGATCAGCTGGGCCTTCCACCCGTTCCACACGCCGGGACCGACAGCGCGGATATCGGCGGTCGTGAGGATCGTGAGCAGCTTGAGCCGCTCCGCCGACTGTACCGTCGCCGCGAAATTCTCGATTGTCTTGCGGTCCGAGAGATCGCGCGACTGCGCGACGCTCGACATCACGAGATGATTTTCAATCAGCCAGGCGGCTGTCTCGGTGTCGGCAGCCGAGAAACCCAGCCGCGGGCAGAACCGCCTGGCCACCCGCACACCGGCAATCGAGTGATCCTCCGGGCGACCCTTGGCGATATCGTGCAAAAACAGCGTGACGAAGAGCACGCGACGGTGCTCGGGCAAGATCTTGTGAATCAAGTCGTTGGCGAGGGGTGTTTCGGTGTTGTTGCCCCGCTCAATTTCGGCGAGCACACCGATACAGCGCAGCAGATGCTCATCCACCGTGTAGTGGTGATACATGTTAAACTGCATCATGGCGACGATCTTGCCGAAGGCCGGCACGAATTGGCCAAGCACGCCGGCCTCGTTCATCCGCCGCAACACGGTTTCCGGGTCGTTCTTTGACGTGAGTATGTCGAGGAAAAGCTCGTTTGCTTCCTCGTTTTCCCGCAGCTTGGCGTCGATCAGGTTGAGCGAGCGGGTGATCGCGCGCATCGCGTCCGGGTGAAAAGCCAGATTGTGCTTCTGCGCCAGATAGAAAATGCGGATCAGATTGACCGGATCGCGTTTGAATACGCCCGCCTGTGTGAGCCGGATGCGGTTCTTGTCGACAATGAAGTCATCGCTTTCGGCGAGCTTGCGCCGTTTCACCGGCCGCAACCGCGCCATCAGACGGCTCAGTACCGGCACGCTTTTGGCGTGGCTGTCTTCCAGTTCCGCGCACAGGATCGCGGTCAAATCGCCGACATCCTTGGCGATCAGGAAGTAGTGTTTCATGAAGCGCTCGACATCCTGCAAGCCGGGATGTTCGGTATAACCGAGGCGCACAGCGATCTCGCGCTGAATGTCGAATGACAAGCGCTCCTCGGCGCGGCCCATGAGAAAATGCATGTGGCAACGCACGGACCAGAGGAAATCCTCGCAACGGCGGAACAGTTGATATTCTTGCTTGTCGAAGACGCCGCGCTTGATCAGTTCGTCCGGCTCGCGCACCCGGTAAACGTACTTGGCGATCCAGAACAAGGTGTGGAGATCGCGTAGTCCGCCTTTGCCGTCCTTCACGTTCGGCTCGACAAGATAGCGCGACTGCCCGCTGCGCCGCACGCGATCTTCGCGTTCGGCCAGCTTGGCGGCGACAAACTCCGCCGCACTATTGCGAACGACATCGTTGTCGAAACGCGTCACCAGCTCGTCGTATAATTTTTTGTCGCCAAGCAGAAAACGCGATTCCAGAATGGCCGTCCGGATTGTCATGTCCGCCTTGGCCTGCCGGATGCATTCGTCGACCGAGCGGCTGGCGTGGCCGACCTTTAGCCCGGTATCCCAGAGACAATAGAGAATTGTTTCCGCGATCGACTCGCCCCAGGCGGTTTGCTTGTAGGGCAGCAGAAACAAGAGATCGATGTCAGAACCGGGGGCCTGCAAGCCGCGGCCGTAGCCGCCGGTCGCGATCACGGCCATACGTTCGGCCTCTGACGGATTTTGCGACGGGTACATACCGCGCGCGAATTCGAAGAGAATGCGAATGATATCGTCTTCCATCCGGCACAGCCGTTCGGCGCAGCGGCGGCCATGACGGTCTTTCAACAGCAGCTGCTCCGCTTTGGTGCGGCCATCGGCGAGGGCGACCTTCAGCCGCTGCGCCACGAGCGTGCGTAACTCGCGCTCGCTGCCGGTATGGCTCTTGATCAGTTTTTCAAGCTCGACAGTTAGCGCGCGCGCATCGATCAGATCGTTCGATCCCCGGGGAGGGCGTTCGGACGTCGGACGCGTATCTTGGTCGAGGGCGAGTGAAGCCATGGGCGGTCGGGGATAGCGGAGGCAGAGGATCAAGTCATCGGGTACGGCCAAAGATAATTGTCGCTACAGAGCCCGAGTAATTTTGAAAGAAAATACTACGATAAACCGTTAAATCGCACATATTGTACTTTTGACCTGCAAAAATTGGCTACGTATAGAATATTTATAGCGCCGATTTGAGCAAGCAGCTTGCGGGCGCTTAACAAATACAGCTAAAGCGCGGGGCGAAACCCCCTCGCAGGCCGACAGCGAGCCGTCCGGTTCGCTTCGATCCACGGGACGCCGGCGCCGGCAAGCGCAGGCGTGAATCATGCGAGGAGATTGCCATGCGTTTTCTGCCCCGCCGTTCGCCTTTTTGCCTCCGCGCTCGTGGTCGGCCTGTTGCCGACGACCGCGCTTTTTGCAGCTGGCAAGCCGGACGCGATCAACATCGACTGGGCGACCTACAATCCGGTTTCCATGCTGCTCAAGAATAAAGGCTGGCTGGAGAAGGAATTCGAAAAGGATAACAGCAAGATCCGCTGGGTGCAGACGCTTGGCTCCAACAAGGCGCTCGAATTCCTCAACGCCGGCTCCATCGATTTCGGCTCGACCGCAGGCTCGGCGGCGTTGGTCGCCAAGATCAATGGGAATCCGATTAAGTCGATCTATGTCTACTCGCGTCCCGAATGGACCGCGCTGGTCACGCGCAAGGATACCGGGATCACCAAGATCGCCGATCTCAAGGGTAAGCGTGTCGCCGTCACCCGCGGCACCGATCCGCACATCTTCCTGGTCCGCGCATTGCTGTCCGCCGGCTTGAGCGAAAAAGATATCCAGCCGGTGCTGCTGCAGCATCCGGACGGCAAGACGGCGCTGATCCGCGGCGACGTCGATGCCTGGGCTGGTCTCGATCCAATGATGGCTCAGACCGAAGTCGAGGATGGCGCCAAGCCGTTCTATCGCAATGCCGCCGCCAATACCTGGGGTATCCTCAATGTACGCGAGGAGTTCGCCAAGGATCATCCCGATCTCGTGAAACGCGTGCTCGCAGTCTACGAACAGGCGCGCAAATATTCGTTGGTGCATTACGATGAGCTGAAGGCCGACTTCATCGCTGTCACCAAGCTGCCCGGAGATGTCGTCGACAAACAGCTCAAGGAGCGCACTGAGCTCACGCATAGCAAGGTCGGCGTACCGCAGCGCGAGTCCATTCTTGCCGCCGGCATCGCCTTGCAGCAGGCCGGCGTCATCCCGGCCAATGTCGACGTGAAGAAGGCGCTCGATGATCTGATCGACATTCAGTACGTCACCGTAACGACGAACTGATATCCGCCTTGCGTTTCTCGAATGGACCGACCTGTGGCCGATGATGATCCTTGTCACGCACGACGTTGACGAAGCCATCGCACTCGCCGATCGCATCATGGTGATGCAGTCGCGCCCCGGCCATATCTTCGAGGAGATCGCCGCCGATCTGCAACGGCCGCGCGACCGTCATTCGGCCGCCTTCGATCACGTCAAGGCTCGCGTGCCCGAACAGTCCGCGCTCGAACGTCCCGGCATGGGCGCGGCCATGTGGTGGTAGGCGCCCTTGTGCTTGGCTGTGTCCAACCTGTAGTTTCCCCGCGATAAAATACAAAGGAGCAAAGTATGGATGCCGGCGAATTACGTGCGATGCAGGCACCGATCAAGGAGCGCTACAAGGGCGATCCCAAAGCGGCTTTCATTACGCTGAAAGCTAAAGGGGCGCTCGACGACAGCAATATCGCCTGCAAGGTCGAAACCGGCCGCACGCTGGCCACCGCGGGCCTGCATCCGGCGACCGGGGGTTCCGGGCTCGAGCTTTGCTCCGGCGATATGCTGCTGGAAGCGCTGGTCGCCTGTGCCGGCGTTACGGTGAAGGCGGTAGCGACGGCTCTCGATATTCCGCTCAAGTCCGGCAAAGTTTCGGCCGAAGGCGACCTCGACTTTCGCGGCACGCTCGGCGTTGCCAAGGACGCGCCGGTTGGTTTTGCGCAGATCCGGTTGCGCTTCGACCTCGATACCAACGCGCCGCAGGAAAAGCTCGATCAGCTTCTCAAGCTGACCGAGCGTTATTGCGTCGTTTATCAGACCATCAAGAGCGGGCCGCCGGTCGACGTGCAGATGAAACGCGCCTAGCCATCACCTGGTAGTGACGCGGGCTACGGACTGTGGTTCGCTGCCTCCCGAGAACGAGAAAAAATCCGGGAGAGCGTCCAATGCGCATGTTCCAGGTCTGCGTTTGCGGCCAACCGCTGCAGCTTAACGAACAACCCACACCGCAACCCACCGGCAGCGAAGTCCTGCTGAAGGTTCTGGCGGCTGGTGTCTGTCACAGCGATTTGCATCTGGCAGATGGATGGTTTGATCTCGGCGGCGGCAAGAAGATGAGCCTTGCCGACCGCGGCATGAAGCTGCCGGTGACGCTTGGTCATGAGAATGTCGGTGAGGTGGTGGCCTTCGGCCCCGACGCAAAAGGCGTCAAGGTTGGCGACCGGAGGCTTGCCCATCCATGGATCGGCTGCGGAACCTGCGGTCCGTGCAAGCGGGGCGAGGAAAATCTTTGCCGCGCCATGCGCAGCCTCGGGGTGTTTTCGAATGGCGGCTATGCTGACTTCCTGATGGTGCCGCATCCGCGTTACCTGTTCGACATCGGGGATCTTCCGCCGGAGCGCGCAGCGCCGCTCGCCTGTTCGGGCGTCACTACTTTCGGCGCCTTGAAGAAAATTCCGACGCTGAAAAGCGAGCCAACGGTGATCATCGGCGCCGGCGGACTCGGGCTTATGTGTCTCGCTTTGCACAAGGCGATGGGCGGCCACAGCGCCATTGTGGTCGACATCGATCCCGTCAAGCGCGAGGCCGCCAGGAAAGCGGGCGCGACCGCCGTAGTCGATGGCAGCGCAGCCGACGCTTCGCAGAAAATCATCGACATGACCAACGGCGGTGCCTGGGGCGTGATTGATCTGGTTGGCTCTTCGCAAAGTGCGCGGGTCGGCTATGACAGCCTGATCAAGGGGGGCAAATATGTCATCGTTGGGCTTTACGGGGGAGATCTCACGGTATCTTTGCCGCCAATTCCAATGCGGGCTTTGACCATTCAGGGGTCGTACGTTGGTAGCCTGCCGGAGATGAAGGAGCTCATTGATCTTGTACGCCGCACCGGCGTGCCGCCGGTTCCGGTTGCGACGAGACCACTCGCTGATGTGAACGCTGTAATGGATCAGCTCCGCGCCGGCAAAATCATCGGCCGCGTCGTGTTGACACCAGCTTAACCTCATTCGCGCGTGCCCGAATTGCGATGCTATCTCGCTTGGGAAAGCAATACCGCGCCTGCCTGATCGGGATCGCCGGGAAAAGCCCGGTGATGACAGCGATAATTCAATGTCTCCCGATCTTTATTTCGCGCTCACGCTGATCGTAAAAATGGCTGTCACTGCCGGCTTTGTGCTGGCGGCAACAGTGATTGCAGAGCGTGTCGGCCCGTTGATCGGGGGCCTGGTGGCGACGTTGCCGATCGGTGCCGGACCGGTCTACGTTTTCCTGGCCCTCGACCACGACGCGCATTTTATCGCGCAAAGCGCGGTGGCAAGCCTGGCGATCAACGCAGTCAATGTAATCTTCGCAATAACTTATGCGTTGCACGCGCAGACGCGGTCGCGTGCCGTGAGCATGACATTGGCGTTTTCAGTCTGGATTGTTTTGTCCAGCGTTGTTCTTGCCATCCAATGGACGTTTGTCGGTGCCATGCTGGTCAATGTTGTTGTCTTGAGCTTGTGCCTGTGGGTGGCGCGGCCTCTGCGCCATGTACGCGTCACCGGATTCCGCACGCGATGGACCGATCTGGCGCTACGCGCGGCGCTGGTCGCCTCATTGGTCGGGGTGGTTGTCACGTTCAGCTTCCGGCTGGGACCCGGCGGCAGCGGCATCCTCGCGGTGTTTCCGGTGGTACTGCTCAGCATCATGTTCATCTTGCACGATCGTATCGGGGGACCGGCGTCAGCTGCGATCATGGCCAACGCCGTGCTTGGTCTGGTTGGTTTTGCCTTCGCTTGCACGGTGCTGCATTTTTCCACCGATGCCTTTGGCCCGGTAATCGGTTTGACACTTGCGCTCATGACGTCGGTGGGCTGGAGCCTGGCGGTGCTGCTTGCGCGTCGCCACGGCGTTGCGGTGTGACACGCATGGCAACTTTTCTGATCGGCCTTCTTCTTAAAATTGCAATGACCGCGACGATCGTGGTGGCGGCGTCCGTGGTGGTCGAGCGCAGCGGGCCATTTGTCGGCTCGCTCATCGCTTCGCTGCCGACTGCCGGCGGCGCGGCCATGATCATCCTTGCGCTCGAGCACCCGCCGAATTTCAT
The DNA here is from genome assembly GCA_035519415.1 of Pseudolabrys sp. Classification (GTDB taxonomy): domain Bacteria; phylum Pseudomonadota; class Alphaproteobacteria; order Rhizobiales; family Xanthobacteraceae; genus Pseudolabrys. The sequence goes on from DATIWJ010000009.1 coordinate 35,278, forward strand.
AGCGCAGAGCGCGGTCGGCAGCCTGATCGCTAATGCAGCTTGCGCACTGTTCGCGCTCAGCTATGCGGCGCTGGCGCAGCGACACTCATTGCGACCCAGCCTTGGCGGCGCATTCATGGTGTGGCTGGTCGCGGTGTTTCTGCTGCGGCTGGTGGACTGGAGCGCGACAGGCGCGGTGATCCTCAACGCGGTCATCTACCCGATTGCGATCCTCGCCGCCCGTCGTTTCCGTGTTGCTGGCGCGATCAAACGCGTGGAGCTTTCCGGCACCGATCTCGCATGGCGCGCGGGGGTGGTGACGTTTTGCGTCATCCTCGTCACGGCGGCGAGCAGCTCGATCGGTTCCTATTTCTCGGGCGTCTTTGCCTTTTTCCCGGTGGCAATGGGCTCGTTTTTCATTATTCTGCAGCCGCGCATTGGCGGGCCGGCGGCAGCGAGCGTCGCCGCGCATGTGCTCACTCCGCTCATCGGATTGGGCTTGGGTCTGCTCGCCGTGCACCTGCTGGCAGAGCCGATCGGCGTGTGGTGGTCCTATGCGGCCGGCTTGTCGATCGGACTCGCCTGGAACGCATTGCTTTGGCTGCTGCGCAACCGGCGCCAACGCAAAGCACCTAATGCACCAAGCCGAGCTCCAGGCCTTTGATTTGTAGCGCCAGGTAGCGCGAGAAAATCCGGCATTGCGCCAGGCTTCCGGCGGTGAACCAAAGTCCCGGCTGCGCGGTCTGCCGCCACATGTTCCGCAGTTCTCCGCCTTCGTCGAATCCCCAGACAGGTCCAATGCGGTTGGCAATTTCGTCGCCGAGGTAGAGGCGAACGGTCTCCTGCTGGTTTTTGTAGCCGGTTGCCAACACCAGCAAATCGGCGGGCACGACACGCCCATCGCGCAGCCGCGCGCCCTCGGCAACAAACTTCTCTATGTCAGCGTACTGAAGCAAGTGCACCGCACCCGACATAATCAGTTCGGAACAGCCGACGTTGAAATAGTAACCGCCACCGCGCCGCAGATACATCATCTGGAAGCCGGTCTCGTCCTCACCGAAATGCAGGCGAAAGCCGCACTTTTCGAGTCCTTCGAGCAGCGCCTTGTCCACCTCGCGGCCTTTGGCGGTAGATATCTGATAGGAGCGTTGCAGGACCGGATAAGGAAACGACGTCGCCAACAGGTCGCAATCCTCAAACGGGATGCCTTCCGAATAGATCGCATAGACGCTCTGCGCCTCTTTAAGGCTCACCACATAGGTCTTGCTGCGCTGGATGATCGTGACATCCGCGCCATGTGCGTGAAGCTCCTGGGCGACATCGTGACCACTGGTGCCCGTGCCAAGCACAAGCGCCTTGCGGCCCTTCCATTTTGCGGCGTCCTTAAACACGCCAGAATGCACTTTGGTACCGGCAAAGTCGTCAAGACCCGGCAGATCGGGCGTGTAGGGAATGCTGCTCACGCCGGTTGCAAATATCAGATGGCGCGCGCGCATGATGCGCTCGCTGCTGTCCGCTCGCCGGAGCGTGACACGCCATTCCCGGCGCTTCTCGTCGTAACTTCCCGCGACAAGCTCGGTCCCCGTCCAGAAATTAAGCTCCATCGCCTCGACGTATGACTCGAACCAGTTCGCGAGCTTGTCCTTCGGGATGTAAACAGGAAAAGTCGGCGGGAACGGCAGATAGGGCAGGTGATTGACATACACTTCATTGTGCAGTGTCAGGGAGTGATAGCGGGTGCGCCAGTTGTCGCCGATGCGCGCATGGCGGTCGACGATCAACGTGTCGATGCCGAGCTGATGCAGACGCGCGGCGATCGATAGTCCGGCCTGTCCGCCACCGACCACGATCACCGCGGGATCATGATCGGCATAGGTACGGGCTCTGGCGAGGCGATCGCTCCAGTTCTCGGCGCCGAAGTCGCGGATGCCGTCCCCAGCCTCCACGGCGCGTTTTTTGAATTTCTCCTCGTGGCCCTTGAGCTCTTCCAGAGTCGTAACGATTGTCCATGCGCGCAATCGCGGCGCAATTTGCGGATCGGGAACGAGGCGCACGACACCGGCACCGGGACCGAAGGCCGTTTCAAACTCGAACAGGGCTTCAATATTGTCGGTTCCGGCGCGCGTCACCCAGCGCGGGGGTGTTCTGCGCGCCGGAAAATGAAAATTCGCCGGTTTGGTGCGCGCAAGCGTCTCGCGCAACATGGCTTCTATTGCGGGCCGGCCGGACATGGTCTGGATGGTCCAGGTAAACGCCAGCACGTCACGCCAAAGACCGTCGGCAAGAAACAAGTCCGCGACTGCTGTCACGTCCTTCGCCTGCAACGCCGCCTGGAAAGTCTCAAGCCAGCGTTGCGCATCCGCCGGTGCCGTTGCTTGCTTTCTTTCGGCGATGGTCATCTCGGCTTATACGTCCGTTGGGCCCCGCGCCCGTCATACCCGGCCTTGTGCCGGGCATCCACGTCTTCACGACCCGGCAACAGTAAAGACGTGGATGGCCGGGACAAGCCCGGCCATGACGTTGAAAGGCACAGCCAGCCTATGACGCTGAGTATCAGGTCTTTTTCGCGGCCTGTTCCTTCAGGCGGTAAAGCGCTTCCATCGCTTCGCGGGGCGACAGATCATCCGGGTTAAGCGCGGCAAGGGCAGCAGCCAGAAGATCCTCGGACGGTTGCTCTATCCTCTGTGCAGGCCCGGACGGGACCGCAAACAAAGGCAGATCTTCGAAGCCTTTCGGCGCGGCCCGGTCTTCCTGTTCGAGTTTGGCCAGCACCAGTTTGGCGCGGTCGATCACGCTTGCCGGGAGGCCGGCGAGCTTCGCCACCTGAATGCCATACGAGCGGTCGGCAGCCCCGGCGACGACCTCGTGCAGGAACACCACCTCGCCCTGCCACTCCTTCACACGCACGGTGGCGTTGTACAGACGGCCAAGCCGGCCAGCGAGCACGGTCAGCTCATGAAAATGAGTGGCGAACAGCGCCCGGCATCTATTGACTTCATGTAGATGTTCAACCGTCGCCCAGGCGATCGACAACCCGTCGAACGTTGCCGTGCCGCGGCCGATTTCGTCCAGGATGACGAGCGCGCGTTCGCCGGCCTGATTGAGGATTGCGGCGGTCTCCACCATCTCGACCATGAAGGTCGATCGGCCGCGCGCGAGATCATCGGCAGCACCGACGCGCGAGAAAAGCCTGTCGACAATACCGATATGGGCTTGTTTTGCCGGAACGAAGCTGCCCATCTGCGCCAGGATTGCGATCAGGGCATTCTGCCTGAGAAACGTCGACTTGCCCGCCATATTGGGTCCGGTGATCAGCCAAATTCTGCCGGCGTCCGTATCCTGCGGTGGTGACAGGTCGCAATCATTGGCGACAAATGGCGCGCCGTCGCGCGACAGGGCTTGTTCGACCACCGGGTGACGCCCCCCTTCGATGACAAAACGATGGCTGTCATCGACGTGAGGCCGCGCGTATGTACGCTCGGTGGCAAGTTGAGCAAGTGCGCTCGCCACATCGAGACGGGCGAGCGCCTCGGCGCACTCCTTTATGTTGGCGCTCTCCGCGACCACGCGCGCTGTAAGACGCTCGAAAATCTCCAGCTCCAGCCCAAGCGCGCGCTCGGCGGCGCTGGCGATTTTCGACTCAAGCTCGCCGAGCTCCGTGGTGGTAAAGCGGATCTGGCCGGCGAGAGTCTGGCGGTGGATGAAGGTCCCGGTGAAGGGCGCGGCCATCAGCCGCTCGCCGTACTGGGCGGTCACTTCGACGAAATAGCCAAGGACATTGTTGTGTTTGATCTTGAGAATACGGATACCAGTGTCTTCGGCGTAACGCGCCTGCAACGCGGCGACGACGCGGCGGGATTCATCACGCAGCGCGCGAGTCTCGTCGAGCGTCGCGTCATAGCCCTCCCGTACGAATCCCCCGTCGCGTTTGAAGGCCGGCAATTCCGCTGCCAATGCAGCGGATAGTTCGGCGGCGAGCATCCCGTCTGGCTTTCGGCAAGCTTGCATGGCTGCCGAGATTTCCGCCGGAGGCTCCTTGAGCGAGGCGACGGCGCGCGCGAGCTCGGCAGCGGCGAGCACGCCGTCGCGGATAGCGGCAAGGTCGCGAGGGCCGCCGCGCTCCACGGCCAGCCGTGAAAGTGCGCGAGCGAGATCTGGCGCGGCTTGCAAGCGCGAGCGCGTTTCCGCGCGGGCGGCGATATTGCCGACAAAACTTGCGACGGCATCGAGCCGCTTGGCAATTTGCGCGGGATCGATGAGCGGCGCCGACAGGCGCTGTGCCATCATCCGGGAACCGGCGGCGGTCACGGTGCGGTCGATCGCGTCGAGCAGCGAGCCACGCCGATCGCCGGCGAGTGTGCGCATAAGTTCGAGATTGGCGCGGGTGGCCTGGTCGATTGCCATGCTGGCGCCTGCGCTCTCGCGTAAGGGCGGCGACAACGGCGGGCGTTTGCCGATCTGCGTTCGTTCGACATAGGTGACGCAGGCTGCGGCTGCCGTGAGTTCAAGCCGGGTCAACGCCCCGAAAGCTTCGCTTGTAGCCACTGCGAAGAAGGAGGCAAGCCGACGTTCGGCGGTCGCGCTGTCGAATACGTCGCGCCCGAGCGGTGTCACCGCGGGGAGGGAGCGCCAATAACCTGCGAGATCGGCTTCGCTAAAGAGCACATCCGAAACGATAATTTCGCCCGGCTCAAGTCGCGCAATTTCGGCGGATAACGAGGCGCGATCGCATTCTGTCACGCGAAATTCGCCGGTAGAGATATCGATCCAGGCCAGCGCGAACCTGGTATCCTCGCCGGCCGATGACGATCGCGCGCGTGCCACGGCGAGCAGATAATTATTCCTGCCGGCATCGAGCAACGTGTCCTCGGTCAGGGTGCCCGGGGTCACCAGCCGGATCACGTCGCGCCGCACCACACTTTTGGCGCCGCGCTTGCGTGCCTCAGCCGGATCTTCAAGCTGCTCGCATACTGCAACGCGATGGCCGAGTGCGATCAGACGGTGAAGATATTCATCGGCGCGGATGACCGGAACTCCGCATAACGGCACGTCCTTGCCGAGGTATTTTCCGCGTTTGGTGAGCACGATGCCGAGCGCGCGCGAGGCGACCTCGGCGTCTTCGAAGAACATCTCGTAGAAATCACCCATCCGGTAGAACAACAGGCAGTCCGGATTGGCGGCTTTGATCTCGACGAACTGTGCCATCGCCGGCGTGACGCGGCCATCATCAGCTGGCGGCTCTGGATCAGGCAGGGGTTGCGTCAGCGCCATGTCAATCACGCTAGCAGATGACGTTTTACCTTTCATGCCGCGTTGTCTGGCGATCCACAGGGCATAGTTGAAATGACTACGGAAACCGCTCTACTGGGCACATCGTTGCCTCAAAAAAGCGGATCGCATTTATGGACTTCAACCTTGATCAGATGTCGGCGACCGACCGTTACGAGTTGCTGCTTGGAACGGTGGTGCCGCGGCCTATCGCTCTGATCACGACGCTCGACGCGGAGGGCAAATTGAATGCCGCGCCCTACAGCCTGTTCAATGTCATGGGTCATGAGCCGCCGATCGTTGCGGTCAGCGTGCTGCCGCACCCGGCCGGCCGCCTGAAGGATACCGGCGCAAATATTCTGGCGACCGAAGAGTTCGTCGTAAATCTCGTAACGGAGGAGATGGCCGGGGCAATGAATATATCCTGTATCGACGCGCCCGCCGGCTACGACGAACTCAAGCTCGCGAAGTTGGCAGTCATGCCGTCGCAGCGTGTCAAGCCGCCGCGTATCGCGGAGAGCCCTGTGGCATTCGAATGCCGCTTACTCACATCATTGTCGTTCGGACCGAACCAAGCGATCGTTATCGGGCGTGTCATGCAGGCTCATGTCGCGGATGAGTATGTGCTCGATGCCGCGCGCGCCTTGGTCGATACGCCGAAACTCAAGCTGTTCGGCGCCATGCACGGCGCGCGCTGGTATGCGCGCCTTTCGGACCGCTTCGATATGGAACGGCCGACTTGGGCCGAATGGAGCAAGGCGGGGAAGGTCTAGCGCCGATCAGGTCTTGAACTTCACCCCGGTAATGGACTCGAGATTGCCGTGCCAGATTTTCTCCTTGTCGGCCTTCGGCATGTCGATGCCATCGAGAATGCGTAATGTTTCGCGCGTGTACATGGTGCCCTTCTCGGGGTCGAACGGGCAGTCGGACGCGAACACGATCTTGTCGAGATCGTAGAAGGCAAGCCCTGCATGGGTCGCCGGGACGCCGCCGAACACCGCTGTATCCGCATAGAAAGAATGCTTGAAATAATCGAGCGGACGCTTTTTCAGCTTTTTCAGGATGAGGCTCAGGTCTTCATCTGATGTCCGTGCGCCAAGCTGATCCCAACCCGGACCGATGCGGCCTTCGAGCATCGGCACGATGCCGCCGAAATGGTGGGTGATGATCTTCAGGTTCGGGTATTTGTCCATGATGCCCGAAAACACCAGCCGCGCCATTGCCGCCGCCGTTTCATACGACCATCCGAAGGTCCACCAGATTTCGTATTTCGATTTTTTTTCTGACAGATAGTCCGGGAAATTCGCGGCGCGCGCCGGGTGCATCCAGACCGGCTTGTTGAGCTTGTTCATGGTGGCAAAGAACGGCTCGAATGCCGGATCATCCAGCGGTTTACCGGCGATGTTTGTGTAGATCTGTAAGCCCAACGCGCCGTTCTTTAACGCACGCTCGGCTTCGCCTACGCCGCCGTCGGGCGCGATCAGCGCTGCTTGCGCTACCCAACCGGGGAATTGATCGGGATATTTGGCGCAGATGTCGGCGAAACCGTCGTTGACGAGCCTGGTATATTCCTCTGTCAGCTTACCGTCGCCCTTGGTCATCACCTCAAGCGGCGGCATCGGGTAGGAGATGATCTGCGCATAATCCTTGAAGCTGCCGACGATCTTGCGTCGGATCTCAAGGTCATGAATGCATGGAATTTCACGTACGCGTTTGCCAATGTCGGCATGGCCGCTTTCGACGATCTTGTTGAAATACTTCTCGGGGATAAAGTGGGTATAGGCGTCGATGCGCATGCACTCTCCTCTGTGATCTGCCGCTTAAGGACTCAATAAGGCGTTATAACGTTGAGCAGCGCCTGTTTGCGTTCGGTGACGACAACGGTGCGCGCGCGTGCGAGCGCGTCGGGTAGATCAGCGGGCTTTTCGACACGCTCCGCATGAGCGCCTTGCGCCCGCGCCATCTCCTCGAACGCGGGTGACGGATCGAGATCGGCAAGGATACGACCATCGTTCTCGCCCGCGACGCCGTCCTTGAACATCGACAACGTGGCGCGGCGCACCGCGCCGTAACGACTGTTATTGAACACGATGGTCAGTATCGGAAGATTGTAAACGGCCGAGACCCAGTGTCCGACCATGGGATTGGCGAACATGTAGGCGCCGTCGCCGAGTGTTGCGACGACGAATTCATCCGGCGCAGCCAGTTTGGCGCCGAGCGCCGCGCCCAAGCCCCAGCCCAATCCACCCGCGGGCCCAAGCGCGAAAAAAGTGCCGGGTTTTTCGCGGGCGCAATGGTCGGGGCGCAGCGGGTACTCATTGATGATGATCGCATCTTTGCCGACCGTTTCGCCGATCGAGCGAGAGAGATATTCCGGAGAAATTGTATTACCCGTGGCTGAATCCTTCGCCAGTTGCGCGCGTCGTGTACGCATGCGGTCGGTCAAACGTGCACGCCGGGCAGCGATACGCGCATCGGCCATTTGCAGGCGCGGCTCGACCGCACGCACCAGTGCTTCCAGTGCCTGGATGGCGCCAGCCTGCACCGCAAGATCACTTGGGAAGCTGCGCATCGGATAGCGCACATAGAATGGATCCTCACCAATATGCACAACGCGGCAACCCCCTGGCGGATGCTGCAAGTGCGGGATCCAAGGCACGTCGGACTCAAGCACGATCACCAGATCAGCATCGGCGAGAAGCGCGCCGGGCTCGAAGCCGAAATGCATTGAGTGGCTCGAAGGCAAGCACACCGTGCGAGGATTATGCGTAACGACCGGGATCGCACAGCGCTCAGCCAGACGATCGAGGAGAGGAACTGCTTCGGCGGGCAGGGTCGCAGTGACAATGAGCGGACGCTCGGCCGAAGCGATCCATTCGGCAAGTGTTCCGATCGTGCGCGGATCGGGATGTGCCGGCGCAGCTTGCGGCCGGGGCTTCACCGGCCCGATCGGCTCCGGCAACGAGGCTGACAATGGCTCGCGTGGAAGAACCAGATAGACAGGCCCACGGGGATGCGCCATCGCGACTTCAACCCCGCGCGTGACCACATCGCCGATCTGGCCTGGCACGCGCAATTCATAATCCCACTTCACCAGTTCGCGCACCATTCCGGCCTGATCGAACATTTCCTGCGCCCAATGAATCGGGCGCGTACGCGAGCCGAAGTTTCCCTTCTCGGTGATCGGTGTTCGGCCTGCAGCGAGGATGAGCGGCACGCGGTCACGCGAGAGATTGGTGAGATTGTTGATGGTGTTCGCGGTTCCGACATTGACATGCACCATCACCGCCTGCGGACGGCCATTCATCAAATAAGCGCCGTGCGCCATTGCGACCGCAAGGTTCTCGTGCGGCACCAGAACAGGTTTTGGGACCTTGGCATTGGTTTTTTTGGCGCGACTGAACGCCTCCACGATCGGCGGGAAGTCCGTACCGGGATTGACAAAGAAATAATCGATGCCGTGATCGGCAAGCGCGCGGAGGAATGCTTCGGCGGCGATTGTTGGCCGTTGTCCCGTCGGTGCCGCCGCCATTACGTTTCGTCCCTTAATCGTCCGCTCGAAAGGCCCCCGGACGCTGTTTTTGTTGGCGCGGAGTCATAACCGAGGAGGCCGAGGGTGACAACGGACCGGAGCGCGTCCCAGGACAGATTTATTCCGCAGCCTGGAGCACCGTCTGGCCGTTTATGTCGGCAAGGCACTTCGCGAGGCTCTCGCCTTCCGGATCGAGCAGGGCGGCGGTGCGTGCACTGGCGACGGCATCCGCAGCGCGTTGTTGCGGGTTTTGCCCGGCAAGCGCAGGACGGATCACGCGGTCTTCAATGGTCCGGTAGTTCGCCAGTCCGCGCGCGTGCGTATCGCCGTAACCCTTGATCAGACGCGCGCATTCGGCGACCTCCAGGGCGAAGCTGGCGGAATGCCGCGATGCCTCGCGGATCAGGACGAGCCAGGATTCGATCTGTTGCTGTTCCTGTTTGTAGCGATGACCATACGGGCGCAGTGGGCGCAGTTTGGCAAGCATCCAGAACCGCAAATAGCCGCTGATCGAGGTGGAGTTGATCTCCATGCCGAAATAGACGCGCCCGAGCCAGCCTTTGCGCTCGGCGAGCCGTAGAATCGGTCGCGCCAGAAATGGTGGCAGCAACTGGCACAATTCCTCGATGCCGGGCTTGAGAAAATCATGCACCGAGAAAGGCTCGTCGTTTACGCGCAGCTCATCTTGCGCGATACGATGCATGCGTGCGGGCGAAATTTTTGCCTGCGCAACGCGCACGACGTCTTCGTATGACATGCGCACCGCGAGGTGCCGCGCGACTTCCTTCAGGAGTTTTCCCTGTGCGCCGATGATCTGGTCGGCTTCAGCGATCGGCCGGAGGCGGTTGAGATAGAGCCACGCATAGGAAATGTTTTGATAGCGGATCAGGCGCCGGACGCCTTCGAGCCCGGTCACCTGCGCAACAGCAGGGAATGTGCGTGCGACTTCATGTTCGACCAACGCGGGCGTACCGGCAGCGCTGTTCTTTTTTTCGGTGAATGGCGCGGGCCGTGCGTTCGCGCGGGCCGCCTCAAATCCGGCGCGGAATCCGCGCAGGTTCGTGTCGACTGACTTGCCATCTTCGCGGATCGCCGCCTCGAACTGCTCACGCTTCAGTGGCAGGCGTCCGCAGCCGGCGATGGCGCCGAGCATCACGGCATTGATGATCGACCCGCTTTGCTTGGCGAGGGCATCCATATCGATAAGGAGAGCCTGCTTGGCGTGTTCCTTAATGATTTTGATCAGTTTGTCACGATCGAAACGACCGTCACCCATGGCGATCTTTTCGTCCATGGCATAGAAGCGGCTGAGCGATCCGATCACATGCGTACGATCGGGTGTGGCGTAGCCGTTCGCAACGGCTCGCCCGGCTTCCAGCAGTTCGCTTGCCACTGCGATATCGATATCGCCAACCCCTGGCGTGAGAGCGAGTACCGGCCACTTGCCGCCGAGCTCACGCGCCGGCACAGGCAAAATTTCTATGTAATAAGTCGTCGCACCGGTGCGCTGCGCCACGCCGGGAATTGAAGTGCTCTGCACCGGGAAACCGGCTTCCACTGCCGCCGAAACGATCCATTGTGTCAGCACGCCGCCCCCTTCTCCGCCGAGAGCGGCGATCAGCATGGTGATCGGGCGCGGTGTGCTCATGCGATCGCCTTGCCCGCATAGCCGCCGAGCCAGCCAATAACCTTCTGCCGGAACCGGTGCACAAGACGATCGCGCCGGGTCGGGTTGCGCACGATTTCGGCGCGGTAAAATGAGGGACATAAGACCGCCGCGTGCGCGACCTCGCCGCACAGGCCGCAACCGACGCATGATTCAATGACAGTTGCCACGGGATCGGTACGCAGCGGATCCGGCGATGGTTTCACCGTCAGCGATGGGCAGCCCGACAACCGGATGCACGAGTGATCCCCCGTGCATATCTCATCGTCAACCCCGTAGCGTGCACGCGTGACGCGCTCACCACGTTTAAGTTTCTCGGCGTCTTCCGCGCGAATACGGCGCTGACGCGCGAGCTGGCATTCGCCATCCGCGATGATCACTTTCAGGCCACGCTCGGCCGTCTTCATCGCTTCCTTGAGCGTCTGGACCATCACACTGACGCTGTAGGTGCGCACCTTGCGCAACCAATGCACGCCCATGGTCCGCAACGTCTGCTCGATATCCACGCCCGGAACGGCGCCGGCGCGGCTCATCGTGCTTGACGGGATATATTGTTGGCCGGTGGCAGAGGCGTAGCCGTTCTGCATCACGATCAGCACGCCATCGCCCTTGTTGAACAGATTTGACGCGACCCCGGTGATCAGGCCGTTGTGCCAGAAGCCGCCGTCGCCCATCACCGCAATCGGTCGCTTTTGCATGTTCGGAGCAACCGCCGCCGCGCTCGCAAGTGACATGCCGTAACCGAGGATGGAATTGCCAAGCGAGAAAGGCGCGAAAGTTGCGAATGAATGGCAGCCGATGTCGGCGCTAATGTGAGTCGGACCCAATTCCCGTTGCATCAGCTTGATGGCGGAAAATACCGGCCGTTCCGGGCAACCCGTACAGAAGGCCGGCGGCCGTGGTGGCAACGGGCCTAGAGCCGACATCGCCTTTGCTTTGTGCGCGATCAGGTCGCGGGTTTTTCCCGCGATCGTGTCGGCGTCGATACCATTCGGCTTTGTGTCCTGCAGAAACGCCGCAAGGCCTTCCAGCAGGACATCGGACGCATATTCGCCTGCGTTTGGCAGAAGACCCTTGCCGAGCACGCGCGTATTGATATCGCCCCGGCGCAGCTCGACATTGACCGCCTGCTCGATGTAATCCGGATAACCTTCTTCGACGACCAGGACCGCGCGCTTGCCCACGCAGAACTCACGAAGCTCCTCGGGGACGAGCGGATAGACGACATTGAGAACCAGCACCGGGATGCGCGAGACGCCGAAGACGTCCGCGAGACCCATGCGTTCGAGCGCGCGCAACACGCTGTTGGTGAGGCCTCCCATGACGATGATGCCAACGTCGTTCAGTTCGCCATGAATGGTTTCGTTGAGTTTGTGCTCGCGAATGAAGGCGCGTGCCGCAGGCAACCGCTCCGCTACTTTCAGGCGCTCCTGGGTAAAGATGACCGGCGGATGCGCCAGCCGCCCGTATTCGAAGCGGGGAGGCCCGGCCAACTTGTCGATTCCGGAGACAATTCCCTTGCGATTGTCCTTGGCGGCGAATTCGCCGGTCGCATGGCAGGCGCGGATGCGCAATTCCAGCATGACCGGTGCGTGGCTCGCTTCCGACAGTTCGAAACCTTTCTCAACCGTATGCACGATCGATGGGAGATCAGGGCGCGGATCGAGCAACCACATCGAGGATTTTAGTGCGTAAGCATACGAGCGTTCCTGAATGACACTGGCGCCCTCGCCGTAGTCTTCACCGAGAATGATCATTGCACCGCCAATCACCCCGGGTGACGCGAGGTTGGACAGCGCGTCGGCAGCGACGTTGGTGCCGACGATTGATTTCCAGGTCACGGCACCGCGCAGCGGATAGTTGATCGATGCGCCAAGCATGGCGGCGGCCGACGCTTCGTTTGCGCAGGTCTCCAGATGCACGCCGAGCTCGGACATGATGTCTTCGGCGTCGACCAGGACATCGAGCAGGTGCGATACCGGCGCGCCCTGATATCCACCGACGTAAGACACGCCCGATTGCAGCAGCGCCTTGGTAACGGCCAGGATGCCTTCGCCTTGGAAGGTTTCGCCATCGCCCAATTTCAGCGCCTGCACTTCTTTTTTGAACGAGCGTTCCAAAGCGGCCTCCCGGCCGATGGTTGGGGACCCAACTATTATATCACAAGCGGGCTGAGCACGGGCAAGCCGGGCAAATGGGCTGTCAGAACATGGTGTTGCTGTTGGCCGATTGCTCCGGGATGTCCTGGCGTACGTCCCAGTGCTCGACCACCTTGCCGTTTTCGAGCCGAAAGATATCAACAATCGCAGCGCCGCGCTGCCCCGGCTCCGGCACGTTGTGGACGTGCAGAATCACGAAATCGTCGTCGGCGAATACCCGCTTGATCTCGCTGTGGTAGTTCGGAAACTTGGCCTTAAGGAATCCGATAAAAGCCTTGAAACCTTCCGGCCCGTCGGCGGCGCGCGGATTGTGCTGTACGTATCGTGGGCCGAAATTTTTCGCGGCAGCCTCGAAGTCCTTTTGATTGATGCCCTTTTCGTAGAGATCGATCACCACTTTCTTGTTGGCTTCCTCCTGTGCCGTGTTGCCGGCGAGCCCTGGCGCGGCGGACATCAGCAATGCGGCAAAGGCCGCTCCGGCGAGCTTCCACATGAATGTACCTCCTTGCTTGATTGGTGCGTTTAGAATTCGTCCTCACATGTGTGAAGGCAACCACAAAGCGATGATCGGGAAGGCGATAAGGATCACCAGCCGGATCAGGTCGGTCGCGATAAAGGGGATAACCCCCTTGAATATGGTGGTGAAACTCACGTCCTTTACGACGCTTTTTATCACGAACACGTTCATCCCGACCGGCGGATGAATAAGGCCAAGTTCGACCGTCATTACGATGATGACACCAAACCAGATCGGATCGAAGCCGAGATGGGTGATGACCGGGAAGATAATCGGGATGGTCAGGATGATCATGGCCATCGCGTCCATCAGGCAGCCGAGCACCAGATACATCAGCATGATCAGCGCCAATACGCCGTAGCTGCCGAGGCCGAGGCTGGTCAGGAATTCGGTCACCTTCTGCGGCGTTTGCGTTATGGTTAGAAAATAGCCGAACAGCAATGCGCCGATGAGAACCGTGAACACCGCCGCGGCAGTGCGCGTCGCTTGCAGCAGCGATGCCAGGATCTTGTCTTTGTCGAGTCTCCCGGTGAGCACCCCGATCAGGAATGCTCCGCTCGCGCCAACGCCGCCGGCTTCAGTCGGCGTAAACCGCGGCAGAAACGGAAGGCCGTAGAGACCGCCGATCACGAATATGAACAGCAAAAGTGGCGCCCAGATATTTTTGATGCCCTCGATCCGTTCCTTTCGTGTCGCGCGCGTGCCGGTCGGCAGAAAGTCCGGTTGCGCGTAGCCAATGATTTTGATCGTCGCCATATACATCGAAATTGCCAGCAGACCGGGAACGATGCCGGCGATAAACAGCTTGCCGATGTCTTGCTCGGTGATGATGCCGTAAACTGCCAGCACCGTTGACGGCGGCAACATGGCGCCGAGCGTGCCGCCGGCGGCAATCACGCCGGTAGCGAAGCTTTGCGGATAGCCGAAGCGCCGCATTTCCGGGTAGGCCACGGCAGAAAACGTGGCGGCGGTTGCGACTGAAGAGCCGCAAATCGCGGCAAAACCGCCGCAAGCGGCGACGGTGGCGAAGCCGAGACCGCCGCGCAGATGCCCGACGAAACTGTTCGCGGCACGGAACAGGTCGCGGCTCATGCCGGAATTGCTCACGAAAGTTCCCATCAGCAGGAACATCGGAATGACGCCGAAAGTGTAGTCGGTGACCGTGCGCATCGAAGTCTGCCCGACCAACTTGAGCGCGGGCGCACCGCCATTGAGATAGGCGAAGCCGGAAACGCCAACGAGGCCCATCGCCATGCCGACCGGCACGCGCAGCAGCATCAGCGCGAACAGCGCAATGAAACCCACGACCGCGACGGCGTCGGTGCTCATCGTCATTCGACCGGCTGCGCTTTCGGCTCCGCTATCAGTTCGGGCCGGAAAATCAGGCGATAGGTGCGTATGGCGATCAGCAGCACGGCCGAGACGTCGCCGAGCCACGCGATCAGGAAAAACGGCCAGGTCGGCAGCCGAAGATCGAAGGTGAGCACGTTGTCGTAATAAGTACCGCGCACTTTGTCGAACAGCGTGTAAGTCTGCACCGTCACCACAAACAACAGCACTGACGTGGCAAACACGTCGATGACGCGCTGATAGCGCGGGCCGACATTGGCCCAGACCAGATCGACGGTGATGTGGGTGCCGCGATACGACGTCGCCGCAATCCCCCAGAAAATGAGAATGCCAAGCATCAGCCGGCCGAAATCATATGAATCCGGGATTGAATAATTGAACAAATTGCGCAGAAGGACTGCGATAAAGATGTTGGCGGCGACGATCCCGACGAATGCCGCTGCAACCCATTCGATCGAATCGATGAAACGATCCATGTAGATGCGTTTCACGCTAAACTCTCCTTGGGCTGTCCAATATCAGGGCGGCGGCGGCATGTGCCGCCGCCGCGTTATGGTACGGCCCGAACAGTCGATCGACAGACAGTGTCAATAGCCCGCGTTGTCTTTCGCCAACTGTGCCTTAAGCTCCTTCATAATCGTGTCGGGGTCGCCGCCAGCCTTTTTCACGTTGTCGGCCCAAACCTTCGCGAGCGGTTCGGCGGCCTGTTTCCATTCCGCGACCTGCGCGGCGCTGGGCTCATACACCTCTTGCCCGGCCTCGGCCTTGATCTTGGCGATGCCGGCGTGTTCGAAGTCGGCCCAGGGCGCCGCGACCTTCAGTGCCCATTCATTGGTGCAGTGATTGTCGATCACTTTCTTCTGCGCCGCCGACATCTGCTCATATTTATCCTTGTTGAAGACGAAGGCGAATGTGGTGACATATAGCGGCATATCGAGGTGATATTTTGTCACCTTGTCGAGGCCGAACAGCAGAACCGAGCCCCAGGGGAAAGTCACCGCATCGGCGACGCCTTTTTCCAGGATGTCGCGCACTTCCGGCGCGCTCGCCTGCACATTGGTGGCGCCAAGCTGCGTCATGAACGTCGCCATGGTGGCGTGCGCGGGCCTGATCTTCATACCCTTGAGGTCCGCCGGCACCAGGATCTTCTTCGTTTTGGAATGGAACGCGCCGGGATCATGCACGAAGGCCAGACAGAACTTGACGTCCTTCATCTCCGCCGCCGCGTATTTCCGGTACCAGGCGTCTATCGACTGCGTGCCGCCCTTGGCGTTGCTCATCAGAAATGGCAATTCGCCGGCGCCGATGATCGGGAAGCGGCCGGGCTGATAGCCGGGATTGATATAGGTCAGGTCGGCGATGCCATCGCGCGCCATGTCGTAGTGATCGAAGGCCTTGCCGAGCTGTTGCGACGGATAGACCTTATATTTGATTGTGCCACCGGAATCTTTCTCGACCGAGGCGCCCCATTCTTCCAGCGCCTTTTGCAGCGGATGCGACGGTGGCACCCAGTGCGAGAGCTTGAGTTCGAATGTCTTGTCTTGCGCGAGCGCGCCGGTGGCTCCGCCAATCAACAGCGCTGCAGCGTAGACACATCCGGCCAAACGGCGTTTCATGGGTTCCTCCCTTGGGGGTTAGGCCGTTGGTGTAATCCAACTTTTTGGATATTCAGCCGGATGTCAGGTAAGTTGTAAAGCTTATAGTTTGGCATCAAACTAAATGCTGAAATTGAGCAGCGGGTGGCAGCGCGCTTCGTGATAAGGAAGTGCCATGCACGGGACGAACGGTACGGGCGGTCGTGACAGGAACGGTGAACCCGTTGCCGGGTCGATTAATTTTGGTCCGCTAGCTTATTGGGTGGGGTTCAACCTGCGAATGGCGCAGGAAGCCGCTTTCCAGGCATTTTCCCGCCGTTCGCAGGAGATTGGCGAAAGCCCGGGACGTTTCGCCACTCTAACTCTCATCGCGCGCAACCCGGGCATCAGCCAAACCGAATTGTCGCAAGCCAATGGCCGTGACAAATCCAGCCTCACGCCCGTTGTCGAGGATCTGGTGCGGCGCGGACTGATTGAGCGTAAACGTATGGACAGTGATCGGCGCACCTATCGGCTGAACCTGACGCCCGCCGGCAAGAAAGTTCTCACGATGATGACTCGCTGCGCGCGCCGGCACGAACGCAACCTTGATCACCTCATCGGCGCACGTGACCGCAAGCGTTTCATCCAGATTTTGAAAAAGATCGCCGCCGGGATCGAATAGTTCCCCGCGCCTAACCTCGCTGGCCGAACTTCGCCAGCACTGCTTCGGGAACCGGATGCGATTTGAGCCGGCCATTTTCGGCGCGCACCACCCAAACCCGCTTTTCCGAGCATTCCGCGCAGGTTTCGCCGCCGAGACTCAATTTGTGCTCAACGTCGAAACTTGAACGGCCGAAGGCAATCTTGCTTTCGACCGTCACGTCATCTCCGAACCGCGTGGGCTTTAGAAATCGGGCGCGAGTGCGCACCAGTGGAAATCCTCCGAATTCGAGATTTTTGAACATTTGAAATTTGGTCATTCCCAATGCTCTCTCGAAAATCATCGCAGTGGATGCGTCAAAAATCTCGAAATAACGTGGATAGAAAATAATGCCGGCGGGGTCACAGTCACCCCATTCGATACGCACCTTGCGGGTGTTGCTGAATGTCGTCACGCAGCCTCGTGTCAGCGCGGTGCCATACGCAAGGCACCGTCGAGGCGGATGACCTCGCCATTGAGATAAGCATTGTGGACGCAATGGAGTACAAGCGCCGCAAATTCGCGCGGCTCACCCAGGCGCTTGGGGAACGGCACTGCGGCGCCGAGAGAATCCTGCGCTTCTTGCGGCAGCGCGCGCAACATTGGAGTGGCAAAAATTCCGGGCGCTATTGCCAGCACGCGAATACCGAATTGGGCAAGTTCGCGCGCCGCGGGCAATGTGAGCGCGGCGACCCCGCCCTTTGAGGACGCATAAGCCGCCTGTCCGATCTGGCCCTCGAATGCGGCGACGGATGCAGTGGAAACAATGACGCCGCGCTCGCCACCAGCCAACGGCTCCGCCGCCTGCAGGCTGGCGGCTACCAGCCGCATCATATTGAATGTGCCGATCAGGTTGATGCGAATGACGCGCTCATAATCGGCGAGCGGCATTGGTCCTTCACGGCCGACGATGCGCTTGGCGGGGCCAACCCCGGCACAACTGACGAGAATGCGCGCTGGTCCATGTGCGGCGATGGCCTTTTTTACAGCTGTCTCGCCGCTGGCGCTGTCGGCGACGTCACAGGCAATGGCAATGCCTTTGATGCTGTCCGCCACTTCTGCCGCCGTCTTTTCGTTCACATCGACAACCGCAACTTTGGCACCCGCTGCGGCCAGCGCGCGCGCGCACGCAGCGCCCAGGCCTGAAGCTCCGCCGGTGACGATTGCCCCCTGGCCTTTGGTCTCCATCAACGTTTTCCTTCCGCCACGATCACCCGCGAGGATAGAGGCACCGCGTAGAGTTCGTCCACCAGAGCGGCGCGATTCTTCAAAACCGCGCGTTGGTTGATCGAGCCCTTGTCGGTCATTTCACCTTTGTCCATGGACGGCGGATCCGCCATCAGGATGGCCCTGTCCACGCGTGTCGAGGACCCTGAACTGGCAGCAGCGAACTTTGCCAAGAGCTCCGCAAATTTTGCGCGCACGGCAGGAGTTTCGACGATCTCGGCAGGCGGTGCGGCAGGGCCTAAGCCGCCGAGTTTTCGGCATGACTCGATGTCGGGAAATACCAGTGCTGCGATGTCGTCGCAGTTAGCGCCAGTAAAAACGACATCGCGGACGTAGGGCATAAAATGATCGACCAGGCGCGCACGCAGAGGCCCTACGCTGACCCATGTGCCGGTGGACAGCTTGAAGTCCTCGGCGATCCGGCCATCGAACAACAAACCCTGGCCGGGATCATCCGGATCGACGAATTTCAGTGCATCGCCGATCTTGTAAAAACCCTCCTCGTCGAACGCGTCGCGGGTCAGATCTTTCTGTCTCCAATAGCCGGGCGTAATGTGCGGGCCGCGCAAACGGGCTTCCAGCTTGCCTTCGTTTGGCACCAGCTTGAGTTCGACGCCGGGTGCCGGCAGGCCAATATTACCGGGCCGATCGAAATCCCACGAGCATGCGAGCGCCAATGGCGAGGTTTCAGTCGAGCCGAGCGAGGACAGGAAAATAATGCGCTCGCCCGTGGTCTCGACCGCAAGCTGCGTGAGGTCGTTCCAGGTAGTCTCGTTTAAACCGGCGCCGGCATAAAAGAGAACCTTCAACCGGCTGAAGAAGTTGCGGCGCAAAACCTCGTCGGCACGGAAATGCGCGATCAGCGCTTCGTATCCTTTGGGGACATTGAAATAGATGGTGGGCGCAATCTCGCGCAGGTTTCTCGCGGTCTTTGGCACGCCCGGCGGTGTCGGATTTCCGTCGTCAATATAGAGCGAGCCGCCGTTCGTGAGCACCATATTGAAATTGTGGTTGCTGCCGAAGGTATGGCTCCACGGCAGCCAATCGACGACGACCGGAGGCTCATCGGCGACAAAGGTAAAACCGGAAGCGAGCATTGCCTGGTTCGAGCACAACATGCGGTGCGTATTGATAACGGCCTTCGGATTTCCAGTGGAACCGGACGTGAACAGGAATTTGGCAATGCTTTCCGGCGTCACCTTTGCATGCGCGGCAGCGACCCCCGCCGCGTCGTCGGCGCCGAGGAGGTCGGCGAAAAGTGTGGTCTTTCGATCGCCCAGCGGATTGCGTGTGACAACCAGTTCGATTGCGTCCGGGACGGTTTCATAAATTGCCCGCGCGAACGGGCCGCCATCATTGGCAAAGACGAGCCCGGGAGTGAGCAGATCGACGATCGTTCGGAGTTTTCCAAAGTCGCTCGACATCAACGAATAGGCCGCCGAGACCGGCGCGTAAGGAATGCCGACATACATCGCTGCCAGACCAAGCAGCGCGTGTTCAATATCGTTGCCGGATAACACCACAATTGGCTTTTCGGCAGAAAGTCCGCGCCGCAACAGAGCAGCGCCGATCCGCTTCACACCGGAAAGAACCTGCGAGTAAGTGAGCTTGCGCCATTCGCCCTGGGCATCGCGTTGCGCCAGGAACAAACGATCGGGCGCGTTCTTGGCCCAATGTTCAAGAGGCTGGCTAAGCTTGTCGTGATAGGTCCCCAGTTCCTGCGCCGCCCGGATATGGATGATTCCTCTGGCGCGGTGCTCGATTACCGGATCAAGCTTGCCCAGCCGCACGGGACGCAGCGGCGCCGTTGCTGTCTTGCTGATTTCTCGGGCTACGCTCGCCATTGTCTCCCGGCTTTCTCCGTTACTAGCGCGTGGCCTTGGGCGCACGCTTTTCGAGGAACTCTTTCACGCGCGCTTTTGCAGTCGGATCGGCCTGCGCGATCGCCGACATTAAGGCTTCGACCGCGAAGCCACTCACCGGATCCATCTCGGCAATGCGTGGTAATGCCTGCATGACGGCAAAGTTGGTCAGCGGTGCATTTGCGGCGATGCGTTGTGCCAGTTCGAGGCCTTTGGCGAAGCCTTTGCCATTGTCGACAAGATACGTGGTCAGACCGATAGCCTGGCCTTCTTCCGCCGTGTAGGTGCGCCCCGTCAGCATCATGTCCATCATCCGTGCCACGCCGATCAACGGCGGCAGCCGCACCGAGCCACCGCCGCCAACATAGATGCCGCGGCTGCCTTCCGGCAGCGCGTACAATGCGGAGCGCTCGGCCACGCGCACATGCGCCGCGGCAGCAAGCTCCAAACCGCCGCCGACCACTGCGCCGTGCAGCACCGCGACCACCGGAACGTTGCCGAACTGAATCTTTTCGAAGGCGCGATGCCAGAGTTTCGAATGCGCAATACCCTGTGTGACGTCGCGCTCTCTCAGTTCCGACAGGTCGAGACCAGCCGAGAAATTCTCACCCTCACCCGCGAGCAACACGGCAGCGATGCCTTCCGGCAGCGACGTGAAGAACTCCTCGATGCCAACGATTGTCTCGTCATCCAATGCATTACGTTTCTGCGGGCGGTTAAGGCGCAGAATGGCGATCGCCTGCTCCCGTTCCGCAATGAGCGAGGCTGGAAGCCGGATCGCAAGCCGCTCAGCCATCATTCCACCTCGTAGACATCAAGCCGCACCGCACGTGGTTCTCTTTGGCCCCGTGCGAGGGCGAGAATCCGATTGAGCCAGTCAACCGCGGGGTCTGCAGTCTCGAACCGCATCACCGTACGGAAATAATAATGACGGGGATCGACCTTGTCGCCTCGCATCAACTTTTCCATCACGTCGGGCGGGCCGTGCCGCAGGCCCTCGCTGGTGACCATGATGTGGGCTCCGGCCTCGGTCTCGATAGTATAGCGTGCCTTGATGTCGGCTGCGCCGTCGGTGCGGATAATCTGCCAATCGGCGCCACCTGGAAGGATGCGGCCCGTCAGTTTTGGTCCACTGACCTTTCCGCCAAGGATGCTGATCACGCGACGCTCGCCATAGGGCGTGAGGCCGAGATTGGTCATCGTATCGAGTTCGGCATGAATCGTGAAAATCGGCTGCTTACCCAACATAAATGGCGATCCGTTGGAGTCCCAACTTGTCCTGTGTACGCTATTTGACCCTGCCAGTGGCCAGCCGTAAATACGAGATCGCAACCGGGATTTCAGTCAACATGGCGCGTATTTCTTCGCTCGCCGAAGCCGTTAGATCAACCGTCCGCGACGGAGACACCGTCGCACTTGAGGGCTTCACACACCTTATTCCCCACGCCGCTGGTCACGAGATCATCCGCCAGGCGCGTAAAGGGCTGACGCTGATCCGCATGACGCCTGACCTCGTTTACGATCAGCTCATCGGCATGGGCTGCGTCTCCAAGCTGGTTTTTTCCTGGGGTGGCAACCCCGGCGTCGGCTCGTTGCATCGCCTCAGAGATGCGATCGAGAACAGCTGGCCGAACAAGCTCGAACTGGAAGAACATTCCCATGCGGCAATGGCCAACGCCTATGAGGCGGGCGCGGCGGGTCTGCCTTGCGCCATTTTCCGCGGCTATATCGGCGGCGATCTCCCGAAGGTGAATTCCAAGATCAAACGTGTGACGTGTCCTTTCACCGGCGAAGAGCTTGCCGCTATTCCGGCGCACCGGCCGGACGTCGCGGTGATCCATGCCCAGCGTGCCGACAAGGCTGGCAACGTCATGATTGAAGGCGTGCTTGGCGTGCAGAAAGAAGCGGTGCTTGCTTCCAAGCGATCTGTGGTCACGGTCGAGGAGATCGTCGACGAACTTCCCGAGCGCAGCCTGAACGCGGTGGTGTTGCCACACTGGACCATTGGCCATGTGGTTGAAGTGCCGGGCGGTGCGTTCCCCTCCTATGCACAGGGATATTATCCACGCAACAACAACTTCTATAAAGAATGGGATGCGATCTCGCGCGAACGCGATTCTTTCCTAGCCTGGATGAAAGACAATGTGCTGGCGAAAGGTCCCGAAGTTTTCGCCAAATATGCGCGCAAGCATCGTATCGCGGCGGAGTAAAAAACATGACCGACTTTAAGCCTAACGAAATGATGACAATCGCCGCAGCCCGCGCGCTTAAGAATGACGATGTCTGCTTCGTCGGGATTGGTCAGCCGTCAGCCGCCTGCAATCTCGCGCGGCTGACACACGCACCGAATATCACCCTCATCTATGAATCCGGTACGCTTGCAACCAAGCCGAATATATTGCCGCTGTCGATCGGCGACGGCGAACTGTGCGAGACCGCAATTACGACGGTGTCAGTGCCTGAAATGTTCCGGTATTGGTTGCAAGGTGGCCGCATCAAGATCGGTTTTCTCGGTGGCGCCCAAATTGACAAGTTCGCCAATCTCAATACGACGGTCGTTGGTCCTTACGACAAACCCAAGGTTCGACTGCCGGGTGGCGGGGGTGCGCCGGAGATCGCCACCTCTTGTGGTGAGATCTTTATCATCATGTCGCAAGGCAAACGCAGCTTTGTTGACAAACTCGATTTCGTTACCTCGATAGGCCATGTTTCGGGCGGCGATTCCCGTGCCAGGCTCGGCGTGAAGACCAAAGGCCCGACCAAACTGATCACCGATCTGGCCTTGTTCGAGCCCGATCCGGAAACGAAGGAAATGACGGTCGTCTCCATTCACCCGGGGGTCACGCGCGCGCAGATTCAGGAAAATTCCGGCTGGCCGATCAGATTCGCGGCCAAGGTCGCGGAAACGCCACCGCCCACCCAACGCGAACTCGACGTGTTGCGCGATCTTCATGCGCGCACAAACCGCGCGCATGCGGAGGCCGCGTAATGGCGGGCCGCGACGTGTTCCTGTGCGATGCAGTGCGCACGCCGATTGGGCGCTATGCCGGCGCGCTCGCGAAGGTGCGGGCCGACGATCTCGCCGCGGTTCCGATCAAGGCGCTGATGGCGCGCAATCCGAAGATCGATTGGGAAAAGCTCGACGAAGTCTACTACGGCTGCGCCAATCAAGCCGGCGAGGACAACCGCAACGTTGCACGCATGGCCCTTCTGCTTGCGGGACTTCCGGCCAGCGTACCGGGTGTCACATTGAATCGGCTCTGCGCGTCCGGGCTGGAGGCTGTCGGCACCGCCGCCCGTGCTATCCGCGCCGGTGAGATGGAATTCGCCATTGCCGGGGGCGTCGAATCGATGACCCGTGCGCCCTTTGTGCAAGGCAAGGCAACGGAAGCCTTCTCGCGCACGGCGGAAATCTATGACACGACCATCGGCTGGCGCTTCGTCAATCCGCTGATGAAACAGCAATATGGCGTCGATTCCATGCCGGAAACCGGCGAGAACGTCGCGGAAGAATTCCAGATCACCCGTGCCGACCAGGATGCCTTTGCGCTGCGCTCGCAACAGCGTGCTGGCAAGGCGATCGCTTCAGGCTATTTCGCCAAAGAGATCGTTGCAGTCGATGTGCCGGGAGGAAAAACCGGCCCGATCAAAGTCGACAAGGACGAGCACCCTCGTCCCGACACCACGCTCGAGCAACTTTCCAGGCTGAAAACGCCGTTCCGCAATCCGGGCACAGTCACTGCGGGAAACGCTTCCGGCGTCAATGACGGCGCTGCCGCGATCATTATCGCATCGGAAGCGGCGGTGAAAGCGCATGGACTGAGCCCCCGCGCCCGCATTCTCGGCATGGCCTCGGCAGCGGTACCGCCGCGGATCATGGGCATCGGCCCCGTCCCAGCAACCCAGAAATTGATGGCGCGCCTGCAGCACAAAATTTCCAGCTACGATTTGATCGAGATCAACGAAGCCTTTGCCTCGCAGTCGCTAGCCTGTTTAAGGCAGCTGGGACTTGCCGACGATGCCGACCACGTCAATCCGCATGGCGGTGCGATCGCGCTTGGTCATCCGCTTGGCATGTCAGGTGCCCGTCTGGCGCTGACGGCGGCGCACGGCCTGCAGGAAAACGGCGGCAAGCTTGCACTTGCCACGATGTGTGTCGGTGTCGGTCAAGGTGTATCGCTCGCAATGGAACGCGTTAACTGAAATCGCCAACTACCAAGGAACAACAATGACGCTCGTCTTCCCGAAAGAGAGCTTGAGCGCCTTTCCCAAGCATCTCACGCCTGCCTACCGCAGCACGGTGAAACGCTCGCCGTCAAAGCCGCTGATCATCGTTCCGCAAACGCTGTCCGAGCTGACCGGGCCGGTATACGGCCACGATGCGGTGCAGGAAGGCGATGCCGATCTCACCAAGCAACACAAGGGCGAACCGCTCGGCGAACGTCTCATTGTGCACGGCCATGTTATGGACGAGGACAGGCGGCCGGTCCCGGATACGCTCGTGGAAATCTGGCAGGCCAATGCCTGCGGCCGCTATGTGCACAATGTCGACCAGCATCCGGCGCCGCTCGATCCGAATTTTACCGGCGCAGGACGCACCGTCACCGATTCGAAAGGCTATTACCGGTTCATCACCGTGAAGCCGGGCGCCTATCCATGGGGCAATCACCACAATGCGTGGCGGCCGAACCACATCCACTTCTCGGTATTCGGCCACTCATTCCTGTCGCGTCTGGTGACGCAGATGTATTTCCCAGGCGATCCGCTCTTCCCGTTTGACCCGATCTTTAATTCGGTGACTGACGAAAAGGCGCGCCAGCGCATGATCTCCCAGTTCGATCTGGAGAACACCATTCCCGATTGGGCGCTGTGCTTCCGTTTCGATATCGTACTGCGCGGCCGCGAAGCCACACCCCAGGACACGGATAAACATTAAATGTCGGAGATCACGCCCTCACAAACCGTCGGGCCATTCTTTGCCTATGGTCTTGCGCCCAAAGGCCGTTGCCATTGGGACCCGAACGGCAGTTACAGTTGGAAGGAAACGATAGGCGATAATCTCATCACGCCCGACGCGACCGGCCAGAAAATCCGCATCGAGGGCCGCGTGCTGGATGGCGATGGCCTGCCGATCAACGACGCCATGATCGAGATCTGGCAAGCCGATGCGCAGGGCCGCTACGCTCATGCGCGTGGCGAGAAACCGCGGCCGAATGCGAAGTTCACCGGCTTCGGCCGCTCGGCCACCGACAAAGATGGCGTCTACAGCTTCGATACCGTCAAGCCTGGTGCGGTGCCGGGACCGGGCAACAAGCCGCAGGCCCCGCATATCGTGGTCTGCATCTTCTCGCGCGGCATGCTGCGGCAGATCTACACCCGGCTCTATTTCTCCGATGAGGCGGCCAACGCCAACGATCCCATCCTGACGCTGGTCCCGGCAGACCGGCGCGGGACTCTCGTTGCCCACAAAGAGATGCGGGGCGAGTTGCCGGTCTATCGCTTCGACATTCGCGTCCAGGGCGAAAACGAGACTGTTTTTTTCGAAATCTGATCGAACGGCCGCAGTTTCCGCCAGCTTGGGACGAATGCTCCCATCCGCGACCGTTCTCTTTCAGCCCACTGCCGCCCATACCGAAGGGGCAGTATCGTAGGATATGTCCCACTCGGGAGCCTGTTGAGTTTCTGTGTCTGCGGGAATTTTGCAATTTTTCGATAAATTATAGCGCTTTGCAGGTGGGCAGGACGCCCACCCACTTTGCCCACCTTTTCTGACGTAGCTTTTCTGATTGACGAAAGCGGGGGGACTTGGTTCGCTCTGAGCCGCAACGGCCTTTCAGAGCCGGTCAGGGAACGCCGCCATGAACGAACAAATCCTCCAGGAGATCAGCGAATTTTGCCGCGTTCGCGGGCTTGCCGAATCCACTTTCGGCCGCCGCGCAGTCAACGACGGCAAGCTGGCGAGCCGGCTGCGCAATGGCGGGCGCATCACCACGGACACGCTCGAGCGGATTCGCGCCTTCATGGCGCGTAACTCGGACGGCGCGCCGGCGCGGCGCCGCGTGCTGTTTGAGCCGACACCGACTGGCGTGTTGCCTGTCGTAAAGCCGGCGGCGCCACCGGTTGCCTCCGGGCTCGCCACTGACGATCCGCAACGTAATTTCCGTTTCTTCGACAACCGGCAAAAATATCTGCTGTTCGTGAACACGTGCTCGGAGAAATGGGAAATCGCGTCGCGCGTCAGTCTTGAGCTCGCCAATATTCATCCGCGTCCGCCGGCGGTGCGTGTGTTTGACGCCGGCGTCGGCGATGGCACAGTGCTGGCGCGCGTTATGCGCTCGATGCACGACCGGTTCCCGACGACGCCGTTTTATATCATCGGCAAGGAAATCAGCCTGGAGGACATCCGCCTCACGCTGCACAAGATGGCGGATCGTTTCGTCGAACATCCGTCCAGCGTACTTGTCCTTACCAACCTTGCCTATGCCGAAGCGCCCTGGCTCGCGGTGAAATCACTGAGCGCGGCCACCAGCCTGGTCTGGAAAGAGCTCGCCATGGACGGCAGCACCGCGCACAGCTTCGAAAAGCAAATCACCGATCTCGAACCGTTTTTGGCGGAGAACTGGAAAGCACGCGTGAGCGCAAAGAGCGGCAATCCGGTCTATGAACGTCCGGTGATCCTGGTGATCTATCGCAACGACCACCGCTTCCTTCTCGATCAGATCGTGCCAAAGCCGGGTGGCACCGTCGCCGACTACGACCTGGTAATTGCCTCGCAGCCCTATCGCGCGCGCGCTTCGCTGGAGTTCAAAGCCAAACGTGTGCTGGCGCCGCTCGCGCGTGCGCTCGGACCGGGCGGCCGCATGATCGCGATCCACTCCTACGGGCACGACCCGGGGATGGAGATTATCAACAAGGTCTGGCCGAACGACAATCCGTTCGTGCACAGCCGCCACGATCTGCTCAAGGAAGTGAAACACGAGCTTGGCTCTGCGGGCCGTGATCTCAATTTCAATGCTTACGCGGACCAGCGATCGCTATTCCGCTACGATATGCACACATTGCCCTCGGAGATTTCTTCTTCGATCGGCACATCGACATTGCTCGCAGCGTGGAATGCGGCGATCTACGTTGCGCAGGTTGAGGACGATCGATTGTCCGATGTGAACAGCGATCGCCGCTATATCGAGGCGACGCGCGAGATTCTCCAGAAACACGGCGGGTTGTGGTTCTACGACGAATCCTTCGTGATCTCGCGCCGGCGCGAATAGGCGCGTCGGCCGATGCCCGCCGCTGCCGCTCCAGCACCTGCGTCTGATCCTGCCGCCTTCGCGCGACATTTTTCGCTCGAAGCGACGCGCCCGAACGCGAGAGAAGTTGCCGCGCTCGCCGATACCCTGCCGCGCGGCACCCCGCTTTATCTGACTGCAGTGCCGACACAGGATACCCGCGAGCTGGTCATGGCGGCAGCCGCCTTGCGCAACGCTGGGCTCGAGCCCGTTGCTCATGTTGCGGCGCGGCGACTTGCCAGTGCCGGCGCGTTGCACGATTTGCTCACCCGATTTCATGGCGAAGCCGATATGCGCCGGCTGCTCGTGATCGGCGGCGATGTCGATAAAGCCGCTGCATTCGCCGATGCGCTCGCCGTTATTCAGAAGGGCAGCCTGCGCAAGGCCGGTATCGAAGAAATCGGTATTGGCGCCTATCCCGAGGGCCATCCGCGCATCCCTGCCGGTCGTCTCGAGGCTGCACTCGATGAAAAGATCGCCGCTGCTACCGCGCAGGGCTTGCGCGTTCACATCGTCAGTCAATTTTCATTTGCTCCGGAACACATTCTGACGTGGCTCAAGCAATTACGCGCGTGTGGCATTGGCAAACCAGTGAAGATCGGCATGGCGGGCCCGACCAGCGTGCCCGCGCTGTTGCGATATGCCAGGCGCTGCGGTGTTGCCGCTTCCTTGCGCGGGCTTGCATCGGGGGTCGCCAGCGGTCTGGTTGGTCATGTCGGACCCGACGCCATTATCGAAACGCTTTCGGCGACAGGCGGTTTGGGCGACGTTGCGCCCCACTACTTTTCCTTCGGCGGAACGCTTGAAACTGCAAGGTACGCATGCGAAGCCGCCGCAGGACGGCACGGCGCCGGCCGTGCTATGGCTCGAAGCAATTAAGACCCGCCGGCAAGCGCGGGCCACTCGCGGAGGAGCGACATGCAAAGAACGAAGCCGCCTTTTCGCGCCGATCATGTCGGCAGCATCCTGCGGACTGTGCCGGTCAAAGACGCGCGGGCGAAGCGCGAAAAGGGCACCATAAGCGCAGCGCAGCTTAAAGAGGTGGAAGACCGCGAGATCGAAAAGATCATCAAAAAGCAGGAAGAAATTGGCCTCAAGCTCGCAACCGACGGGGAGTTTCGCCGTTCCTGGTGGCATTTCGACTTCTTCGGCATGCTTGACGGCGTTGAGATCTACGAGCTCGATCACGGCATCCAGTTTCAGGGTGTGCAGACCAAGCCGCGCAGCATCAAGGTCACAGGCAAAATCGGTTTTTCGAACCATCCAATGCTGGAACATTTCAAATTTCTGAAGGCGCACACCAAGGTCATGCCGAAAATGACAATCCCGGCCCCGACCGTGATGCATTTTCGGCTCGAACCCGGTGCAGTTGCGAAAAGCGCCTATCCAGATCGCGATGCGATCTTCGACGATCTTGCGGTCACCTATCAAAAGGCGATCAAGGCCTTTTACGATGCCGGTTGCCGTTATTTGCAATTCGACGACACGGCCTGGGCCTATCTGTGCTCGCAGGAAGAATTGAAGAAGGCCAGGGATCGTGGTCTCGACGTCGATCACCTGCAGGAGACCTACACGCGCTGCATCAACAAGGCGCTGGAAGCGAAACCCGCCGACATGACGATCACCACCCATGTCTGCCGCGGCAACTTCCGTTCGACTTTTATTTCCTCCGGCGGATACGAGCCGGTGGCGCAGAACATGCTGGCTAAATGCAACTACGACGGTTACTTCCTTGAATACGACACTGACCGCGCCGGCGGTTTCGAGCCGCTGCGGTTTTTGCCGAAGGGCAACAAGATCGTCGTACTCGGGCTGGTCACGTCGAAGTCCGGACGGCTCGAACCGCGCGCCGATATCAAAAAGCGAATTGAAGAAGCGACAAAATTTGTTGCGCTCGACCAGCTGTGCCTATCGCCTCAATGCGGATTTGCCTCAACCGAAGAGGGCAACGTGCTGGCCGAGGACGAGCAATGGGCCAAGCTCCGCATGATTGTCGAATTGGCGCAAGAAGTTTGGGGGAAGTAATTGGCTCAACGCACCGCGCCGCCTTTTCGCGCTGATCATGTGGGGAGTCTGCTGCGCACGGCACCGCTGAGAGATGCACGTGCCAGGCGCGCCAAAGGCGAGATTGATGCCGCCGCGCTGAAAGCAGTCGAAGATCGCGAGATCGAAAAAATCGTCAAAAAGCAGGAGGAGGTGGGGCTGAGGCTTGCCACCGATGGTGAATTCCGTCGTTCCTGGTGGCATTTCGATTTTTTTCGCGAACTTGTCGGCGTCACGCCGATTTCGACGGCAACCGGCATCCAGTTTCATGGCGTTGAAACCAAACACGAAGCGATCCGGATAGACGGCAAGGTCGATTTTGTCGGCCATCCGCACCTGGAACACTTCAAGTTTCTAAAGGCGCACTGCCGCGTCATGCCGAAGATGACAATCCCGGCGCCGAGCACGTTCCATTTTCGTCAGGGCCGGGCGATGGTGAGCAAGGAGGCTTATCCTGACCTCGACGCATTCTTCAGCGATATCGGCGCGACATGGCGCAAGGCAATCCGCGCCTTTTATGACGCCGGCTGCCGTTATTTACAGCTCGACGACACCGCCTGGGCGATGATGTGCGACCCGAAGGAACGCGAACAATCGAAAGCGCGTGGCGATGACCCTGACAAATTGCCGGCAATCTACGCACGCGTGACCAACGCGGCGCTGGAAGGCAAGCCAGCCGACATGACGATCACCATGCACTCCTGCCGCGGTAACTTCCGCTCCACCTGGATTGCGCAGGGGGGCTACGAATTCGTTGCCGAGCATCTCCTCGGCAAGACCAATCTCGATGGCTATTTCCTGGAATACGACAGCGACCGCGCCGGCGGCTTCGAGCCTCTGCGCCATTTTCCCAAGGGGAAGAAACAGCTCGTTCTGGGTCTCGTTACGTCGAAGAGCGGACGACTTGAGCCGAAAGACGACCTCAAGCGACGCATCGACGAAGCCACCAAGTATGTGGCGCTCGATCAGTTGTGCCTGTCACCCCAATGCGGCTTTGCCTCCACCGAGGAAGGCAATGTGCTGGCCGAAGACGAGCAGTGGGCGAAGCTGCGAATGATTGTGGAATTGGCCGAGGACGTGTGGGGGAAATAATGATTTGTGTCCCGGGCGCAGCGCGGCACGAAGTGGTGCGCTGCAGAACCGGGACCATTTCGTGTGGCGGTCCCGGATTAGCGGCGCACCGCTAACGCGCTGCACCGCATCCGGGACACGCAATGATGCAACGATCCACACCACCATTTCGCGCCGATCACGTAGGAAGCCTCTTGCGCCCGGCGCCGCTGAAAAACGCGCGTGCAAAACGGGAAAACGGCGAAATTTCCGGGGATGAACTGAGAGCGATTGAGGATCGCGAGATCTTGACGATCATCAGAAAGCAGGAAGACATCGGCCTCCAGGCGGTCACCGATGGCGAATTCCGCCGCGCCTTCTGGAATTATGATTTCCTCGGAGCACTTCCCGGCGTTGAAGCCTATCTTGGCGAACGCAAGATCAAGTTTCAGGGCGTCAATCCCAAACCAATGATGTTGCGTGTCACGGGCAAGCTCGGTGCTTTCTCCAGCCATCCGATGCTTGGTCATTTCACATTCGTAAGAGAGCACACACGCGCGCTTCCAAAGATGACGATCCCGTCGCCGTCGAGCCTGCATTTCCGATATGGCCGCGATGCCGTCCCGGAATCGATCTATCCGGACATGAACGATTTCTACCGCGATCTCGGCCAAACTTACCGCCGGGCGGTCCACGCATTCGCAGATGCAGGCTGCCGCTACCTCCAGCTCGACGAGGTCAATTTCGCCTATCTCTGCGATCCCAAGCTGCGCGCTCAGGTGATCAACAGGGGCGACGACCCTGAAAGGCTGCCGGCGATCTATGCGGGCATGATCAATGCCGCGGTTTCCGACATTCCGTCCGATATGACCACCGCCATGCATTTGTGCCGGGGCAATTTCCAATCGACATTCGTTGCATCGGGCGGTTACGAACCGGTCGCGGAGACCCTGTTCAACACGATCAACGTGAACGGCTACTTTATGGAATATGACAGCGATCGTGCGGGCAGTTTCGAGCCCTTGCGTTTCGTTCCGAAAGGCAAAACGATTGCGCTCGGCCTCGTCACGTCGAAATCCGGGCGGCTTGAATCGAAGGATGAAATCAAGCGGCGCATCAACGAGGCCGCAAAATATGTACCCTTGGAGCAGCTCTGTATCTCGCCACAGTGCGGCTTCGCTTCAACCGAGGAAGGCAATATCTTGGCCGAAGACGAGCAGTGGGCCAAGCTGCGGATGATTGTGGAGATTGCTGAAGAGGTTTGGGGAAAGAAATGAATTGTGTCCCGGACGCGGCGCAACACAAAGTGATGCGCTGCAGACCCGGGACCGTTACGATGTGTGGTGGTCCTGGATCAGCGGTGCACCACTAACGCGCGCCACCGCATCCGGGACACGAGGTATCACAATGTCACAAAGAACAAAGCCACCGTTTCGTGCCGACCATGTCGGGAGCCTGTTGCGCCCAGCCGCGCTCAAAAAGGCACGCGAGCAGCGCGCCAAAGGCGAGATTACGCCCGCGCAGTTGAAGGAAATCGAGGACCGCGAGATCGAGCGGGTCATCAAGAAGCAGGAAGATGTTGGTCTGCGATCGATCACCGATGGCGAGTTCCGCCGTTCATGGTGGCATCTCGATTTTCTCTGGGGCCTCGACGGTATCGAAAAGCATGTGATGGATACCGGAATCCCCTTTACCGGCGTGACGACACGCAACGAAGGCCTGAAGGTTACTGGCAGGCTCGGCTTTACCGGCCACCCAATGATCGAGCATTTCAAATTCGTCGCGTCGCACACCAAACGCACACCGAAAATCACGATACCTTCGCCGTCGGCTGCTTATGGACGACCGGTTCCAACGCCGATTGATCGCAATGTCTATCCAAAGCTCGACCGTTTTTTCGACGATCTCGGCCAGGCCTATAAAAAGGCTGTTCGTGCCTTCGCCGATGCCGGCTGCCAATACCTTCAGCTCGATGAAGTCTTCATCGCCATGCTCTGCGATCAGAAATATCGCCAGTCGATGAAAGACCGGGGGGATGATCCGGAGCACCTCGGCGAACTCTATGGCGATCTCATCAATACCGCGATGTCAGATATTCCGTCCGACATGACCATCACGATGCATATGTGTCGCGGCAACTATAAATCGACGTACATGGGAAGCGGGGGCTACGAAGCCGTGCAGGAGGTGTTGTTCAACAGAATCAAGGTGCATGGCTTCTTCATGGAGTACGACAGCGAACGCGCCGGAGGCTTCGAGCCATTGCGGATGCTTCCAAAGGACAGAACCGCCGTCCTCGGCCTCGTCACGACCAAGACCGGACGGCTCGAGTCCAAGGACGAAATCAAACGTCGTATTGACGAGGCGGCCAAGTTCGTTGCGCTCGAACAGTTATGCCTGTCGCCGCAATGCGGTTTTGCCTCAACCGAAGAGGGCAATGCACTGGCCGAGGACGAGCAATGGGCCAAACTGCGCATGATCATTGAGCTTGCCGACGAGGTCTGGGGCCGCTGATGGCGCGCATGGTTGCCGGCAAAACCGCCATCGTCACCGGGGCAGGGCGAGGCATCGGGCGCGGCATTGCCATGCTGCTGGCGCAAGAAGGCGCGCGTGTCGTGGTCTGCGACATCGGCGCCAGCCTGCAAGGCGAGGGCAACGATGTCGGTCCTGCGCAGGACACCGTAGACGCGATCAAAAAAGCCGGAGGCGAGGCGATTGCCTCCACGCTCTCGATCACCGAGCCGAAAAATGCGGAGGCTATCGTCAAATCCGCGCTCGATGCCTTTGGTCGTGTCGACATTCTCGTCAACAATGCCGGCATCCTGCGCGATGTGATCTTTCACAAGATGAGCTGGTCGGACTGGTCCGATGTGATCGGCGTGCATCTCAATGGCTCATTCAATATGAGCCGCGCGGTCGCTCCGCTTTTCCGCGAACAGAATTCCGGTGCCTTTGTGCACATGACGTCGACCTCGGGTCTGGTCGGAAATTTCGGTCAGGCCAATTACATGGCGGCCAAATTGGGGATTATGGGTCTGTCGCGCGGAATCGCATTGGATATGGCCCGTTTCAACGTGCGTTCGAATTGCATCGCGCCCTTTGCGTACACGCGCATGATCGAGTCGATTCCAGCGCAATCGGAGCAGGACAAACGCCGCATCGAAGCCTTCCAGCGCATGACGCCGGAAAAGATCGCGCCGCTCGCTGTCTTTCTTTGTTCGGAGGCGGCCGCCGACATCACCGGGCAAATTCTCTCTGTCCGGAACAATGAGATTTACCTGTTTAACCAGCCGCGGCCGGTCAAAACCATTCATCGCGCCGAAGGCTGGACGCCGGAAACGCTTGCAGGGGAGCTTAAAAGCGCCTTCGCCCCGTCGTTCACGCCGCTGGAGCGCTCTGAAGACGTGTTCAATTGGGACCCGATCTAGCACTACTTGTCATGCGGGGAGCCTGGCTGCATAGAATGGGTCAATGAAAAAACGCTCCACCGAACACGATGAATATGCCGATGTTCGCGACGGTGTACGCGCGCTGTGCGCGAAGTTTCCGGGAGAATACTGGCGCGCGCTGGATCGAGACCGCGCCTATCCGACCGAATTCGTTGCGGCGCTGACGAACGCCGGCTATCTCGCGGCGCTGATTCCCGAGGCGTACGGCGGTAGCGGGCTCGGCCTCGCCGCCGCTGCCGCAATTCTGGAAGAGGTCCATGCTTCTGGCGGCAATGGTGCGGCTTGTCATGCGCAGATGTACATCATGGGTACAATTCTGCGTCACGGCAGCGACGCGCAGAAGGAACGCTATCTTCCGCTGATCGCGACTGGCGAGCTTCGCCTCCAGGCCTTCGGCGTGACTGAGCCGACATCCGGTACCGATACGCTATCCCTGCGCACGACGGCGCGACGCGAGGGGAACGATCACTATGTCATTAACGGCCAGAAGATCTGGACATCACGCGCCGAGCATTCCGATCTGATGCTTTTGCTCGCGCGCACCACGCCGAAGGAACAAACCAAAAAACGCACCGATGGCTTGTCGGTGTTTTTGGTGGATATGCGGCTCGCGCAGGGCGCCAATATCGCGATCAATCCGATCCGGACCATGATGAACCATGCGACCACGCAGATATTTTTCGACGACCTGCGCGTACCCGCCGAGAATCTGATTGGCGAGGAAGGGCAAGGCTTTCGCTACATTCTGGCAGGCATGAATGCCGAACGCATCCTGATTGCCGCCGAATGTATCGGTGATGCCAAATGGTTCATCGCCAAGGCAACGCAATATGCGAAAGATCGCGAACTGTTCGGCCGGCCGATTGGACAAAACCAGGGTGTGCAATTTCCCATCGCGCGCGCTTATGCCCAGATGCGCGCGGCCGAATTGATGGTGCAACAGGCCGCGCGCAAATATGAAGCGGGCGAGGATATTGGCGCGGAAGCGAATATGGCCAAGCTGTTGGCGGCCGATGCATCCTGGGCGGCCGCCGACATGTGCGTGCAGACGCATGGTGGCTTTGGCTTTGCCGAAGAATACGACATCGAGCGTAAATTCCGCGAGACGCGGCTCTACCAGGTGGCCCCGATTTCCACCAACATGATCCTCTCGTATCTGGCCGAGCACGTGCTTGGCCTGCCGCGGTCGTATTGAGATGTCGTTGCCGCTCGAGGGCCTGCTCGTCGTCTCGGTTGAGCAAGCTGTGGCGGCGCCGCAATGCACCTGTCGTCTGGCCGACGCCGGCGCGCGCGTGATCAAGGTCGAACGCCCTGAGGGCGATTTTGCCCGCGAATATGACCATGTGGTCCACGGCGAGAGCGCGAACTTCGTCTGGCTCAATCGCGGCAAGCAGTCGATTGTGCTCGACCTGAGCGAGACTGAAGACAAGGCCTTGCTGGAAGCCCTTCTTGCGAAGGCTGACGTATTCGTACAGAATCTCAAACCTGGCGCGATCGGTAAACTCGGCTTTGCCATGGCGCGGCTGCGCAAGGACTATCCGCGGCTGATCTGCTGCTCGATTTCCGGCTATGGCGAGAGTGGTCCTTATGCCCAACGCAAGGCCTATGATCTTCTGATCCAGGCTGAGTCCGGTGTGTCATCGGTGACGGGTGGCCCCGAAGGGCCCGCACGGGTCGGCGTGTCGATTGTCGATGTCGCCGCGGGCCTCAACGCCTACGAAGCCATTCTCGAAGCATTGATCGCCCGATCCAAAACAAACGAAGGTGCGGAGATATCCGTCTCAATGTTCGATGCCATGGCGGAATGGATGACCGTTCCGCTATTGCACGGAGAGGGTGGCATGCCGTTCAAGCGCATCGGCCTCGCCCATGCGGCGATCGCGCCTTATGGCGTATTCAAGAGTGGCGATGGCGCCGACATCCTGATAGCGATTCAGAACGACCGCGAATGGCGCGTTTTGGCGGAGAAGGTGCTGGGCGAAGCCGCGCTCGGAAGCGATACGAAGTTCGCCACCAATCCCAAGCGCGTGGAAAACAGACTGGAGACTGACAGGAAAGTTGCGACAGCATTTGCCAAGCACGATGTTGCAGCTTTGATGAAAAAGCTCGCTGCCGCCGATATCGCATTCGCGCGCGTCAACGACTGGGAATTATTGTCGAAGCATGCGCATCTCCGGCGGATTAATGTCGGTGCTCCCAGCGGACCGGTGACGATGCCGGCGCCAGCACCTATGCGCGCGGGACAGGAACGGACCTACGGCCCCATTCCGGCACTCGGCGAGCACACAGAGTTGATCCGCAAGGAGTTCTCGCGCTAGCGCTCAGTCGATTGCCGCATGCTCCGGCTTCGCGCCGGGCGTCCGCCGCACGGTGCCGATGATCAATACCAGCGGAATCACGGCAAGCGTCAGGATCATCAGCAGCTTGAAGTCATTGATATAGGCGAGCATCGCTGCCTGCTGCGTGACAATGGTGTCGAGCAGGGCGCGCCCGACGTCGGTGTGCACGTCAAGATTTCCGGCTACATCCGGCATTTGCAGTGCGTTGTTGAACGGCGTCACCTGCTCGGTCAGTCGCGCATGCATCTCGCTGGTTTTGCTGGTGAGATTCGCGATCACCATGGATATACCGATAGACGAGCCGATATTGCGCGTGAGCGTGGTGATCGCGGTTGCACCGGTTCGCAAGTGGCTGGGCAAGGTGGCAAAGGCGACGGTCGATATCGGCACGAACAGCAAACCAAGTCCGATGCCCTGCACAATGCTGGTGACGACAATTGTGGTCTTCGTCACGTCGAGTGAAAAGCCGGTCATATAATACAGCGTTCCGCCCGCAAGGATCAGTCCGGACAGGATCAGAT
The DNA here is from genome assembly GCA_035519415.1 of Pseudolabrys sp. GTDB lineage: Bacteria > Pseudomonadota > Alphaproteobacteria > Rhizobiales > Xanthobacteraceae > Pseudolabrys. The sequence continues at coordinate 71,803 of DATIWJ010000009.1, forward strand.
AACGCGGTTGCACCATGCGCATCAGCCGCGGCGCCACCATCATGGTGAGGAGCGTACCGACCCCACGGGAGCCGAGCAGGAAACCGGCGGTCTGGATCGGATAGCCGAGCAAGTTCTGCATAAATGGCGTAACCAGCGCCATGGTGCCGAACAGCACCACGCCGATCACCACCATGAAAATGCAGCCGCTGACGAAATTGCGGTCCTTGAACATCTCAAACTGCACGAACGGTTCGTTAGTGGTCAGCGAGTGGGCAAAGAAGTAGTAGAAACCGGCGACCGAGACGATTGCCTCGATCCAGATTTCATTTGAATCAAACCAGCCAACCTGCTCGCCACGATCGAGCAGCAGTTGCAATGATCCGATGCCGATCGCGAGTGCGACGAATCCGAACCAATCGAAGCGTAAATGCTCGTGTCTCTGCGTCTCCTCCATGAAAAAGAGCATGCCGAGAACGGTGATGACGCCGATCGGCAGATTGATCAGGAACACCCAGTGCCAGGAATAATTGTCGGTGAGCCAGGCGCCGAGCGTGGGGCCCATGATGGGTCCCAGCATTACGCCGACACCCCAGATCGCCATGGCTTGCCCACGCTCTTCGGCCGAATAGACATCGAGCAGAACGGATTGCGACAGCGGCACCAGTGCGGCGCCAGCCATGCCCTGCAAGAGCCGGAACAGCACCATTTGCTCGATGTTTTGCGCCAGCGCGCAAAGGAACGACGCAACAGTGAATCCGCCAACGCAAATGATGAACAGCTTCTTGCGGCCGAACCTGTCCGAAAGCCAGCCGATCGGTGCGGTCATGATTGCGGCCGCAACGATGTACGACGTAAGCACCCAGTTGATCTGGTCGAGCGAAGCGGACAGCGAGCCCTGCATGTAGGGCAGGGCGACGTTCGCAATGGTGGTGTCGAGCGCCTGCATGACCGTTGCGGTCATGGTGCAGACCGTTATCAGTACGCGCCGCAGCTTTGGATCCATCGATGCGAAGTGCACCGTCATTTTGCTTCTTTCGCCTGCGCCGACGTAAACGGCAGCCGGCTATGGCCGGTGTCGATCTCAACATTCACGCTCATTCCGGAGCGCAGGAGGTGCGTGTCATCGTTCTTGTCGAAGGCGATCCGCACGGGCAGGCGCTGAACAACCTTCACCCAGTTCCCGGTCGCATTCTGCGGCGGCAGGATTGAGAATTGCGCGCCAGTCCCCGGGCTCACCGCGACTACAGTGCCGGTGAAGGTACGATCGGGAAAGCTGTCGACGTCGAGCGTCGCCTTTTGACCGACACGCAGATAGGTGATGTCGGTTTCCTTCGGATTGGCATCGACCCATGGCGCCTGGTCGTCGATGACGCTCAATACCGGCGTGCCCGCGGTGACAAAACGCCCGAGCTGGATGTTATCGACTTGGGTGGCTGTACCCGACATCGGTGCGCGGATGATCGAATGGTCGAAGTCGCGCTGCGCATTGTCGAGTACGGCCCTGGCCTGTGCGTACTCGGGGAATTGTTCGAGTGGCAGGTCGGGGTTGCCGAGCAACTGGTTTAGTGTCGTATCACGCTGCTGGGCGGCGTACTCCGCCTGCAATTGTGCGGTGATAACGGCAGCCTGTGCCGTGTCCAGATCGGCCTGCGATCCGGCCTGCGAGCTTACCAGTTTGGCCTTACGATCGACGTCGCGCTGCTTGAGATCGACGTTCTTCTTGGCGAGATCGGTAAGCGTCTCCAGTGACTTGAGGTTGGTCTTGAGCTTGTCAAAATTTGCACGCGCGGTATCGAGCTTGGCCTTCGCCTGTTGCAGGGCAAGCGCAAAAGGCTCGCGGTCGAGCGTGAACAGTTCATCGCCTGGATTGACGTGCTGGCCTTCGCGGATCGCGACATGCGTGATTTTGCCGGAGACATCCGGCGTGATCAGCACCTTTTGCGCGCCGACATAAGCGTTGTCGGTCGATATATAGCGCCCGCCGGACAAATAGATACCGAGCCCGATCATGAGGGCAAGCGCGGGCAAAGCAACGAGCAGGATCATGCGCAAGCGCTTGCGGCCGATGCGCGCAACCAGGCCGCTGGCTGCTCCCTCGGTTTTTGCTTCCGGCGATGTTTTTGCTTCCGGTGCCGGTACGATCTTCAGGGCTTTCTCAGTCATGACTTATCCAGCGGCTGCTTGTTGTTGGGTCGCGTTGCGCGCAATGGCCGAGCGGAGATTGTCCTTCACGGCGCCGAGTTCCTTGAGCATGCGCTCGATTGACGTCATGGAAATTCCGTCAAGGACGGTTTCCATCATGTCCGTACCAAGGTCCGCCAGCCGGTCGAGCAGGGGCTTTGCCGCCGGCTTCAGGTACAACCGGTTGGCACGCCGGTCGTTCGGGTCGGCGCGGCGTTCGATGAGCCCGTTGTCCGACAGACGATCAAGGAGACGTGTCAGCGTGATCGGTTGGAGATCGAGCATGTCCGCGAGTTCCGTCTGCTTGAGGCCCTCATGGCGATCGATGCGGATAAGGACCGCCCATTGCGCTCTGGAGATACCGAACTGACGCGCACGCTGATCCGCATAGGTTTTTATCAGGCGGGCTACGTCCATGATTGTAAAGGCGAATTCGCGCTTGACCGGCTGTTGCGGCATGATCCGTCTCTTCGTTGAATGCCATAATAATAAGCAAGCTTATAATAAGCACAATAAGCCATTCTGACAGGTCTGCTGCGCGCGCAGCGCGCGAGTGACGGGCGCATTTGCGTCGGGCAAGGTTGCGATCCCCGCCTTCTGCGCAACAGGAACTCAACCCATGGACATCGGCTTCATCGGACTCGGCAATATGGGGCAGCCGATGGCACGCCGGCTGATCGAGGCCGGTCATAAGCTCGTCATTTACGACACCCGCAATGATGCAGTCGCGCCATTGGTGGCGATAGGCGCACAGCTTGCGTCTTCGCCGGCCGATGTCGCCGACCAGGCCGAAACGGTGATGGCGAGTTTGCCGTCGTTGCAAATTTCCGAAAAAGTTGCGACCGGCGAAGGCGGCGTCATTCATGGCAAGCGCATCAAGCGCTTCATCGATTTGTCCACCACCGGCTCGCGGGTTGCGGCAAAAATCGCGGCGGTATTGGCGAAGAAGAACATTGTGCAGATCGACTGCCCTGTGAGCGGTGGCGTCGGCGGCGCCAGGAAGGGCACGCTGGCGGTCATGGTTTCAGGGCCGAAGGCCGATATCGATCTGGTCAAAGATGTACTCGCGGTGTTTGGCAAAGTTTTCGTCGTCGGCGAGAAGCCTGGCATGGCGCAAACCATGAAGCTCGCGAATAACTTCCTGTCCGCCACGGCGATGGCGGCAACCTCCGAAGCGGTGGCAATGGGCGTGAAGGCGGGGCTCGATCCGGTGGTGATGATCGACGTCATCAATGCCGGCTCTGGCCGTACCACTGCTTCCGACGGAAAGTTCCCACAGGCGATTCTACCGCGCACATTCAACTATGGTTTCGCAACGGCGCTGATGCTTAAGGATGTCCGGCTATGCGTCGAGGAAGCCAAAAACCTGAACGTTCCAAATTCCGTAATGACCACGGTTCTTGATCAATGGGAGGCGACTAACACGGAGTTTGGTGGGGACAGTGATTTCACCGCCATCGTCAAAATGATCGAACGCCGTGCCGGCGTCACCGTTGGTACGGAGAAAAAATCATGAGCGACGATATACACGAGGTCTACGCGGTCTGTTACGCGACCCACGCGCGCAAGCGATCGGAAAACTACATCTTCGGTGACCCGCATGATGAGATGACCTCGATTACCTATTACGTGTGGGTCATCAAAGGGGCACACGGAACATTTGTGTGTGACACGGGCTTCGACGAGGCGGCGGCCAAAGAACGAAGCCGCACGATCATTCATCCTGTCGGTGAAGGTCTAAAAGCTCTCGGTGTGCAGCCCGACAAGGTTGATCACGTGATTGCCACTCACATGCACTGGGATCACGCGGGCAATTACGATCTTTTCCCGAATGCGCGCTATCACATCCAGGACACCGAAATGGCCTACGCCACGGGCCGCTGCATGTGTCACCAGATGTTGCGTATACCGTTCAGCGAAAGCGACGTGCTGGCGATGGTACGAAAAGTCTTTGCCTATCGCGTCGAATTCCATGACGGCGTCGAAGAACTTGCGCCTGGTATCACGGTGCACAAGATCGGCGGTCATTCAAAGGGCCTCCAGTGCGTACGCGTGAAAACCAGGCGCGGCGCGGTGGTGATCGCATCGGATTGTTGCCATCTTTATTCGCACCTCGATGAGGGGCGGGTGTTTCCGATCACCTACAGCGTCGGAGATACGCTCGAGGGCTACAAGACCCTCAAGAAGCTCGCGACCTCACGCCACCACATCGTACCCGGCCACGACCCGGAGGTTTTGAAGATTTATCCAGCCGTGAAATCAGGACTGGAAAACTGGATCGTGCGGCTGGATGTCGAGCCGAAAGTTTGACGGCTCGTTACACCAGCCCCAGATCGGCGAACGCATCTTTATGGTGCTCTGCGCTTTCGAGGGCAAAGCAGCAGAAGGTCACGCTTGCAATGCTGTGTGGGCGTGCGGCGATTTCTGCGGCGACAGTGCCCACGGCAATGCGCGCTGCGCGATCGGCCGGAAAGCGATAAACACCGGTCGAAATTGCCGGATAGGCAATGGACGTCAGCAAATTGCCGGCTGCGAGATCGAGCGCCGTTCGATAGCAGCTCGCAAGAAGGGCTTCTTCGTCCTTGTTGCCGCCGCTCCATACCGGGCCGACGGCATGAATCACGTGCCTGGCCTTCAGCCGGTAACCGCGCGTGATCTTTGCGCTGCCCGTATCGCAGCTGCCGAGGGTACGGCATTCGGCCAGCAAATCCGGGCCCGCTGCGCGATGGATGGCACCATCGACGCCCCCACCGCCCAATAGCGAGCGATTGGCGGCATTGACGATCGCATCGACGTCAAGCGTGGTGATATCCGCGACGACGATGCTGAGAACCGTTTGACCGACCTCGGCGGTGAGCTCCGTCATGCCCGCTATGTTATCGCGCGGTTGCAGTTTGCGGCGCGGCCTCGAAATCGACACTCGATCGCACACCGATGTCGTCGTAATGCGCATCAAGGAAGCGCCGCGCAGCGCGACGGCCGCTGGTATGCAGCATTTCGAAAAAGTCATAGTCGGTGCTGAGCCGGCTGGCCGTATCGAGGGTTTGTGCCGAGCCCGAGAGGGCGACTCGGTGCACGTTAATGCGCCGGTATTGCCCCTCGCCGATGCCACGCGGCAGCTTGCCTTCGTCGATCAGCTTGCCGACGAAGGTAATGCCGCGCAGTTCTGACATCAGCGAGGAGTTGAAGGTGATCTCGTTGATCCTCGCCAGGATTTCGTTTTGAGTCTTCGGCAGTTGCTTGCGTTGCGGCGGATTGATCTGGACCAGCAGCAAATTTTCGGTCTGCGTGGCGCCAATTAACGGGTACAGCGCGGGATTTCCCACGTAACCGCCGTCCCAATATGGCTCGCCTGCGATCTCGACTGCCCGGAAAAGATGCGGCAGGCAAGCCGAGGCGACAATCATGTCCGAGGTCATTTCCTCGCGTCTGAACACGTGCAACTCACCGCTCCTCACGTTCGTGGCAGAAACGAAGAGTTGCAGGTCCTTACAGGCCCGTACCGCGTTGAAATCGACGAAGCGCTCGATCAGATCCTTCAACGGATTGATGTTGAGCGGATTGAAATCATACGGAGAGAGATATCGCGTCAGCGCTTGCATCCACAGGCCAACCGGCGTGTCCTCGATCGGCCAGAACGAAAACAGGCGATCGACCGCGCGTCGCTGCACATCAGGCAAATTGCCGCCAAGGCTTGCCGCTCGCCAGAAATCGGCGAGCCGTTTGCGTGCCTCATCCGGCCCGCCGCGTGCCAGCCCGTCTGCCAGCATGATCGCGTTGACCGCGCCGGCGGACGCGCCGGAAATGCCTTCGATCGTCAGCCGGCCGTCATCGAGCAAATGATCGAGCACGCCCCAGGTGAAGGCACCGAGCGCGCCACCGCCTTGCAGCGCAAGATTGATACGCTTGCCCGCTTTCGGTTGTTCCGACTTGGCGCCGCCGAATGCACGGGAAAGAAATTCGATCATCGCCTGAGGTTCACTGCGCGACCCAACCGCCGTCAATCGAATAGGCTGAGCCGGTGATTGTCTCCGCCGCATCGCTGCACAGGAAGACGGCAAGCGCTCCGATGCTTTCAGGCTTGGTGAATTCATGCATCGGCTGTTTCTCGGAAAGCAGTTTGGTTGCTTCGTCTTTCACGCCGGTACCGGATGCCTTCGCCCGCGCGTCGATCTGCTGTTGGACTAATGGCGTAAGCACCCAGCCGGGGCAGATCGCATTACAAGTGACACCCGCATTGGCGGCCTCCATTGCAACCACCTTGGTGAGGCCAACGAGACCATGCTTGGCGGAGACATAGGCAACCTTCTGGGTGCTGGCCACGAGTCCGTGGGCGGAAGCAATATTAATGATGCGGCCCCACTTCCGCTTCTTCATACCCGCTACCGCGACGCGGATCGTATGGAACGATGACGAAAGATTAATCGCAATGATTGCATCCCATTTCTCGATCGGGAAATCCTCGATATTCGCGACGTGCTGGATCCCGGCGTTGTTGACCAGAACATCGAGCGAACCAAATTCGTTTTCGGTTGTGCGGATCATGTCGGCGATTTCCGACGGTTTGGCCATGTCTGCGGCGGAGTAGCGTGCCTTGACACCAAAGTCCTTCTCGATGCTGGTGCGGATCTGTTCAATCGCGGCTTTGTCACCAAAACCGTTGAGCATGACGTTGGCTCCGTCCTGCGCGAGCGCGCGGGCGATGGCCAGACCGATGCCTGAGGTCGAGCCGGTAACGAGCGCAGTCTTGCCTTTAAGCATCGCAGTCCTCACAGGCTTGAGCCGCAAACCGCGGCAATGGCGGGCCGGAAACTGCCTCTATTTTTGTTGCACCGCAATATATATGTTGGTGATTCACGGATTCGAGCGGTTTATCGTTAGACTTCAGTCTGAAGGCGGAACAGTTCTTGCCCAGAAAAACACACGCGCACGCGATATTTCCGAAGCCCGGCCACGACCATCAGCGCTGTGCGAGCGACGCCATCGCGCATGCTGAAACGATCTGCGCTGCGCGCAAGGAGCGGCTGACACCAATGCGCCGCCGCGTCCTCGAGACGTTGTTAGCAAGCCATCAACCGCTCGGCGCCTATGAGTTGATCGATCGCCTGTCGGTGCGCGGGACGCGGCCGGCGCCGATCACCGTATATCGGGCGCTCGATTTTCTACGCGAGCAGGAGCTCGTCCATCGTATCGAGAGCCGTAACGCCTTCTTCGCATGCGTGCACAATCACGATAGCAACGATCCGGTGGTGTTTCTGATCTGCGAAAAATGCGGCGCGGTCGGCGAAGCGGCTTCTGCCGCGGTGGCTGACACGATCAAAAATGCATCGCGGGCGGCCGGATTCGTGCCGAAGACACCGGTGATCGAAATCTCTGGCATCTGCGCGCATTGCATGGCCGCGTGAGGCAATTCCCGCATTGTCCAGCCCCGCTTACACATCGACCACGCGTCCGCTCGATGCGCTCGCCGCCGGCATCGTGGTGGTGTTGTGTTTGTCCTGGGGATTCAACCAGGTTGCAACCAAGCTGGCGATCGCTGACATCCCGCCGCTGACGCAAGCCGCGGCGCGTTCGGCCGTCGCCGCGCTGTTGATTTCGGCGTGGTGCCGATTGCGCGGCATTCCGCTGCTCAAACGTGATGGCACGCTATGGTTCGGCCTCGCAGCGGGATTTCTCTTTGCTGCCGAATTCGTACTGATCTTTCAGGGCCTCCTTTACACAACGGCTTCGCGCGCAACGTTGTTTATCTACCTCGCGCCGTTTTTCGTGGTGCTCGGCGCCCGGATTGTTCTGCCGGCGGATCGCTTCAGCGCAGCCCAGTGGCTGGGCCTCGGCCTGTCCTTCATCGGCATGCTGATTGCTTTCGGGGTGCCGACGCCGGCGATGGATCCGCGCCAGCTCATCGGCGATGTGATGATGGTCGGTGCGGCGTTGTTTTGGGCGGCAACCACGCTGATCATCAAGGCCAGCCCACTGACGCGCGTGTCAGCCGAAAAAGTGATGCTCTATCAGCTCATCGTGTCGGCGCCGGTCATGGGCGCAATAGCGCTCGTTATTGGCGAACGTATCACGCATATGCCGTCAGCTTTGGCGCTCGGTTCGCTCGCCTATCAAACTGTTTGGGTCGTCAGCATAACCTTTGTTATCTGGTTTGCATTGATTGCTCGCTTTTCAGCGAGCCGTCTTTCGGCTTTTACGTTTCTCACGCCGCTATTCGGTGTCGCCGCCGGTCATCTTGTGCTCGGCGAACCGCTGACGCTGGCTTTTGCGGCGGCAGTCGCACTGGTCGCGACCGGTCTCGTGCTGGTGAACAAGTCACGCTGATGCTACGAAATCAGCTCGTTTGCCTATCCATTCGCGCCTCTGGCAGAATTTTTCGGCTTAATTGAACGGACGAATAAGATCTCGCTGCGGAGCGCTGGCCGTACTATATTGAGTTAGGATTTTCGAGGCCGGAGTAGTCGCGAATGGCATTGTCTGGGCGTCACAGATCTGTCGGAGTTGATGTGGGTGGCGTCGTTGTTGGCGGCGGGGCACCGATCGTGGTGCAGTCGATGACCAACACCGACACGGCCG
>DATIWJ010000010.1:0-328648 GCA_035519415.1 Pseudolabrys sp.
GGAAACAGAACCCCGCTAGACTGCGTTACAAGAAAGAGCCACCAGTCGAGGATCCCATGAAATTGAAAGCCATCGTCGGCGCGTTCGTTCTGGCCGCAGCTGCGGCCCTGCTCGCCGCGCCGGCCGGCGCGCAAACGGACCAGAAGAAGAAGAATGCCGTGGTTTATAACCGCGACCGCACCGTCATGATCAGCCGCGACGAGGATGGCCGAACGCGTACCCGCATCATCATTCAGAAGCGCTCCTATCTCGACCCCGGCACGGAAACTTTCCCGGGTGAGCGTGGCAGAAACACCGACTACGTGGAAAATCCAAACCAGCGCGCGGGAGGCGTAATCAATAATACGTCCGCCGGACTGTACAATACCCAATCGGCACTGCCTGGGCCGTGGACCTTGCCGAGCAAGAATAATCCCTGGCTGGGATACTGAACAGGCTCGCACGTTTGAAACGAAACGCGGCCACGAGGCCGCGTTTTCATTTTGTCGAATGAAAATTACCTAGGCGGCGAGTTTCTCCAGTTCGGCCAAAATTGCCGAACCCATTTCCGATGTTGAGACGACTTTGCTGCCTTCCGATTTGATGTCGGCGGTGCGCAGACCCATAGCGAGCGTCGCGGAAATCGCCTGATCGATCCAGTCGGCCTGTTTTCCCAGATTGAATGAGTATCGCAGCGCCATACCAAACGACGCAATCATTGCAATCGGATTGGCGATTCCTTTGCCGGCGATGTCGGGCGCCGAACCGTGCACCGGTTCATAGAGCGCCCTGCGCTTCTTGGTTTTCGGATCGACTTCACCCAATGACGCCGACGGCAACATGCCGAGCGAGCCGGTCAAAGTCGCCGCGATATCCGAAAGGATATCGCCGAACAGATTATCGGTGACAATGACGTCGAATTGCTTTGGCCAGCGCACCAGTTGCATGCCGCCGGCGTCAGCCAGCATGTGTTCGAGCTGCACATCTTTGTATTCGCGTGCGTGCAGCGCTGTTGTCACTTCGTTCCAGAGTACGCCCGACTTCATTACGTTGCGCTTTTCCATCGAGGTGACTTTATTGCGCCGCTTGCGCGCCAGCTCGAAAGCGACGCGATCGATGCGCTCAATCTCGTAGGTGTCATAGACCTGCGTATCGATGGCACGCTTCTGGCCATTGCCAAGGTCGGTAATTGTCTTCGGCTCGCCGAAATAAACGCCGCCGGTCAATTCACGCAGGATGACGATGTCAAGGCCCTCGACTACCTCGCGTTTGAGCGAGGAGGAATCGGCAAGCGCAGGATAAACAATGGCCGGGCGTACGTTGGCATAAAGGTCGAGGTCCTTGCGCAGCCGCAGGAGTCCGGCTTCGGGCCGCACGTCATAGGGCACCTTGTCCCATTTTGGCCCGCCAACTGCTCCGAAGATGATAGCGTCGGCAGCCTTGGCCTTGTTCATGGTGGCGTCGGTAATCGCAACTCCGTGCGCGTCATAACAGCAGCCGCCGACCAGTGCCGTTTCCGTAATAAACTTGTCGGGGCCTTTTTTGTTAAAGAAATCGATAATGCGCTTCACTTCGGCCATCACTTCGGGGCCAATGCCGTCACCAGGGAGAAGAAGTAGATTGTGGGCTGCCATGCACATTACCTCGCAAGGAACTTGCGTCGCGGATTGCTAAAGCCTCGCCGCAAGCTTGGCAACCTGCCATACATGTGCCGACTTTGAGCCCCGCAGCAATCGAGGCCGTATCGTGCCAACAGGCAGAGCTAGGGTCGTAATCATCGGGGCCGGCTTTGGTGGTCTGGAGGCGGCCAAGGCGCTGAAGCGTGCGGTTGCCGACGTCATTGTAATCGACCGGCAAAATCACCATTGCTTCCAGCCGCTGCTATATCAGGTGGCGACCGCGGCCTTGTCGCCTGCGGAAATCGCTTGGCCGATCCGCCACATTCTGCGCCCACAGCGCAATGCAACTGTGCTGATGGAAGAGGTGCACGGAATCGATGTGCTTAAAAAATGTGTCCATACACAATTTGGCGATGTGCCCTTTGACTATCTGATTGTTGCAACCGGTGCGATGCACTCCTACTTCGGTCATGACGATTGGTCTGGCTATGCGCCAGGCTTGAAGCGCATAGAGGATGCCACCCGGATTCGACGCAGTATCCTGATCGCCTTCGAACGGGCGGAAGTCGTGCACGATGAGCAGAAACAGCGGCGCTTGCTTACTTTCGTTATCGTCGGTGGTGGCGCGACCGGCGTCGAGATGGCCGGCGCAATTGCTGACGTCGCGCGCCAGACTCTCGCTGCCGATTTTCGCCGCATCGATCCTCGATCTGCGCGCATCGTCCTCATTGAGGCCGGACCGCGCGTGCTACCGACATTCCCGCAAAGGCTTTCGGACTACGCACGTGACGTTCTAACGCATGCAGGCGTCGAAATAAGAACCGCGACTCTGGTGACCAAATGCGACGCGCGCGGTGTCGATCTCGAGGACGGGCGCATCAACGCCGGCACTGTCATCTGGGCCGCCGGTGTGATGGCCTCGCCGGCAGCGCGCTGGCTGAATGCGGAAGCCGACCCGGCCGGTCGCGTCAAGGTGGGACCGGATCTGTCGATTCTGGGTCATCCCGAGATCTTTGTCATTGGCGACACGGCCACTTTGGCCGACAGCAAGGGCCGCCCTATCCCCGGCATCGCGCCGGCCGCAAAGCAAATGGGTAAATACGTCGGGAAGCTGATCGCTGCTCGCCTGGCGGGACGCGAGTGGCGCAAGCCATTTCATTACATGCATCTCGGTGATCTGGCGACGATCGGACGGCGCGCTGCAGTCGTGAAATTCGGGCGGCTCGAACTGAAAGGTTTTCTGGGCTGGGTGTTCTGGAGTGTCGCGCACATCTATTTTCTGATCGGTCTTCGTAACCGCTTCGTTGTGGCTTTCAACTGGTTCTGGGATTACATCACTTTCCAGCGCGGCGCACGACTGATCACAGACATGCCCCGCAGCGAAGACACTGGACGTGACGCCTAGCCGGCGCAAAGGCTTGGCAGCAAAGCCGGAGCAAACCATGATCGGCCTTAGCAAGACGCTATCGATCTCACTTGTCACAATTGCACTTGTTGCCGTAGCGGCAACGTCATGGGCCGTAGATCTCGATGCAAAGATCCTCGCCTATAAGCTTCCGGATCAGATCAACTGGAGTCCCGTCACACCGGCTGGCAATCAGCAAGCCGTCCTGTTCGGAGATCCCAGCAAACCGGGACTATATGGGGTCATGGTGAAATGGCTGGCCGGCAATCATTTCAGCCGACCGCACTTCCACCCCAACGACCGTTTCATCACTGTGTTATCGGGAACTTGGTGGGTCGGCAGCGGACCTGATTTCGATCCAAACAACGCCAGCGTGCCGATGCCCGCCGGCTCATTTGTAACGCATTACGGTAAACAGGTGCACTGGGACGGCGCCAAGGACACTGATGCGGTTCTGCTGATCGTCGGTGAAGGCCCGGCGACATCAACACCGTTCGGCACGCCGCCTACAAGCCGCTGAACCAGTTGTAACCCTTGTCTTCCCAGTAACCACCCTTGTCGGTGTTGGTAACTTCCATCGCCACGACGTATTTCGGATTTTTGAATCCCAATTTGGTCGGAATCCGAATCTTCATCGGAAATCCGTAAGCGCGCGGTAAAATCTGGTTGGCGAATTTGAATGTCATCTGCGTCTGCGGATGTAATGCCGTCGGCATGTCAATCGTATTGGTGTAACCCTCAGCACACTTGAACCAGACATATTTTGCGCGGATGTCAGCACCGATGCGCGTAAGGAATTCCGACAACGGTGTGCCCTGCCAGGAGCCGATTGCGCTCCAACCTTCGACACAGACATGCCGCGTGATCTGCGAGACCTCGGGCAGCGCACGCAGTTCATCCAACGTCCACGGCTTTTTATTGTCGACCAGGCCGGCGACTTCCAACTTGTAGGTCTTTCCATCCACCTGCGGCGCCTCGTCCTCATCGTAATAAGCGTTGAATGGAAAAGGCCTGGTGATGGCGCTTTCAGGAAAAGTCGGGGCAAGCTTGCTGCGGCTGAAGAGCGCCGCCTGAGCGCCGTCGTTGAACTCGGAAATTTTGCGCAACACGCTTTCGGCGGCATCCCCGTCGATAATGTCGCAGCCGGTTAAAAAGGTAAGCGCGCCAAGGCTCGCCGCGCCACGTAGAAAGCCACGCCGGCTGGCGTCGGGCATCAGTCTAGCTGCGTCGTTGATAAGCAGCTTCGGCTCTACACCGGGAATGATCTTGCTTTGGCGCATGATTTTCTCCCTAACGTCCGGTGATCATGGCGCGCAAGCTTTTCGGTACGATCACCGCCAGCGCCACGTGAACAACAAGGAATCCGGCAATCGCGCTCATGGCAAGAAAATGCACGTAACGGGCGGCATCATAACCGCCAAACAATGTTGTCAGTTCCTGAAACTGCACCGGTTTCCAGATCGATAAACCTGACAGCACGATTACAACGCCCGCCAAAATCACACCGCAATAGAACACCTTCTGCACCGCGTTGTAGTGCGAGAGGTCGTCGTGCGCGAGCTTGAAAGTTAGTGCCGCCGTTATATCCGCGACCACCTCGGCTGGGCGAATCGGGAGAAGCTTGCGCCGGAAACGGCCGGTAACAATGCCAAGCGTGACATAGACGACCCCGTTGATGACCAGCACCCACATGGCGGCGAAATGCCAGAGCAGTGCGCCGGCGAGCCAGCCGCCGAGGGTAATGCTTCCAGGAAACGTAAAATCGAACAACGGCGATGCGTTGTAGATTTGCCAGCCAGAACCGATCATCACCAGAATCGCCAGCGCATTGATCCAATGGCAGACGCGGACCCAGCGGGGGTGGATGGTTGTGTCGGCGGACGCCATGCTCATGGTTTCGGCGCTCATTGCGGCCTGCTTTTGTCGGTCATTCCTAGACCTTAGGCAAAGATACGGCGTGGCCGGGCCCGCGGATGCGCGAACCCGGCCACTTGCAAAGCTTACTTCTTCAGGAAGTCTTTGGACATATGATCCTCGTCATATCGGAATTCCTCCGAACGACTGACGTTGCGCCTTCTCCGCTACCACAGCGCCAGAACACGTCCTCATCAGTTTCCCGTTGCCGCAAGCTGGCGTTTGGCTCACGGTTTTGTGAGAATGTATTGCCGGACATGATCGGATGAAGGAGTGAATGCGTGAGCCCTGCCCCGAAGACCAGTCCGGGCAATTTCTTCGAAGATTTTCAGCTCGATCAGCAAATCCGACACGCCACCCCGCGCACCGTCACTCTCGGTGATGTGGCACTCTATAACGGGTTGTTCGGTGCGCGCTTTGCGGTCCAATCATCTGATACCTTTGCGCAAAGTATCGGGTACCCGCGATCTCCGCTGGATGATGTGCTCGTGTTCCATATCGTATTCGGCAAAACAGTACCGGATATCTCCCTCAACGCGGTAGCCAATCTCGGATATGCCGACTGTCGTTTTCTCAAGCCTGTTTTTCCAGGCTCGACCCTGAGCGCCATCTCTGAAGTCATCGGCCTGAGGGAGAATTCCAACAAGAAAACCGGCATCGTTTACGTGCGATCTCGCGGGTTCGACGAAGTTGGCGACACCGTGCTCGAATATGTGCGCTGGGTGATGGTACGCAAGCGCGACGAAGCGGCGCCGGCACCTGCCGAAAAAGTGCCCGCGCTTCCCAAAAGTGTTGAGGCTGCAAGGCTGGGTAGCGCCTGCCCCACGATCGATGGGGCGGCCTACGACAACGTGCTCGCGGGAAGCCCCTATCGCTTCGGCGATTACAAAGCCGGTGAAAAAATCGATCATGTCGACGGCGTGACAGTCGAAGAGGCCGAGCATCAAATTGCCACCCGGCTTTACCAGAACACTGCGCGCATCCACTTCAACCAGTTCATCGAAAGCAAAGGCCGTTTCGGACGCCGCCTGATTTACGGCGGGCACGCGATTTCACTCGCGCGCGCATTGTCTTTCAACGGACTTGGCAACGCGTTCCAGATGGCAGCCATCAATGGTGGACGCCACGTTGCGCCGCTATTCGCGGGCTGTACGGTATTTGCATGGACGGAGATCCTTGCATGCGCAGATGTGCCGGGCCGCAAGGATATCGGTGCACTGCGTGTGCGTACTATTGCAACCAAGGATCGCCCTTGCGCGGACTTCCCACTCAAAAGCGGCGATGATTATGATCCGGCAGTGATCCTCGATTTCGACTACTGGGTGCTGCTACCGCGTTGAGCGTTACGCACTCACGCGCAGATGATCGACGAGCTGCCGCGCATAAGGCGGGAGAGCTTCAACATCGCGTACGCAGATGGTCAGTTCACGCGGCGCCCAGGGATCCGTAAGCCGCACGGCGCTGATCGCCATGGTACGCTCGGTACGCCGCACAGTCGTTTCCGGCACGATGCCGACACCGACATTGCATTCAACCAGACGACAGATGGCGTCAAAGCTGCGCAGCTGTACGCGCAGGCGCAACGGACGGCCAATGCGATTGGCTTTGTCGGCGAGGAATCGTTGAATTGCGCTGGCGCGGTCGAGGCCGACCATATCGTAGTCGAGGACTTCGGCGAAACCGATACGCGAGCGGGAAGCAAGCGGGTGATTTTTTGCAACCACGAGCACGAAACGATCGCTTCGGAAAGGAAACGTATTCAATCCGCCATAGTCGACAGTGCCGGCAACGATGCCGATGTCGGCATTGCCTTCTGCGATCAGGCCGACGATTTCGTCGCTCAGGCGCTCCTCGAGGTCCACGCTGATGTCGGGATGGGCCATCAAGAACGAACTCAGCGTTTCGGGCAGAAATTCTGTAAGAGCGTTGGTATTGGACAGCACCCGCACCTGACCGGCGAGGCCACGCGCGTAGGGACTGAGGTCCTCCTGGAGGCGTTCGCTCTCGGCGAGGATTGCCCGCGCATGCTGGAGCAGCGTTCGACCGGCCTGGGTTGGAACCACGCCCTGCCGCCCCCGCACCAGTAGTTCCGTACCGAAACCCAGCTCCATCTTGCGGATACGGGTCGAGGCGGCTGCAAGTGCCAGATTTGAGCGGGCCGCCCCGTGGGTAATGCTGCCTGCCTCGACGATGTGCCGGAACAGGTTGAGGTCTGTGAAATCGAAGCGCATAGCTCATCCTTCTTATTTCGCGAAGGTAGGCTACATAAAACGCAGATTGCAATGGGGTATTTATGGGTTCAAGTTTCGCAAATTATGAAGTAGCGACTTGTGGTGCCGGGTCAAGTGGAAAATTTTGGAGGGTGTCCTTTGTGACCGCGGGGCGCGCCAACGTGCAATACCGTCTACTGACGTCGACATCGCCGCCTCCACGACTGATTGTGATCAAAGTCATCACGCGGCAGGCTTTTCCGGAGAATGATGATGGCCGAGCTTGAGGCGGGAACAACGACAGGAATGCAACGGGCGCGCCCGTTATCTCCGCATCTGCAAATCTACCGGCCGATGCTGACGATGATGATGTCGATCGTCCATCGTCTTACCGGCACCGCGCTCTATTTTGGAATGCTGCTTCTCGCCTGGTGGCTGATCGCAGCCGCATCCGGACCCAACGCCTATGCCAACGTCGAATGGTTCATGGGCAGTCTGATCGGACAGTTGGTTTTGTTTGGCTACACCTGGGCTCTGCTTCACCATTTGCTCGGTGGGATACGCCATCTGATCTGGGACACGATCCATGGCTTTGAGCCGGCCGAACGCGAACTGCTGACGCTCGCGACACTGATCGGATCAATCGCACTCACGCTTATACTTTGGGTGGTTGGCTATCTCGTTATGGGAGGACCGCGATGACCGTGTCTCAGCCCATGCATACACCGCTGCGCCGCGTGCGCGGCTTGGGTTCGGCCCGCTCCGGTACAAGTCATTTCTGGTACCAACGAGTGACCTCGGTCGCCGGGATCCCGTTGACCACTGGACTGCTGGTCATCATCACTGCGCTGCTTGGGCGCAGTCACGCGGCGGTCGTGCAGATCTTGGGCTCACCGATCGTCGCAATCGTAATGCTGCTGTTCATCATCAACACGGCCTATCACATGTGGATCGGGATGCAGGAAATCATCCTGGACTACGTCCACGACGATAGATGGAAGCTGCTGAGTTTGATGGCCAACACATTTTTCGTTTTCGGCGTCAGTCTGGCCTCCATCTACGCCATTCTGAAACTGTCGTTCGGGGTTTGAACTTAGGCTTGATGCATGGCGACAAATGGAAAAACGAACGGCGCCGCTTCGGTCAATGGCCGCGCCTATCCGATCGAGGACCATAACTACGATATTGTCGTAGTCGGTGCCGGCGGCTCGGGCTTGCGTGCGGTAGTCGGTTGCAGTGAGGCGGGGCTGCGCACAGCGTGCATCACCAAAGTGTTTCCGACGCGGTCGCACACCGTCGCCGCGCAAGGTGGCATAGCAGCCGCGCTCGGCAACATGGGCGAGGACGACTGGCGGTGGCATATGTATGACACCGTCAAAGGTGCTGATTGGCTCGGTGACCAGGATGCGATCGAGTATCTTTGCCGCAACGCACCGGCGGCCGTTTACGAGCTCGAGCATTGGGGCCTTCCTTTCTCGCGCCGAGAGGAAGATGGAAAGATTTATCAGCGGCCGTTTGGAGGGATGACCACCCACTACGGCAAGGGTACCGCACAACGCACCTGTGCTGCGGCAGATCGTACCGGCCACGCCATGCTGCACACCATGTACGGACAGGCACTTCGTCACGCAGCCGAGTTCTATGTTGAATATTTCGCGATCGATCTGATTATGGATGACGAAGGTCGCTGCCGGGGTGTGGTGGCACTCAATATGGACGATGGCTCGATCCATCGTTTTTCCGCCAACATGACCATCCTGGCGACCGGCGGCTACGGCCGCACCTATTTCTCGTGTACGTCGGCGCACATCTGCACCGGTGACGGTAACGCCATGGTATTGCGGGCCGGGCTGCCGCTCCAGGATATGGAATTCGTCCAGTTCCATCCGACCGGCATCTATCCGGCCGGTTGCTTGATCACGGAGGGCTCGCGCGGCGAAGGTGGCTATCTTGTCAATTCGGAGGGCGAGCGATTTATGGAGCGCTATGCCCCCTCAGCTAAAGATCTTGCGTCGCGCGATGTGGTCTCACGCGCCATGACGGTAGAAATTCGGGAAGGGCGGGGGGTCGGCAGGGAAAAGGATCACCTGTTCCTGCATCTCGACCACCTCGATCCCGCGGTGCTGCATGAACGCCTCCCCGGCATCAGCGAAACGGCACGTATCTTCGCCAACGTGGAT
This sequence comes from Pseudolabrys sp., assembly GCA_035519415.1. Taxonomy (GTDB): domain Bacteria; phylum Pseudomonadota; class Alphaproteobacteria; order Rhizobiales; family Xanthobacteraceae; genus Pseudolabrys. The sequence continues at coordinate 9,308 of DATIWJ010000010.1, forward strand.
GTGACGCGCGAACCGATCCCGGTATTGCCGACAGTGCATTACAACATGGGCGGCATCGCCACGAATTATCACGGCGAGGCGCTCACCAAGAAAAATGGCAGTGACGACACGGTCATTCCCGGCCTCATGGCACTGGGCGAAGCCGCCTGCGTGTCGGTCCATGGCGCCAACCGGCTTGGCTCGAATTCGCTGATCGACCTTGTGGTCTTTGGGCGCGCGGCGGCACACCGCTGCGCCGAATTGCTGAGCCCGGGAGAGAAGCAACCCGATTTGCCGAAGAATTCGGCCGACATGTCGCTGGCACGGCTCGACAAATTCCGCAACGCATCGGGTGGCACCCCGACCGCGAAGCTACGGCTCAACATGCAGAGAGTGATGCAGGAGGATTGCGCTGTGTTCCGCAGCGGCGACGTGCTGGATCAAGGCCACAAGCGTATTCATGACGTATTCGAAGGCATGGCCGATGTTCATGTCAGCGATCGTTCGCTGATCTGGAATTCGGACCTGATCGAGACGCTCGAGCTCGACAATCTGATCGCCCAGGCCGTCGTCACCATGGATTCGGCAAGAAATCGCACCGAAAGCCGCGGCGCTCATGCGCGGGAGGATTATCCGGAACGCGACGACAAGAACTGGATGAAGCACACGCTGGCGTGGATGGATGCCAAGGGCAGCGTGAAACTCGATTACCGGCCCGTGCACGCCTACACGCTTACCAATGACGTTGCCTATATCGAACCCAAAGCCCGCGTTTACTGACGGAATCTGGCCATGGTCGAATTAACGCTGCCGAAAAACTCCAAGATTACCGAAGGCAAGAAATGGCCGCGTACGTCGCATGCGACGCATGTGAGCGAATTCCGCGTCTACCGCTGGAATCCGGAAGACGGACAAAACCCGAGTGTCGACACCTACTACGTCGATCGCGATGACTGCGGTCCGATGGTTCTCGATGCGCTGATCTGGATCAAGAACACGATCGATCCAACGCTGACCTTCCGTCGCTCCTGCCGCGAAGGCGTGTGCGGTTCGTGCGCAATGAACATCGACGGCACCAACACTTTGGCCTGCACCAAGGCAATCGACGATGCGCGCGCGCCCGTGAGGATCTATCCGCTGCCGCATCAGCCGGTGGTAAAGGACCTGGTGCCCGACCTGACTAATTTTTATGCGCAATACGCGTCAATTGAGCCGTGGTTGAAGACGACAACACCCGCCCCCGAGAAGGAGTGGAAGCAAAGCTACCAAGATCGCGCCAAACTCGATGGCATGTACGAATGCATTTTGTGCGCTTGCTGCTCTACATCGTGCCCGAGCTACTGGTGGAATTCGGACCGCTATCTTGGGCCGGCCGCGCTGCTGCAGGCCAACCGCTGGGTTCAGGACAGTCGCGACGAGGCGACCGGCTCACGGCTCGACAACCTCGAGGACCCGTTCCGGCTTTTCCGCTGCCATACGATCATGAATTGCTCAAAGGCCTGCCCGAAGGGTCTCAATCCGGCAAAGGAGATCGCCGTATTGAAAAAGGCTTTGGTCGATCGCCAACTTTGAGCAAACATGTTGGATAGTGGTTTGATCTCTCGACTGAACGGCTGATGCCGAAAGGTTGCTATCGCAGTCCATACAACTTTTGCTTGAATCAATAAATTTATTGGTGCAGGGTTCGCCGGCTTTTCGCGGGATTTCCTGGCGTGCGTCGGCGTTTGGATATTTTCTTTGCGAGCGCTCTGCTTTGCGCGGCTTGCGGGCCGATCTCGAAATTGCCGCCGCTGCCATCCGATGAGGTCGAGGCGGAACGGCACAAGGAACAGATCGATCAAATTCGCGATTACTTCGCCCAACTCAGCCGCCTCCACAATGTCGCTTTTCGTCTTCGTGTCGCCAACCGCGACGACTGCAAAGACTGGGCTTGGGCGCAGATTGGCCTCGACGCCGGCACCGTGCCGAGCTTGCCACGCAAATATCGCTCGTTCGCTCATGAGGCCCTGTCCGTCAGCTGGACGCAGGCGACCGTCCTGGCGGTTGCCGATACCTCGCCGGCGGCCGCTGCCGGAATCCGGCCTGGCGACCACCTTTTGACATTCAACAATGAGCCTGTGCCACGAACGCAAACAGCAGGATGGATTGGCGCTTTTGTGCGTGACAACGGGGAGCGGCCAATTCAGATCCTGGTGCGCCGCGACGGCATCGATGAGATGCACACAGTGAATCCGGTAAAAGCATGCGCCATTCCGATTGAGCTGAAATCCGATGCATCCGTCAATGCCTTCACAACCGAACGGGGTATCGTCATCCATTCGAGCATCCTGCGACTGGCACGCAGCGACGCGCAACTTGCGCTCGTCGTCGGACACGAACTTGCGCACGCCAATCTTGGTCATCTGGGCAAGCAACAAGCGAACCAGATCCTTGGTTGGGCCACCGGCGCAGTAATCGATGCGGGCATCATGCTTGGCGGAATATCGACCGGCGGCGCGTTTACAAGACAATTCACGCGTGCCGGCGGGCAGGCGTTTAGCGTCAGTTTCGAGCGGGAGGCGGACTATGTCGGCGCTTATTACGTGGCACGGGCCGGCTACGATCTCGCAAGAACAGAAGAATTCTGGCGGGCCCTCTCAATGGAAAATCCCGACAGCATTCGTATCGCTACAACGCATCCGATAACGCCGGCACGCTTTGTACAAATGCAGAAAGTCGCTGCGGAAATTCGCGACAAGCAGCGCCGCAATGAACCGCTGATCCCCGAACATAGAATTATCCAGGCCGATTCTGAATCCATACCGATTCAGGATGAAACTATTCGCTAGTTAAGCGCACTTCCGGGCCTGGCAGAGCTTCTCAAGCTCAGGAAACGGCTTATAGGCCGCGCTCCCGCACTGTTCTTTTGTTGCGTCGACCAGTTGATTGAGGTGGCCAGCGTAGAAATACGCAATTCGATCTTTGCTGCCGGTGTAGATCTTGCTGACGTCGCGGGAATCCGAGCGTATGCAGACCACGTAGCGCTCATCATTGCCCGCCCGCCGAAGCACCGGTTCGCTGATATATGCGTCGCGCACATTGGTCGGATCATCGAGCGAGGTCGTCAAGGTGTTAAGAATTTCGTTCTTGTAGTTGGAAGGAAAAATGTTTGGGTTCTCCTCGGGATCTGCCTTTTTGCTCGACGAACAGGCGGCAATGACCAGGAAAACGCCTGAAAGCAGACATAGATTCCCGGCGTATCGGACCATCAACCGTTCCCTTGCAGGGCGCTCAATCAAGTTTCAGCTTGCGCCGCCGCTGACCAAGTGTGCGCAGGCGCAACGCATTGAGCTTGATAAAGCCCTCCGCGTCGCGGTGGTCGTAGGCCACAGCGCCCTCCTCGAAAGTGACAAGTTCCTGGTCGTACAGGGAGTATTTGCTCTCGCGGCCGACGACTGTGACATTGCCTTTGTAGAGCTTGACCTTTACGCGACCAGTTACAAATTCCTGGCTCTTGTCGATCGCCACCTGCAGCATTTCGCGCTCGGGTGCGAACCAGAATCCGTAATAGACCAGCTCGGCATATTTCGGCATGAGTTCGTCCTTGAGATGCGCGGCACCGCGATCGAGCGTAATGGATTCGATGCCGCGATGAGCGGCGAGCAATATCGTCCCCCCCGGCGTTTCGTACATCCCGCGCGATTTCATGCCGACGAAGCGATTCTCCACGAGATCGAGCCGGCCGATGCCGTTGGTGCGACCAAGATCGTTAAGGTGCTTGAGCAGCGCCGCTGGCGACATTTTCTTGCCGTCGACCGCGACCGCGTCTCCGCGTTCAAAATCGATTGTGATAGTGGTCGGCTTGTCGGGCGCATTTTCCGGGTCGGCAGTCCGCGAGAATACGTAATCAGGCACTTCCTGGCCCGGATCTTCCAGCACCTTGCCTTCCGACGAGGTATGCAAAAGATTGGCGTCGACCGAGAACGGCGCTTCGCCGCGCTTGTCCTTGGCAATCGGAATCTGGTGCTTTTCGGCAAACTCGATGAGCTTGGTCCGCGACGTCAAATCCCATTCGCGCCATGGTGCGATCACTGTCACGTCCGGCTTGAGCGCATAGTAGGTCAGTTCGAACCGGACCTGATCGTTGCCCTTGCCGGTTGCGCCATGCGCCACCGCATCGGCGCCGACCTTCTCCGCAATTTCAATCTGCTTCCTGGCTATCAGCGGCCGCGCAATCGAGGTGCCAAGCAAATATTGCCCTTCGTACAGCGCGTTTGCCCGGAACATCGGGAAAACGTAGTCGCGCACAAATTCTTCCCGCAAATCCTCGACAAAGATGTTTTCCTTTTTGATACCGAGCAACAACGCCTTCTGTCGCGCCGGTTCCAGTTCCTCGCCCTGTCCGAGATCCGCGGTAAAAGTAACAATCTCGCATCCATAGGTGTTTTGCAGCCACTTCAAAATAATCGATGTGTCGAGTCCGCCCGAGTAGGCGAGCACGACTTTCTTGACATTCTTCTTCGTCTTGCCGTCAGGCATCGGACAACTGCCAGTTCAAAAATTGCGGCGGACTATAGGGCGAAAGATAAGCGGCGCAAAGTGCGCCCTGGTTAACAACATGTCTCGGAAATGCAGTTTTTCCCGCGCTATTTTGCTTTTCCGCTTCCGCCGAATAGCCCAGCGACAAAATCATGAATGGGCAATGCAAAACGCTCCAGCGCACGCTCAATGCCATCATCTGAGAGGCGTGTGCGCGGCCAACGGTAAATCAGGGCGTAAACCGTCCAAACAATAAGGAAGGTGAACAGGCCCGAGAAAATAACATCGGACGGAAAATGCGCACCGGCCATTACGCGGATTGCTGCCATCCCGGCGCCCAGCGCAAGCGCCGCGCCATAGGCGACTGCTCGCCACTGCGGTGGTGCCAGTGCTGCGGGCGCGATCGTCCAAAACGCGCCAGCCACGTCGCCAGAAACAAATGAACAGTTCGCCGGGCAATTGCCGCGCGGATCCCACCAGGGGACAAAGCTTCCGTTGCCGCCAAACTGCGTGACGTCGATCGGTCGCGGGCGGCCCCAGTGATCCTTGAGGAACACATTGACGAGCAACCCCGGCGCCAAAACCATGGTCGCAATCAAAAAAACGACGGCGCGCCCGGATATCAGCAATTTGCGGCGCGGCAGAATGAGCTTGATGACGAGCGCTGCCACCGCCGGAGCCACCAGCACTGCACTCGCCCATAAACCGACATCCCGCGCCAACATCAGCGGTGGATAAATGCGGAACGCGAACATGTTGTGGCTCGCATCCTCAAACTTATAAAAGTAGCGCGCGATGCTTAAGTCGAGTTCGGAATAAAGTCCGAAGGCTGCGCCGGCGACAACAGCGATGGTGAGCGCGACGATGAGTCCGATCGGTTTCATGCGCGCCTCGTCTAGCCGAGACCTCCAAAAATAGAAAGGCGGCATCCGGCGAGGGTCGCTATATTGCGGCATGGCAGCGCCCGCGCTCGATTTCTGGTTCGATTTTGCCTCGACTTATTCCTATCCGGCGGCGATGCGCATCGCGCCGCTGGCGGACGCGGCTGGCGTCACCGTGCGCTGGCGGCCGTTCATGCTGGGACCGATCTTTAAAGCGCAGGGCTGGACGACCTCGCCATTCAATTTGTATCCGGCCAAGGGCCGCAACATGTGGCGTGACCTTGAAAGAATCTGCGCGGCACTTGATCTGCATTTCGTGCGGCCACAATCGTTCCCGCAGAACACTCTGCTTGCCGCACGCGTGGCATTGGTGGGATTGGTGGAGGCATGGGGCGAAGATTATTGCCGTGCGGTCTATTGCGCTGAATTCGGTGAGGGCCGCACGGTCGAGGAGGCCGATACCATTGGCTCTGTTCTGGAAAAACTCGGACAGGACGCCGAAGCGGTGCTGAACCGCGCCCAGTCAAACGAGATCAAGTTGCAGCTGCGCGCGAATACCGAGGAGGCCCGACGGCTCGGCATATTCGGCTCGCCAAGCTTCGTTACGGAGGACGGTGAGCTGTTCTGGGGGAATGACCGGCTGGACGTCGCGCTCGATTGGGCGAAGCGTTAGACGGCGCGTGGCTCGCGCCAGCGGCCCGCATTGCGCCCGGCAACCATCCAATAGACGAGTCCGCCAATGATTCCGGCCGCCGCCACGAGCTGCAAGGCATTGGCGACCGGGGCTACGTCCGTTGTGTTTTCGAGCCTCACGGAAATGTCGGAACCGTAATAGGACGCCAGCCCGACCAGTGCGCCACCGACACCGTAGTAGAGAAAGCTGCGCAACCGGGCAGCTTCCGCTATGACAATCACCACCAGCGCCGGCAAAAACGCAACAGCACCGACGAAACTGGTGGCAAAGAATGAAACGATAAAGAAGCTTACTCGCTCGAAGGGATCAGAATCGACACCCATCCAGTCCGGCGCCACGATGCCGATGGCAAGAGCAATACCCGCGGCAATGATAGCCAGGATAAGGGCAAAGAAGATGACGATGATCCGGCCGAAGAGGGACATAATCGATTCCTTTAAATAAAAGCGGCGCCGTTACTCCACCATGACCATAGCACGTAGCGCCATGCGTTCTCGTGCCGAAAGCTTTTCGGTCGCGCTCTTGAGCTGGCCGCACGCGGCCAGTATGTCGCGGCCGCGCGGCGTGCGTACCGGCGAGGCATAGCCGGCGTCGAAAACAACTTGCGAGAACTTCTCGATCTGTTCCCAGTCCGAGCATTCGTAGCTGCTGCCCGGCCAGGGATTGAACGGGATAAGATTGATTTTGGCGGGGATACCCTTGAGCAACCGAACCAGCGCCTTGGCGTCGTCGATTGAGTCGTTCACGCCCTTGAGCATGACGTATTCAAAGGTGATGCGCTTGGCATTGGAAACACCGGGGTAGTTGCGGCAGGCTTCCAGCAACTCGCCGATCGGGTACTTGCGATTCAGCGGCACGAGCTCATTGCGCAGTTCATCGCGCACCGCATGCAGCGATATCGCCAGCATGCAGCCAATTTCGGCGCCGGTGCGCGCGATATTGGGTACGACTCCCGAAGTTGAAAGTGTTATGCGACGCTTGGAAATGGCGACGCCTTCGCCATCTGCCACAATGAGAAGTGCGTCGCGCACTGAATCGAAATTGTAGAGCGGCTCGCCCATGCCCATGAGCACGATGTTGGTGATGCAGCGATCGCCGCTCGGCATTACGCCGTCGGTCGGCCGCGTACCGCCGAACTCGGGCTTGCCCGAGTTCGCATCTGATGTTCGCAAGTCGGGCGAGCTCGGCTTTCGGTGCCAATCGCCCAGACGGTCGCGCGCAGCCATCACCTGACCGACGATCTCTCCCGCAGTCAGATTTCTGACCAGGCGCTGGGTGCCGGTATGGCAAAAAGTGCAGTTGAGCGTGCAGCCGACCTGACTCGAAACGCACAAGGTCCCACGTTCAGTATCAGGGATGTAAACGCACTCGACCTCATGCGGACGCTCGCCTTGCACTTCACCCGGTAGCCGCAGCAGCCATTTGCGTGTGCCGTCGACCGAAACCTGCTCGGCGACGACCTCGGGGCGAGCCAGAGTGAAACGCTCGGCCAGCGCCGCACGAAGTTCCTTCGATATACTCGTCATTTCCGCAAACGAAGTGAATCCGCGGAAATAGATCCAATGCCAAAGTTGCTGAACGCGCATCTTGCGCTGCGCTTCGGGCACGCCGAGCGAACCCAGTGCGTCGGCAAGTTGCGTCCTTGTGAGGCCGATCAGCGACGGCTTTTCCGGCGCCACATAGCGCTCGAGCGGCGATTTTTCGACAAATTCGGTCGAGGCCGTCACGGTCTGTGCAGTGGTTACCATCGGGATTATCACCAGCGCCGTGTGGCGCTGACGGCAATATAGGAGCCAAACGCCCTACTTGCACTCCTCCGCGACCTTGTCGAGCGCCTGCGCAATGCCTTTCAGCGAATAAGTATCGGTGGTTTTGGTGCCGCGCGCGGACTCGCTTTTAACCACCAGGTCAGACCCTCTACGCATTGTTTCGACCATCTGCGCCTCTTCCGCGGCATTTTTCACCCACGCGCCATCGTTCTGCGTGTACATGGCATAGGTCGACTGGCCGATCGCTGCGCTGGCATCGTGACCCGGTTTTTGCGGGTAACCGACGATAACCGAAATCTCGTTTCTTACCTTTTCCGCCGGCCGCGTAGAAACGAATGCGTAAGAGGGATCGCGGCTGCGCCCGGCTGGTTCACTCGCCGCCGATGTCGGCTTTGACAGCGCGAAGCAGACCTTCTTGCCCCCGGGCGACGCCCGATAAGCGCCCCACTCGCCAAATTGACCGAGCAATACAGCCTGATCGGTGGGATTGGCCGGCTTCTTCTGCTGCGCCAGTACAGAGACATTGAATACGCTGAATGCGCTTGCGGCTAAAACCGCGGCGCAAATGCGGACTAAAGCAGTGATGTTCATCGGGCCCTGCCGGTGACATTAATGACGGTCGCTGAGCCGCCCCAAAGAATCGCTGGATATTAGCGCATTATGAGGGAATGTCGGCAATGTGAAGGCGACTTAGCGAAACGCCGAGGGCGGATGGCCGCCTTGCTAGGACCGCGAGGCCTTGCTATTCGCGCTGCACAATTCCCCGGTCCGGCCGCCATGAAAGCCCTGCTCTGCACTCGGTACGGCACACCCGACGACCTGACCTTCGCCGATATCCCCGAACCTGTTCCCGGACCGGGAGAAGTGGTCGTGCGTGTCGAGGCCGCCGCGCTGAATTTTTTCGACACGTTGATAATTGCCAACAAATACCAGACCAAGCCGCCGCTGCCGTTCTCGCCTGCGGCAGAATGCGCCGGTACCGTTGAGGCCTTGGGGAGCGGAGTCACGCAGGTCGCGATGGGCGATCGCGTCATGGCTTACACGGGCTATGGTGCGGCGCGCGAGCGCATCTCGATTTCCGTCGACAAGCTCGTCAAGATCCCGGACAAGCTCGATGTTGATCGCGCTGCCGGTCTCTGCGTCACTTATGGCACCACGCTGCACGCACTGAAGGATCGCGCCAAACTCAATGCCGGCGAAACCCTCGCCGTGCTCGGTGCCTCCGGCGGTGCGGGGCTGGCAGCAGTCGAACTCGGCAAGCTGATGCACGCGCGCGTGATTGCGTGCGCATCGTCGGCTACGAAGATCGCATTCGCATGCAAACACGGCGCTGACGATGGGATTGACTATGGAACCGAAGATTTGAAGGAGGCCTTGCGCCGTGTCACGCAAGGCCGCGGCGCCGATGTGATTTATGACCCCGTCGGCGGCGTCTATGCGGAAGCTGCGTTACGTTCGATCGCCTGGAAAGGACGTTTTCTTGTGGTCGGATTTGCCGCCGGCGAAATACCCAAGTTGCCGCTCAATCTCGTACTGCTGAAAGGCTGCGACGTACTTGGTGTCTTTTGGGGTTCATGGATTGAGCGTGATCCAGCCGGCCATCGTGCCAATACCGAACAATTGTTAACCTGGTGCGCGGAAGGGAAATTGTCGTCACACGTGCACAAGGTCTACCCGCTTGCAGAAGCGCCGGCGGCGTTCAAGGCAATTGCCGCACGGCAAGTCATGGGTAAAGTGATCTTGCGGCCCTGATTGCGTCGTCGTCCGTTTCGGAAGATCAAGCCTATTCCTGCAAAGAGAACGTCGCGAGCTTGTTTTTTGCCGCCACGCGGTGTTCCGGTCGGATGTGGCCCTTCACCAGATTGATCGCGCTCGCCAATACGGCGGCATCGTCCGTAAAGCCTAGTACCGGCAACACATCGGGAATGATGTCGGCAGGCAACACGAAATAAGCGAGCGCGCCCACCAGCGAGACTTTCACCGGCAGGGGCGTGCCATGGTCAAACGCGCAGTAGTACGCGGCGAGCAAATCCTCCGCGAAGGGAATCGACACCGCGACGCTGCGCGCTTTGCGCCAGAACTGCCGGCGAAACGCGCCGTCATCGTCGGTACCCTGCGAGAAAGCAAAATTTGCGAATGCCATGCGGCCTATGTGGTTGGGGGTTGCGGCCTCTGCAAGGACCAAATTTCAAGGATTCGAGCGATCGTGGCGCCTAGCCCGATGCGATTTTGTCCATTGCCTCGGCGAGTTTCACATCGAGATCGGTTAACCCTCCCGCATCATGGGTCGATAGCGTCACCTCGACCGTTTTGTAGACATTGAACCACTCCGGATGATGATCCATTTTCTCAGCGACGAGCGCGGCGCGCGTCATAAAGCCGAAGGCCTGATTGAAATCCTTGAACACGAATTTTTTTGTAATGGCGTCCCGGCCTGCCGTTTCCGACCAGCCATTGAGGCGCGTCAGAGCGGATTTGCGGGCTTCTCCGGTGAGTTTTTGCGCCATGACATGAGTCCTTGCTGGAACGAACGCATCACCCTCGCAATGGGTTCGCGCCGATATTATCTTTTAAGGTGCTACCCCGGCCATATGAGGCATCCATGTCCTGGTCATTGAGTATCGGCAAGGTGGCGGGAACCGTTGTCCGCGTCCATCTCACATTTCTGCTGTTCCTCGCGTGGATTTTCGCGGCGAGCTACGCCTCGGGCGGCTCCGCCACTGCGTGGGACGGCCTTATTTTCATGGTTCTTCTGTTTCTCTGTGTCTTGCTGCACGAGTTCGGACACATCTTCACCGCCCGTGCTTTCGGCGTGACGACGCCTTTTGTGACGCTGCTGCCAATCGGCGGGGTAGCCCAGCTCGAGCGTATCCCCGAGGAGCCGTGGGAAGAATTCCTCATCGCGGTTGCCGGCCCACTCGTCAACGTCATAATTGCAGCCGTCTTGATCTATCTGTTCGGCGCTAACCTGCAGCCGGGCGCAGCGGCAGCTGTCGACAATATGAAAATCCCGTTGGTCGACCGACTGGCGGCCGTGAACCTTTTCCTCGCGCTATTCAACATGATCCCCGCCTTCCCAATGGACGGTGGACGTGTGCTGCGGGCCCTGTTGGCGAGTCGCCTCGGCTATGTGCGCGCGACCGAGATCGCTGCCTCAATCGGCCAGTTCGTCGCTTTCGCGCTTGGTTTTATCGGGCTCATGTTCAACCCGATTCTGATCTTCATCGCCATTTTCGTCTATCTCGCCGCTTCCTCGGAAGCTCACATGGTCGCGCTACGCGCCGCTTCGCGCGGCGTGCCGGTGAATTACGCCATGATGACTCAGTTCGCGACGCTATCGCCGGAAGCACACATCGACGAGGCCGTACAAACATTATTGCAAACGAGCCAAGGCGAATTTCCGGTGGTGGATAGCACGGGCAAGCCGGTCGGGGTGCTCGGACGTGGCGACCTGATCCGCGCCATCAAAACGCGCGGGCCCGATGCCAGTGTCGCCGACGCAATGGCAGCAGAGCTACCGACCATTGGCCACCGCGTCACACTGGAGCAGGCGTTCAAGCTATTGCAGCAGAAATCGGCACCGGCCGTCGGCGTCACGGATGCGACTGGCAAGCTGGTGGGACTTGTCACAAGCGAAACCATCGCCGAAATGATAATGTTGCAGGAAGCGTTGCCGCGAGGCCTGCGTTTGGGTCCCTGGGGTCGGCCTGCCGGGGCTTGACGGGCCCGAGTCATACACCCGTCGTCTTACCTTTTTCCCGCTGTCAGAAACCGCGTCCACCCTCCGAGGTGATTCAGCGGAGGTCACTCTATGTCCGGGCGCTTGCGCGCCGGCAACGCGATTACGCGCCGCCGGTTCCTGACGACTCTTGCCTCGGCGACGGCAACAACCGCATTGAATACATTTGCAGCACCTGCTTTCAGCCGCTCGGCGCAAAGGCCGATTATCACGCATGGGGTGCAATCGGGTGATGTATCGACCGACTCGGGGATGGTATGGGCGCGCACGGATCGCCCTTCGCGAATGCTGATCGAGGTCGCAACGACCGATAGTTTCAACGACATACAGCATGCGTCATTCGCAGATGCGTTACCGGAGACCGATTTTACCGCTAAGGCCCTGATCGAGGACTTGCCCGCAGGGCAAGACATCTTCTACCGGCTGCGCTCCCAGGATTTGTCTTCGCCAAACTTGATCGGCGAGCCGATGGTGGGCCGCTTCCGTACCGCGCCCTCTGATCGCCGGTCTGTCTCGTTCGTGTGGTCGGGCGATACCGCCGGTCAGGGTTGGGGTATTGATGCCTCGCGCGGAGGCATGCGCACTTACGCGACAATGCTGCGCAGTCGGCCAGACTTCTTTGTCCATTGTGGCGACAGCATATACGCAGACTGCGCGATTCCGGCACAACAGAAGCTGCCGAACGGCGAAACCTGGCGAAATATCGTCACCGAAGAAAAGAGCAAGGTCGCCACGACACTTGCTGAATATCGGGGGAACTACAAATACAACCTCCTCGACGTGAACTTGCGGGCCTTCAATGCCGAAGTCCCCATTTTCGCCCAATGGGACAATCACGAGGTCATGGAGGATTGGTGGCCGGGCGAGGCATTTGATCGCCGCGGCTATGCCGTAAAAAGCGCGCTACTGCTCGCCGCGCGTGGATGCCGCGCATTTCATGAGTATATGCCGCTGCGGTACATTCCGTCGGAGCCGGGCCGTATCTACCGAAAGATTTCATATGGACCCCTGCTCGACCTGTTTCTTCTCGACTTGCGCAGTTATCGCGGCCCAAACGATGCGCACGCAGAAACTCACTACAGTGCGGACACCTATCTCCTCGGCCCGGTGCAGCTAACGTGGCTCAAGCGTGAACTCCAGCGTTCTGCGGCAACATGGAAGGTTATCTCAACCGATACTCCGCTGAGCACCGCCACGGCCAATTCGCCCGGTGCTCGCACTCCCCTTGGCCGCGGAATTGAAATTGCCGATTTGCTCTCGTTCATGCGGCGCGCCGGCATTCGCGATACCGTGTGGATTACCGCTGACCTGCACTACACCGCCGCGCACCATTTCGATCCGAATAATGCGGTTTTCCAGGATTTCGAGCCGTTCTGGGAATTCGTCTCCGGCCCTATCAACGCCGGAACCTGGACTCCCTCACACCCTGACCGGACGTTCGGTGCGCGCGTCGTTTATCAAAACGCAGCAAGCCGTGAGCAGGGCGACAACCTTGCACCCTGTTTCGGCCTGCAGTTTTTTGGTCACGTGGCCATCGACGGGAAGACCGGAGTCCTGACCGTGACACTCAAGGACGTTGAAGATCGGGCGCTATGGTCGATTTCGATCGAACCAAAATCTGATCAAAACGTACGGCACATCGCCCAACCGCTACCCGGATGACGCTCTGAGTCCGTGCAAAACTGGTGGCTTAGCCACAAAAGTCACGAATACGTCATGCAGTCGTCGACAATTTGTAAGCAACCCCGATGAACGTTCCGTGCTCAACTGAGAAGCGGAGGCTCAAATGGCGATACGTATTGGTAATGGAACGACACGCCGGCGCTTTCTGGCATCGAGCGCAGCTGCGACAGCTCTTACGACAATCGGCGGTATTGCTCGCCCATTTGTCAGTCGTGCCGATGACCGTCCGCTGATCACGCACGGCCTGCAATCCGGTGATATCTCGATCGATTCAGGAGTTGTCTGGGCCCGCGCGGACCGGCCGTCGCGCATGCTGGTCGAAATCGCCACGACCGAAAGCTTTAAGGATATCCGCAGCGCCGCATTTGTTGACGCGCTGCCCGAGAGCGATTTCACGGCAAAGCTTCTGGTCGAGAAGCTGCCGCCTGCACAGGACATTTTCTATCGCGTGCGCTTTCAGGACCTCGCCTCACCGACCATCGTTGGCGAGCCACAAGTCGGCCGTTTCCGCACCGCGCCAAACGATCGGCGTTCAATCAGTTTCGTTTGGTCCGGCGATACTGCGGGGCAAGGCTGGGGCATTGATGAAGCGCGCGGCGGCATGCGGGCCTACGCGACGATGCTGAAAAACCGGCCGGACTTCTTCATCCACAACGGCGACAATATTTACGCGGACGGCCCGATCGCAGCCGAGCAGAAAATGCCGAATGGCCAGGTGTGGCGAAACGTCGTGACCGAAGATAAATCGAAACCGGCGGAGACACTCGTCGAATTCCGCGGCAACTATAAATACAATCTGCTCGACAGGAACGTGCTCGCATTCAATCGCGAGATTCCGATATTCACACAGTGGGACGATCACGAGGTCACCAATAATTGGTGGCCGGGCGAACCGCTGACTCGCGCCGAACATCAGCGCAAAAAATATGTCGACAAGAACGCTTTGCTGCTCTCGGCTCGCGCCGCGCGCGCATTTCATGAATATATGCCGTTGCGCACCACTCAGGTCGAGCCTGGTCGCGTCTATCGCAAAATTTCCTATGGCCCACTGCTCGATGTATTTATGCTTGATATGCGCAGCTACCGCGGCCCCAACGGCGAAGGCAAGGAAGACACCTACGGTCCGGCCGCCTATTTCCTCGGCCCCACCCAGATCGCCTGGCTTAAGGAAGAATTGGCGAATTCACGCGCGACCTGGAAAGTCATCGCCGCCGATATGCCTGTCAGCCTTGTGGTCGTCTACGAAGGTGACCGCAAATGGGGTGTCGAAGCCGTGGCGCAAGGCGATGACGGCGCGCCGCGCGGACGCGAACTTGAGATCGCCGATTTGCTCTCCTTCATCAAGCGCGCTGGTGTGCGCAATACCGTGTGGATCACCGCCGACGTGCACTACACGGCGGCCCACTACTACGATCCCAACAAAGCAGCATTCCAGGATTTCGAGCCGTTTTGGGAGTTCGTCTCAGGCCCGATTCATGCCGGTACCTTCGGCCCCAATACGCTCGACAAGACCTTTGGCCCGCAGCTCGTCTACGTGAAGGCACCGAGCAAGGAGCAGGGTCAAAATCTACCGCCGAGTGAGGGCTTGCAGTTTTTTGGGCACATCGCAATCGACGGCGCGAGCCAGCAAATGACGGTAACGCTCAAAGACGTTGATGACCGGTCGCTTTGGGCGAAAACCCTCGATCCGAAGCTCGGCTAGCGCCACAGTCGATGGAAACGCGACATCTTGGCGGGTTTGCGCCGCCCGAATAACCGGCGCTGATCAACAGTTGCATCTGGACCGCGCGTGACTATATTGCGCCGCAACAGAGTCGCGGGCCCCCTGTTCGGGCCCGCGCTTGGTTTCAGGAACCGCAATGGATCTTCGCAACGTCGCCATCATCGCGCACGTCGACCACGGCAAGACAACCCTGGTCGACCGGCTGCTGCAGCAATCGGGCGCGTTCCGCGAGAACCAGCGCGTGATCGAACGCGCCATGGATTCAAATGACCTCGAGCGCGAACGTGGCATCACCATCCTGGCCAAGGCAGCCTCTGTGGTGTGGAAAGACACCCGCATCAATATCGTCGATACGCCCGGCCACGCCGATTTTGGCGGCGAGGTCGAGCGTATTTTGAACATGGTGGACGGCGCGCTAGTGTTGGTGGACGCCGCCGAAGGCCCTTTGCCGCAGACGAAGTTCGTGGTGTCGAAGGCACTCAAGATGGGGCTCAAGCCCATAGTTGTCATCAACAAGGTAGACCGCGCGGACGCCCGCCCGACGCAGGTGGTGAACGAGGTATTCGACCTGTTCGCGGCGCTCGACGCCACCGACGAACAGCTCGACTTCCCGATCCTTTACGGTTCGGCCAAACAGGGCTGGATGGCGACTGCTCTGGACGGATCGCACCATGACGGCATGCAGCCGTTGTTCGACCTGGTCCTACATCACGTCAAGCCGCCGCACGTGGAGCAGGGCCCGTTCCGCCTGCTGGGTACCATCCTTGAAGCCAATCCTTATCTCGGCCGCATCGTCACGGGCCGCATAACCTCGGGATCGGCGAAACCCAACCTGCCGGTGAAAGTGCTCGATCACGACGGCAAGCTGATCGAGACCGGCCGCATTACCAAGGTGCTCGCATTCCGCGGACTCGAGCGCGTGCCGGTCGACGAAGCCGGCGCAGGCGATATCGTTGCGATCGCTGGGCTGCCGAATGCGACCGTTGCGATGACAATCTGCGATCCCTCGGTGGAAACGCCCCTGCCCGCGCAACCCATCGATCCGCCGACCTTGGCGATGATCTTCCGCGTCAATGACTCCCCGCTTGCCGGCACCGAAGGCGACAAGGTCACCGGCCGCATGATCCGCGATCGGCTTCTGCGCGAAGCAGAAGGCAATGTGGCGTTACGCGTGCGAGAATCCGACGACAAAGATTCAATGGAAGTCGCCGGGCGCGGTGAATTGCAGCTCGGCATTCTGATCGAAACCATGCGGCGCGAAGGCTTCGAACTGTCGGTATCGCGTCCGAAAGTGCTGCTGAAGGAAGACGCCGCCACCGGCGAAATGCTTGAGCCGATCGAGGAAGTCGTTATCGATCTCGACGAAGAGCATTCCGGCATCGTTGTGCAGAAAATGGCCGAACGTAAAGCCGACATGATGGAGATGAAGCCCTCCGGCGGTGGTCGTCTCCGCCTTGTCTTTCATGCGCCCACCCGCGGACTCATCGGCTATCAGGGCGAGCTGCTCACCGACACGCGTGGCACGGCAATCATGAACCGGCTTTTTCACGCCTATGCGCCCTACAAGGGCCCCATCCAGGGCAGACGAAATGGCGTGCTGATCTCCAACGACAAAGGTGACGCCGTTGCCTACGCGCTCTGGAACCTAGAAGACCGCGGACCAATGATGATCGAGCCCGGCTGGAAAGTTTACAACGGCATGATCGTGGGTGAGCACACACGGGGCAATGACCTGATCGTCAATGTGCTCAAGGGCAAGAAGCTCACCAACATACGCACCACTTCTAAGGATGAAGCGGTTCGTCTCACGCCGCCGATCCGGATGACATTGGAAAAGGCGCTGGCCTATATCGAAGATGACGAACTGGTCGAGGTAACCCCGAAATCGGTTCGCCTGCGCAAGAAGCTGCTCGATGAGAACGACCGCAAAAAGGAAGAGCGCAAGAAAGAGGCCGAGACGGTGTGACGTAATTGGTGCCTGCTACAACTTTTCTGACGTATTCTTTTCAAATTGTGGCGCGAGTCGAAGCGTAAAATCGAATCACTTGCCGCCAAATGTTACCTGCCCAATGCTGTGCCCATGGCCTTCGATGCCAGGGGAACTGGACAAATGCCATTGCGATTGGCGTGTGAGCGTCATTTTCCACGCATCGCTGCTGGAGTTTTTACGCCTGTGACCAGTAATCCACACCGTTAACCGATCATTAACGATAGGGCTTGAAGGCCGTAAAGTTCGTTGCTTCTATCGCGCAATGTCTACGACCCTCATAGAGATTCGCCGCGCGAAGTCGTCGGACGCGGTGGACGTCGCCGAAACGCATGATGAAGCGTGGCGCGCGGCCTATCAGGGCATCATCCCCGGCAATGAGCTCGACAAGCTTATCAACCGTCGCGGTCCGGACTGGTGGGATTCGGCGATCCGCAAAGGCAGCCGTATCACGGTCCTCCAGTTCGGCGACCGAATTGCCGGTTACGCCAACTACGGCCGGAACCGCGCGCGAAGCTTGTTCTATGACGGCGAGGTCTACGAAATTTATCTCCGACCTGAATTCCAGGGCCTCGGTTTTGGCCGCCGTTTGTTTTCCGCTGCGCGGAAGGACTTGAGCCAGAGTGGCCTGAAGAGCCTGGTGGTGTGGGCGCTTTCCGACAACGAGCCGGCGATGGAGTTCTACCGCGCGCTCGGCGGCCGTGCAGTGGCACGTTCGTCGGAACGGTTCGGCGCCAAGACCCTCGATAAAGTCGCCTACGCCTGGCAGGCGTAATCACACTTTTGGGGCTGGCAATCCGTTCTGCGCACATGCCGCGCGCAAGGTATTCAGCAGCAGGCAAGCAATCGTCATTGGCCCGACGCCTCCCGGCACCGGGGTAATTGCGCCCGCGATCTTTTCAGCTTCTGCATAGGCGACATCGCCGACGATACGCGATTTGCCGCCCTCCTTTGGTATCCGGTTGATGCCGACATCGATGACAGTCGCGCCTGGCTTGATCCAGTCGCCGCGCACCATTTCAGGGCGACCCATGGCGGCGACAAGCAAATCGGCGCGGCGGCAAACTGCCGGCAGATCGCTCGTCTTGGAATGGGCAATCGTCACCGTTGCGTTTTCTGCGAGCAGCAACTGCGCCACCGGCTTGCCAACGATGTTGGAGCGGCCGATGACCACCGCTTCGAGGCCGGCAAGCGTTTCGCGCACTGTCTTGGCCAGAAGAACGCATCCCACCGGCGTGCACGGAACCAG
Source organism: Pseudolabrys sp. (assembly GCA_035519415.1). Classification (GTDB taxonomy): domain Bacteria; phylum Pseudomonadota; class Alphaproteobacteria; order Rhizobiales; family Xanthobacteraceae; genus Pseudolabrys. Next base: position 27,530 of record DATIWJ010000010.1, read on the forward strand.
CGCGGGCAAGCCACTGGCAAGCCGGCCCGCATTGACCGGATGAAATCCGTCAACGTCCTTAGCCGGATCGATCGCGGCGATGATGTTTTGGGCGTCAATCTGCTTCGGCAGCGGTAACTGCACCAAAATGCCGCTAATGTCCTTATCGGCGTTGAGCTTGCCGATGAGATCGATCAGCTCAGTCTCGCTCGCGGTCGCGGGCAGCTTGCGATCAAAGGCATGCATGCCTGACTCGGCTACCGCTTTGGATTTATTGCGAACATAGACTTCACTCGCCGGGTTGTCCCCGACCAGCACGACGGCGATACCTGGCACGATCCCGCGATCACGGCGCAAACGATGGACGGCATCCGCGACCTTGCCGCGCAAATCCGCCGAAATGGTTTTCCCGTCGATGATCCGCGCGCTCATGACCCGCCCCTCGCCTTGGCGAAACAAGGCTTAACGCGCCGGGGCGATTTTCTCCAGCGCCGCGATCAAGGTTAGGCCGTCGCCCGAAATAACCAGCCGCTTGACGCGAGCAGTGATACCCGCGGTCAGAGCGATATCACGCAGCGGGACGCCCACGACCTTTGCGATCAAGCGAATAAGCGCGGCGTTGGCCTCACCGTCAACCGGCGCTGCGCGAACACGCGCCATCAGCGCGATACGCCCATCTGCCAACGCTCCCACGCCGTCGATAGCGTCACGGCCGCCTTTCGGTGTGAGCCGTATGGTGAGTTCAACGCCGTCGGCCACCAGCGACCATGGCTTTTCCGCCATTCGCTAGAACACGTTCGGGTAGATGTATCGGATGATAACGTTTTCGAGGAACAGGATAATCAGGATCAAGATCACAGGTGAAACGTCGATGCCGCCGAGATTAGGCATCAGCGAGCGTATCGGCCGCAACAACGGTTCGGTAATGCGGTAAAGAAACTCGGCGATGGTCGCCACGACCTGATTGTGGGTATTGACCACGTTGAAGGCGATCAGCCAGGACAAAACCGCCGCGGCGATCAATAGCCAAATATAAATCTGCAGAACCAACAGAATAATGTCGAGTACGGCACGCATGAGTGTCCGCCTGTTCGTAAACCGTGTGCAACGTAGCGGGTCGAATGGCGTTGAACAAGCCGCGGCTGCCGGCGGCACCGCGTCCTTGACAGGCTAGACACCGGGTCCTAAATGGCGGCCACTCGCCGTAATTTCAGCGTGACGACGATCGTCGTTGCCAAATGGCGGGGCCGTAGCTCAGTTGGGAGAGCGCCTCGTTCGCAATGAGGAGGTCAGGGGTTCAAATCCCCTCGGCTCCACCAGTCACCCCATTGGTGTTAAATCTTTTTTTGCAGACCCAGATTAACCGGTCTGAGAGGCAATCTGGCGGGTGACCACTTGGCGACCATGCGGCTCTCAACAAATATTTTTGTCAAAGGGCGCAAACAAGCGGGGTCAAATGAATTTTTTATTCAGAAAAATTCATCGCTTGCATTGGCGCTCGCGTAGTCGATCAGCTCGCGCATGCTTTGAAGGTTTCGTCGTAATCGTCGAATGTCCGCCCCTGGGGGGTACCCAGGTTATTCAAGATTGCGGTGCGTTCTGCGTGAACAACCAGGCTCCATATCCCACGACCCGATCGCGAGAGCCTTCCGTGTCTCCAGAATTGCACAATGAGAGCCGCCGAGCCTTTAGGCCATGGCGTCCAGCTTCAACCAACAAGCCGGCTACAGCCTGGCATCCACAGGCCTGATTTGGGCCCAGACTGGCCCAGTCGCCGCGCTCTATGGCAGCGGCAGTCGCAGCGTCCAGGTGCCGTGCGGTTTCGTAGTCGTGATAATGCGATAAATCGGAGCTGACGACGATCAACGTCTCCGGCCCACCCCAGAGCCGCCGCAGCACCTGTGCGATTTCTTGCGGCGTCACATCGCCGACTAGCAGCGGCATCACTTGGAAGGAACTGAGGAGAGTTTGCAAAAACGGCAACTCAACCTCGAGAGCGTGCTCGGGAGAATGAGGGGCATCGGCGCGAATGACAAACGGCAAGTCGGCAATACCGCTCAAGGCCTCCGCATCCACGGGCACGCGACCAAGAGGAGTTTCGAATGCATCGACCGTTGGAGCGGCAATTCCGCGCACGCGGGCATAGTGCGCTGGGCCGATCAGCACGACGCGCGTAATCGCCGTCTGCACGCTGTTGCGAAGTGTTGCAAATGCCGCCGCGGCAACTACACCAGAATAGAAATACCCTGCATGCGGCGCGATCAGTGCTTTGGGAATGCCCTTGATAGGCGTTGTAATACTGGCGAGGAGGTCCAAGACCTGCTTCTGCAGGCAATCCGGATTACCGGGATAGAATTGACCTGCTACTGCGGGTGGGCGGATTACCATGTTTTCGAATTCGATCACATCTTGCTGAGCTGTTGCTCGATCACCACTTAGTACTGGATTTCTCAAACATAGATCGGTTGGAACGTGAATCAACCTGTTCAAGGCAAACTCGGACGCTACTGGCATGCCGTGGAAGACGGCCGGATTCAGTGCGACGTCTGCCCTCGCTATTGCAAGCTGCATGATGGCCAACGCGGCCTGTGTTTCGTGCGCGCCCGCCAAGGCGACCAGATAATGCTCACGACTTATGGCCGCTCATCAGGTTTTTGCGTCGATCCAATCGAAAAAAAACCGCTCAATCACTTCTTACCGGGCACGCCCGTGCTGTCATTTGGCACTGCGGGCTGCAACCTGACCTGCAAGTTCTGTCAGAACTGGGACATCTCCAAAGCCCAGACTTTTGATCGAATCCAGGATTTGGCTTCCCCCGAGGCAATTGCAGAGGCGGCCGTGCGAAGTGATTGCCGGTCTGTTGCATTTACATACAACGACCCGGTGATCTTTTTGGAATATGCAGTTGACGTGGCGCAGGCCTGCCAGGAGCGAGGGATCAAGACGGTGGCGGTGAGCGCAGGCTACATTTCGGCAGAGCCCCGGGCCGAATTCTTTCGCCACATGGACGCCGCCAATATCGACCTCAAAGGCTTCACCGAGGGTTTCTACAAGAAACTCTGTTCGGGCAAACTTCCGCCCGTGCTTGAGACGCTTGAGTACCTTAAACACGAGACCAATGTCTGGTTTGAGATCACCACCCTGCTTATCCCCGGTGAGAATGATTCAACTGCTGAAATCGACGCGCTGGGTGCCTGGGTAATGAACCATCTCGGCCCCGATGTGCCTTTGCACTTCACGGCCTTCCATCCAGACTGGAAATTGAGGGACGTCCCGCCGACACCACCGGAAACGCTGAAGCGAGCACGCCAGATCGCCATGAACGCAGGTATTCATTATGTCTATACCGGCAATGTTCACGATCCCGCCGGTCAGGCCACTCATTGTTACGTCTGCAATGCAGTGTTGATCGGCCGCGATTGGTACAACATGACGGCATGGAATCTGTCTGCGGACGGACGGTGTAGTAACTGTGGTGCGCGCTGTCACGGCGTGTTTGAACCCGAGGCTGGCCGATGGGGTCGACGCCGAATTCCTTTAAGGCTGCGTGCACCCGAGCCAGCGCAGGTTGCGCCGTAGTTTTGTAAGAGCGTTACCTGCCCTTTTTGCAGCGACTTGGGGATCGATGAAATGGGTGCAATCCGTGACCGAGGCTGATCTCGTTCACTTCGTGGACGCGCAGGCCCAGGTTTATAGGCAAGTCGTCGACGAGTTGACTGATGGACGCAAGCGCACCCACTGGATGTGGTTTATCTTTCCGCAATTGACAGGCCTCGGGCACAGCGTCATAGCGCAGCGGTACGCCATACGTGATTTGGACCAGGCCAGGCGCTATCTCGCTGACCCGATTCTTGGGAGCCGTTTGCGGCATGATGTGCAGGTCATGACGCGCCACAAGGATAAGTCAGCACTGGAAATTCTCGGCTCTCCGGATGACTTGAAGTTTCGGTCCTGTCTTACCCTGTTCGGGCGAGCAGCTTTGGATGATGCCGACCGTTTATTATTCGCGGAAGCCTTAAACCAATTCTATAATGGCAAAGCGGACCCTCGTACGCTCGAATTGCTGCGGACTAACCCGGCGCCACCGATTTAACGCTTTGCGCGAAAAGGCCTGCCCGCGCAGAGCGATCGAGCAAATGCGAATGCATAGACGGGGAGACTGGCCGATGTCCGTTTCTGGCCCAAAAAGCGGACGTTCCAAACGCAGCGTCGCCCCTTTCCCAGTGCTGGTTTGAGCCGCTACGATGACCGTTGTTTTGAGCCTCGGAGGAGGCAATGAGACGGCGCGAGTTTATTTCATTGATTGGCGGAGCGGCGGCCGCTTGGCCATTTTCCGCGCAAGCACAGCAAGGGCAGATCCATCGTATCGGCGTCCTTTCTCAGGACCTGCAGCCGGGCCTGCTCGAAACATTTCGCGATGAGCTTCAAAAGAGGGGCTACGTCGAAGGCAACAATGTCAAGATAGAATTGCGAAATGCCGGCGGACACAACGAAAGGCTGCCCGCACTGGCGGAAGAGCTTCTGAAGCTCAAGGTCGACGTCATCGTCGCCGTCAATACACCCGCCGCACAAGCCGCCAAAAAAGCCACCAAGACGGTTCCGGTCGTGATGATGCGCGTGGCCGATCCCGTAAGGTCAGGACTGGTGGCCAGTCTCGCCCGCCCAGGTGGGAATGTAACGGGACTAAGCTTCATGCCGGAAGCGCTCGGGCCAAAAGGGGTCGAACTGCTTCACGAGATGCTTCCAAAAATCACGCGCATCGCAGCGCTCTATCAGGGGAATAATCCGGGAGCCGTCATTATCATCGACGACGTCCAGCGCAAGGGCGAGCAGATTGGACTCAATTTCGTGCGGCTGCCGGTGAAAGGCGAGCACGACCTCACAGGCGCCTTTGAGACCGCAGCGAAAGCCGAGGCCGAGGCGCTCTTTGTCATGGACGATGGCGCAATGACGGAGCAGCGCCAGAGAATTCTTGAGCTTGCGGCAAAACACCGGCTGCCGGTGGTGTCGATCTACCGAGACTTTGCAAAATCCGGCGGACTTATCGCGTATGGACCGAACCTCGACGTCGTATACCGGCGTGCCGCAGTTTACGTCGACAAACTTATAAAAGGCGCACCGGCACCGTCTCTTCCGGTCGAACAGCCGGTCAATTTCTATCTCGCCGTCAACCTCAAGGCCGCCAAGGCTCTGGGTCTGACGATTCCGTCTTCGATATTGGTCCGGGCTGAAGAGCTGATCGAATAGGCTGCTATGCCTTTCTGCACTGCATATGTCCACTTTTGAACCCAAAGCGGATATCAGTGCCCTCGCGCCCAGTCCCTACCAATGTGCTAGTTTGAGCCGGTTCGATGCCTTGTCCTCAGCATCGGGGGCCATCGATGAAGCGAAGTGACAAAGCGGGACGCAAAGCGGTTAGAGCAGCACGCCGCAAGACGTCGAGACGCCGTAATGCCTCAAAGGCCCCGCGCCGTCGGAGTGCCTTCGCTGCCGGCCAGAAACAAGAGGTCGCACGGCTCACTCGCGAATTGGAAGAGGGGCGTGAGCAGCAGACAGCGACTTCCGAGCTACTAAAGGTCATCAGTTCATCATCGGGCGAACTGGAACCTGTGTTCGAGGCGATACTGGAAAACGCAACTCGAATTTGCCAGGCCCGGTTTGGTAATTTGAATCTTTATGACGGCAACGTCTTTCGCAGGGTTGCGATCCACAATCCCACACCCCAATTCGCGATGCTGCGGGGGGAGGTGATCCGTCCCCATCCGGAAAGCGGCTTTGGGACCGTCGCCCGAACCAAACAAATTGTGCACATCGACGATGTTCGGACACGCCGACCATATCTCGAAGGCGACGAAGCCAACGTCAAATTTGTAGATCTAACTGGCGCTCGTACAGTGCTTGCTGTCCCAATGCTCAAAAACGATGAGCTGCTCGGTTTGATTGCCATCTTCCGCCAAGAGGTGCGGCCGTTTACCGACAGGCAAATTGAGCTGGTCAAAAACTTTGCCGACCAAGCGGTGATAGCGATAGAGAACGCGCGATTGCTCAATGAACTACGTCAACGAACCGATGATCTTTCCGAGGCTCTCGAACAGCAGACAGCGACGTCAGAAGTCCTGAAAACTATCTCCAGCTCGCCGGGCGAACTTGAACCTGTGTTCCAGGCAATGCTGGAAAAAGCAGTGCAAGTCTGTGGTGCGAAGTTCGGTACCCTCATGCTTTCAGAAGGTGATGCATTCCGCACTGTCGCGTTTAATGGGGTGCCGCCTGCGTACGCAGACGTGCGGCGCAATGAACCGTTAACTCACCATCGCGCCGGTACGGCGCTGGCGCATGTAATGGCGACGAAGCAGCCAGCTCAGATTGCGGATGTCCAAGCGGAGCCAGCCTACTACGACGATCCATCGCGCGTTCCTCTTCTCAAGATTGCAGGCGCCCGTACCGTTGTCGCTGTGCCTATGCTTAAGGACGATGAGCTAGTCGGCGCTATCTTCATCTACCGGCAGGAAGTACAACCCTTTACCGAGAAGCAAATCGAATTGTTGAAGAACTTCGCCTCTCAGGCCGTCATCGCCATTGAGAACACGCGGCTGCTGAATGAGCTGCGCGAGTCGCTTCAGCAGCAAACGGCAACGGCCGATGTGCTCAAGGTCATCAGCGCCTCGCCTGGCGATCTCTTGCCGGTGTTTGAGACGATGCTGGCAAACGCAGTACGGATTTGTGAGGCCAACTTTGGCGTTTTATTCCGTTCCCAAGGTGCCGAGTTTTACCCTGCGGCTTGGGCGGGCGTGCCCCCGGAGTACGAAGAATTTCTTCGACGACGCGGGAAGTTTTGCCCGACGGATGGCGCCCCACTCGATCGCCTTTTGAAGACAAAACAGCTTGTCTTCACGGTCGATGAATTGGCAGAAAGCCATCCCGGGCCGGCGGCCGAGTTTGGCGGTGCGCGGTCCCTGATCGCCGTTCCAATGTTCAAGGATGGCGAGCTGGTTGGCGCGATCGTCATCTATCGCCAGGAGGTTCGTCCGTTCACCGACAGGCAGGTCGCGCTCGTTTCAAACTTTGCAAACCAGGCCGTCATCGCCATCGAGAATACCCGGCTGCTCAACGAGCTGCGTGACTCCCTCCAGCAGCAGACCGCCACCGCTGACGTGCTTAAGGTTATTAGTTCGTCTCCGGGCAATCTTGAACCGATCTTCGGAGCTATCCTTGAGAACGCGACGCAAATTTGCCAAGCCGGTTTTGGTACCCTGAATCTTTACGAAGGCGACGGTTTTCGTACTGCCGCACTACACAATCCGCCGCCTCAATTCGCGATGCGGCAAGGTGTTATGATTCATCCTCATCCGGAAAGCGGCCTTGCCTATGTCGCCCGGACCAAATCCGTTGCGCACATCGACGATATTCGAACCCGCAAGCCTTACCTTGAGGGGAATCAGGCTGTCGTCGATCTTGCGGATCTTGCAGGCGCTCGCACACTGTTAACCGTGCCCATGCTCAAAGAGGGCGAACTGATCGGCACGATTTCCATTTATCGTCAAGAGGTCCGTCCGTTTTCCGACAAACAGATCGAGCTGGTAAAAAGCTTCGCCGCACAGGCGGTCATCGCCATCGAGAACGCGCGGTTGCTTAATGAGCTGCGCGAGTCGCTTCAGCAACAGACTGCGACATCAGAAGTGCTGAAGGTCATCTCTAGCTCGCCCGGCGAGCTTGAGCCTGTGTTTAACACCATGCTGGCGAACGCAGTACACATCTGCGAGGCTAAGTTCGGATCGATGCTGCGAGCGGAAGATGGCTGCTATCGCGTGGTGGCTATGCACGCGCCGCCACCGGCCTATGCTGCAGAACGGCGGCGCGACCCAGTGCTCCGCGTCGGACCAACCAATCCACTTGCCCGCGTCGCCGCATCAAGGCAGCTGCTACACATTACCGACGTTAGGTTGGACCAGGCCTATCTCGCCCGGGACCCCGCGTTCCTTGTGTTGGCCGATGGCGCCGGCGCGCGGACGCTGCTCATGGTCCCGATGCTCAAGGAGAACAAGCTAATTGGCGCCATCGCCATCTACCGCCAAGAGGTACGGCCCTTTACCGAAAAGCAGGTTGAGTTGCTAATGAACTTCGCCGCCCAGGCAGTCATCGCTATCGAGAATGCGCGGCTGCTCAGTGAGCTGCGCGAGTCGCTTCAGCAGCAAACTGCAACGGCCGATGTGCTCAAGGTGATCAGCCGCTCGACTTTCGATCTGCAGACAGTATTGCAAACCCTCGTTGAATCAGCTGCCCGACTATGTGATGCCAACAAAGGTAACATTACCCGTGAGAGGGATGGAGTTTTCTACCGCGCCGCGGAGTCCTATGGCTTCTCACGCGAGTTTCTAGATCACATCAAAGACGTGCCACTCAAGCCCGACCGAGGCAACGCGACCGGACGTGCGCTACTTGAAGGTCGGGTGATTCATATCCCCGACGTAAAGGCCGATCCGGAATACACCTTGGTCGAGGCGCAGAGATTGGGAGGTTACCGTACGATCCTTGCCGTTCCGATGCTGCGCGAGGGTGTCGCGCTCGGCGTATTGACCTTGTCGCGTTCAGAGGCGCGCCCGTTTACTGACAAGCAGATCGAACTGGTCACTACCTTTGCCGACCAAGCGGCGATTGCCATTGAGAACGTGCGGCTGTTTGAAAGCGTAGAGGCACGCACGCGCGAACTGGCGAAGTCGCTTGAGGATCTGCGGACTACACAGGATCGGCTGGTGCAGACACAAAAACTGGCCTCGCTTGGTCAGCTTACGGCGGGCATAGCGCACGAGATCAAGAACCCACTCAATTTCGTCAACAATTTCTCCGGGGTCTCTGCCGAGATGATCGATGAATTGCAGGAAGCCTTGGGGGGCGTGAGGCTCAACGAAAAGAAGCGCAGTGAGATCACCGAACTGATGGACACTTTACGGGGCAATCTCGACAAGGTCGTCCAGCATGGCAAGCGTGCGGATGCCATTGTCAAGAATATGCTGCAGCACTCGCGTGAAGGCTCGGGTGAACACCGGCGTGTCGATATCAATGCTCTCGTTGAGGAAAGCCTCAATCTCGCCTGGCACGGGGCGCGAGCCGAGAAACAGGGCTTTGAGATTACGCTCAAACAATCCTTTGATCCGTCGGCTGGCGAGGTTGACCTCTTCCCGCAGGACATCACACGGGCTCTATTGAATTTGATATCGAACGGCTTTTATGCAGCGACCAAACGCCAAGCGGCAACAAATGGCGGCGACTACGAGCCGACTATTGCTGCCTCGACGAAAGATCTTGGCGATCATGTGGAAATCAGGATACGTGACAACGGCACCGGTATTGCGCCTGACGTTAAGGAAAAAATGTTCAACCCGTTCTTCACGACCAAACCGACCGGAGAAGGCACCGGCCTTGGCCTCTCCATCAGCTACGACATCATCGTCAAGCAACATGCGGGCTCAATCGACGTCGATACGCAGCTGGGCGAGTTCACTGAAGTCAGGATTATCCTGCCACGGACTGCCGTGTTCCTCTGAGATCCACGAAAGGGCGCAGTCCAAGCAAGGCTCAAATTTGCTAGTGTGAGGCAACAGAATTTCCTTACCGAGCCTCGGAGTGAGGCATGAGGCGGCGCGAATTCATCAAAGTCATTGCTTGTTCAGCGGCCATATGGCCACTCGCCGCGTACGCACAGCAGTCGGCGTTGCCGGTCATCGGATTCCTCAGCGGGGTGTCGCCTGGGCCGTTCGCGCAACGCCTTGCTGCATTCCGTCAAGGACTGAACGAAACCGGCGTCGTCGATGGCCAGAACGTGGCGATCGAATACCGCTGGGCAGAAGGCCAATATGATCGATTGCCGGCTCTTGCCGTTGATCTTGTTAGCCGCAAGGCCGTGGTGATCGTTGCCTACACCGATGCCGCAGCCCTCGCCGCCAAAGCAGCATCAACGACCATCCCCATTGTCTTCCTCAACGGCGACGATCCGGTCAGGCTTGGTCTGGTTCAGAGCCTCGCCCGGCCAAGCAAGAACATCACCGGGGTGAGCTGGTTCGGCGTCGATTTGGTGCCGAAGCAGCTATCACTGCTGCACGAACTCGTGCCAAATGCAGCCGTCATTGCGCTACTCGTAGACCTGAACGTTCCGGATGCCGTGTCACAGGTGCCCGCGGTGCAAGAGGTCGCGCACACCCTTGGCTTGCGACTTGTTGTGCTGAATGCCCGCACCGCGAGTGACATCGACATGGCTTTTGCGAGCCTTGTGCGCGAGCGAGCCGGTGCGCTGGTTGTGGGCGCGGGTGCTTTCCTTCTTAGCCGCCGCAATCAAATCATTGCTCTTGCGGCGCGCCATGCGATTCCCACGATTTACGGATTTCGTGAGTATTCCGCCGACGGCGGTTTGATGAGTTACGGCAATGACATTGCAGATGCATTTCGCCGGGCTGGCGTCTATACAGCGCGAATCGTCAAGGGCGACAAGCCGGCTGATCTGCCCGTCGAGCGGACGACCAAATTCGAGTTGGTGATCAATCTTAAGACCGCCAAAACGCTGGGCCTCCAAGTGCCCTTGCAAGTTCAACAGCGCGCCGACGAGATGATCGAATGAACCCTATGTCCGCTTCTGATGCGGGGGCAAAAGCCCGCAACCGAAATTGGCGAGGGCATGACGACGAATGCAGATACGGTCGTTCCGGGGATCGGGAGAACCCGTTTGGATCAGCGCACATTAAGTGCGTGTTTTTGATTGGGACCCTATCCGCGCAGAGCATAAGGGCCAGCGGCCAAACCGGCCGCACAAATAGGCCGGACACATGACCGCACCGACCAATGCTGCAGCTGCGTCAGAAAGTTCTTGCCAAGGCGCCGTCCACACATGAACTCAAAGCGGACACTACCGGCCCTCCGTTTGACCCCTTCCAGAGTGCCGGCGCGGATGGTTACTATGACGTGTCTCAGCCTCGGGGGCGACGATGAGGCGGCGCGATTTCATACAGATAATTGCTGGATCAGCAGCCGCGTGGCCGCTCGCGGCAGGCGCGCAACGGACACCAACAAAGGTCTTTCGGATCGGATACTTGAGTACGGTCTCGGCTAATGGTCTTCCCAAACGCATGGAGGCCTTTCGCGCGGCACTTCGCGACCTCGGTTATCAAGAAGGACGGGATTTTATCATCGAGTACCGCTGGGCGGACGGCAAGTATGAACGGCTTCCGGACCTGTTTGCTGATTTGGTTCGTCTCAAGGTCGATGTGATCGTCACTCACGGCACGCCGGGGGTCTTGGCCGCCAAGCACGCCACTACGTCAATCCCCATCGTCATGGCGGTTGTCGGCGATGCTTTGGGATCAGGCGTTGTGTCTAGCCTCGCGAGACCGGGCGGGAACGTGACTGGACTCACGTTCTTCAACCCAGAACTCGCGGCAAAGCGACTCGAATTGCTCAAAGAGATAATCCCGAACCTGGCGCGCGTTGGTGTCTTGTTAAATTTGGCTAATCCCATGAATGAACCGACCCTGCCTCAAATGAGACGTGTCGCAGGACCGCTCAAGCTCGAACTTGAGCAATTTGACGTGCGCGCAGTCGCCGACTTCGAGGGAGCTTTTGCGGCAATGATCGCCAAGCGTATTGAGGCGCTGGTGGTCATTGACGATGCGGTGCTGCTCGCCAATGCTCAGAAAGCCGCCGCGCTCTCTTTGAAACAACGTCTGCCGTCGTGCGGATGGCCCGATTTCGCCACCGATGGAGGCCTGTTGGCCTACGGTGTCGACTTTGTCGACATGTACCGACACGCGGCTACGTTCGTCGATAAGATTTTGAAAGGTGCCAAGCCAGGGGACCTGCCGGTGGAGCGATCGACGAAGTTTGAAACCATTGTCAACCTCAAAACCGCCAAAGCGCTCGGTCTTGAAATTCCCTACAATTTGCTGGCCCGCGCGGACGAGGTGATCGAATAGTGAATAGTGGACACTTCGCTCGCTTCGCGAGCTACGGCTCGGCGAGCTAACGGTAAGCGCGGCGAGCCCTAGACCATCCCCTCCTCGCCGGCTTTTGCTCGAAAGTCGAGAGCTGCATTTTCCAGCGGGACTTCAATTTGGCAGTGGAGTCCTTGCGGCTCGAATGCAAGCCGCGCCGTACCGCCCAACTCGGCGGCGATACTGCCCTCAATCAGTTTCGAGCCGAAGCCGCGCTGATCCGGCTCGGCGACCGGCGGCCCACCTTGCTCGAGCCAGTCGATGCGCAGAACCGGAGAGCTGTTGCCAGCACGGACCGGCTGCCAATGAATTTCGATCCGCCCCCCGGGCGCTGATAGAGCGCCATATTTTGCAGCATTGGTGGTGAGTTCGTGCACCGCCATCGCCAGCGTGAGCACCGCGCGTGGCCGCAGTACAACGTCCTCGCCACGAAGTACGACACGTTCCGCACCAGCTCCGCCATAGGGTGCAAGGCTGCCCGACAACAGTTCGCGCAAATCGGCGCTCTCCCAATGGTGAGTGGTGAGCTGATCATGCGCCTTTGATAGGGCTATCAGCCGGCCTTCAAAACGTTCACGAAAAGCCGCCGGCGTATGTGTCCCACGGGCGGTTTGCGAGGCCAGCGATTGCACTGTCGCCAGTGTATTTTTTACCCGGTGGTTTAATTCGTCCATCAACAGCTTCTGGCGCTGCTCCGCCGCCTTGCGCTCGGTAATATCCTGCACCACTCGCACCACGTATCGCAGTCGATTGCCCGCGCCACGCACTGGCGAGGATCGCACCGAAAGCCAAATGACGCGGCCATCCTTGCGGACAAACCGTTTCTCCACCGAATAAAATTCGAGCTCCCCGGCGACCTGTTTGCGGAACCCTTCCCGATCGGGATCGGCATCGTCCGGGTGTGTGTATAAAAACAATTTGCCTGCCAGGAGTTCGTCGCGGCTGTAGCCGGTGATTGCGCAAATCGCCTCGTTCACCCGCAGAAAGCGGCCATCGGGATCGACTTCAGAAATGCCGATAGCGGCATGTTCATACGTCGCCGCAAGCCGCTGCTCCTGTTCAAGCGCGTGCAGGTGCGATTGCTCGAGTGCCGCGTCGGCCCGCTTGCGGTCGGTGACGTCGAGAAAGCAGTTTACCGCCCCGACCAATTCGCCCTTCAAATTGCGCAACGGATCGATGTTGACGGATACCACCAGGCGTGTGCCGTCGGCATGTTCGACAATACGTTCCACGTCGCGTACCGGCTCGCCGGTTTCCAGAACCTCGGAAACCATCGAGCGCGCAACCGGCGTTCCATCCAGTTCGAAGAAGCGCATACTTTCTCTGAATTGATCGTGCGTCTGGCCGGGGCCTGGCTTCGCACCCCAGACCGCAACAGCATGCCGATTGTATTGAAGGATCGTGCCCTTGGCGTCGCAAATGAAGGTTGCAATCGGTAACAGCTCGAGAATGCCGTTGGACGCCCGCAACATCGTGCTCAAGAGAGACGGCACCGTTCGCGCGACAGAATGGCTGTGCTCGCTGGAATCAACCATCCGCACGCCTCCGTGTGGGCACTGATCCCCGTCGCCCAGATGAAACGATCAGCTTGAACGACAATTTGTCAATGGCGCATCTGCACTCGAATCAACCTGCGCAGCCAATGCCGGTCAGGTCGCATTTTACGCGGTTTGATTGGCCGGTGCGCCGCTGATCCAGTGGTCAATAAAAGCGCTGAGCCAATTGCGCGAAGCCAGATCATGCACGGCACGATCGGCGATATGCTCGTGGCGTTGCTTGGCCCCTGGTAACTCCATCCGGTGCGCACCGCGTACGAGCCACCGATACATCATCGCGTGCGTCACTTCAGGATGGAATTGCAGGGCGTAACCGGTACCAAGGCGGAATGCCTGCACACAAAAGGCATCGCCTTCAGCCAACAGTTCGCTGCCGGAGGGCAGATCAAAACCTTCGCGGTGCCATTGATAGACGTGGTCGGGCCAATCCGCACAGACCTGACGCCCGGCTTCCGTCGGACGAATCGGGTAATAGCCGACCTCGGCGTGGCCCTGCGGATGCGGATAGACGCGAGCACCGAGATGGCGCGCCATCATCTGCGCGCCGAGGCAAATACCGAGATACGGTTTTTTGTCGCGCAGCGGCACTCCGATCCAGTCGATCTCCCGGCGCACGAATTCTTCATTGTCATTTGCGCTCTGCGGGCCGCCGAAAATGGCAGCGCCGGCATGCCCGTCCATCGTATCCGGCAGGGGGTCGCCGAAACGCGGCCGCCGGATATCGAGCGGATAGCCGAGCTTCGCCAGAGTCTGGCCGACGCGACCAGGCGACGAGTGCTCCTGATGAAGAATAAGAAGAACGGGCTTCAACATGGTGATTCCGCGCGTGACTACTAACGCCTTTGCCGGCGTTTGCAATATCGGCAGCAGGGATAGGGCTATGTCCGCTGTGCGGACCTGCGCCGGCTCTGCCGTCTGTCGACGACCCACAGGACTAGGCGGCGGGGAATTATACGAATCAACAGGGTAACCACTTTATTGAGCACGCCCGGCACTATTGTCCGGTGCCCGCCCATCAGACCGCGGTAGCCCGCCTCCGCCACATAGTCGGCAGATTGGGTCAAGACCCCAGGCGCCATGCCGGACTTGAGGCCGGCGCGCTCGGCAAATTCGGTAGGCACCGGACCCGGGCATAGAACCGCAACGCGCACGCCAAGCGGTTTGAGTTCGCTGTGCAATGCCTCGGTGAACGACAGGACATAAGCCTTGGTGGCGTAGTAGACGGCCATGCCCGGACCGGGCAGAAAGCCGGCCATTGAACCAACATTGAGCACGCCGCCGCGATGGCGGGCGAGGCTGTCGACAAAGGCGAGCGACAATTCGGTCAATACCGTCACATTCAGATCGATCATGTCCAGCTGTTCGTTGCGGTCGCGTGCGCTGGCGAGCCCGACCAGGCCAAATCCGGCGTTGTTGACAACGAATTGCGGCTCCGCGCCCTGTGCCGCCAACGTCTCGCCGACCAACCGCGCGACGCCGGCGTTCAAAAGATCCGCTGCAATGACAATTGGCCGGCGGGCGCCAGTCGCAGCGATTTCATCGGCCAGCGCGCGCAATCTGTCTTCGCGCCGTGCGATCAATGCCAGTTCGTGGCCCTCTCGCGCGAAAACGCGCGCCAGCGACTCGCCGATCCCCGCAGAGGCGCCGGTGATAACCGTGACTGGCCGCATATTGCTCATGCGAGGTGATTATCCTCATGAAACCGGCCGCCCGGCACTCGGGCGGCCGATCATAGCGTAAGACTGGTCTGATTAGGCGAGCTTGGGATCGAGCCCTTCCAAAGAGCGCCTTGCCGGTTCGACACCCCAGAAGAACACGGCGAGGATCTGGACGACAAGCAAGCCGATCATCAGCCAGACCACCCCGGGCAACTGATAGTTCACCATCAAATAACCGACGATGAATGGCGAAACGACGGTCGCTGCACGACCGAACGTATTGCAGATTCCGTTTGCACGCAGGCGAATCTCGGTCGGAAAAAGCTCCGGCGTGTAGACACCGAACAGGATTGCAGTCTGGATATAGATCGCAACAATCAACACCGCGCCGACGCTCAACACGATCGCCGGGTCGGATGCGGCGTTGAAATGCGCGTACACCCAACCGGCGGCGATGGTGAGAAACGACGCGCCGATGATAGTCCAGCGCCGTCCGACAAAATCCGACAGTACGGCACCACAGGCGCAGCCCACCAGCGATGCACATGCGAGCACGACCGTGTAGCCGAGCGAGTTGGTGATGGTCAGCCCTTGCCGCAAGAAAAATTGCGGCAGGAAAATCACAAATCCGAAGATCAGCGTGTTGATCGTGATGAGGACCCAGCTTCCGACCAGCAGCCGTTGCAGGATCGGCGGCCGGAACATCGAAGCGGCGGTGAGTTGCGGCGGAGGCGCCGAAATTGCAGGCGCCGGCAATGCACCGGCCGTCGCGGCTTCCTGCTCGATTTTTTGCATCAAGCTTTCTGCTTCGGCGGTGCGCCCCTGCGCTTCCAGCCAGCGTGGCGACTCAGGTAAATTCTTGCGCAAATACCAGACAATCAACGAGCCGATGCCGGCGATGATGAACATCGGCCGCCAGCCCCAGGTTGGAATAATGAGATATCCGAGGATCGAAGTGACTGGAAATCCCGCGACCACAAGAAAGGCCATGAACGCCAGCCAGCGCCCGCGCGTCCTCGGCGGCACGAATTCGGTCAGTGTCGAATAGCCAACGACAATTTCGGCGCCGAGACCGAGCCCCTGCACGAAGCGGCAGATGATCAGTTGGGTCATGTCCTGCGCGAACGCAGCGGCCAGCGAGGCAAGTCCGAAGATCAAGAGGTTGACCTGGTAGGTGAAACGCCGTCCATACTTGTCGCCGACGAAACCGGTGATCAACGAACCGATCGTCATGCCGACAAAGGTCAAGGATATAAATTGCAGGTTCTGCGGCAGCGTTGAAAACTTGGTCTGGGTCGTTGATGCCAGGACGCTGGCCGCGACGTAAAGATCATAGCCGTCGAAAAACATGCCGGCGCCGACCAGCCAGAAAATGCGATAGTGGAATGAAGAGATCGGAAGCCGGTCAAGACGCGCGCCGGCGTTTACTGCAGTCGCCATTGGTTCCTCCCCTTGGGACGTGACCGGTCTGTGCCGGTTCGCGCGGGATGGTAGTCGAGAGGGCGTATGGGCGCCATGGCCCTCTGCGCCCGCGACGAAGTTTTCGCCGCGCCCTTCGATAACAATCGATTGCGAAAATTAGTCCATCCATGACAGACGGGATTGCCGTCGATTTTACTATCGTCCGAGGCCTACTGGATGGCCTTGCCTTTACGATAGCTTTCCTCGAGAAGGCGCAGGTTGTTCTGGACGTATTTGTTGGCGGGATCTTTGCGCTGGGCGGCTGCAAGGGCTGCGTGCGCGCGCTTGTAGTCGCCGCGCAACATATACGAGTATCCCTGATTGTTGAGGATCTCGACCGTCGGCCCGAGGATACCAACAGCCTGACCATAGGCTCGGTCGGCAAGATCAAACCGTCGCAAGCGATCATAGGTCGCCGCAAGACCAAGCCACGCCTCGGCGTCGCGCGGATGTTTTTCGACGGCGCGGCGGAAATGTTTTTCGGCAAGGCCAAAATCGTTGGCGCGATAGTATTTCTTGCCGAGGCTCAACTCATCATTTGGATCGCTGCCGAGAAGGCCCGGCTCCGATACGGCCCTCACGCCGAGCGGCGCCGGTACCGTTCCGGTGGTTTCGTCGCCGGGCGGGTCGGACGCGGTGGTAGCCGCCTGCGCCGCTGTCGCTTCGGCAGGCAACGCTTTCGATCCGAACAAGTCGGAGAGGTTGTTGGATGTCGAGCAGCCTGCCAGCCACAGGCCTGCGGCGGCGATGGTCAATCCTCGGGCAATTCCAGTAAGCATGCCAACGCCTTGCGGAGTCGCCCGGTAACGGGACGCCGTCAGGCTATGGGAGGATAGTTAAGAAAATCTTCACCGTATCGGCACCCCGGTATGGGTCCCCGAGCGGCAAAGCCGGCACTGTCGGGAATAAAATGCCCAAAGGGCACCGGTTGTCAGAAATACCCGCCCATATGCAGGCGTACGACAACAGGTAACAGGATGACGACGAACAAGACGGGGAAGATACACACCATCATCGGCACCGCCAGCTTGGCAGGCAGGGCGTAGGCTTTTTCCTCGGCGCGCGAGAGCCGCTTGTGACGCATGTCATCGCTGTACACGCGCATTGCGTCGGTAATGCTCGAGCCCAGATCGATCGACTGGTTTATCAAGGTCGCGAATGCGCGAGCCTCTTCCAGTGCCAGACGTTCCGCGAAATGTTCGAGGGCGTCCTTGAGCGGACGGCCTGCGCGGATTTCGAGATTGGTCAAATGGATATTGGCACTCAGTGAAGGGTAACCGTGACCGAGCTCACGCCCCACACGTTCGAGCGAGGCCTCCATCGACAATCCTGAATCGGCGCACACCACAAGCAAATCCATGAAATCAGGGAAACCGGAGCGGTGCTCGAGCGTACGCGCGGAAATTCGCCTGTCGATGTACATACTCGGGCCGACGTAGCCGGCGAACCCACCGGCGACCACCATCAGCCAAAACATTGTACCGCCGGTAGATGGCCTGACGATGGGCAACAACACGAACATGGCAAAGGCCAGACCGACCGCCAAAGCCGTGCGTCCGAGAAAGAAGAAAGCAACGCCCCGTGAATCGTAAATGCCGGCCTGAATCAACCGCCGGCGCAGCACCTTCATGTTTTCTTCGTTCGACGTCGAGTAGTGCTTGGTGGTGTAGTCGATGAGTTTGCTCATCGCCCGCGCGCTCGAATACTGGAGTGAGCGCCCGTGATGCGCTCGCTCCTCGTCATTCATGATGCGCGAAGTACGCTTTTTAACAGCGCCGCGCACGCGCACGGCCGCCATCAGCGAGAACGCCAGTGTTCCCGCCGCGAGGAATATCAGCAACGCCATGAACATGGTGTTGCTGTCACCAAGCATGTTGCCGAACACCTCGAGGATCGTGTCCATCATCGGTCAGATCCTGAAATTGACCATGCGGTACATGATGAAATTGCCGACCCCCATCCAGCATCCTGCCAATGCAAGAGCGATTTTCGTGAGATCTTGATCCCAAACGCTTGCATAAAAGGTCGGTACCAGAAACTGGATGACCGCAAACATGCCGATCGGCAACGAAGACAGGATCAGGGCGGACGCGCGGCCTTCCGCGGCCAGCGCGCGAATCTTGCGACGCATCTTGAAGCGTTGCCGGATGACGGACGAAAGATTCTCAAGAATTTCGCCAAGGTTGCCGCCGGTCGATCGCTGAATTGCGACCGCGGTAACGAACAAAGGCAAATCATCGGTGCCGATGCGGAAATACAGATTGCGCATGGCGGTTTCGAGATCCGAGCCGTAAGTGAGCTCATCGGAGACAATACCGAATTCGGTGCCGATCGGATCCCGCATCTCCTTCGCAACCATCGAAATTGCAATTGGCACCGGGTGTCCGGCGCGCAATGACCGGACGATAATGTCGATGCCATCGGGAAACTGCGCGCTGAATTTCTTCTGACGGCGCGAGCGCAGGAATTTCAGCACGAACGGCGGCAAAACGATCCCGCAAAACAGCGCCGCAAGAAAAGCATAAAAGACACTGCCCTTGATGGTCAGCACGGCCGCAAACGCCACGGCTGCTCCGATCACAATAACAAGTATCAGCCGGCCAAAGCCGATGGTGAGTCCGGACTGCAACAGCAGCTGGTTGAGACTGACGATCGGTAACCGATAGTCACCGGCGCTGGTCAAGCCGCGTTCACGCCGCAACTGCACGAGCACGCTTTCGCGGTCGGTCTTCTCCGACATCACCTTGAGCCGGCGGTTGATCTTCTTGCGATAGGAGGCGTTGCTATAGACGAGCAGATAGACGCCTTCCGCGAACATCGCCGCGGACAAGCCGATCAGCGCGTAGAAGAGGTAAATTGAGTTGAAATCGAACATGGCCGTTCAGAGCGGCTGCGAGGGATCAAAATGGCTGCCGGGAATCTTGATGCCCTGGTGCGCAAGCTCGGCCAGGAAGCGCGGCCGCACGCCGGTGGCCTGGAAATGTCCCTGCACGGTGCCGTCAGGCGCAGTGCCGGTGCGAACGAACTTGAAGATTTCCTGCATTTGAATGATGTCGCCTTCGAGACCGGTGACTTCGGCAATCGAAGTGACTTTGCGCCTGCCGTCCGACTGGCGCTGAAGCTGCACAATGAGTTGAATGGCATTGGCAATCTGGCTGCGAATGGAAGCCACCGTCATCGGCAGGCCGGCCATTCCGATCATCTGCTCCAGGCGCGAGATCGCATCGCGCGGGGTATTGGCGTGAATCGTCGCCATCGAACCTTCGTGGCCGGTGTTCATCGCCTGCAACATGTCGAAGGCTTCTTCGCCGCGGCACTCGCCAAGGATGATGCGGTCAGGCCGCATACGCAAAGCGTTTTTCACTAGCTCGCGCTGCCGAATTTCGCCCTTGCCCTCGATGTTCGGAGGGCGTGTTTCCATACGACCAACATGCGGCTGTTGCAGTTGCAGTTCGGCCGCGTCTTCGATCGTGAGCAGGCGCTCCTTTTCGGAGATGAACGCCGAAAGCGCATTGAGCATGGTCGTCTTGCCGGAACCGGTGCCGCCGGAAATGATCGTGGTGATGCGTGACTTAACCGCAGCCGCCAGCAGCTCGGCCATCGCCGGACGCAGTGCGCCGATCTCGACAAGCTTCGTGAGATTGAAAGGCTTCTTCGAAAATTTGCGGATCGAGACCAGTGGGCCGTCAACGCCGATTGGCCGGACCGCAACGTTGACACGCGAGCCATCTTGCAGCCGGGCGTCGCAAAGCGGATGCGATTCATCGACGCGGCGGCCGACCGCCGAGACGATCTTGTTGATGATACGCAAAAGATGCTGCTCGTCCTTGAAACGCACCGACAGCGGCTCAAGCACGCCCTTGCGCTCCACATAAACGCATTCGTGGCCATTGATCAGAATATCGTTGATGCTCGGATCCTTGAGCAGCGGCTCGAGCGGGCCGAGGCCTGTCATCTCGTCGAGAATTTCAGAAACGAAATCGTTTAGTTCCTGGGTATTCAGAGCGAGGCGCTCGACCACCACATATTGCGAAACCAGCTGTTGGACGTGGCGGCGGATTTCTTCTTCCGGCACCTTGTCCAGCGCCGAAAGATTGATCTCCTCGATCAGCCGGCGGTGCAACCGCACTTTTGCATCGAGCAGCCTGTCGCTGAGCAACGGACTTTCGGCCTGTTGCGCGGGCTGCATCGGCTCCGTTGCCGGCGCCTCGGGGGACACCGTCCAGGATACGCCTTCGAGCGCGGACGGCGACGGCTCTTCCGCAACCGGAAGATCGGATGTTGCGGCACGCCGGGCTGTGAATCGGCCGACCATCTTAGCCGCCCACGGAAAGCTTGAGTTTCTTCATCAACGGCATGGGCTGAGCATCGGCCGCCGTTTTCGATGCGGCCGGATCAAGCACCAACTTCTTGAGTTCGGCAGTGATCTTGTTGCCAGGTTTGACCTCGTCCAGCGGAACCCCGCGGTCGATCGCCTCGCGAACAAGCGCGTAGTCGTTGGGAATAGCGCTCAGGAAGGCATCGCCCAGCGTATGCGCAAGATCGCCGCGGCGCAGACCGGAATCAAACATTCGCTGCGTGAACCGGTTGACGATGACCTGCGGATTGGGCCCTTCGCCCAGCCTTTCCTTGATTGCCGCCACCAATTGCTTGGCGTGGCGAAGACCCGGCACGGTGGTTTCGCTGACGATGAAAAGTTTGTTCGAGCCCAGGAGCACGCTGTCTGTCCAGGAGAACCAGGTGCGCGGCATATCGAATACGACGTATTCGAAATTGCTGGACACGAGATCGAGCAGGCGCGTCACCACATCGGGATCGAACGAGCGCATTTCCGCCGGCCGATTGGGCGCGGCAACGACGGCGAGACCCGAGGCGTGATACGAGAGCATGACTTCCAGCAATTGCCGGTCCAGCCGGTCTGGTCGCGGTTCGATTTCCGCCAGATTGAGGCGTGGTTCGAGATCGAGATAATCGGCGACCGAGCCATGTTGAAAGTCGAGGTCCACCAGACAAGTCGACGGTTTTGTGCGCAGACCGCCGCTGTTCAGCAGAATCATCGCGCTTTGCACAGCCAGTGTCGTGACGCCGGCACCGCCCACGGCAGGCAAAAAGGTGTAGATCTTCGCGTCTGTCGGCGCGGCGTTCGCGCCGGGTCCCTTGGCAACGCGGGCGCAGGCGCGCACCAGATCGATAGGCTCGACCGGTTTCACCAGGAAATCAGCGGTCCGCATCTGCAACAAAGTGCGCGCGACATTCTCATCGAATGTCTGCGTGACCGCCACCACAGGCGGCCATGTGCCGACACGTGCCATCAGCCGCGCGAGCGCGGCCATCTCGTCGGCACGGCCGGCATCGATGTCAACCACGACAACAGTGGCGTCCGCGGCATCGAGCATGTCGCTTTGTCCAGCGAGGTTGCCTGAAACAAGCGCGAGTTCGATCGCAGAGGACGCACCAAAGGTCGTACGCACCGAATTTGCGAAATCGGCGTCGGCGGTAAGGACCACCACACGAGTCCGATTCGTATCAGGGGTACGACCAATGCGCATGATGCAACCGAAGTTCCACTTATTTCACCGGAGCCGCCGACGGGGTGGCGACGGGCGGCCCGACTGGCGCGCCGTTGTTCTGCGAGTTTTGCGGGTCCTGATAGGCGCCCGACGTGCCGATGCCCCGCGGTTGTATGACCCGATTGGTGCGATAACGCTCGAACGCGCCTTCCATCTTCGCACCGTTGAAGGCGATGTTGTGGTTGGCGCTTTCGCGCGGCCACGGGTCGACCATCTGGGTCACGATGTTGGTTGCCACCGCGTTGCCACCGGATTTTGCGATGGTTTCGCGGCGGTCGAGATATTCCGAACAGCCGCCGAGCACCACCATGAGTGTGCCAAGCGCGACCGTGCGCAGGGCTTTACTGAACGGCTGCATTGGAACCCCCCTTCGGCAGATCAAGCATGTGTCCGGTAAACGGCAGGTCCCCGGCAACCGCGATGCGGGCCGTAGACGGCGTGAGCTGCGCGGCTTGCTGCCGCGTGACTTCGGTCTTCCCCAGCAGGAAGAAATCGACATCATTCGCCGGCAAGGTATCGTCGGCCGGCGTTCTGATCTCATCGCCGGGCCGCGCCGGGCGCACGAGGTGCGGCGTGACAATGATGGCCAGGTCTGTTTCGTTCTTCTGATATGACTTGCTGGAAAACAGCGCGCCCAGTACCGGAACGCTGCCAAGCCAGGGCAGTTGCTCGATCGCATTCTTGTTGTCGGTCTGCAGCAAGCCGCCGATGACGAAGCTTTGGCCGTCGCGCAATTCGACAGTGGTCGAAGCGCGGCGCACGATCAGCGCGGGCACGTTAACGCCCTGGCTTACCGTAACCGTATGGGTCGTATCGATCTGGCTCACCTCCGGCTCGATCTTCATGTTGATCAGGCCGCGGCCGAGCACGGTCGGCGTGAAGGCCAAGCCGACGCCATATTTCTTGTAGTCGACCGTCACCTGACCGAACGATCCGGATATCGGGATTGGGTATTCGCCACCGGCCAGGAAACTTGCGGTGTCGCCGGAAAGGGCAACGAGGTTCGGCTCGGCAAGACTACGCGCGATCCCCTTCTCCTCAAGTGCGTTGATCATGACGTCAGTCTTGACGCCTGCCGCAACCAGCCGGGCAATCAAGAAGCCGAACGGCGACGCGCCGGAAATAACGCCCGCTGCCGTCTCGCCTGCAATCGAACTGGGAGTGATGGGCAGATTGTTGGCGGTCACGCGATTGCCGATATTCAGGATGCTGTTGTCGCCAACCCGGTTCCACTGGACGCCCAGCTCGCGACCGGCGGTGCGCGAAATCTCGATGAAGCGCACTTCCAGCAGCACCTGCTGGGGCGACATCACCGAAACCGTATTGATGATCTCGGGCCCGAACTGGCGCGCGATCGTCACTGCCTTGTCGAGGGTGGCTGCGTCAGCGACCTCGCCCGACAGCATGATGCGGCCGTTGACGGTGGAAGCCTTGACTTGGGAGCCCGGGAAACGCCGGCGCAGTTCGTTGGTGAGCCGCGTGATGTCGTATGACACCTCTACGTCGAAAATTCCGATCAGCTTCTTGCCCTCGGCATAAACCGATACGCGGGTGGTGCCGATCTTTTTCCCAAGGATCGACAACGCGTGATCGGTGAGCGGATTGACGTCGGCCACTTCCGGATCGCCGACAGTAACGTCAACGAAGCTGCTATCGGTGCGCACGTCCTCTGACTTGCCGATAGGCACGGTCACCATGACCGTACGATTGTTGCCGCTGATCTGGATCGATCGCGATTGTGCGTGCGCGTCGCCGATCATGCCCAGGATCGATGCCGCGATCGCAATGGCCAGAGCGATCGCAAGGTCGCGCAGCCAGTTGCCACGCTTTGAGGTCCTGTCCGCAGTTCGCCAGTGAAAACCGACGTTAATCTCATTGTGTTTATTCACGACACACTCCCCACCCCAAAAATGATCCCAAGCCTGGAGTTACCAGGCCACTCGCCCTCGCTCCGTTGCAGCCGAGGCCCCATTACTGCCCTCAACTGGAACGGTGTAATCCTGCTTCGAAGAAGCCCGCGTCACGACCACGGTCGTCGTGGCAGCCCTGTCGGTGCTCACGGGTTCGTTGGTCCCCAAATCGTTGAGCGTGACTTTGCGTGTCCGCACTTCTGCGGTTTCACCGGCCTTGCGCAGCAACAGCGAGAGGCTGCCGACTGACGACGCAAGCCACAATTTCTGCGCGTCCACGGTATCGACTTCGAGCGTGACCGACTTCGCTACGGTGGCTTTAGCGGCGCGCTCATCAGCAGTCTGATCGACCGCGAGCACGCGAGTGTTCTGCAGCACGACTTGAGTCGTGGCCGAGCCCTTTTCGAGCTGGCGCGTGAGTACGATGTCAACGTGATCGCCTGGCAACACGAAACCGCCGACGCCTTCCACGTCGTTGACGCGGATTGTCACTGCCTTCATGCCCGGCTTAACAAGCGCCGACAGCGTAGCGCGCTGACCGGCGCCGGTGATCTTGAGCGCGAGCACTGGCTCGTTCGCTTCGATCGCGGACAGCACGACACGGCGGCCGCCTGACATCACGTCGCTGATCTTGGCGAAAGCTCCGGCCGGAAGCGCATCGGAAGGCCACGGCACTTCCTGAAGCATCGAGCCGCTGAGTTCGGTGCCGAAGCGCAGCGCTTGTTTAGCAACAACGACTGTCTGCGACGCGACCTGCGGTTTGTTCGTCTCGAAATTCTTCGCCCGCATACTGGCCTGGTTGTTGAGCCAGACCTGCGCGATGAAAACGGCGATCAAGCCGAAAACAACGGCGAACCCGATCATGACGATGGTACTGGCACGCACGGCAACAAGCCCCGTTTGACGCGACCGAACTCATCCGCGGTCTGTTCGTGCAAACACTAGAGGCGAGGCAGTATTGAATTACTAATATCACTGTCGCAATTACGCCTATGCTGAAGGACGCATGAACTCGTAGCGTTTAAATCTGGTAGCCGGGACGCGATAAACTTTAGAGTAACCTTGCACGAAATTAAGAATACTGGTTTGTATACTTGCTTGGCCGATAAGAAAGGATTCAGCGTGACGATCGTGCGCGAATTCAAAAAGGCCAGCAAATATAGGGCTATCATCACATGCTGACGGCGCCTGAGCGACGTTGGGAAATCGGCAAGGCTAAGGCACGGTTACCAAACAACGGCAGCCGGCGTTGCTCGTGCAGCAACGTTGCGGCAACATGCCCTATCCGTCGCCGGACGAAGGGCATCGCATCCCAAGCCGGAGCGCGCTGACATTATTTCCGGGAGAAACCGCAGATGTCGAAACCCCGCATTAGTTATGTCGATCCTTCGAAGATTAAGGATCCTGCGATGATCGCGGAATTCGAACGATGCGCGCGCGAAGGAACGCCGCGGCCGGAAAGCCAGGCCATTCGGGCGCATGTGCCCGCGACATTCTGGTCATTCGCCAACACCTGGCGCGACGTATTCAAGAACGGCGTCGCCGACCACAAGATCAAGGAACTCTGCCGCATCTACGTCTCGCGTTCGGTGTTGTGTGAATTCTGCGGTAACCAGCGTTCGATCAAGGCGGCGAAATCCGGTCTCAAGGAAGATGACTATTCCGACCTCATCAATTTCGAGAGTTCGACACGCTACGACGAGAGGCAAAAGGCGGCGCTCGCTTACGCCGAGGCGATCACCTGGGATCTGCCCGCCACGGATGAATTGTGGGATCGGCTGCACAAGCACTTCAGCGAGCCGGAACTGGTCGAGATCGGATATTTCGTCGCCATCACAATGGGCCAGCAGCGCTGGCTGCGCACACTCAACATCGAGCATCACCAGATCCTGGCTGGCACCGATGCGTCGATGGCGCCGGGCTTTGAAACTCTGGACTCGCTGCAGCGTTCGAAAATGGCCGAAGATTATTGGGCCAAGATCAACGCCAAACCTTCAAAGCAGGCCGCCGAGTGACCGGTCAGATAATGGCGGCATCCGCCAACCGTCCGGCACCTGGCGCACAGGTTGCCAAAGGCGAGCCACGCATTCGCGTGCGGGGATTGGGCAAGTATTACGGCTCGCTCGAAGTATTCCGAAACATCGATTTCGACGTCGGAGAGCGCGAAATTGTTGCGATTGTCGGGCCTTCTGGCTGCGGCAAAACGACATTGTTACGATGTATCGACGGCTTGCTGCCGCACGATTCTGGCGAGATCTGGGTGGGCGCCGAACGCGTCACCGAACCGATCGCCGGCGTCGCGATGGTGTTCCAGCACTTCGGCCTGTTTCCCTGGAAAACTGTATTCGAGAACGTGGCCTATGGCTTGCGCATGGCCGGGGCACCGAAGGCGGAGATCGAGCGCAAAGTACCGGAATTTATCAAGTTGGTGGGCCTCAGTGGCTTCGAAAATGCGTATCCGTATCAGATGTCGGGCGGCATGCAGCAGCGCTGCGGTCTTGCGCGTGCCCTCGCAGTCGAGCCGAATGTTTTGCTGATGGATGAACCGTTTGCCGCGGTCGACGCGCAGACGCGCGAGATCCTGCAATTCGAACTGTTGCATATCTGGGAACAACGACCGACTGCCATGATCTTCGTCACTCACTCGATTGAAGAGGCAGTGCTGCTTGGGCATCGTGTGATCGTGCTCAAGGGACGGCCATCGAGCATTCATGAGACAATCACCATCGATCTGCCTCATCCACGCACGCGAGAGACTCTGCGCGAGCCGCGTTTCGCCGAACTGCGCGAGCGGGTGTGGGGCACGTTGATGCGCGAAGCGCGCGAGGCCGAATTCCATCTCGAACGTTAAATAAGAAAATAGTACAGCTTGAAGGGAGGATTCCATGATCCGCAGAACCATCGCGTTGATGGCCGGAGGCGTGCTGCTGGCAGCGTCGCTGACAGGCACGGCAGCCGCGCAGGGAAAGAAGATCGTCGTCGCAATCCCAGGCATTCCGCCGATTTATTCGGTAACCATTGCGTTCGTCGCAGAAAAGCAAGGGTTCTTCAAAAAGCACGGTGTGGATGTCGAAATCCGGCCGTTTGACAATGGCACAGCGGCAGCGCGCGCGGTTGTAGCCGGCGACATCGATATGGCGTGGTCGCCGACACCGCCTGTGATCAACCAGGTCTCGAACGCCGGCGTTCCGCTTGTGGCGGTTTATGGCATGCCCAATCCTGATTGGGTCATCGGCACCACCGACGACGGTAAAACCTGCAAGGATCTCGTCGGGCAGGACGTCGGCGTCGACTCGATCAATGGCGCGCGTTCGGTCGCGTTGCGCTCGATGCTGATTGGTTGCCCGGGCGTGAAGATCGAAGACACCAAGCAGATTGCACTGGGTTCCACCCCGGGGCCTGCGCTGCTCGCGGGCCAGCTGCGGTATGCCGTGCTGCATCTCGACGACCTCGCCGAGATCGAGCATCAGGGAAAGAAGCTGCATGTCCTGCTGGCGATGAAGAATACCAATCCCACGAGTCATTATCTCATCATGGTGGTGCGCAAGGACAATCTGGAAAAGAATCGCGACGCGATTGTGCGCACCGTCGCCGGCATGATCGAAGCCGCGCGCTTCATGCAAGACCCGAAGAACGCCGATGCGGTCGCCGATGCGGCGGCCATCACCGGACATAACAAGGACGTCAATAAAGCAGCGCTCAAGGCGTTCCTCGATATTAATTTCTGGGCTGCAAAGGACGACGGAATGCCGCGCGACAAAATCGAGGCGGTCGCCGCCCTGATGAAGAAGATCGGCTCCATCAATCCTGGCAAAGAGCCGGTCAGCTACGACAAATTTGTCGACACCAGCGTCTGGAAAGACGCGAATGCAATGGTGAAATAAGAGGCAATAATCAACGGTCGTCCCGGAGCAAGCATCGGCCGTGCAGACAATATTTCTTCGCCGCCACGCGCCGTTCTGGATCAGCCTTTTCGCGGGCATTTGCCTGTGGGAGATCGCCGGGCGTAGCACCAGCGCGGCCTTCATGGTGCCGTTCTCGGAAACCGTGATACGGCTCTGGCAACTGGTGAAGGGCGGCGAATTCCTCCCGCAGTTGCTTGATTCCGGCAAATTGTTCTTGAGCGGTTTCTTTCTGGCGCTGGTCATCGGCATGCCGGTCGGCATGCTGTTGGCGCGAATCCGAACTTTGCGCATCGGCGTCGAGCCTTACATCATGACGCTCTATGCCACGCCGATGGTGGCCCTGATTCCGTTCATTCTCTCAATGATGGGCTTCGGGTTTGCACCCAAGCTGCTCGTTGTGTTTTTGTTCGCGGTTTTTCCGATCCTCTACAACACGGTGGAAGGCGCGCGCAGCATTAAACCCGAGCTGATCGAGGTTGCGAAATCCTTCCGCTCGAGCGAATGGGCGTTGTGGCGCGAGGTGATGCTGCCCTACACCCTGCCCTACACGATGACCGGCGTTCGCCAGGCGATCGGCCGCGCGCTGGTTGGGATGATCGCGGCGGAATTCTTCCTGTCGGCCACCGGTCTCGGCCAACTCATCATGAGTGCCTCGCAGAATTTCGACACTGGCGGTGTGTTCGCCTCGATCCTGATCATCGGCCTGCTCGGTATCGGCTTGACGCGGCTCGGTCTCGTCATCGAGCAACACTTTGCGCGCTGGAGACAGTAGCGATGGCCGAGCAAGCCCTCTCTGCGCCCGTCCCCACCACTCACAAGCCGCAAATAGCGGTGAGCCGCTGGTCCGGCCCCTTGGTGCCGCGATTGATCACAGGACTTGCGATCGTACTGGTCTGGGAGATCGTCGTTCGCGCCTTCGCCCCGGCTTACGTGGCAAAACCGAGCACAGTGGTGCTCGCGATTCCAAAAGTGCTGACCGATCCTGCGTTTCTGCAAGCACTTGGATCGAGCCTTACGGCGGTGGCCGAAGGGCTGGCGATCACGATCGTCATCGGCACTGTCCTCGGGCTGCTCATGGGACGCAACGCCACGTTCGACCGGATGTTCGGCGTCTATATCAACGGCTTCAATGCCATGCCGATGATCATCGTGTTGCCGCTGTTTTCCCTGTGGTTCGGTTACTCGGGTGCCGCCCGCATCGCCACCATCATCTTCGCTGCAATTTTTGCCATCACCATGAATGTGGCCGATGGCGCACGCTCGGTTCCGCGCGAATATCTGGAAGTCTCCCGTTCGTTCCGGTCCGGCCGCCTGCGGATGTTGACCGACATCGTCTTGCCCGCGTCGATGCCCTATTTGCTCGCCGGCTTCCGGCTTGCCGCCGGCCGTGCCCTGATCGGCGCGGTCGTTGCCGAGTTTTTCCTTTCGGTCGGCGGGCTCGGCTACTACATCCTCTACAATTCGCGCTCTTACCATCACAACGAAGCTTTCGTCGGCGTTCTGCTGCTTGCCGCTTTTGGCGTCAGCTTCGAACTGCTGGTGAACTGGGCGACGCGGCGTTTCATGCCATGGTATCGGCGCGACGAAAAAACCAGCTGACGCACCGTCCTGCGATTCATCATAAGGAATGTCGCATGTCATCCGACCCCTTGCTCAAGGCCGCGATCGCGCATTGGGGCCCGCGTTTCGTCGCCAACGGCGTGGTACTGACGGATTTCGAGGAAGTCACCGGCTCGATTTCCTCATACAACGACTGGTGCAACGCCTGGTCGGCGCGCGCCGCGCACCACGAGCAACTCGGGCGCGATGCTCTCGCAAAAAAACATTTATTGACCGCGGGTGAATGTCTGCAGCGCGCCGGCGTCTATTATCACTTCGCATCGTTCCTGTTCGTGCACGACCAGGCACAGATGAAAGCCGCACACAAGAAGCAGATCGAGTGCCGGCAGGCGGCGCTTCCTTACTTGCGGCCGCCCGGCGAGCGCGTCGAGATCCCCTATCAGGGCAAGACACTGGCCGGGATCCTGCGCAAGCCGGCGGGCATTGAACGGCCGCCAATCGTGGTGATGGCGGTCGGACTCGACTCGACCAAAGAGGAAGGCGATGCTTACGAGGCACCGTTCCTAGCGCGCGGCATGGCGACCCTCATCTTCGAAGGCCCCGGCCAGGGCGAAGCGCAATATGATTTCGCCATCCGTGGCGACTATGAAGTGCCGGTGAAAGCCGTCATTGATTTCGTGGAAAAGCGCCCGGACCTTGATGCAAGACGCATCGGCATGTGGGGCGTGAGCCTGGGCGGCTATTACGCGCCGCGCGCTGCGGCCTTCAACAAACGCATCAAGGCCTGCATCGCGCTGGGTGGGCCGTTCAATTGGAGCGCGGCCTGGGATGGATTGCCGGAGCTGACGCGTGAAGCCTTCCGCGTGCGCAGCCATTGCAAGACGCAGGACGAGGCGCGCAAGAACGCAAACACATTATCCCTCGAAGGTATCGCACAAAACATTACTTGCCCGCTCTTCATCGTGAACGGGCGGCTCGACCGCATTGTGCCCGCTGAGGACGCCGAACGTCTCGCGCGGGAGGCGAAAGGCCCCGTCGAGCTGATGATGATCGAGGATGGCAATCACATTGCGACCAACCGTGCCTATCGTTGGCGCTCGCAAAGCGCGGACTGGATGAAGGCGCAGCTGGGGTAGTCACCCATTCCGCGCGAGGTCTCAGAGCTGCACAAACCCTCTCGGAATCGAATGCAATCTTTCGATTCCCATATCCGTGACCAGCACCATCTCGCCTGTCTGTACGCCAGCCTTGCCATCGCGGGTAACGACATTTGGCTGGATCACCACGGTCTGTCCGGCGCGAAACGGCTCCTGCGGGACCGGGCCCGCCGGACGGCTTTTGCAACCGAGAATCGGCGGCAGGTAGCCACCACCATAGCCATGCAAAAGATCGTCAATGATCGTAAAACCCGCATCCTCGATCACGCCGGATGCCTCGATCACTTGCGAGGGCGTGGCGCCGGCCTTGAGCTCCGCTGTGATCGCATCGAATGCCGCATCGGCGGCTGCATGTAATTCCTGGAAGAGCCTGTTTGGCGCGCCGAGCGCGAAAGTGCGCAACACCTGCCCCGGATACTCCCAGAACGCCGCGCTGATCTCCGCCGTCACAATATCACCTGCCTGCACGGGCCGCATGCGGGGAAACTGACGCGGCACACCGAGATCAGGCGCATTCATGGAAGTGACGCCAATGTAATGGATAACATTTGTGCCGCCGTGCGAAACGTAAGCGCGCTCGACCAGATCTCCGAGTTCGCGTTCGCTCAATCCGGGCTTCAACCCATCACGCAACGCGGCCATACCGAGATCGCTGAAATGCGCGCCAATGCGGAACCAGTCCAGCTCCTCCTCTGACTTCACCTGGCGCAAGCGAATGTAGTCGTGGTTGAGGTTTCTTAGTTTTCCATATTTCACCGCCAGCGCCGCGTGCTGTTCGGCGCTCATCGGTCCGATCGTCGCAACCCGATTTTGCCGGGCACGACGCTGCTCCAGGATCGTTATCGCTTCCGCGATCGACATTTCGCCGCCCCACGCAACGTCGGCTTTATCGGCGAGGAGTCGCGCTTGCGGCGCATGATTGACGTACTGCACGAACAATGCGTCGCGCTTGCCTGGCGTCAGCACGCCAACCGCCTCGGCGGTGACCGGCCACTGCGTCAGCCACTGCACCACCGAGCCAAAGCGATTTGCTCCGCAAAATATCAGATGGTCGCAATCGGCCTGCGTTATCAGCGCTTCAACGGCCGTACGGCGGCGCGACATTTCCGCGTCCGAGAAACGCGGATATTCGGACTCGACAATACGGGCGAGATGCGAAGGAAGCGTCACGTAGCCTTCTTGGGTAGAGCCACGATCATGTCGAGCTCGATACGTGCGCCCGGCGACGACAGCTGGTTGATGCACACCGTCGTGCTCGCCGGCCGCCAATCGCCAAAATATTTCCCCATGGTCGCATGCATGGCGTCGGCATCACGGAAATCCGTCAGATATTTGGTTATCTTGATAACATCGCGCCAGCTGGCCCCGACCTCATCGAGGATGGATTTGATCGCCTCCATCGCGCGCGTTGTCTGCTCTTCGATCGAGTGCGGGTGCACGTGCTCGGCATCGACATGCGGATGTTTGTGATAGAGCGGCGACGGGGTAGCCCCGGACAGGAACATCAGGTCGCAGGCGCCGACGATTCTCACCGCGGGGGCGTAAGGCATGGTGTGTGCCTCCTCCGGTTTCGGGTGCACGGGCTCGAGCCGAAAGCTTTGCTGCGGCTTGGTCATGACGGTCATCGCGGGCCTCCCATCGGCGGATTAATTTCGCGCCATTTGGGACTGAAAAACCCACAGAAGCAACTGGTACGCCTGTTCGTTTCGCGTGTTGATCGCCGCACGGGACGCGCTAACGTGCGCCCCAACAGGAGATCCGAATGCCCTCCACGATCCTCGATTCCGCAGTATTCCGCGACATATTCACCACGGAAGCCATGCGGAAAGTGTTCTCGGACGAGAACCGCGTGCAGAAATATCTCGACTTCGAAGCGGCGCTGGCGCGGGCCCAGGCCAAGCTCGGCATCATCCCGAAGGATGCGGCTGCCGAAATTGTCCGCCACTGCTCGGCTGACAAGATCGACATAGCGAAACTCAAGGAGGCGACCGAGAGGATCGGCTACCCGGTACTGCCGGTTGTTCAGCAGCTCGTGAAGCTGTGCAAGGACGGCCTTGGCGAATGGTCGCACTGGGGCGCAACGACCCAGGACATCACCGACACCGCCACCATCATGCAAATTCGCGAAGCGCTTGCCATCGTCGAGAAGGATATCGATGGCATCTGCGACGGGCTCGCTGCCCTCGCAAAGAAATACCGCGACACGCCCATGGCCGGGCGCAGCAATCTCCAGCAGGCCGTGCCGATCACCTTCGGCTACAAGATGGCGACCATGCTGGCCGCGTTCGAGCGCCACAAGCAGCGTTTGAATGAGATCAAGCCGCGGGTGCTCGTGGGCGAATTCGGCGGCGCCGCCGGAACGCTGTCCTCGCTCGGGAAGGACGGGCTGAAAGTCCAAGACGAGCTGATGAAAGAACTCAAACTCGGCCAGCCGGAAATTTCCTGGCATACCGTGCGCGATCGTATCGCCGAGGTCGGATGTTTCCTCGGTTTGGTCACCGGAAGCTGCGGCAAGATCGCTTTCGACGTCAAACTGCTGATGCAGACCGAAGTGGAAGAGGTGTACGAGCCATTCCACGCCGGCCGCGGCTCTTCTTCGACGATGCCGCAGAAACGCAATCCGATTTCTTCCGTGTACATTACCGCCCAGACTGCGATGGTCCGGCAGCTCGTCGCTGCATTGCTGGACGCCCAGGTGGAAGACCACGAGCGAGCGACCGGCCCATGGGAGATCGAATGGATCGCGTTGCCGGAAATCTTCATGCTCTCGGCCGGCGCGCTGGCGCAAACGCGTTTCCTCATCGAAGGCCTGCAGGTCAACGAGAAGAAAATGCGTGAAAATCTCGACATCACCAATGGCCTGATCATGTCGGAGGCGGTGATGATGGGTCTCGGCGCTGACCTTGGCCGCAACAAGGCGCACGACCTCGTCTATGACATCTGCCGTGAGGTCGTGAAAACCGGACGCCCGCTGATCGATTTGCTCGCCGAAAATAAGGAAATCAGCAAGCATGCCGATCGCAAAAAACTGGAAAAGCTCGTCGACCCCGCAAACTATCTCGGCGTTGCCGGTGAGATGGTCGACCGGGTGCTGAAGATGCGAAAATAGTTGGCAGAAGTCTTTTACTTGGCCTCTGGTATTGTCCGCCAAATGACCAGCGCCACGCCAAGCGTAGCGGCGCCGATCAGCACAAACAGTGCCGGCACGGTCGCTCCATATTTCTGCATGACCGCGACGACGACCGTCGCACCGGTCATGCAGGCTGCATTGAGGACATTGATCGCGGCGATCGTCCGCGCGCGGTGAGCGGCGCCACTCCAGGCCTGCACCGCGGCGAACGCCGGGACAATGAAGAGACCACCGCCGATCGCCAGCCCGCACAGGTCCACCGTTACGCGCAGTCCGAGCACCGACGTGAACACGACGCCCGGCGCAAGTGGCGACAGCACAGGGACTGCGCCAAGCGTGGCGACGCCGAGATCGAGCGCAAAGCCTCCGAGCAGACCCGCACCTATCAACGTCGTTTTGAGAACGATCCGCCCGCGCGCGATAATCGCAGCAAGACCTGAACCTATCCCGACGGCAACCGAGAATATTGCGAGATAAACAGTGACCGTTTCTTCGTTGCCGCCGACGATCGTCTTGATGAGCGGAGGCAGCAGAGACAGCACCACGATGCCGACCAGCCAGAACCAGCTCGTCACCATTGCGCCCCACCACAATCGTGGATCGGCGAGCAGGTACCGGATCATGGCGCTCGTTGAGGTCACGACGTTGGTCGCGATTTTGAGGTGCGGAGCGCCTTCGCCGGTCGCGGGAATCAACAGCGCCGCAACCCAACACGCGATGGCGAAACCCATGACCAGCGCGACAAACAGCCCGGCCTCGCCACCGTTGCGCGCGGCGAGTCCCGCCGCGAGCGTGCCCAGAAGGATGGCGACGAAGGTTGCGCCCTCCACCAGCGCATTGCCGGCGGGCAGTTGTTCGCGATGCAGATGATCCGGGAGGATGCCGTATTTGATTGGACCGAACAGCGCCCCGAGCACGCCGAAACCGAGCAGCGCAGCAAACAGCAGCGGGAGCGAAGTCCACACGTAACCGCACGCCGCCAGGGCGGCCACGAAAATCTCAACGAACTTTATTCGCTGTGCGCCCCGCGCCTTGTCGTAACGATCGGCGAGTTCGCCACCGAGCGCGGACAGAAAAAAATAGGGCGCAATGAATACCGCGCTGGCAAAAGTGATCAGGGCCTCGGAATCGCGCGCTTCCGACTGAAACAGAATGACAAAAACCAGCGCGGTTTTGAGAAAATTGTCATTGAATGCCGCAAAGAACTGGCACCAGAACAATGGCGCAAATCGCCTCGACAGCAGCAAGGGCGGTGGCATGTCACCGCATTATCGCAAAGTTTCAGCCGGTTGCGTTGGCTTCGGTCCAAAAAATCAGGCGGCCTCCCGGCCGCCTGACTGACCTGAACTATCTACTTCCGGTCAAAACCGGACATTCTCCTCGTAGGACTTAACGGCCATTGCGCCAATACCGAAGCAGAGCGCGATGCCGATGACGATCGTAAAAAACGTAATCCACATGGCGTGCCTCCTTTGGCGGGAATAGCCCGCGCGGAAGTCAGCGAAAGAAACGCGCCAATCCGGTCCTGGTTCCAGGAAAAATACGTTCAGGAGTTGAGCCTGATTGAAGCCTGCAAATCGGCCAGCAATATACGTAAATCGAGTTCTCTGAATTCCAGATAAATTCGGCGTAACCAACGCTGCAGCTCGGTATGCGCAGCGAGGGGTATATTGACCGCGCCACTCATATTCGAATCCGCGAATGAGAATGGCGGCGTTTCGATGTAGCGGCGTAGGCCCGGCGCCAGCACGGGCAAGCGCACGATCCCCGGACCCCCGCCGACGAGCGGGTATTTGTCACGATGTTGGGCAGGTCCAAGGATTTCGTTGTGCACCGGCGCCAGCGCCGCCCGCGCGAAGCGGGCGCGCAGGCTGCGATAAGCCTCGATCGATGTGTGGTCAGGCGTCACGATGAAGAGAATCGCCACGGCGACCGAACGGCGGCGCGCTTCTTCCACGAAACCGATCTGATGCGTCACCGAGAAAAAGGGTTCGAATGAGTCATGACCAAGATCGATGACCTTGGTCGTGTCCTCGTCTGCGATCAGACGATCGAACAATGCCATTTGGCCGTTGATGTCGCGAATAGTCGCGACTTTGGTTTTTTCGGGCAGAAACTGCGCCAGCGTCCTTTCGCCAGTATTGAGATCGAATGTTGCGACGGACCGGTCTTGTTGCAAATGGAAATCCGCGAGCAACCGCGCCAGCAGGGTTTTGCCTACGCGTGGACGTGGCGATGCGACTATGGTGATGGAGCTGCGGAGTGACATCACCTGACCGGACACACGCCGCTTGACCAGCGCGCTTGGATTAAAGGCTAGCCAGCGGCCTGACGGACGTTACTTTCCATCTTAGGCGTAACCAGATCGACAAGCTTCACCCGGTCGAACTCACCCCAGACATTGCCAAGCCAGTGGCGAACGTAGCCACGCAAAACGAAAGAATAATTGGCTGCTTCACCCTTCGTGCCCTTGTTGCCGACGAATGAAACGAACGGGACGCTGGCTACTTCCACCTGCTCGTAAGCCATCTCGTTGAGCTTCGGGATGGTGATTTCCTCGGCGCCCTTGATCCTCTTGAAATACGAATTGTAGGTAGCCGGATCCCACTCGAAGAATGTGGTGTTATTGATGAAGTTCTTGACCAGGAAATAGTTGGCGTCTCCCATGACGCGGGCGGTTTCGGCAATCTCCTCGAGCGAGGCGATTGAAGGGCCCAGGATATGAAACACCGCGAAGGTGATCTGTCCCTTCTTGGCCGATTCGAGAAAGCCGATATCGGTCAACGCCTGCAGCGTGGACGACAACAAGCCGGCGCGCACGTCGATCACGGTAACTTTGGCTTCGGCGCTGCCCAGCGTGTCGAAAATTTTCATTTGATCGGAGACCGAGGTTACGTCGACGACTTCGGTCAGATCAGGGTGAAAGCGTTTCAGTGTGCCGCGTGGCCACTCGGTGTCGAAGGCGCGGGTCGGCGTTTGATGGGCGCCGAAATAATCGATCAAGGTGCGAGCGACCGTCGTTTTACCGACGCCCCCCTTGTCCGCACCGACGAGAATGACAGCAGGTCTGGCCATTGCACAACTCTACAGAACGACGTGACTGAGCCGATCGCTCAATATCTTACGTTATCGGCGCGGGAGAATGACAGGTTTAATTCGGCAACCAGATACCCCCCACCCCAACCCCACGCCTCAACATAAATTATAGCGGCATTTCAAGCAATTGGATCACGCTCCGCCGGCCAATTCAGCGGTGGGTATGTCGATGCATCAAGACTGGTGCCGGCGGAGGGATTTGAACCCCCGACCACCCGCTTACGAAGCGGATGCTCTACCGCTGAGCTACGCCGGCTGAAACCGCGCCACTGATATCGGCGTGGACCCCGCTTGGCAACCGCGTTTAACGGAACAGCTGCCGAAACCGCTGCCACGCATCGCTGGACGGTGGTGTCGACGTTTCCGGTATGGGATCGCGATCGAGGCCCGAATCGAGCCCTGGGTCATCGGGTGCGTGTACCAGCGGGATCACTGGTTCGACTGGCCTTGTCTTGGCGGACGTCTTGGGTTTTGCGCTCTTGCGCGGCCTGTCTGGCGGCGGCTCTGGTTTCGCCTCCGCTAGAGCAATCGGGATCGGCTCCGTCACGGGTGGAGCGACCTCAATGATGGGCCGGCTGACGCCGATTTCGGCCAGTGGAACTCTCCACTCAAAGCCGTCGAGCCGCCCATTCGGTGATACCGGCAGCCACCGATCCGAGACCACCCCATCCGCGGTCCAAACGGGGTCGCCAGAAGCATGCATGGCGCGCGTCATCCATTCGCGCACCCGGCCTTCGTCACCGTGTTCGATTTCCTCAATGTCCGCCATCAACGTCGCGACGCGACGGGTCGGCGCCGAAAGGTACGGCGCCAGCGCTGCCCGCGCCGTCGCGAATTCACGCGCGTCGAGGGCTGCGCGCGCGACTGCCAAAGCACCTTCAAGCTGGCCCGGGACCTTGTCGGCGAGCTTCTGCATGCGCCCCAGCCGTTCCCGCGCGCTGTCGCCGAGCCGTAGGGTTGCGTAACTTTCGGCGATATCAGGGTGCGGATTGGCTGCCCAGGCTGCCTCGAGGATCTTTCGTGCCTTGCGCGGTTCGCCCGATTCCGCCAGGCGCCGCCCCGCCAGCGCCGCCGCCGGAACGAGGTCGGGCGCGAGTTTGACCGATTCCAGCACCAATGTGCGCGATGTATCGCGATCGATATCCTGGAGCGCTTGCGCACGGGCAGCGAGCAGAACCGCGCGTTTGCGCCGGTAGTCGGGCTTCTCCAACGCGCGCTTCATATGGTCGAGCGCGTCCAGCGCCCCGGCCCAGTCGGCCGCGCTGCAGCGATAGTCGAGGACTGCTTGCCCGGCCCAAGCCGTCGCGGGGCGAACCTTGGCGGCCTCCTCGGCTGCAAGCCGCGCGGCATCGGGATCATTGCGCCGCTGCGCCTCGATATAAAGACCCCGTAGCCCCAACAACTTGGTCTCATCGCGCCGCGTCATTTCGCGAAATGCGGCTTCGGCGGCACTCCGGTCGCCGGCCATCTGTGCCGACTGCGCGGTGAGCAAAAGCGCGAGCGGATCGCCGGGCGACAAACGGGCCGCTTCACCTGCGGCCGCGCGTGCGGCGCGCAGGTCTCCAGCGCCGATTGCGATTAAGCCACGGCTAACCGCCAGATAGCCTTTGACCGCGCGGCGATGCCGGAAGAACAACGACACCTGCTCGGGCGAGTGTAAAATTGCGCGCACAATCGACCAGAGCAACATGATAGCAAGCGCAAGCGCGACAATGGCAAAGGCCGCCACCATCACCGAGGTCTCGATGTGGTAGCCCATCCACGTAATCGTGACATCGCCCGGATAGTCGGCAAATGAGGCAACGCCGTAAGCGATGAATGCGACCGAAACCAGGAAAAGGACGAGTCGGATCATCCCGGCCTCACTGCTTGCCGAGTGCGCGCGCCGTCTCGGCGGCAAATTGACGTGAGGCGGCAAGCGCAGCCTGACGCGCCTGTGCTTTTGCAATCCAATCTTGTGCCTGCGCGCGCACCGTACCATCGAGCTTGCCAAGGTCGGCAAGCGCGCCTGCGATGTCTGCCTTTGCGGATTCGATTTCGATCCGCGCCAGCACCGCAGAGGCGTCGT
This sequence comes from Pseudolabrys sp., assembly GCA_035519415.1. GTDB lineage: Bacteria > Pseudomonadota > Alphaproteobacteria > Rhizobiales > Xanthobacteraceae > Pseudolabrys. Next base: position 66,555 of record DATIWJ010000010.1, read on the forward strand.
CGCCAACCGGAGCACCAACAGGACGGATGCGAACGAGTTTCTCTGCGTTGGCCTCCAGCCGCTCGAGGAAACTACTCTTGGGCGCCTGAGCACCAGCCACCTTCTGCATGGCCGGGACTAGTTCGTGCAATTCATGGCCAAGCGCAGCCGCCGATGGGACGCCACTTGGCGCAAATGGCACCAGTGGCGCCAAGATCTTGTCGTCGGCGCCAAGGGCTTTCGCTTCATCAAGCTCTATATTGAACGGCATTCCGCCTGCGACCGCATCGCGCAGCGCCGTCGCGCTCAACGCAAGCCTCGCCGCATTGTCATAGTTCGCCGTCTTCGTCGCCTGCTCGAGTGCGCCAAGGCGTTTTTGCATCGCATCGACATCGACCGGAGACAAACCAGCCGATGTGCTTTTGGTGAGGTCCCGTACGCTGTCGCGCAACTCTGCCAATGTTTTTTCCGAGGCGGCCACGCGGGCAGCAACATCGTCGGTCCGTTTATTGAGCGCAGCCAGCGCGACGCCAAGCGACTTCATGGCACTGTCTGCGGCGGTAAGATGCTCCGATACTTTCGAATCATCCGGAATTTTGGCGGTTACCGATTCGACTTTGCCAACGCGCTCGTTCAGCGCGGTGATCGATGGAGAACCCGTACTGGACGTGTTGTCATACCGCGCCGGTACCAACCCCAAGGACCAGAGCACAAAGAGCGTGATCATCATAATCGCCGCGCCCGCAAATCCCGCGGCGAGCGGTTGCCAGCCGATATGAGCGGTTGGCCAGGTCCAATGCCCAGCCCCGGTCTTGTGAGCGCCTGCGGACCGTTCCTGTGCGGAGTCCGGTTCCGGCACCGGATCGTCCGCCGCAACATGATGGCCGTCGGGCGTGATTTCGGACGCGGTCAAGTCGATGGTCGGTGCGGAGCGTTTAGGGCGGCCTGCCGCTACGGCAGGGTCCGGTGTTGTGCGCTTATCGGACATGCGCGTTTCCTTGGCGAATCGGCTCAACCCCGCAGGCAGGAAATAACGCAAATGTTGTGGTCGCGCCAATAATCAAGCCGGCGGCACCTGCAAAAGGTCAATAAGTGCGGCTTCGTCCGGACGCGCGGCAATAGCGATGCGCCCGGCGCCGGTGAGAGGCTCGGCCACTTGCGTCGACAGGCAAAAATGGCGCACGGCCAGCGCCGGGCCCGCGATACCGGCTTTTTTCGCGCCAGCTACGTAGTTCGCGGCACTGCGGCGGGAAAAATGCATGACACCGTCAATCTCACCGGTCTTGAGCGCCTCGATCAGCGCCGGCGGAAACGATGTGGTAACGGCGCGGTAGACGACGCGCATCTCAGCGGCGATTCCGCGCGTTGACAATTCAAGGAGGAGATCGGCGGCACGATCTTCGCCGGCCAGATAAAGCACCGGGGCTCTGACGTCGGCCTGCCGCGCAACCAGCGTTCGCACCAGATCGCGCACATCGCCTCCTGCCGATGTGATGTCCGTGAAGCCCGCTCGTCGCGCGGCCTCGGCACTGCGCTCGCCCACAGCGAACATCGGCAGTATCGTCAAATTATTGCCCGCAGGATTATCAGCAATTGCGTTCGGTGCATTCGCGCTTGTCACGACAACAGCGCCCCACTTGCCACCAAGATCCGCAGCAATCGATTCGACCCGCATGAGCGGCGTCACCAGCACCTCATGCCCCCGTGCGCGGAGCGCAGCGGCCGTTCGCTCACCATCAGATTGCGGACGGGTAATAACGACGCGCATGGCTCAATCAAAAAATCCGGGCCCGACCCGGTGCTTCAGCTCGCGCCCGGCCTCAGTGCCGATCATTGCTGCATCTTTGCGGCTTCCAGTGCCGGCAATGTCCTGCGCGGCGGTGCCGTCGGGTCTCGCGATCAATCCGCGAAAGTGCACAACATCACCTGCGACGGTCGCGTGCCCGGCGATCGGCGTCTTGCAGGAGCCATCGAGTGCAGCAAGGAAAGCCCGTTCGCAAGTAACTGCCGTCGCGGTGTCAGCATGATCAATGCGTCCGACAATGTCGGCCATGCGCGCATCGTCCTCGCGCGTTTCGATACCGATGGCCCCTTGCCCGACCGCCGGCAAAAACTCATCAGCGCTCATGACGTCGGTGGCGTGCGCCAACAGCCCGAGCCGCTTCAACCCCGCAAGCGCAAGGAGCGTGGCATCGACTTCGCCGGCCTCGAGCTTGCGCAGCCGGGTTTCCACGTTGCCACGCAGCGGCACCACTTGGAGATCGGGTCGCGCGCGCTTGGCGATGGCCTGCCGGCGCAGCGACGCGGTACCCAGGCTGGCACCGCGCGGCAGTTCGCCGAGCGAACGCGCCTTTCGGCTGATGAAGACATCGCGTGGATCCTCGCGTTCCAGGCACGCGGCGAGTACCAGGCCCTTCGGCAGCACTGTCGGCATGTCTTTCGACGAATGCACGGCGAGATCAATGCGCCCATCCAGCAAAGCCTCCTCGATCTCTTTGGTGAACAGCCCTTTGCCGCCCTCTTCCGCAAGCGACCGATCCTGGATCAGGTCACCGGTCGTCCGGATGACGACAAGTTCTATGCCGTCCTCTCTCACCCCTGTCGCCGCCGCCAGACGCGACCGCACCATACGCGCCTGCACCAGCGCGAGCGGGCTGCCGCGCGTGCCGACACGCAGGGACGCTGTGGATTGCGCCATGTAACCTCGCAATGCTAGGCCGGACCGGGGGTCGGCGTCCCGGTCAGGACTAGCTATTATTTCAGCCGCCGTCACCTCGCCCCAAGGCGGGCGCACGGCCAGATGAGGGACTGATGATCGTCCTCGGCATCGAGACGACCTGCGATGAGACCGCGGCCGCGGTGGTGGAACGCTTTCAGGATGGCCACGGCAATATCCTCTCCAATGTTGTGCTATCGCAAGTCAGCGAGCACGCTGCCTTCGGCGGTGTGGTCCCGGAAATCGCGGCGCGCGCGCATGTCGAAGCGCTTGACACCATCATTGCCAGCGCCATGGCGCAGGCCGGCTGCCGTTTTGATGCAATCGATGGTGTCGCGGCGGCAGCGGGGCCGGGACTGATCGGCGGCGTGATCGTCGGTCTGACCACTGCCAAGGCAATCGCGCTGGTCCAGGACAAACCACTGATCGCCGTCAATCATCTGGAAGCGCATGCCCTGACCGCACGCCTGACCGACAACACCGCCTTTCCCTATTGTCTGTTCCTCGCCTCCGGTGGCCATACCCAGATTCTCGCCGTGCGCGGCGTTGGTGATTATGTCCGGCTTGGCACAACGCACGACGACGCTATCGGCGAGGCTTTCGACAAGACCGCGAAGCTGCTTGGCCTTGGCTATCCTGGCGGACCGCAGGTGGAAAAAGAGGCCAGTCGCGGCAACGCGACGCGTTTCACGCTCCCGCGCCCGATGCACGGGCGCAAAGATGCAGATTTCTCACTTTCCGGTCTAAAGACCGCATTACGGCTGGAAGCGGAAAAAATTGCACCGCTCAGCGACGAGGATGTCTCCGACCTCTGTGCAAGTTTCCAGCAGGCGATCGTCGACGTTGTGTTCGACCGGTTGCGTGCCGGCCTTTTGCTTTTTCGTGCGCGCTTCGGAACGCCGACCGCGCTCGTGGCGGCAGGCGGCGTTGCCGCCAACCAGGCGATCCGCAAAGTACTCACGCGCCTGGCCTTCGAGGTCGGCGCAACTCTGGTGGTTCCACCACCTGACTTGTGTACTGACAATGGTGCGATAATCGCTTGGGCGGGCTGCGAACGGCTGGCGCTCGGTCTCACCGATGGGCTTGATGTCGCGCCACGAGCACGCTGGCCGCTCGACGAAATCGCCGCCGCCGAGGGCGCATTGCGGCGCACGGCTGCGTACAAATGAGCTGACCGGCGGGCAATGGCATGACGATACAACGCATTGCGGTGCTCGGTGGTGGCGCCTGGGGAACGGCGCTGGCACTCACTTGTGCGCGCGCTGGCCGTGACGTGACGTTGTGGGAGTTTGAGCCCGGCAATGCCGCGAGCCTCGAACAGAAACGCGAAAGCCGTTTCTTGCCGGGCGTGCAGCTCGATCAATCGATCAAGGTAACACGCGATATTGGCGAGACCGCGAACCACGATGCGATTCTTATCGTGGTACCGGCACAAGCCATGCGTTCGGTGGTTACATCGCTGGCGCCGTCGGTCGCGAATCATACGCCGCTGATTGCCTGCGCCAAAGGCATTGAGCACGGCACGCATAAGTTCATGACCGAGATCATCACCGAATGCGCGCCGAAAGCATTGCCGGCAATCCTGTCCGGGCCGAGTTTTGCCGCCGATGTCGCTCGCGGACTGCCAACAGCGGTTACCGTCGCGGCGAGTGACGGCAAGATTGCGCTCGATCTGGCGCACGCACTAAACGCCGGCACTTTCCGCCCTTACCATTCAACAGACGTGCGTGGCGTCGAGCTCGGTGGCGCCACAAAAAACGTTCTCGCCATTGCGGCCGGTATCGTCACCGGAAAGGGGCTGGGCGCCAGTGCGTCAGCGGCACTGACCACTCGCGGTTTTGCCGAACTGGTGAGATTCGGTAAGGCATGCGGCGCAAAGACCGAAACCATGATGGGCCTGTCAGGTCTCGGCGATCTTATCCTCACGTGCGGGACGCCACAGTCACGCAACTTTTCCTGCGGCGTCGCACTTGGCAAAGGCGAGAAGCCGGACACGGCCGCCCATGGCAAACTTGCAGAAGGCGTGTTTACAGCGCCGGTATTGCTGGAAATCGCCCGCAACAAAAATGTGGAGATGCCGATCTCGGCTGCAGTCGCCGCAGTGCTGACGGGGAAAGCCAGCGTGGATGAAGCGATCGAGTCGCTGCTCACGCGTCCGCTCAAATCGGAATAACGCCATGCCCTATTGGTTGCTCAAGACAGAACCCGATGATTATTCCTGGGACGACCAGGTCAAACGTGGCGCCAAAGGAGAGACCTGGACCGGCGTACGAAATTTCACCGCACGCCGGCATCTCAAGGAGATGAAAAAAGGCGACGAGTTCTTCTTCTATCATACCGGCGAAGAGAAGCGGATCGTCGGCATTGGCGAAATAATGCGCGATGCCTTCGCCGATCCGACTGCGAAGAAAGGCGAACCTTGGGTAGCGGTGCAGACTGTTGCCGGCAAACCGTTTCCGAATCCGGTGACACTCGCCGCCATCAAGGCCGAGCCGAAGCTGAAAGAGATGGCTCTCGTTAAATACGGACGTCTATCGGTGCAGCCCGTCACCGACACGGAGTGGAAGCTGGTCTGCAAAATGGGTGGGCTGAGATAGGGATGTGGCAATGAATTTCACGCATGCCAACATGGTTTCAATTCTTGTTGCCGCGATTGCTGCCTGGATCTTCGGTGGCGCCTACTACACGGCGCTCAGCAAGCCCTGGCTCGCGGCGCAGGGCAAAACCCTCGAACAATGCAAGGCTGAGCAGGACGTCAAATCCGGAATGGCGAAAGGTGCCCCCTTTGTTGTGGTGTTTGTCAGCGAAATCATCATCGCATGGGTGCTTTACGGCATCCTTCTGCACATGAACGCGTTCACGGTTCGCGCCGGTATCATCTCGGCTGCTTTTTGCTGGTTCGGGTTCGTACTGACCACGGTCGCGACCAACAATGCATTCGGCGGCCGCCGCGTCATGCTCACGGTAATCGACGGTGTCGCCTGGCTCGGCGCCTTTGTGATTATTGGCGCCATAGTCGGCGGCTGGGGCCCTTAACGGGCCAATCCTCTCCAAAAGTAGGGCATTTCGTGCCAATCCGCGCCTTGTCGGTCGCGTAAACACCGTCGCATAATGGGAAAGAGATGAAGCGAATAAACGCCCTCCGCGTAACGGGTGGGTGGGGAGGAAGTGTCGATGTCCGAAAAGACCTATGACGTTCCGGTCGACTGGCGGAAGCGCGCCTACGCGGATGATGCCAAGTACAAGGAGATGTACGCGCGTTCGATCAAAGACCCGAATGGCTTCTGGGCTGAGCAGGCCAAGCGTCTCGATTGGATCAAGCCCTACACCAAGGTGAAAAATACCACATACGATCCGCATAACGTCTCAATCAAATGGTTCGAGGACGGCACGCTCAACATCTGTCACAACTGCGTCGACCGCCATCTCGCCAAACGCGGAGATCAGACGGCCATCCTCTGGGAAGGCGACGACCCGAAGGACGACAGGAAGCTCACCTACAAGCAGCTGCATGCCGAGGTATGCCGGTTCGCCAATGTGCTGAAGGCGCGCGGCGTAAAGAAAGGCGATCGCGTCACCATTTACATGCCGATGATTCCCGAGGCGGCGATCTCCATGCTCGCCTGTGCCCGCATCGGTGCGGTTCACTCGGTGGTGTTCGGTGGTTTTTCGCCCGATTCTCTCGCCGGCCGCATCGAGGATTGCAAGTCGAGCGTTATCGTCACCGCCGATGAAGGCCTCCGCGGCGGCCGCAAGGTCCCACTGAAGGCAAACGTGGACGCTGCCTGTGACAAGGCTGGCGGAGTCGCAACGGTGATCGTTGTCAAACGGACCAATGCGCCTGTCGACATGAAATCTGGACGTGACATCTATTACGACGATATCGCGAAGACCGTTTCCGCCGACTGTCCCTGCGTGGAGATGAACGCGGAGGATCCGTTGTTCATCCTCTACACCTCGGGCTCGACGGGCAAACCGAAAGGCGTTCTGCACACCTCGGCGGGATATCTTGTCTATACCTCGATTACGCACCAGTATGTGTTCGACTATCACGATGGCGATATCTACTGGTGCACCGCCGACGTCGGCTGGGTCACCGGCCACAGCTACATTGTCTATGGCCCGCTATCGAATGGCGCCATCTCGATGATGTTTGAAGGCGTCCCCAACTACCCGACCTCCTCGCGATTCTGGGAAGTGTGCGACAAGCACAAGGTCAACGTCATTTACACTGCGCCCACCGCGATCCGCGCGCTGATGCAGGGTGGGGACGGTCCGGTAAAGAAGACCTCGCGCAAGTCTCTGCGCTTGCTGGGCACCGTGGGAGAGCCGATCAATCCGGAAGCATGGGAGTGGTATTACCATGTGGTCGGCGACGATCGATGTCCGATCGTCGATACGTGGTGGCAAACCGAGACTGGCGGCATCCTGATCACGCCGCTACCGGGTGCGACCAAACTCAAGCCGGGCTCGGCGACTCGTCCATTCTTTGGCGTGCAGCCGGAAATCGTGGATGCCGAAGGCAAGGTGCAGAATGGCGCGACCAGCGGCAATTTGTGCATCGCCGATTCCTGGCCGGGCCAGATGCGCACGGTCTATGGCGACCATCAGCGCTTCATCGATACCTACTTCAAAACCTACCCCGGCAAGTATTTCACCGGTGACGGCTGCCGGCGCGACGAGGATGGCTACTACTGGATCACTGGACGCGTTGACGACGTTATCAACGTCGCCGGTCACCGGCTCGGCACCGCCGAAGTCGAGAGCGCGTTGGTGGCGCATCCGAAAGTGTCGGAAGCCGCCGTCGTCGGCTATCCGCACGACATCAAGGGTCAGGGCATCTATGCTTACGTGACCTTGATGGCGGGCGAAAAACCGAGCGAGGATTTGCGCAAGGAACTGGTCGGCTGGGTGCGCAAGGAAATCGGGCCGATCGCCTCACCCGATTTGATCCAGTTCGCGCCCGGCCTGCCGAAGACACGCTCGGGCAAGATCATGCGGAGAATCCTTCGCAAGATCGCGGAGGATGAATTTGGCAATCTTGGCGACACCTCGACACTGGCCGATCCGGCAGTGGTCGACGATCTGGTCAGCAACCGGCAAAACAAGCGAACCGCAAAAGCGGGAGCCTGAGTTTTTGTCGCTCTAATTCCGAGGCCGGCAGGTTCGTATTGCCGGCCTCTCTTATTGAACCGGGGGCAGAATGGGCACGCGATCTTTGCCATTGCCGGCATTGTCGTCCTGGGAAGCCGCAGGTAAAGCCGCAGAGGCTTCGGAAGAAGGCAAGCGCAAATTGCGGGCGATGGCGGAGGGCAAGTAACCGCAGGCCCTGCTGGGATTTCCGGAAACCCGGTCGTTCGATGCCTAAAGCTGTGTGTTACTGGCATTTTTCCCGGAAGTTTCGCGACGTGGACACAATTTAGCGGCAACTATCCGGGTATGGCGCGTCCGCGCACTTCTCCCCAGCCGGAAGTTCCCGGCCTCGCCGCTCGAAGAATTGCCGCCGATATTCTCGACGGCGTTCTGCGGCGACGAATTGCGCTCGACGAGCTCCTCTCGGGTAAGAATGCTCACCCCGGCCTGCCCGCGCTCGCTGACCGGGACCGCGCCCTGACACGACGGCTCGCGGCGACCGTATTGCGGCGCCTTGGCACCTTGCGCCACCTGGTCAGCGGTTTTCTCGAGAAAGGATTCCCTTCCGACGCACCTCGGGCCGAAACGATTCTGTTGCTCGGCGCCGCACAAATTCTTTGGCTTGAAGTCCCGGACCATGCCGCAGTCGATCTGTCGGTGCGCCTGGCGCAAGCCGACCGCCGTGCCGCGCGTTACGCCGGTCTCATCAACGCTGTCCTGCGCCGCGTCGCGCAGAACGGTGCAGCTCTGACTGACAGCGCTTCGCGAGACACCCCGGAATGGCTGCTCAAGCGCTGGAAGAAAATTTATGGCGCCGAAACGGCCCGGGCGATTGCGGCTGCCAATGGTCACGAACCCGCACTCGATATCACGGTAAAGAAGGATGCCGGATCCTGGGCTGAGCGGCTGCGTGGTCGCGTCTTGCCCACCGGAACTGTCCGCACGTTGGCACACGGCGCCATCTCCTTGCTGCCCGGATTTTCCGAAGGTGCCTGGTGGGTGCAGGATGCCGCCGCGGCACTGCCCGTACGTCTTTTCGGTGACGTGAGTGGAATGAATATCGCCGATCTCTGTGCGGCGCCGGGCGGCAAGACTGCACAGCTCGCGTTTGCGGGCGCCCAGGTTACCGCCGTCGATCGCTCGCCTGCGCGGCTGAACCGCGTGCGTGAGAACCTCACACGCCTTTCGCTCAAGGCCGACACTGTCACGGCTGATGCACTGGAATGGCAAGCCGGGCCATTCGACGCGGTGTTGCTCGATGCGCCGTGCTCGTCCACCGGTACCATTCGCCGTCATCCGGACATACCGTGGCTCAAGAGCGAAGCCGATCTATCGGTGCTGACATCATTGCAGCAGCGGCTTCTTGATCGCGCAGTAGACTTGCTCAAACCGGGCGCGACCTTCATCTATTGCGTCTGCTCCCTTGAGCGTGAGGAGGGCGCGGACCAGGTCACGGCTTTGCTCGCGCGCGACCCTAGGATTGCGCGCAAGCCGATCACGGCAGAGGACGTGTTCGGTCACGGCGAATTCGTCACTCCCGATGGCGACTTGCGCACGCTTCCGCTCCATCTGCCCGATCCAGATCCGCGCTGGGGCGGTCTCGACGGCTTTTATGCTGCTCGCCTCACCCGAAAACCAGCCTAGTCCGCGTTTCGGGCTGGCATATTGGCCATGTCCCCACCCTTCGCTATCGTGCGACTCAGGCGTACGGATGGGGACGAGCGGCAGGGGACGAGCGCTTTGATCATGCGGGTTTCGGTGGCGGAGCGGGCCAGGCTCTCCGTGCTCATCGGGCGCCGCGCATTGCGCAGTCTGGTCAGCCGCATCAGCGCGCATCCGCTGGTCCGTTGGCGCTTTGCCTCAACCACGACCGACAGATTGGTCATCGCGCCACAGGACTTGCGCACCGCCGACGCCACGCGCGCCAGTGAAATCTATGCCGGCCGTTTTGCCTTCGCCGGAAAAGTCGTCATCTGCGACCGCAGATCGCCTTTCGAGATGATCGCGCCGTCGGAGGAATGGGCCGCTACGTTGCTCGGCTTCGTTTGGCTACGCCATTTGCGAGCTGCCGACTCCGCTATTACCCGCGCCAATGCCCGCTCCCTCATTGACGACTGGATCAACGCCCAGGGTGGCTGGCATTCCATAGGCTGGCGCCCGGATATTCTCTCGCGCCGCGTAATCTGCTGGCTCAGTCAGGCGCCGTTCGTCTTGCAGGATGCCGATGCGCGCTTTTATCGTCGCTTCATCCGCAGTCTGTCACGGCAAGTGCGCTATCTGCGGCATGCTTTAAACGAGTCGCGCGACGGTTTGCCTCGTCTGCAAGCGGTCATCGCACTCAATTACGCGACGCTTTGCATGCAGGGCCAGTCGGGACATCTGCGTGCGAATGTGCGCCGTCTGATCGATGAACTTCGCGAACAGATCTTGCCTGATGGCGGCCATGTCAGCCGCAACCCCGGAGCATTGATTGAATTGCTGGCCGATCTATTGCCGCTGCGGCAATTGTTTTCAGCGCGGCAATTGCAGTCTCCCCAGGCCCTCAATAACGCGATAGATCGCATCATGCCGATGTTGAGGTTCTTCAGGCATGGCGACGGAAATTTCGCGCAGTTCAATGGCATGGGACCGACACCGGTCGATCTGCTTGCGACTGTGCTCGCCTATGACGATGCGCGCGGCACACCGGTATCCAACGCGCCGCACTCCGGCTATCAGCGCTTCGACGCAGGACAAACCGCGCTGTTGATGGACACAGGCCGGCCACCACCGGCTGTCCTAAGCCAGGAAGCGCATGCGGGCTGCTTATCGTTTGAGCTTTCCTGGAAACAGCACAGGCTGGTGATCAATTGCGGCTTACCCGCCGTCAATAAAGAGAATTGGCGGCAGGTCGCGCGCGCAACCTCTGCGCATTCGACCGTCACCCTCAACGATCGATCATCGTGCCGCTTTCTCGAATCCAGCACGGTTCGGCGGTTATTTGGTGGCACCCTGATCATTGCCGGTCCACGCGAGGTGCATATCGAGAGGGAGCCCGGCGACGTGACGTTACGCGCGTCTCATGATGGCTATGCCAGGGACTGCAACGTCATACATACCCGTTCCATCCGGCTTAGCCCCGACGGACGCGCTCTCGATGGCGAGGACGCATTCACGCCTTCGGATGGCCAGGAATTTCACGAAAGTGCCACCGACGAATTTGCCATCCGCTTCCATCTGCATCCCGCGATCAAGGCAAGCCGCCTGGCGGATGGCCGCGGTGTCATGCTGTTGCTGCATGACCGCGAGCTGTGGACCTTTGCAACCATGGCGGAATCCGTGGACCTTGAGGAAAGTGTGTACCTGGCCGGTTCGGATGGGCCGCGCCGCACCGTGCAAATCGTTATTTATGGTCGTGTTGGCCAACAGGCCGCAGTGCGCTGGAGCTTCCGTCACACACCGCCGGCAGCGCCCGGCTCGCGACCCGACCGCGCCCATGAACCGGAACTGCCGCTTTGAGTCGATGTTTGTGGATGCCGCAGCGAGGGACTGCATTCGCCCGCTCCATATGCTAGCTCGTGCGCTATGAACAGCCATCCGCGTCGCATCACGCGCGCCCTGCTGTCGGTATCCGACAAGGCCGGGCTGATCGCATTCGCGTCGGAGCTAGCCCGCTACGGAGTGGAGCTCGTCTCGACCGGCGGCACCGCCAAAGCACTGAATGATGCCGGCCTCAAAGTCATCGATGTCGCGGAACTCACCGGCTCTCCCGAGATGATGGACGGCCGGGTCAAGACACTCCATCCGAAAGTGCATGGCGGACTGCTGGCGATCCGCGGCAACAAAGAGCACGTCGCGGCGATGGAAAAGCATCACATCAAGCCGATCGATCTGCTGGTGGTGAATCTCTATCCATTCGAGGCTACCGTGGCGAAAGGCGCCTCGTTCGACGACTGCGTCGAAAACATCGACATCGGGGGCCCTGCCATGATCCGCGCGGCCGCCAAGAATCACGGCGACGTCACCGTCGTTGTCGAACCTGCCGACTACGACAAGGTGCTCGGCGAAATGGCCCAGCACGGCGGGATGGTATCCATGGAGCTGCGTAAAAAACTGGCGGCGAAGGCTTATGCGCGCACCGCCGCCTACGATGCGGCAATTTCTAACTGGTTCGCCGAAACTCTCCACGACGAAGCGCCGGACTATCGCGCCTTTGGCGGGAGATTGGTGGAGGCCTTGCGTTATGGGGAAAATCCACACCAAAGCGCCGCATTCTATCGCTCACCCCGGCAACGTTTCGGTGTCGTCACCGCGCGGCAACTGCAGGGAAAGCAGCTATCCTACAACAACATCAATGATACCGACGCGGCATACGAGTGTGTTGCCGAATTCGACCCGCGCCGCTCCGCCGCCTGCGTGATCGTCAAACACGCCAATCCCTGCGGGGTCGCCGAGGCAAACACTCTTCTTGATGCCTATCGCAAGGCGCTGGCGTGCGATTCGACTTCGGCGTTCGGGGGAATCGTGGCGCTTAACCGCAAGCTGGATGCCGAGGCAGCAAAGGCAATCACCGAGATTTTCACCGAGGTGATCATCGCACCGGAGGCAACCGAGGAAGCAATCAAGATCGTCGCGGCAAAAAAGAATCTCCGGCTGCTGGTCGCTGGTGGCCTGCCCGATCCGCGCGCGACTGGCCTGACCGTGAAATCGGTTGCCGGCGGGTTGCTGGTGCAGTCGCGTGACAATGCAGTGGTCGACGAAATGCAACTCAAGGCCGTCACCAAGCGCGCACCGACCACTGGTGAAATTGCCGACCTGCGGTTCGCGTTCCGGGTCGCCAAGCACGTCAAATCGAACACAATCGTCTATGCGAAGGATCTCGCTACCGTCGGTATCGGCGCCGGACAGATGAGCCGGATTGATGCGGCGCGCATTGCCGCGCGCAAGGCCGAAGATGCTGCGAAGGAGCTAAAGCTGCCCGCTCCGTTGACGAAAGGCTCGGTTGTCGCGTCCGACGCGTTCTTTCCGTTTCCCGACGGGCTTTTGGTGGCGATCGAAGCCGGTGCGACCGCGGTAATCCAGCCGGGCGGCTCGATCAACGATCAGAAGGTGATCGACGCTGCCGACGCTCACAACATTGCCATGGTGTTCACCGGTACGCGGCATTTCAGGCACTGAACCGGATAAAACGCCGCCTTTTCAGCTTGCCTCTGCAAGGGAACGGTTACTCCCGCGCCAGGTCGCCCAGCAGACTTGCTGCCACCGACAGCTTCGACAACGTGAGCCCTGAACCGGCGATTTCGTGAATGGCCGAACGAATGCGCTCGACTTCCGCCTGTCTTGGGCGGACCCATTCTTCCACGGCACCGGCGCCGGCGTGGCCGTTACCAACCATGGCGGCGGTCAGGCGACGTTCGGCATCGCCAATGGAATCAAGCGCACGGTCGAGCGCCAGCCGGTCGAAATAGTCCGACACCACAATATTTGGTACGGCGCTCGCGACACGGTCGAGTTGGAAAAAAGCCTCGGTCGCGAAATAGGTCGCGGTCACTTCGCTCACCGGCTTGCCGGCCCGATCCGCCACCAGTGCGATATCGGGCGCCGCCTTGAGAATTGCCAGGCTGCCGATACGGCGCGCCAGCGCCTCTGGTACGCCGGCTTTGGCAAGCTCAGCGACCCGTGCATCGCGGGCATTGGCGGCCGATTTGGACAGGGCGTTGTCGAGCGCCGCGGCGACCTGCGCGATGCCATCGCGGTAATGGCCAATTATTTTTTCCAGGCCTTGGGTGAGATTGACGTTGCGCAAGAACCAGACCAGCCGGTCGAGCAGCAGATCCTGCACGGCCGCATAAAGATCGAGTTGAACCTTGCCGGAAATCTTGTTGTCGAGCGCATCGATTTCGCTATTGAGTTCGATCAAATCGTAGCTGTTGCGGACAGCGGCAAAGGCAGCGGCGATTGCCGATGACGGTGCACCGGTTTGATCGGCGATGCGCACAATCAAAGTCGCACCCCCGCGATTGATCATCGAATTCGTCAGCTGGGTCGCAATGATCTCGCGCCGCAACCGGTGTGCGTGCAAGGCGTCCGCATAGTCCCTGGACACTTCCCTGGGAAAGTAGCGCTCCAGCTCGCGCCCGAGATAAGGATCGTCAGGCACCGTGCTGTCGAGCAGCTCGGTATAAAGCGAAAGCTTGGCGTAGGCGAGCAACACCGCAAGTTCAGGCCGCGTCAGCGTCATGTTGCGCTTGCGCCGTTCGGCGATCGCGATCTCGTCAGGCAGGAATTCCACCGCGCGGTCTAGCTCGCCGCGCTGCTCCAGGGTCTGCATCAGGCGCTGCTGGAACCCGAGATCCTCGAGGCCGCGCCGTTGCGCCAACGAGAGCGCAAGCGTCTGCTGGTAATTGTTGCGCAAGACCAACCGCGCCACTTCGTCGGTCATCTTGGCGAGCAAGGCGTTGCGCGCGTCCATCGTCAGGATACCGGCACGGACAGGCCGGCTGAGTGCGATCTTTATATTCACCTCGAGGTCAGACGTATTGACGCCCGCGGAGTTGTCGATCGCGTCGGTGTTGAGCCGGATACCGCGCTGCGCTGCTTCGATGCGCCCGCGCTGGGTCATGCCAAGATTGGCACCTTCGCCTATGACCTTGCAGTTGAGATCGGCGCCGGTGACACGAATAGCATCATTGGCGCGGTCGCCGGCCGCATCGTCACTTTCGTTCGAAGCGCGGATATAAGTGCCGATGCCGCCAAAAAACAAAAGGTCGACCTGTGCCTTCAGGATGGCTTTCATCAGGTCATGAGGCGTCACGGACTCGCCGACGGCGAGAAGCTTGCGCGCTTCCTCGCTCAGACGGATTTCCTTTGACGAGCGTGGAAAAACGCCACCTCCCCTGGAGATCAGCGCCTTGTCGTAATCCTGCCAGCTCGAACGTGGCAGCGCGAACATCCTCTTGCGCTCGGCGAAGCTCACCTTTGGATCGGGATCTGGATCGATGAAAATATCGCGGTGATCGAAAGCGGCGAGCAGCCTGATCGTGTCCTCGCGCAGCATGCCATTGCCGAAGACATCGCCCGACATGTCGCCAACTCCGACCACATTGAATGGCGTTTTGCCAATATCGACGTCCATCTCGCGGAAGTGCCGCTTCACCGCCTCCCACGCTCCGCGCGCGGTAATGCCCATGGCCTTGTGGTCATAGCCCGCCGAACCGCCGGATGCGAATGCATCGCCCAGCCAATAGTCGTGTCCGACTGAAATCCCGTTTGCAATGTCGGAAAAAGTGGCCGTGCCCTTGTCGGCGGCGACCACGAGATAAGGATCGTCGCCTTCGTGGCGCACACCGTTGGACGGTGGAATAATTGCGCCATCCGGGTCGATATTGTCGGTGATATCGAGCAGCGTTGAGATGAACAGTTTGTAGGTGGCAACGCCCTCAGCCTGCACCACATCACGCGCGGCGCCCTTCGGCATCAGTTTTGGCACGAAGCCACCTTTGGCGCCGACCGGCACAATCACCGCGTTCTTGACCTGCTGCGCTTTTACCAGTCCGAGAATTTCTGTGCGGAAATCCTGGGGCCGATCGGACCAGCGGATGCCGCCGCGCGCCACCTTGCCGAAGCGCATGTGCACGCCTTCCACGCGCGGCGAGTACACGAAGATTTCGTAGAGCGGGCGCGGCAGCGGCAAGTCGGTGAGCTTGCCGCTCTCGAACTTGACAGAGATCAGCGGCTTGAGCTGGCCGTCCGTGTCGGTCTGAAAGAAGTTCGTGCGGATCGCGGATTGCACGGCATTGACGAAGTGGCGCAGGATGCGGTCCTCGTCCAGACTCTCGACCTTCTGCAATTCTTCTTCTATGCGCGCGACAATCGCGTCCTGCTTGTCGCCCCGGCCCGCGTCCGCACGTGGATCGAAGCGGGCATGAAACAATTCGACGATGCTGGACGCAATGCCCGCGTGCTTCACGAGCGTGGCCCACATATAGTCCTGCGAGTAGGGCACGCGAATCTGCCGCAGAAACCGCGAGAGCGCCCGGATCAGCGTTACATCGCGCCAGGCCACACCGCCTTGCAAAGTAAGCGCGTTGTAGCCGTCATTTTCGGCCACGCCCCGCATTACAATAAGAAAGGCCGATTCGAGCCGCGCCTTGCCGGCGTCGAGGTCGATCGGACCGCCGTCCGCGCGTTCAAGCAGCATGTCGTGGAACCAGACGCCAGCGCGACCTTGCGGCTCGATGTCATAAGTCCGCTCGTCCACAACGCGAAAACCCATGTTTTCCAGCACGGGCACACGCTCGGAAAGCGGCAGTGGCCGCGCAAAGCTCCAGACTTTCAGACCGACCGTGCGTTGCTCTTCCTCAAGCCGGTGATGGAAGTCGACGCCAAGTGGCCGCTGCTCGGAAAGGCTTTCGATTAAGCGAATGTCGCCAGCCGCGATCGCGGGTGCATAAGCCTCATGGAAACCTTCAGAGAAGGCGTTCCGATAACGATTGAACAGTTCGCGCGCCTTGTCCGGCGGATTGACCAGCGCCAGGGCCTGAACCAGTCCATCGCTCCAGGTGCGGATGATCGCAGCAACTTCGTGTTCAAGCGTCGCGCGCGGTATGACCGGCGTAGTGCCGCCCGAGCGACCGATGATGAAGTGCACCCGGATCAGCGGTCCTTCGTCCGGAAAATAGGGATAAAATGCCGAGACCCGGCCGATGAAAGCGTTCGCCAGGTACGCGCCAATCTTGGCACGAATCTGGCTGTCGTAGCGCTCGCGCGGAACGAATACGAGTACCGATACAAACCGGTCGAAACGGTCGCGGCGCGAAAGCACGCGCACGCGTGGACGCTCATCGAGCTGAAGGATCGCGGACGCAAAATGATAAAGCGTGTCCTCGTCGATCTGGAATAGTTCGTCGCGCGGATAATGCTCCAGCACGTTCGCCAGTGCTTTGCCGGAATGACTGCCTGCATCGAAACCGGCACGCTGCTCTACCGCGGCGATCTTGCGGCGCAGATATGGAATGCTGTGCGCGGAACGCGTATAGGCGGTGGAGGTGAACAATCCGATGATGCGATGTTCGCCAACGAGATTGCCGGCCGCGTCGAAGCGCTTCACACCGACATAGTCGAGATAGGCTCGCCGGTGGACGCGGGAATGGATGTTGGCTTTGGCAATGATGAGAAGCCGAGGCTCGTTCAGGAAGGCCATGATTTCCGGCGTAATTTCCAAGAGTTCGCTTCCGCGCTTGAGCACGCGCAGCTCGCGTGTGCGCATGATGCCGAGTGCGCTCTTGAAATCAGGCTCGAGTTGCTGTCCGTCGACGGAATAATTGCGCACGCCTAGGAAGGTGAAATTGTCAGCCAGCAGCCATTGCAGGAACTGAATCGCTTCGGCGATCTCATCGACCCGCAACGGTGGCGGATTGGCCTGCAGATCGGCGACAATGCCATTCACGCGATCGAGCATGGCGCGCCAGTCCTGCACGGCCAGCCGTACCTCGCCGAGCACAGTCTCCAACGCGCTTGTCAGCTCGCCGCGCGCCCGTTCATCCGCGCCCGGCGCAAGGTGAATATGGATAAAGCTCTCCCGCTTTCCGTCGGCGATGTCGGGACTGTCGATCCCAACCAGCTTGCTGCCGTTGCGCCGCACGCCGAACACCGGATGTGCGACCAGACCCACGTCGAGATGGCGATCCGAAATTTCTCCCATCACCGAGTCGACGAGAAACGGCATGTCGTCGTTGACGATCTCGACCACCAAAGCCGACTTGCGATCGCCCGAGGCAGCGAGCGGCACAATCTCGCAACGGATTTTGGGCGCACCCGGCGCCCGCTCGGCGATGAAATCGTAGGCTCGTTCCGCCAGGGCAGCGATATCTTCGACACCGTAGCGCATAAGATCTTCGGGCACGGATCGGCCGTAGAGCTGCGCAACGAACGCGCCAGGGATGTCGCGCCGCCGCCGGGCCAGCGCCGCACCTGCCTGCTCGATCAGAGCGCGGGTGGCGCCTTCTTCCTCACTGACGGGAGCCTTAAGGGCCATAGGACCTCGTGCTTCTGACGGGAATCAATCGAGGCGATTTGGGAGTTTTCACGTTCTGCGCGCGCGCGTCGAGAGCAACACACCATTTGGTGACGGGTCGGTGACAAACGGGCACAAAGTTGCGCGCCCGGCTCTTAACTCTCTGAAGCGATACATGAAATAGTGGTCGGCAATGCGTTTCGCAGGTGCCCGGAACACGGTAGTCTGATTTGAGGGCAAGCAGTGAAATAATTAGGGAACCGGGAATGCCGAAGGCCAATAAATCAGCCAAAACCGCCGCTAAAGCGGCAATTGCAAAACCGGGCAAGGGCCAGCCGGTGCTGCACGCCATCAAGGGCGGCAAAGCGTCCGCTAATAATAAGACGCCGGCGGGCAAGCCCGCCGCGGCAAAGGCGATATCGACAAAGCCGGCCTCCGCCGTCGCGGACGATGTCCCCGTTATCGGGCTGAACCTCGAGATAGCGAAGCTATCGCCAGCGATGGCCACCTATTTCAAGAAATGCCAGGACAAGCTCGGTTTCGTGCCGAACGTGCTCCTCGCCTATGCCTTCGACATGGCGAAGCTTGAGCCGTTTGTCGCTATGTATAACGAGTTGATGCTGGGCGACTCCGGCCTGTCCAAGCTCGAGCGCGAGATGATCGCGGTCGCGGTCTCCTCGCAAAACCGCTGTTACTATTGTCTGACTGCGCATGGCGCGGCGGTCCGCCAGTATTCCGGCAACCCGCTGCTTGGCGAACATCTCGTGATGAATTATCGCGTGGCCCGGCTGAACAAACGCCAGCGCGCGATGCTCGACTTCGCGGTCAAACTCACGGCCTCGCCGGCAAGTGTCGAGGAAGGTGACAGGGAGCGGCTGCGCCGTGTCGGCTTCACGGATCGCGAGATCTGGGACATTTCGGCGGTAGCCGGATTCTTCAATATGTCGAACCGCGTGGCATCTGCCACCGACATGCGACCCAACACCGCGTATCACGGCCAGGCACGCTAGATCCCATCCATGCGCTAAAAGCCTCTCGGTCCGCTCATTCCCGCGAAAACCGGAATCCAGCTTGGGCCATATTTCCCGTGCTAGGTGGGGCTGGGTTCCCGCTTTCGCGGGGACAATCGGATGAGTGCGAATGACCCGGATCTTGCTTGCCTGCGTAGCCTTCTTCTTCACCGTCACTGTTTCGGCGCAAGTGGCGCCGGAAACGCGCGCGCCGGCGATCCCTCCGGCGCAGACTATCCTTGCCCGCAACGGCGTGGTTGTCGCCCAGGAACAACGCGCGGCGCGCATCGGCGTCGAGATCCTCGACCGCGGCGGCAATGCGGTCGACGCTGCGGTCGCGGTCGGTTTCGCACTCGCGGTCACTTATCCGCGCGCTGGCAATATCGGCGGAGGCGGTTTCATGGTGATCCACCTCGCCAGGGACAATCGCGACGTTACCGTCGACTATCGCGAGACCGCGCCGGCGGCGGCAAGTGCAACCATGTTTCTTGACGCACACGGCAATGCGGATCCGGTGAAATCGCGGGACAGCGCGCTTTCAATTGGCGTGCCCGGTACGGTCGCCGGCCTTGCGCTCGCGCACGGAAAGTTTGGTTCCGGCAAACTATCGCTCGCCGACCTGATTGAGCCGGCGATCACCCTCGCCCGCAATGGCGTCGAGGTCTTGGATGATACCGCCGACAGTCTGCCTCTGGCGCAACAACGCATCGCGCGCTGGAATTCGAGTGCCCCGGTTTTTCTCAATAGCGACGGCTCCGTGCTGTCGCCCGGACAGGATCTGTTGCAGCCCGATCTTGCCGCCACGCTAAACAACATCGCAAGCACCGGGCCGAAGGGATTTTACGAGGGTCCAGTTGCAGAAAAGATCGTCGCGGCCGTCCGCAAGGCTGGCGGCATCATGACCGTTGACGATCTGAAAAATTACAAAGCCATCCTGCGTGAGCCGGTGCGCGGCAGCTACCGCGGCTACGACATCGTCTCCATGCCGCCGCCATCATCGGGCGGCGTGCATCTCATCGAGATGCTCAACATCCTGGAAGGGTACGATCTCGCCAAGCTCAACCGCGAAGAATCGCTCCATAACATGATCGAAACGATGAAGCGGGCCTATGCCGACCGCGCCGTCTTCATGGGCGACCCCGACGCCGTGCAAATCCCGGTGACCGGTTTGATTTCGAAAGCATACGCGAAATCGCTGCGCGCGCAGATCGGCGCGCGATCGACTCCGTCAGTCGAAGTTCGCGCAGGCGCCCCGGCTGATTTCGAAGGCCGCAACACCACGCATTTCTCGGTCATCGATCGCGACGGCAACGCAGTATCGAACACCTACACGCTGAATTTTTCATACGGTCTTGGTCTCGTTGCCGAAGGCACCGGCGTTCTGCTCAACAACGAACTTGACGATTTCACCTCCAAGCCGGGAACAGCGAACGCCTACGGCCTCGTGGGCTTCAACGCCAATCTGCCCGGCCCCGGCAAGCGCCCTTTGTCCTCGATGACCCCGACGATTGTGCTGAAAGACGGCAAACCGGTTCTGATCACTGGATCGCCCGGCGGCAGCCGTATCATAACCGCAGTGCTGCAGGTGATCGTGAACGCAATCGATTTCCAGATGCCGATCGGCAAGGCAGTCAGTGCCCCGCGCCTGCATCACCAATGGCAGCCGGATCAGGTCTACGTCGAGCCGGGATTCGCGCCCGAAGTGCTTGATGCCTTGGTCAATCGCGGCCACCAGATAGAGGCAACCCCGCTGGGGACTTCGGCAAATTCCATTGAAGTCACCGCGGACGGATACGTGGGCGCCGCCGACCGGCGTACGCGCGGCTCGCTGGCCGCGGGGTTTTAAGGCCACGGCTTCTGGCTAGTTGTTGATCACCAGGCCAAGCTTCTTGATCACGGCCATCCACTTGCCCTCTTCGCGCTGGATGTTCTGCGCATAGTCCGCCGGTGTACTGGCGAGCGGATCGCCGCCGGCGTCGAGCAGCCGCTTCTTCATATCATCCGAGGTAACAATCTTGCGCAGCTCCTTGTTCAACCGGTCGATGATCGCCTGTGGTGTGCCGGCCGGTGCAACCAGTCCGTAATATTGCACGATCTCCAATCCCGGCAGGCCAGACTCGGCGATGGTCGGAACGTCGGGGATCGCGGCCATGCGTGTCGGAGACCCGACGGCGATGGCGCGCAGTGCGCCGGCCTGGATGTTGCCGATCGCCGGCGGCAGCGTATTGAAGGCGAGCATGACATGGCCGCCGACGAGATCGTTGGTGAGCGGCCCGGTCCCTTTATAGGTGACGATTGTGATGTTTGTGCCCGTCATCGCCTTGAATTGTTCGGCGCCGAAATAATTCAGCGTCGGTGCCGGCGGCGTGCCGACTGTAACCTTGTCGCCGTCTTTTTTGGCGAGTGCGATCACTTCCGATAGGGATTTCGCGGGCACAGAAGGATTGGACATGATGACGATCGGCACCGAGGCGATCAATCCGATCGGCGCAAAGTCCTTCGCCATGTCGTAGCCCGGATTCTCGGGAAGGCCGGCTCCGGTCACCAGCAGAAGCAATGTGTAACCATCCGCCTGTGCTCTGGCGACGTCGCGCGTGCCGATCACCGATCCGGCGCCCGGACGGTTCACAACAATTACCTGCTGGCCGAGCGCATCCGTAAGCTTTTGCGCGACAACCCGGCCGACCGTGTCAACGCCACCGCCGGCGGGAAACGCTACGACCAATGAAATTGTACGGGAGGGGTAATCTTCGGCGGTCGCGAGCCGCGGCACGAGTATTGCGGAAAGCGCAACGGCACCCGCTGCCAAGCCAATGAAACTTGTGCGCATGTCTTCCCTCCCATGCAGTTTTTATTGCCCATCGGGAGATCTATTGTGCGCACTGCGAGCGGCTTTGCCAACTGGCTAACCGGGCTTCTACTGCTGCGTCCCGATCTGCTAGGCTTTAGTCTGACACTGGCGTCATCCAGGAGCGCCACAATAAGAAAATTCCGGGCGTCCGCCTTTGCGGAAAGGGAACGCTGCAATGCAGGTGGTGTACAACCCCTGGCTTGTCTTGCTTTCGATTGTGATGGCGATCCAGGGCGCCTATGTCGGCTTCGGCCTCGCGGTGCAGATCGCCGATGCCGCTGGCATACGAAGGCGTTTGCTGCTTGCCGGAGCCGCCTTTTCATTAGCCGTCGCCATATGGACGATGCATTTCGTCGGGATGTTGGCCGCCCGGTTGCCGTTTGCGGCGGACTATTTAGTTTTCCCGACGCTGCTGTCATTCCTCGCCTGTGTGATCGTGGTTGGGATCGCCGTCTTCGCGATCAGCTCGGGTCCTTTCACGTTAACGCGCTTGACTTTGTCAGCTACGCTGATGGGGACCGGCATCTTTTCAATGCACTACATCGGCATGACCGCGCTGCACGCGAGCGCTCACATGATTCACGCGCCGGTTTATGTGGTGGCAAGCCTGGTTATCGCCATTGCGACATCCGCATTGGCGCTCTGGCTGGCAACCGGGCGAGGCGGACGTCCACCGCTGATACTATCCGCGATCGCTTTCGGCATTGCCGTTTCTGGAATGCATTACACCGCAATGGCGGGCATGACCGTGTTCCCGCACACGACCGCGGTGTCGGCGGCGCCAACCCTTTCAACCGATCTGCTCGCCATTGTCGTCGCCATCGTCGCCTTCTGCGTATCCGGCATGTTTCTTTTGTTTTTGGTGCCGGATCGCGCACGCGACGAAGCCATGCCGATGCAGAACATCGGCCAGGCTTCGATGCTCGCGGGCGCTCCTGATTTGGCGACTGCGACAGCGCAGCTCACCGCATCGCCGGCCGAATTCGGGCGCGGCACTTATGGGCCGCTTGGGGGCGCCGGTGCGCCGCCTCCGCGCGTGGCGCGTCATCTGCCGATAGAGCGCGACGGCGCCACGCAGTTCATTGCGGTCGAGGAGGTCGTCGCCGTGCATGCCAACGCGCACTACACCTATATCTTCAACGGCAACGCCAAATTATTTTGCCCGCTGGCGATCGGCGATGTGGAATCGCGGCTCGACAAAACAAGGTTCATTCGGGTCCACCGCAGCCACATCGTCAATATCGAGCGCGTGGTCGGATATAAGCGGTCCGGCGATAGCGAGACGGTCGAAATGATCGCCGGCGGACAGTATTCGGTTCCCGTCAGCCGAAGCCGTATCGGTTGGCTGAAGTCGCGCATCGGCGCGAAGGCCGGGTAGCTGGCGCCAGAATTCATATATTGCGCCGCAAAACTTTTCTCTTTGTCGCTACCTATTACTGATTGCGTCAGCAGAACTGACGCAGTTCATGCGCCATAGCCGCAATTCGTGCGCGGCCTCCCCCGCTGGTGCGCGTGCCGTCCGTTTCGTGCATCGAACATTGCTGCCGGGTGCACAGCTCGCCAACCTGCCCGCCAATCACATGGATAGGGCTGCCCGCCAGGAAACCGCGATTTCGGCCGTAAGCCGACAGGTTCGGGCGCCCGGGAGGGATTACCTATGATACCTGGCGCTTTCGCCTATCATCGCCCGTCATCCGTCAAGGAAGCAGTCGGCCTGCTCTCCCAGTTCGGTGACGACGCCCGCGCTATTGCCGGCGGCCACAGTCTCATTCCCATGATGAAGCTCCGGCTCGCTGCGCCCGGCCATCTGGTCGATATTGGCGGGGTTGCCGAACTCAAGGGCATTCGCGAGGACGGCCGCGATATCGTCATCGGCGCCACGACGACGCAGCATGAGCTGATCGGCTCAGACCTGCTGGCGAAGAAAATTCCTATTCTGCGCGAGACCTCGCTGCTGATCGCCGATCCGCAGGTGCGCTATGTCGGCACGCTTGGCGGCAACGTCGCCAATGGCGATCCCGGCAACGACATGCCGGCGGTGATGATGTGCCTGAATGCGACCTATCACGCCACCGGAAAATCCGGCGAGCGTCGCATAGCAGCGCGCGAATTCTACCAAGGTGCTTATTTCACCGCGCTGGAGCCGGGCGAGATCGTGACCGCAATTCGTATTCCTGTGCCGGCGGCGGGTCACGGCCACGCTTATGAAAAACTCAAGCGCAAGATCGGCGATTACGCGACCGCCGCCGCGGCTGTCGTGCTGACCACGAGCGGCGGCAAGGTGGCGAGCTGCTCGATCGGCCTGACCAACGTGGCGGAGACGCCGCTCTGGGCCGAGGAAGCGGCCAGGATCCTGACCGGCTCGACGCTCGATGCCGCGTCCGTGAAAAAGGCAGTAGCAGCCGCCGAAGCGATCACCTCGCCGGCATCCGACGCGCGCGGGCCTGCGACCTACCGCACAAAAATGGCGGGCGTGATGCTTGCCCGCGCTCTCGCCAGCGCCAAAGCGCGCGCCGGTGCCTGATTTTTCGGGAGACGACGATGGCCAAATCCCAGGTTTCCATGACCGTGAATGGCAAGAACGTGGAGGAGCTGGTCGAGCCGCGCACGCTGCTCATCCACTTCCTGCGCGAGCAGTTAAGACTGACCGGTCCGCATATTGGTTGCGACACCAGTCACTGTGGCGCCTGTACTGTCGATCTTGACGGCAAGTCGGTGAAATCCTGCACCATGTTCGCGGTGCAGGCGAATGGCGCCGACATCCGCACCATTGAAGGCATGGCCAATGCCGACGGCACGCTGCATGCGCTGCAGGAAGGCTTCCGCGAAATGCATGGCCTGCAATGCGGCTTCTGTACGCCGGGCATGATTGTACGCGCTTACCGGCTGCTGCAGGAAAACAGCAATCCGACCGAGGAGGAAATCCGCTTCGGTATCTCGGGCAACCTGTGCCGCTGCACCGGCTATCAGAACATCGTCAAAGCCATTCAACACGCCGCCGCCAAGCTGAGCGGCGTGCCGTTCCGGGAGGCCGCAGAATGAACGACCAGACCCCCACCTCCGCCGAGCGCGCCGAAAAGCTTCAGGGAATGGGCTGCAAGCGCAAGCGCGTCGAGGATGTCCGCTTCGTCCAGGGCAAAGGCAACTATATCGACGATCTCAAGCTGCCCGGCATGCTCTACGGCGATTTCACGCGCTCGTCGCATGCGCACGCGCGCGTCAAGAAGATCGATACCACCAAGGCTGCCGCCGTGCCCGGCGTCGTTGCCGTCATCACCGCGGAGACACTCAAGACAGTCAACCTCGCCTGGATGCCGACGCTCGCCGGTGACGTGCAAATGGTGCTGGCCGACGGCAAGGTGCTGTTCCAGAATCAGGAAATCGCATTTGTTATCGCCGAAGATCGCTACACTGCGGCGGACGCGGCCGAGCTCGTCGAAGTTGAATACGAGGCGCTGCCCGTCAACGTCGATCCGCTCAAGGCGATGGCGAAAGATGCGCCGGTGATCCGCGAAGACATCAAGGACAAGACCGAAGGCGCCCATGGCAAGCGCAATCATTACAACCATGTCTTCAACTGGCAGGCCGGCAACAAAGCCGCAACCGATGCGGCTTTTGCGAAAGCCGACGTGACGATCAACGAGTTTATCGTTTATCCGCGCGTGCACCCGTGCCCATTGGAAACCTGTCAGTGTGTCGCGTCCTTTGACAAGGTCACGGGCGAGCTGACGTTACACGGCACGTTCCAGGCCCCGCATGTCATCCGCACCGTAGGCTCGCTGATCTCGAAGATTCCTGAGCACAAGATTCACGTCATTGCGCCCGACATCGGCGGCGGTTTCGGCAACAAGGTTGGCGCCTATTCCGGCTACATCTGCTCGATCGTCGCTTCGATTGTCACCGGACGCCCGGTGAAATGGACGGAGGATCGCATCGAGAATCTGTCCACCACGGCATTCGCGCGCGACTTCCACATGCAAACCGAGATTGCCTGCACCAAAGACGGGAAGGTAACAGGTTTGCGCTGCTACACCATCGCCGATCACGGCGCATTCGACGCCTGCGCCAACGCGAGCAAGTGGCCCGCCGGTCTCTTCAGCATTATCACCGGGTCGTATGATTTCCCGGCCGCGCATGTCTCGGTCGACGGCGTCTACACCAACAAGGCACCGGGTGGCGTTGCCTATCGTTGTTCATTCCGCGTCACCGAAGCCGCCTATGCCATCGAGCGTGCCATGGACATCATGGCGCAGAAACTCAAGATGGATCCGGTCGAATTCCGCATGAAGAACCTGATCCGGCGCGAGCAATTCCCCTACACGTCGGCGACGGGTTGGCAATATGACTCCGGCGACTATCACACCGCGATGAGCAAGGCGGTGGAGACGGTCAACTACAAGAAGTTGCGCGAGGAACAGAAGGCCAGGCAGGCCGCATTCAAGCGAGGCGAAACGCGCGAGCTGATGGGAATCGGCGTTGCGTTCTTTACCGAAATCGTCGGCGCCGGCCCCTCGCGCAATTGCGACATTCTCGGCATCGCGATGTTCGATTCGGCCGAAATCCGCATCCATCCCACCGGCACCGGCATTTGCCGGCTCGGAACGAAGTCGCAGGGGCAGGGCCACGAGACGACCTACGCACAGATTATCGCCACCGAGCTTGGTCTGCCCGCCGACAATATCGCGGTCGAGGAAGGCAACACCGACACCGCACCTTATGGTCTCGGCACCTACGGCTCGCGTTCGACACCCGTTTCCGGCGCAGCGACCGCGATGGCGTGCCGCAAGATCAAGGCGAAAGCGCAGATGATTGCGGCCTACATGCTCGAGGTACACGACGACGATCTTGAATGGGACGTGGATCGCTTCCGCGTGAAAGGTAACCCCGAGCGCTTCAAGACCATGACCGAGCTTGCTTGGGCGGCTTACCACGAGGTGCCGCCCGGCATGGAGCCGGGGCTGGAGGCGGTGAACTATTACGATCCGCCGAACTTCACCTTCCCGTTTGGCGCTTACATCTGCGTCGTCGACGTGGATGTCGATACCGGGACGACAAAAATCCGGCGCTTCTATGCGCTCGATGATTGCGGCACGCGCATCAATCCGATGATCATCGAGGGCCAAGTGCATGGCGGCCTGACTGAAGCATTCGGGATCGCGATGGGTCAGGAGATCCATTACGATGAAGACGGCAACGTCACGACTGCTTCGCTCATGGACTATTTTTTACCGACCGCAGTCGAAACGCCGCATTGGGAGACCGACTGGACGACTACGCCCTCCCCGCACCATCCAATCGGCGCCAAGGGCGTTGGCGAAAGCCCGAATGTCGGCGGCGTGCCTTGTTTCTCCAACGCCGTGAACGATGCCTTCGGATTCCTGGGCTCGACCCACATTCAGATGCCGCACGACAATTGGCGAACCTGGACGGCGGCGGACAAACTCGGCCTGCATCAGTGAGGCCGCATCCCAGGGGATTTTGCGGCGCTGGTGCGAACCCGGCGCCGCATGCTTACATGACAGCCAGTCATGACATTGAACCGCAACGACATTTCTGATCGCCTGGCCGCCGTCGGCTATATTGCCGATCGCGATATCGCGACCGCGCTTTGGCTGATGGAGTACCTGAAAAGGCCGCTGCTGCTCGAGGGCGAAGCCGGCGTCGGCAAGACCGAAGTCGCGAAATCGCTTGCCGCCGTTCATGGGGCCGAGCTGATCCGGCTGCAATGCTACGAAGGGCTCGACCAGAACGCCGCGCTCTACGAGTGGAACTATCAGCGCCAGTTGCTCGCCATCAAGACGCGCGAAGCCACAGGCGAAGATGCACAAAAAATCGAAGAGCACATTTTCTCGGAGCGCTATTTGCTCGAACGACCGCTGCTCGCCGCCATTCGGCGCGACAAGCCGCCGGTCCTGCTCATCGACGAGGTGGACCGGGCCGACGAGGAATTTGAGGCGTTCCTGCTCGAACTGCTTTCCGATTTTCAGGTCAGCATCCCGGAGCTCGGCACCGTCAAGGCGACTGCGATCCCGCGCGTGGTACTGACATCGAACGGCACACGCGAATTGTCCGATGCCCTGCGCCGGCGCTGCCTCTATCATTACGTCGATTTCCCCGACGTCGATCGCGAGGCGAAAATCATTCTCACAAAAACGCCGGGCATCGATACGGCACTTGCCTTGCAGATCGCGCGGATGGTCGCTGCGATACGCAAGGAAGATCTGCGTAAGGTCCCTGGCGTGGCGGAAACGCTCGATTGGGCCGCAACGCTGGCGGGCCTGGGGATGCACGATCTGCGGCAGGAACCCGAGGCCGTCTACGAGACGATGATTTGCCTGCTCAAAACGCACGAGGACCGATCCCGGCTCACGCGCGAAGTGAGCGAACGCCTTCTTGGGAAGGTTGCGTGATGAGCCGGAATGGGCAGTCATCCGCTCATTTCCGCGGAAGCGGGAATCCAGCTCCGGGTCCCCTCCTTAGCGGGGACGAACGGAACGAGATTGGCCGCGCGATGCGCGAAAAACTGGCCGGCTTTGCGCACACCCTGCGCAACAATGGTTTCAAGGTCGGACTGGCGGAAACGCGCGACGCGCTGGCAATCCTGACGCATCCGCTTGCGTCTCATCCTTTGCAGATGAAGTCAGCATTTCGGGCACTCTTCTGCGCCACGCATTCCGACTGGGAGCGATTCGAGGAAATTTTCGACGCCTATTGGCACGGCGCCGGCATGCGCCACGTAAAAGCACTGTCAGGAGTCGCGGCGCAAGGCCAGACCCCGCCGCGGCCGCGCGCGGATGCGCCTCCCTCACACGGAAATCTTGGTCAGCCCAACCACGTCGAGCGCCGCAACGAAGGCGACAGTGAAAGCGCCGCCGATGGGCGCGGACGGCGCGAGGGAGCGTCACGCTCAGAAAATCTGTCGGTGGTTGATTTCCGTCATATTACAAACCCCGCGGACATGGCGCAGGCGCTCGCGCTTGCCGAACGTCTGGCGCGCGTCATGCGCGCGCGGCTGGTCCGCCGGCAGCAAATTCGCCGGCACGGGCGGCGGCTGGATTTGCGCCGCACGATTCACCGGAATGTTTCGCATGGCGGCACGCCCGTCGATCTCGCCTGGCGCCGCCGCAAGATCAAGCCGCTGCGGCTTGTGGTCTTGCTTGATGCCTCCGGCTCGATGGATCTCTATACAGCCGTCTTCGTCCGCTTCCTGCACGGCATTGTCGATGCCTTCCGCGAGGCCGAGGCGTTTGTCTTTCACACGCGGCTCGCGCATGTATCGCCCTCGCTGCGCGATCGCGACGTCACACGCGCTGTCGACAAGCTTTCCCTGATGGCCCAGGGCATCGGCGGCGGCACGCGGATCGGCGAAAGTCTTGCCACCTTCAATCGCTGGCACGCGCGCCGCGTCATCAATTCGCGCACCGCGGTCATGATTGTCTCGGACGGCTACGATACCGGCGAGCCCGAACAGCTCGCGGAGGAGATGCGGCGCTTGCGGCGGCGGTGCCGGCGCATTGTCTGGCTCAATCCGCTGATCGGTTGGCAAGACTACAGCCCGCAGGCGCGCGGCATGCAGGCGGCACTCCCCCACATCGATCTGTTCGCGGCCGCGCACAATCTCGAGAGCCTGGCGGCGCTTGAACCATATCTCGCACGGATATGACGCCATGAAAAAGGCACCCGACATTCTCGGCATCATTTCGAGTCGCAAGGCCACGGGCGAACCGTTCGTGCTTGCGACGGTGGTGCGCACGGTGGCGGCGACCGCGGCCAAGGCAGGCGCCAAAGCCGTTATCTTGCCGGACGGAACGATCACCGAAGGCTGGATCGGCGGCGGCTGCGCCCGCGCGGCGGTCATCAAGGCGGCAAAGGATGCGCTGGCCGACGGCCGCTCCCGGCTCGTCTCGGTCGAACCCCCTGACGAGCTGGACAAGCAAGGTCACAGGGCCGGCGAAGAGAAAGGCGGCGTGCGCTTTGCCAAGAATATGTGCCCGAGCCAGGGTACGATGGACATATTCGTGGAGCCGGTATTGCCGCGCGCCCAGGTCGTCATTTGTGGATCGAGTCCGGTGGCGGTCGCCATCGCCGATCTTGCCAGACGCATGGCTTTTGCCGTGACCGTTTGCGCGCCGCCCGCCGAGCAATCGGCATTCGAAGACGCCGACCGGCGCATCGAGGGTTATGCCTTGTCCGTCGAGGAAGCCGGCGAGCGCTACGTCGTGGTCTCGACACAGGGCCGCGGCGACGAAGCGGCCTTGCAGGCTGCGTTCGCCACCGACGCGGAATATGTCGCATTCGTCGGAAGCCGCAAGAAAGCAGATGTCCTGAAAAAGACACTCGCTGAACGCGGTGTTGCAGCGGATCGTCTGGCCAGACTCAAGGCGCCCGCCGGTCTTGATCTTGGCGCGATCACGCCTGATGAGATCGCAATCTCGATCCTAGCGGAGATTGTCGCGGTGCGCCGCGGCAAGCAGTCGCGCGGTATTCCGCCTTCGCTCTGATTAGAAATTCTTGCGCGGTCGAGTTGTGATCCGGCAAAGATTGACACCTTTCGACACCGGCCACTAGCATTCCGAAGTGCGATATTTGTTGTACTGGATCGCGGTACGAGGTCGATGTCCGTGATTGTCGGAGACGCAACTTCAAATCCGCGCCAGGAACAGTTGGCGCCACGCCCGATACAAATTCGTGAACACAAGATACCAAGCGTTGGCAGCGCGCCGTATATCTGCGTCGAGGGCCCGGACGGAAACTTGTGGTTCTGCGAGAGCGGTGCCGGCAAGATCGGCAACTTTGATCCGCGCAGCGCAAAGTTTACCGAATTCTCGTTGCCGACACCCGGCGCAACTCCGATTGGTATTACCCTCGGCGGTGATGGCCATCTGTGGTTTGCGCAAAAGAAAGCCAACAAGATTGGCCGCATCACGACAAAGGGCGAACTGGCGGAATTTCAGGTTCCGACCGCCAACGCTGGCCCTGACGGAATCGCGCTTGGGCCGGATGGCAATATCTGGTTCTCTGAAACAGAGCTGAGCCAGATTGGCCGCATTTCTTGCGACGGTCATATAAGAGAGTTCAAAAACGGCATCTCGCCCGGCAGCAAACCGCTGTCGATCGTGGTGCGCGATGGCGACCTCTGGTTCAGCGAAGCAGCCGGCAACCGTGTCGGCCGCATCACCGTGGATGGGCTGGTAACCGAATTCGATATCCCTGGCCACGACAGCCAACCGCGCGCCATGGTCACGCATCCCGACGGCAGCATCTGGTTTGTCGAAACCGGCGCCAATGCGCTCGGCCGACTCGGCCGCGACGGTCAATTCCAGGACTTCAAGTTCCCAACGCCCAATGCGTCACTGCGCGGTGTCACCGTCGGACCTGATGGCAATCTGTGGTGCACGGAAAACTTTGCCAACAAGATCGGCTGCATGGCGCCGGATGGGACGTTGATTGGCGAATACGATATTCCGACGCCGGCCAGTGGCGCGCGCTGTATCGCGGCAATGTCGAACGGCCGACTCTATTTCACGCAATACGATGCCGGGTCGATCGGAGAAATCATTCTCGGCTGAACGAACAAAATGAGGGGCGCGCGGTGAAAGTCGAGCGGATCAACTATCAGGCGGGCAGTGTCGCCGGCATCGGTGCGTTGATTTATGACGAGAACACCAAAAGCCGCCGCCCTTTATTGCTGATTTCGCCGAACTGGCTTGGCATCAGCGAGGTCGCCATCGAGCGCGTCAGCCACATGGCTGGCAGCAAATACATCGCTTTCATTGCCGATATGTATGGCAACGGCAAAGTCGCCAACGGTCCGCCCGAAGCCGCACCCCTCGCTAACGGCCTGCGCGCGGATGCGCCGGAACGAAGGCGCCGCATCACCGCGGCGCTCGGCGCGCTTCGCAGCGAGTGCAACAAACGCGGCATCGGCGATCTCAGCCGGCAAGCCGCGGCTGGCTTCTGCTTTGGCGGCGGCAACGTCCTGGAACTCGCGCGCACAGGCGCGGATGTGAAGGCCGTCGTCTGTATGCACGGCGATCTGCTCACCTCATTGCCGGCAAAGGCCGGTGACATCAAGGCGGCAGTCTGCGTCATGCATGGTGCCGCGGATCCTGTGGTGCCGAAAAAGGACCGCGACGCGTTTGAAGCGGAAATGGAAGCCAGTGGTGCCAGGTGGCAGATGCTGTTGTTCGGTCACTTGCTGCATTCGTTTTGCGAAAGCGAATCCAACGTGCCGGGTATCGGCCGCTTCGATCCCGGTGCCGCGCGGCAGTGCTACAACATGGTCGACGATTTCGTCACCGCCGCGTTCGAAGGAAAACTGTAAAGCTTCTTATGGGAAGGAAACGTCATGCGGAGGATCGCCAAGGCAGTGTTCAGTTTGCTGGTGATTGGCGTCGTCAGTTCGGCGCAGGCCCAAACCTATCCGGATCGTCCGATCCGCCTGATCGTCTCGATCGCCGCCGGTAGTGTCACCGACGTTATTATGCGCAAGGCCACGGCCGAATTGCAGCCGCGTCTCGGCCAGCCACTCATCATCGAAAATCGCGGCGGCGCAAGCGGCATCGTTGCCGCGCAAGCCTGCGCGCAGGCAGCGCCCGACGGCTACACGCTGTGCGTCATTTATCACAGCACGATGTCCTACAATCCTCTGCTGTTCGACAAGCTGCCTTACGATCCGGACCGCGATTTGGTGCCGGTGACACGGCTGTTCTTTCTCAACGAAGGACTGTTCGTCTCATCCGCGCTGGGCGTGAAATCGGTCGCCGAACTCAAAAATCTGGCAATCGCGAAGCCGGACAGTCTCAACTTCGCCACCCTGGGTGAAGGTTCATTTCCCGACCTGTTCCTGAGATGGCTCAACAATCAATGGGGCACCAGAATTGTCGGTGTGCCTTACAAGGGTGGCGGACCGGCAGCACAGGCTCTCGCCGCCAATCAAGTTCAGCTGACGCGCTTCGGGATCGGGAATTTCCTCGGCTTGATCCAGGCCGGCAATGTCGTTGCCCTCGCCGTGTCGGCCGACAAGCGCTCGCCGCTGCTGCCGGACGTGCCGACGCTGGCGGAGGCTGGTCTTGCTGGCTACCCGGGCCAGGGCTGGTGGGGTCTCGCGGCGCCAAAAGGCACGCCGTCGGCGATCGTCGACAAGGTCAACAGCGAGTTCGTCAAGCTGTTCAGCGAACCGGGTTTTATCGAGTATCTGAACCAGCAAGCCGTGGTGGCGGCGCCGACTACACCGACCGCGTTCGCGGCGTTCCTGAAAGACGATCGACTTGCGGCCGAGGCGCTGGTCAAGCTCGCGAACAGCAAGCGCGAGACCTACAAGCCCGACTAGTGGTCGAGCACGCATATTGCGCGCTGGACGTTAATTGATTGTCAGAAAAAAACTGGAGCGGGCGAAGGGATTCGAACCCTCGACCCCGACCTTGGCAAGGTCGTGCTCTACCCCTGAGCTACACCCGCATCCGTTAGTTGTTTGGCCGAAAAGCCTTATCGGCCGCCAAGGCCGTTCCTATAGCCAAAAGGGGCGCCTAAAAGCAACCTTGGCTGCCAATGGCGCCATTCAGGCTAACTTTTGCGGCGCGGCCGTGCCTTGACGACGTCACCCTGCCATCGCGGGTTCGGATTGCAAAAGCCCCGGAACCCGGAAATGATCGTCAACCGGCACTCTTCAAGAGAGCGATATTGGCAATCTTCCGACAGATCGCTGCCAAAATTGAGCAGCGCACACCAAGGACCTTCGACGGCGCGTGCCGGGCCCGGATTGGTCAACTGGATCGCTGCAAGAACTCCAATCACCAGAACTATGCGCACGTGTTCAACCTCTTCTCTGCCAAAGGGACGGCGCCGATACCGCACGTCTAGCTTTGTTGCACCCGCCGCTTGTGGCGCGTCCTGGACTTGGGCACAGGCCCTGTCCACCGCGGGTTCGGGTTACAGAAGCCACGATTACCCGCCAGGACATTCGGCCGGCATGCCTCGAGCGACCTATACCGGCAATCTTCGTAGACGGAACCAGGGCCAAGCGAGATAATCGCGCACCAGGGACCCTCCTGAGCATTCGACGACCGCGTATCAAATGACACAACGGCAACAAGAACCCCCGCAATCAGCAAGATGCGCATAAGTATTACCTCTCTGGATCTCCGATAATACTAACACGCCGCCCGCGGGATTATTGCCCGGATGCCAATAACTCCCGAACAGCTCTTCGCCGCGCTTGACGCTCTCGGCATCCTCCATTCGACGGTCAAGCATCCGCCACTGTTCACCGTCGAACAATCGCGGAATCTGCGCGGGCAGATTCCAGGTGGCCACACCAAGAACCTGTTTTTGCGCGATAAAAAATATGACATCTATCTGGTCGTTGCTTTGGAAGACGCGGACATCGACCTGAAGGGCTTGCACCGGCGGCTCGGTGCCAGCGGGCGATTTTCGTTCGGTTCGGCCGATCTTCTTCGTGAGGTCATGGGCGTCGAACCGGGCGCAGTGACGCCATTCGGCGTCATAAATGACACGACAGGCCGGGTGACCGTTATCCTGGATAAAGCCATGATGGCGCACGAGACCCTCAATTATCATCCACTGGTCAACACCATGACCACGTCGATAAAGCGCGAGGATCTGGTGAAATTTCTCGAATCGACCGGCCATATCCCCCGGATCGAGCCTGTTTCGGGGCGCGCCTCGACCACACCTTGATGATTGCGCTAGCTTCCCGGATAACCCATCTAATCCGGCAGGGTACTGTGATGGTCAGGCCATCCGTGGTCAGATGAGGCGAGGAACAATGCTGCAAGACGGCGGGGCGATAACAGCAGCCGAGGTGGTCAAGGACACAACCACGCAAGGCTTCATGAAAGACGTGATCGAGGAATCGAAGCGCCAGCCGGTGCTGGTCGATTTCTGGGCGCCCTGGTGCGGACCTTGCAAGCAGCTCACGCCCGTCCTGGAGAAGAGCGTGAAGGCCGCCAAAGGCAAGGTCAAACTCGCGAAGATGAATATTGACGAGCATCCGGCGATTCCGGGCCAGATGGGCATCCAGTCGATTCCGGCAGTCATCGCGTTTTCAAATGGTCAGCCGGTCGACGGATTCATGGGCGCGTTGCCCGAGAGCCAGGTCGTCGCGTTCCTGGAACGGATCACAAAAGGTGCGGTCGGCGCCGAGGAAAAGGATTTACTCAAAGCAGCCGATGCAGCGCTGGCTGAAGGCAATGCCGCCGGCGCCGCCGAACTTTACGCGCAGCTGCTTGCCGAGGACGGCAGCAACATACAGGCACTCGCCGGCCTCACGCGCTGCTACGTTAAAACGGGCGCCCTGGAACAGGCGAAGCAGACTCTCGCCCTCGTCCCTGAGGCCAAGCGAAATGACGCGGCAGTCGCTGCTGCACGCGCCGCACTCGAGGTCGCCGAGCAGGCAAACTCGGTCGGCGCGCCGGCAGAACTCGAAGTGAAAGTGCTTGCCGATCCGCTCAACCATCAGGCGCGCTTCGACCTTGCAGTCGCGCTTAATGGCAAAGGCAAGCGTGAAGACGCGGTCAAGCATCTGATCGAAATCGTCAGGCGCGACCGCAAATGGAACGACGATGGCGCGCGTAAACAACTCGTCCAGTTCTTCGAAGCATGGGGTGCGACCGACCCCGCGACCGTGGAAGGGCGCAAGCGTCTGTCGTCGATTTTGTTCTCGTAGACGTTTCGCTCCGGCAGTGGCGCCGAGTGGCAGAGTGAAGCGAAGATGCCGATGAATGCACAATATCGCGGGCCGATCGAATTGCCCGGAGTCATCCCGGTCTTTCCTCTGCCGGGCGCGTTGCTTTTGCCGCGTGGACAGATGCCGCTCAATATTTTTGAACCGCGCTATATCGCGATGGTCGATGACGCGCTGCGTGACGGGCACAGGCTGATCGGCATGATCCAGCCCGACGCCGCTCAAGGAGGAGCGAGCGAAAAGCCGTCGCTTTACAAGATCGGTTGCGCTGGGCGCATCACCCAGCTCGCCGAAAGCGGTGACGGCCGGTATCTGATCGAACTTACCGGTGTTGCGCGCTTCCGCGTCGAG
Organism: Pseudolabrys sp.; assembly: GCA_035519415.1. GTDB lineage: Bacteria > Pseudomonadota > Alphaproteobacteria > Rhizobiales > Xanthobacteraceae > Pseudolabrys. The sequence continues at coordinate 102,294 of DATIWJ010000010.1, forward strand.
GAGGAGTTGAAGGTCGCGACCCCATACCGGCAATGCCGCGTGACTTATGCACCGTTCGCTGACGACTTCGTCGCGCGCAAGGGTGAGAGTGCCGTCGACCGGGCGGCGCTGCTGGCCGCGCTCACCGATTTTCTCAAAGCCAACGATCTGAAGGCAGACTGGGAGGGCATCGAAAAGGCGCCGAACGAGGCTCTGGTCAATGCGCTGTCGATGATGTCGCCCTATGGCACGGCGGAAAAACAGGCCCTGCTGGAGGCGCCGGACTTAAAAACGCGTGCGGAGATCCTGATCGCCATCACCGAAATCGATCTCGCCAAAAAGAACACTGAAGGCGAACCGCAGCTGCAGTAAGTCGCGAGCCATGCTATAACATCGTGAATTATCTGAGGATTCTGTCATGGCTACCGTCCCGCCTACCGAACGGCCCCCGGGCAGTGTTGACCCGAAACTGCTGGAAATTCTCGTCTGCCCTGTTACCAAAGGGCCGCTTGAGTACGACGCTGCGAAACAGGAACTGATCTCCCGCAAGGCCAAGCTCGCCTATCCAATCCGCGATGGCATACCGATCATGCTGCCGGAAGAAGCCCGCCGATTGGAATGAGTCGCAGCCCGTACAAATCAAAAAATGTCAATGAGTACTGGATGTCCCGCTTTCGCGGGGCATGACAGTGAGTGAGGGAAGGAAAACTGCAATGATCAAGATCTGGGGCCGCAACACATCGTCGAACGTGCAGAAAGCGATGTGGGCGGTGGGCGAGCTCAAGCTTGAACATCAGCGTATCGATATCGGCGGGGCGTTCGGCAAGAATAAAGAGCCGGCTTATCTCGCCATGAACCCGAACGGCTTGGTGCCGACACTCGAGGAGGAAGACGGCTTCTTGCTGTGGGAATCCAATTCCGTCGTGCGTTATCTCGCCGGCAAGCACGACAAGGCCGGTGTCATCGAGCCGAAGGATCCCAAGCAGCGCGCCCTCGCCAGTCAGTGGATGGACTGGCAACTATCGGTGGTCGGACCGGCGATCTTCCACGCCTTCTGGGGCCTGATCCGCACAGCTCCGGAAAAGCGCGACATGGCCGCCATCAAGACCTCAAAAGAAAAGACGACGGACGCGATGAAGATACTCGACGCGCAATTGGGCAAGACGCAATACGTTGCCGGGCCTTCGTTTTCCTACGGCGATATCCCGGTCGGCATCATGTGCTATCGCTTCGTGCAGTTGGTGCCGGAACGGCCAAAAATGCCCAACCTCGACCGGTGGTATAGCGCGATTTCATCGCGCCAGGCTTTCAAGGATCATGTCGGCAGTATTCCGTTGACGTGAGTTCGATGGGCAAAGAAGGGCGTTGCCTCGGCTTGATCGGTGGGCTTGGCCCGGCTGCGACAGTCCACTATTACCGCGAGCTGGTTACAGCATTTGAGAAGCACGAACGCGTGCCACGCCTGCTTATCACTCATGCTGAATATCGTCGCGTCTATGCCACGGTGACCACAAAGGATTTCGAGGGTCTTGCGCGCTACTTCGCTGACCTGATCGAGAGCATGGCGGCAGGCGGCGCCGAACTCGGCGCCATTGTTGCCGTCACCCCGCACATTTGCGCCAAGCAGCTCGCCGCCATATCGCCGCTGCCACTCGTCGACATGTTGACCGAAGTGCCTCGGGCGGTGCGTGCGCGAGGCTTGAAGCGTGTGGCTCTCCTCGGCACCCGTTTCACGATCGAAACGCGTATGTTCGGCTGCCTCGATGACATCGAGACGGTCATGCCCGACGCGGGCGAGATCGACCGCATCCACCAAATCTATACGGATTTTGTCACGGGCGGCGGTACGGACGCGCAAACGCAAGAGTTGCGGAAACTTGCGCAGGCATTTGTCGCGCGCGATCGCGCCGAGGCTGTTTTGATCGCCGGCACCGACCTCTCAATGGTGTTCACGGAGAATAATGCCGGCTTTCCGATGATTGATTGCGCGCGTGTTCATATCGATGCCATCGTACGGCGAATGCTCGACTAAGCTATAGCGCTTCGCCCTTCAGCAACTTCGGCACGTCGCCAGTGAACCCGGCTGCTTCGCGGATGAACACGCGCTTGAGCGCCGGCATCCGCTCAACCAGTCCAAGACCGATGTCGCGCGCGAGCCGCAGCACATCGGAGCGATTGGAGAAGAGCCGGTTCAACCCGTCAGTCGCGATTCCCATGGTCATGGTATCGAAGCGCCGCCAGCGTTGGTAGCGTTCGAGCACGCCGGGCCCGCCGGGATCAAGCCCGAGGCGCGCGGCGTCGGCAATCGCTTCGGCAAGCGCGGCCACATCGCGCAGGCCCATGTTCAATCCCTGCCCGGCGATGGGATGGATAATGTGCGCGGCGTCACCGATCAACGCCAGCCTTTCGCCGATGAATGTGCGCGCGGTAAACAGCCCAAGCGGAAATGCCCGCCGCGCTCCGACGACTTCCAGATCGCCAAGCTGCAGGCCGAAGCGTTTCTCAAGTTCACGATGAAATTCTTCATCGGGAAGCGCAACGATACGCTCGGCCTCGCGCGCGCTTTCGGTCCACACAATTGAACAACGTCGGCCTTTGAGCGGCAGAATTGCAAATGGACCGGCCGGAAGAAAATGTTCTTCGGCACGTCCATTGTGTTCGCGCTCGTGCGCAACCGTCGTGACAATCGCCGACTGGTCGTAATTCCACCCATAGGTGGGGATGCCCGCCCCCTCGCGGATCAGCGAGTGTGCACCATCGGCGCCAACCAGAAGGGCGGAGGCAATGACGACATTATTGGAGAGTGCGACCTCAATGGCATTCCCGCGTCTCTCAAAGCCGGCGACCGCGCCCGCGCGCAAATCGACCCCGAGCTCCTTTGCCCTTGCGACCAATACGTCGACCAGATGCCGGTTCTCGACCATATGGGCAAAGGGTTCGCCCTCCTCCACCTCGCCGCCGAAGGTCAGAAAAGTCGGTCGCACGGAATCGTCCAGCCTCGAGTCGGTCACGACCATATCGAGAATCGGCTGCGCCTTGTCCGCAACCGCATCCCACACCCCGATGACCTCAAAAAGCCGGCGCGCCGCCGCGGCTATTGCAGAGGCGCGCGGATCCTTCGACTGGACGTGGGCCAGCGTCGGATCAATGACCGCGACCGTGAAAGGATCGCCCAGCCCCTGGCGCAGGGCGATTGCCAGCGCCAGGCCGGCAAAACCGGCTCCGCCGATGACGACATCGGTTCGCGAGTGATCGCCTTTATCCATCCGCGTTCCTTGTAAATCTCGCCGCAGCATAGCAGTTTGAGGACATAGTTTGACCTTTTGCGGGCCCGCTCATGTCCTCCGCCGTCCAGGATTTGCTCGATATTCTTGACCTCGAGCCGCTCGAAATGAACCTGTTCCGCGGCCGCTCGCCGCAGGTCGGCTGGCAGCGAGTTTTTGGCGGCCAGGTGATCGGTCAAGCGCTGGTAGCCGCGGTGCGGACCGTCGACGTCCGGCCGCCGCATTCATTGCACGCCTACTTCCTGTTGCCGGGCGACCCCAAGGTGCCGATCATCTATGACGTCGATCGCATCCGTGACGGCAAGAGCTTTACCACGCGGCGCGTCACCGCCCGCCAGCACGGACATCCGATTTTTTCGATGCTCGTATCGTTTCATACGGACGAGCCGGGTCTCGACCATCAGGCCAAGATGCCCGACGTGCCGCCGCCGGAAAAGCTTCCGAGCGAAACCGATATGCGGGAAAAGATGTTGCCGATGATGCCGGATCCGGTCCGGCGCTACTACGAACGCGAGCGGCCAATCGAGTTGCGGCCGGTCGAATTCGAGCGATATCTCGGAAAAAAGATTCCTGGCGGACAATTCAACATCTGGATTCGCACCACCGGCAAGTTGCCCGATCTTCCGGCGATCCATCAATGCGTATTGGCCTATGCTTCCGATATGATGTTGCTCGACACTGCGCTGGCGCCGCACGGACGTACGCTGTTCGAACAGAAATTCATGGCCGCCAGTCTTGATCATGCGCTGTGGCTGCACAGGCCATTCCGCGCCGATGATTGGCTGCTTTACGCGCAGGATTCGCCGAATTTGCATGGTTCGCGTGGCTACGCGCGTGGACTTATCTTCAAGCGCGATGGGACGCTGGTGGCCTCGGTGGCACAGGAAGGCCTGATACGCCAACAGCGCAACACTTGACGTGCACAAATGAAGCGATTGAGCGCGGCCTATCTTGTCCTGATTTCAATCGTGACAGCGGCGCTTGGCGCGTCGGGCAGGCAACCTGCCCCGCGCGGTTCGTTCGAGGGCGCGCCGCCGCAGTACACTCTTTTTAGTGCCGCGGAACTCGAACGTGGTTTTCTTGCGCTTGCATTCGGATCCGATCTGCGCATCGGTGCGCGCCCGCTCGGCATCCGCCGCTTCGATCAACCAATCCGTGCCCACATCATCGGCGGCGGCAGCATCGATCGCACCATCGAAATGGCGCGCGTGCTCGAAGAATATGCACGCGAAGTTCCCGGCCTGGAGCTGAGCATCGCCCCAGCGTCTGCGCCGGCCGAAATCGAGCTGAGGTTAATTGACGAGAAGGATTTTCAGTCGGCGCTGGAGGCTGCCTTCGGTGCAAAAATCGCCAAGGCCTTTGTCGCGCGGACCGATCCGCAATGCATGACCAGCGTTCGATCGACGGCCGACGGAAAAATCGTGCATTCCGTGTCATTTATAATCGTCGACAAGGGCGACGACGTATTCCTCGACTGCGCCTATCATGAATTGCTGCATGCTTTCGGGCTGTCGAACCACGATCAACACAACGCGTGGACCACGCTCAACCAGCGCCGCATGGTCGGTTACCTCACGACCTACGACCGGTCGCTCCTGACATTGCTATATGACCCTCACATCAAGCCGGGAATGACCATGCGTCAGGCGCGGGCCGTCTTGCCCCGGGTCATCGCAAAACTCGGTCTTGCCACCCCAAATTCCGGCAGATGAGTCAGCATCGCTGACCTTCTATGCCCGGAATTGCGGCGTTCTGCCTGTGGGCAGGGCAACATCATCGCTTAAACTTTAGGCTGCCGGTCGCTAGCCTATGAAAATGAGCCCGTGCCGGACCGGTTCCGGACGGGTTTTCTGTTCGCCGGGCGGCGCCCGCGTTGACGGCTGCCGTCCGGCCGGGGGCATCAAATGAAGCTGATTATTGCGGTCATCAAGCCGTTTAAACTCGACGAGGTGCGCGAAGCCCTCACGCGTGTCGGCATCCACGGGATGACCGTGGCCGAAGTCAAAGGCTACGGGCGGCAGAAGGGCCACACGGAAATCTATCGCGGCGCCGAATACGTCGTGAACTTTCTCCCAAAACTTCGCCTCGAGCTCGCAGTCGACAGCGAGCAGGTCAATCAAGTCATGGAAGCGCTCGCTGCCGCCGCGCGAACCGGTCAGATCGGCGACGGAAAAATTTTCGTCACGTCGATCGAACAAGCCGTGCGAATTCGCACGGGTGAGACCGGCGTCGACGCGCTTTAGCACCGGGCAGATCAAATTGGAGACGATGACATGATACAGGCGTTGCAGCGCCTCGTTCCGGTGGTGGCCATGCTGGTCGTGACATCTCCGGCCTTCGCGCAAAGCTCCAAGATCGATGCCGCCGATACGGCATGGATGATCGCTGCGACCGGACTGGTGCTGATGATGACGATACCGGGCCTCGCTTTGTTTTATGCCGGCATGGTGCGCAAGAAAAACGTGCTCGCAACCATGGCGCAAAGTCTTGCCGCCACTTTTCTGGTTTCAATTCTATGGGCGGTCGTCGGCTACAGCCTCGCATTCACCGGCGAAGGCGCATTCATCGGAACGCTCGAACGACTCTTTCTCGACGGTTTGACGCTCGACGCAATATCGCCGTTGGCAAAAACGATTCCCGAAAGCCTGTTCATGATCTATCAGATGACATTCGCCATCATCACGGTCGCGCTGGTCGCTGGCTCGGTTGCCGATCGTTTGCGGTTTTCGGCGTTCCTGCTGTTCTGCACTTGCTGGCTACTGCTCGTTTATGTGCCGATCGCCCACTGGGTATGGGGCGGAGGATTCCTTGGCACCTATGGCGTGATCGACTTTGCCGGCGGCACCGTGGTGCATCTCAACGCCGGCATCGCCGGTTTGGTCGCGGCCTATGTTGTGGGTGCGCGTCGCGGTTATGGCAGCGACAATCTCGCGCCGTATGACCTGACGCTGGCAGTCATCGGCACTGGCCTGTTGTGGGTCGGCTGGTTCGGTTTCAATGGTGGTTCCGCGCTCGGCGCCAATTCGCGCGCCGCGATGGCCATTGTATCCACGCATCTCGCCGCGAGCGCGGGAGCTTTCACCTGGATGGCGCTGGAATGGTGGACGCGCGGCAAGCCATCGGTCCTTGGAATGATCTCGGGCGCGGTGGCCGGTCTCGGCACAATTACGCCGGCATCCGGTTTCGTGCTGCCGATGCAAGGCGTGCTGATCGGAATCATCGCCGGCGCGATCTGCTTCTGGGCGTGCACATGGCTCAAGTTGAAAGTCGGCTATGACGACTCGCTCGATGTGTTCGGTGTGCACGGCGTCGGCGGATTGACCGGCACCCTGCTCGCGGGCGTATTTGCGGTTGGCGCGCTCTCCGCAAGTCCGGAGCTGCCCGGCGGGGTGCACGGCCTTCTCGAAGGCAATCCGCAGCAGGTCGTGGCGCAGCTTTACGGAATTGTTGTCACGCTCATGTGGTCGGGTGCCCTTACCTTCGTCATTCTCAAGGTGATTGGTGCATTGGTGCCGCTGCGCGTGCGACAGGAAGATGAAGTTATGGGCCTCGACGTCAGCCTGCACGGGGAAGCGATTCAGTAGGTATATTCGTGCGGACTTTTTCGTAAAAACCACTGACTAATTTTTAAGCAGGCCATCACGTCATTGACGCGTCTTTAAGCGCCAGTCGTGGACCATCCTTGCCCCGACTGGTCATTCACCGAATTTCACATATTGAATCAATATCATAGTCCTTCGGCGCGCATCTGGCACGGCGTTTGATTCTATCTCCCCGGCCATGCCTGCGAAGCAAGCTCTGCAGGCCCGGCTCAGTGAACCCGCCCGCACTGCGTCTAGGTACAAAACGGGCCCAAGCGGGGATCGAATCCATGAAAATCGTCATGGCCATTATCAAACCCTTCAAGCTCGACGAGGTCCGTGACGCCCTGACCTCAATCGGCGTGCAAGGACTGACCGTTACCGAAGTCAAAGGATACGGGCGTCAAAAGGGGCACACGGAGATCTACCGTGGGGCCGAATATGCGGTGAGCTTCCTGCCAAAAATAAAGATCGAAGTGGCAGTGGACACCAAGCAAGTCGACAAGGTCATCGGGGCCATCACCGGCGCCGCCAAGACCGGTCAGATCGGCGACGGAAAAATCTTCGTCTTCAATCTGGAAAACGCCGTGCGCATCCGCACCGGCGAGACCGATGCCGCGGCGCTCTAGTTAACCCGCACCGCAAACAATACGGACAGGAGTAAAACCATGACGTTGAAGAAATCCTCCCGTGCGGGGCTCTTGGCTCTCGCCTTCGGGATAGTGCTCGGACTGTTCCTGAGCGTGGCGACTTATGACGCCAGCTTCGCTCAGGCTCCCGCTGCGGCCCCGGCTGCCGCCGCTGCACCGCCCGCCCCGGCAGCCCCGCCGCCGGCGTGCGCAAATGATCCCGATCCGAAGAAAGCTGTCCTTGAAAAGTGCACGCCCAATTCCGGCGACACTGCGTGGATGCTGACGTCGGTCGCGCTGGTGCTCATGATGACCGTTCCGGGCCTCGGCCTGTTCTACGGCGGCATGGTGCGCAAGAAGAACGTGGGCGACACCGTGATGACGAGTTTTGCCGTCACCTGTCTGGTCACGATCGTTTATGCGATCATCAGCTATAGCCTGGCCTTCACGCCAGGCGGGCCATTTATCGGCGGGACAAGTCGTGCGTTCCTGCAAGGGATCCTGAGCGACATTTCGACTGGTATAGGCACGCCAAATGGCCTGGCGGTGACCATTCCCGAAACGGTCTATCTCTGCTTCCAGATGACCTTCGCCATCATCACACCGGCGCTCATTGCCGGTGCCTTCGCTGAGCGCATGAAGTTCTCCGCGATGCTCTGGTTCATGGGCATTTGGGCAATCGTGGTCTACGCCCCGATCGCGCATTGGGTCTGGGGGGCAGATGGCTTCATGTCCAACGGCAACAGCGACGCGATGTTCAAGGTCCTCGACTTTGCCGGCGGCACTGTCGTGCATATCAATGCCGGTGTTGCCGGCCTGATGTGTGCAATCTGCCTCGGCAAGCGCAAGGATAGCGGACCCGCGCACAACATGGTTCTCACCTTCATCGGCGCCTCGCTACTGTGGGTCGGCTGGTTCGGCTTCAATGCCGGCTCCGCTGTCACCGCCGGCATGCAGGCGGGCATGGCGATGACCGTGACGCAGATCGCTACGGCTGTTGCGGCATTCACCTGGATGCTCGTTGAGTGGGCTGCCCGCGGCAAACCCACCGTCATCGGCATTTGCTCAGGTGCGGTCGCAGGCCTCGTCGCCATCACTCCCGCTTCGGGCTTCGTTGGCCCGGTCGGCTCAATGGTGATTGGCGTCGCCGCCGGCGTGTTCTGTTACTGGGGTGTCACTGGCCTCAAGCGCATGCATGGTCTCGATGACGCGCTCGACTGCTTCGGCGTTCACGCCGTCGGCGGCATCGTCGGAGCATTGTTGACCGGCGTATTCGCCATCGAACAATACGGCGGCACCGCCGGCCTGATCGAAGGCAACGCCGCGCAGATGATGAATCAGGTCAAGGGCATCGTCGTCGTGATCGTATACGACGCGATCGTCTCCCTGATCATCCTCAAGATCATTGATGCGGTCATCGGCCTGCGCGTTGCCGACGAGGTGGAGCGCGAAGGACTCGATATCGCGCTGCATGGCGAGGCAGTGCAATAGAAGCACTACGGCCGCATGCTCTTTTCCGAAAACTTTTCGGGATCATGCGGTGAGCTAGCGGTAGGGGCGGAAACCCGGCACTGTCCCTTCCGTCGAGGCCCCGGTTCGCAAGGACCGGGGCCTCTCTCTTTATAATTGGCGCCGATTTTGCTTTTTTCCGCGGGGAAACCGATCCGAATACCGATGGTTAATCGGGTCTTAACCTCGCCCTCTTTATTGTGTGGAAACCCCTGTGCCGCGGGCAGAGCCCGCTGTGTTGACGCATGTCCATGATGACCGCTCAGCGCGAGCCTGCCTCTTCACCTCCTGCGGCGGTCGATTCCCGATCGCCCTTTGTGCGGCTGACCGAGCTGATCGCCGGCATCGAGCCGGGCAAGCCCGCCATCAATCTGTCGGTCGGAGAGCCGCAGCACCCGATCCCGCCATTCGTCGGTCCGACGCTTGCCGAGCATCTCGCCGACTTCGGCCGCTACCCGGCCAACAAGGGGATCGAACCTTTTCGCCGCGCGGTCGCAACCTGGCTTGGGCGCCGTTACAAACTCACGCGACCGGTCGATGCGGAAAACGAAGTGCTGGTGCTCAGCGGCACACGCGAAGGCCTGTTCCTCGCCGCAATCGCAGCCCGTCGCTGGGTCACACGGCGCGTTGGCAAACCGGCGATGCTGATCCCCAATCCGTTCTATGCGGCCTATGCCGCCGGCACGCTCGCGGCCGACTGCGAGCCGGTTTATCTGCCCGCGACCCGCCAAAGTGGTTTTCTGCCCGATCTCGATGCACTCGATGACACGCTGCTGTCGCGCACGGTCGCCTGCTACATCGCGTCACCTTCGAATCCGCAAGGCGCCGTTGCCGACCGCACCTATCTCGACAAGCTGGCGCACCTCGCCCGCCGCTTCGGCTTTTTGGTATTCGCCGATGAGTGCTACTGCGAGATCTACAGCGAATACGCCCCACCCGGCATGCTGGAAGCCGCCGGGCCCGATTTCGCCAATGTCGTCGTGTTCCACTCGCTCTCCAAGCGCTCGAGCCTGCCAGGTCTGCGCGTCGGATTTGCCGCCGGCGACCGGCGTTTCCTCGCTCCCTATCTCGAGTTGCGCAACGTAGCGGCACCGCAAGTGCCGACACCGGCGCAGCACGTGGCGATCGCCGCCTATGGCGACGAGGCGCATGTGCGGGAAAATCGAGAGCTTTACTCCGCCAAATTCGATCTTGCCGATCAGATTATCGGCAACCGTTACGGCTACGAGCGCCCTGCCGGCGGGTTTTTTCTGTGGCTCGATGTGGCGAAGCAGGGCGGCAGCGAGATCGTGACCAAGCGGCTTTGGGCGGAAGCTGGCGTTCGCGTCGTGCCCGGGCGGTATCTCGCGCGCGAACAGGCCGATGGGAGCAATCCCGGCGCGGACTATATCCGCGTTGCTATGGTGCAGGACAGGACGGCCACAGCCGAGGCGCTGCATCGCCTCGTCGCCGTGCTTGGGTGAGGATATAACGCATGCGGGCAACAGATCGCAGCCTCGATATCTTCGGTTTCATCGCCGAGCATTTTCGCGACATCATCCGGCGGCGCCTGAGCGAGCTCGCGGGCCTGGCGCTGATGGCCCTGGCGTTGCTCGGCGCACTCGCGCTCGCGACCTGGTCGGTGCAGGACCCTTCGCTCAGCCACGCCACGCAAAAGCAAATTCACAATCTCCTCGGTTACCCGGGCGCGATCTTTTCCGATCTGGCCATGCAGCTGCTCGGTCTCGCGGCCATCATGCTGCTCGCTCCGGAAGCGCTGCTCGGCTGGCGGTTGCTTTCGCACAAGCCGGTTGGCGAAAAATGGCGCAGCCTGTTCTGGATCATCGCCACATTTTTTGCGGCGGCCTTTGCGTCGACATTGCCGCGCCTCGGTTCCTGGCCGCTGCCAACCGGATTCGGCGGCGTTGCCGGCGACGCGATGTTGCGGCTGCCGGCGATGATTGTCGGCACACCGATCGGCGGGCTCACGCGCCTTTTGTTGTGCATCCTTTTTGGCGTAGCCACCGTGGTAACCCTGCTGTTTGCCGCGGGCACGGCGGGCCGCACGAAAAGGCGGGTCGCGCGCGTGAACGAGATCGACGAAGAAGACGACATTGAAGAAGACGAAATCGATGAGGATCGCGGCTCCGCCTGGCTCGGTATGATCGTGCATGCGCTGCTCAGCTGGAAGGCGCGCATCGGCCGCATGATCCGTGGTGAGACGCGCGCGCATGCGGCGCTACCGGTGGCGCGCGACCCCCGGCTGGAGCCGCGCTTCGACGGCGAAGATTATGAAGACGACGTCGAGTATGACGACGAGGCCTCGACACCGCGCCGCCGGGCCGCGCCGCGTGCACCCGCGCGCCGCGGCGGTAACGGCTATACACTGCCCTCTCTCAATCTCCTGGCGGCGCAGCGCGCCAGCGAACGCACCACGGTGTCGCGCGACATCATTGATGGCAACGCTGTTGCGCTGGAAACCGTACTGCAGGACTTCGGCGTGCGGGGCGAGATCATCAACGCACGTCCCGGCCCGGTGGTTACTCTTTACGAGCTCGAACCGGCGCCAGGCATCAAGTCCTCGCGCGTTATCGGACTGGCCGACGACATCGCCCGTTCGATGAGCGCGGTGTCGGCGCGCGTCGCCGTCGTGTCAGGCCGCAACGCAATCGGCATTGAGTTGCCGAATCCGACGCGCGAAAAAGTCTATTTGCGCGAACTGCTGACCGGCATGGATTACAACGAGACCGCGGCCAAATTGCCGCTCTGCCTCGGCAAGACGATCGGCGGTGAATCGGTGATCGTCGATCTGTCGCGCATGCCGCATCTCCTGATCGCCGGCACCACCGGCTCCGGCAAATCGGTCGCGATCAATACAATGATCCTGTCGCTGGTCTATCGCCTGCGGCCGGACCAGTGCCGGTTGATCATGGTCGATCCCAAGATGCTCGAACTGTCCGTGTACGACGGCATCCCGCATCTGCTTACTCCGGTCGTCACCGATCCGAAAAAGGCGATCGTCGCGCTCAAATGGGCGGTGCGCGAGATGGAGGGCCGTTACAAGAAGATGTCGAAGCTCGGCGTGCGGAATATTGAGGGCTACAATGCGCGCGTCGCGGAAGCGAAGGCCAGGGGCGAGACGCTGACCCGCACCGTTCATACCGGCTACGACAAGGAAACCGGCGAAGCGATCTACGAGAAGGAACAGCTCGAGCTCGAGCCATTGCCGTTCCTCGTGGTAATCGTAGACGAGATGGCCGACCTGATGATGGTCGCCGGCAAGGATATCGAAGCCGCCATCCAGCGCCTGGCGCAGATGGCGCGCGCGGCGGGTATCCACGTCATCCTGGCGACCCAGCGCCCGTCGGTGGATGTCATCACCGGCACCATCAAGGCGAACTTCCCGACCCGCATCTCGTTCCAGGTCACCTCCAAGATCGACAGCCGCACGATTCTGGGCGAGCAGGGCGCCGAGCAGCTGCTCGGTCAGGGCGACATGCTTTATATGGCCGGCGGCGGCCGCATCAGCCGCGTGCACGGGCCCTTTGTGTCGGATGAAGAAGTCGAAAAGGTCGTCCGTCACCTGAAGGCGCAAGGCACGCCCGAGTACCTGGAGGAGGTCACGGCCGGTGATCTTGAAGATGGCGAGGATGGCGCCGTGTTCGATGCTACAGGTATGGGCTTGGCCGAGGGCGGCGACCTCTATCAACAGGCCGTCGCCATCGTAAAACGCGACCGTAAGGCTTCGACCTCGTATATCCAGCGCCGCCTTCAAATCGGCTACAACCGCGCCGCCACCATCATGGAACGCATGGAGGATGAAGGTATCGTCGGCCAGCCCAACCATGCGGGCAAGCGCGAAATCCTGATCCCCGAAGGTCCCGCCGACGACCGCTATTGAGAATCGCTTAGTTCGCGATTAAGCCGGATTCGGCCAGGGGCTCGTGCGTCGCGAAATCGCCACAGCCAGCCCATATACGACCTATCGAAATACCGTGGGCGCAGGGCGGAGAACGAGATGGCGGTACAATACAAAGCGCGAATAGGCCTCAAACTGGTTGAGGCCGCGCTTTTTGCATGTCTCTCCGTACCGGCAATGGCCCAGGCAGTTCCACTCCCGGTTCCGCGCCCATCCGGACTTCAAACCCCGCCGAATTCCACAGGGTCAATCATCGCTCCTGCGGCAAAACCCGCGGCTCCGAGTCAGCAACAAGTGGCGCAGCCGGCCCCCTCGCTCAATCCTGTTACCAATCCTTTCGCCGCCCTGCTTGGCAAGCCTGCTTCCACAGGTGCACTCAGCGCGGAACAGCGCGCGATCGTGGATCGAGTCAACGGCTACCTTTCCGGCGTACAGACGCTGACTGGAAAATTTATCCAGGTGGGGCCGGATGGCAGCCGCACCCAGGGGGATTTCTTCATCTCGAAGCCTGGTCGAGTGCGTTTTGAATATGACGATCCGAGCCCCATAGAACTGATCGCAGACGGCTCGTCGGTCGTGGTGCGCGACCGCCGCCTGGCGACGCAGGATGTCTATCCCTTGTCGCAGACGCCGTTGCGCTTTCTCCTCGCCGACCGCGTCGACCTGTCAAAGGATACGCACCTGATCGCGGTCTATGCCGACGATGTATTCGTCACTGTCGTGGCTGAGGAAAAGAGCGGTATCGTCGGTACCAGCCGGTTGATGATCATGTTCAGCGCCAAGGACATGCAGCTCAAGCAATGGACGGTGACTGACCCGCAAGGCTATGACACCACTGTTGCGGTCTATAATCTCGACACCAGCAAACGACCCGATCCTGCGTTATTCAAGATCGATTACACGCGCTACCGCAATTAAATGCCCGGCACTCGGGTCCGGCTTCGCTGGACCAGCGTCTTCAGAATTTCCCAATCGAAATAAGACGTGGATGGCCGGGACAAGCGCGGCCATGACGTTGGTAAATCAACGCATTGCGTCATAGATTGCGGCCATGTCTTTCAAGATTACGACGTGGAATATCAATTCGGTGCGCTTGCGCATCGATCTGGTCGCTCGCTTTTTGAAAAGCGCGCGGCCAGATGTCCTTTGCTTGCAGGAAACCAAATGCCCTGACGACGCTTTTCCGATCAAACGCTTCAAGCGGCTGGGTTATGAGCACGCGGCGCTCAATGGACAAAAGGGCTACCATGGTGTCGCGGTACTCTCGCGCGTGCCGTTCGAGCACATTGATGTCCAAAGTTTCTGCGGCAAGAGCGATTGCCGGCATATTTCGGTCGTGCTGGGCGAACGGGCGAATCTGAAAGACCGGATCGTCTTGCATAATTTCTACGTGCCCGCCGGTGGTGATGAACCCGATCCGGAAATCAATCCGAAATTCGGCCACAAACTCGCTTTTCTCGATGAAATGCGTGCACATGCCGGCTTGCGCCCGGAAAAGGCGCAGCGCGCCATTCTTGTTGGCGATCTCAACGTGGCGCCGCTCGAGCACGACGTCTGGAGCCACAAGCAGATGATCAAAGTGGTCTCTCACACTCCGGTCGAATGCGAGAAGCTCGTTGCCGCACAAAAGTCGGGTGGCTGGATCGATTGCATGCGAATACACACGCCTGAACCGGAGAAGCTCTACACCTGGTGGAGCTATCGCGCGATGGACAATTGGCGCATCGCCGACCGCGGGCGCAGACTCGACCATGTCTGGATTTCAGATGCGCTCGCTGACCGCGTGTCAGCGATCGACATTGCCAAGCATTATCGCGGTGCCAAGCGCCCCTCCGATCATGTACCGGTGACGGCGACGATCGAAGCGTGAAGCGATCAGTGCTTTTCGCCAGGCTCCAGCACGCGCTTTACCGCCGCCAGCTCTGTCGACCAAGCCTGCACGCGTTCGCTCATGCTCTGGCGTAACTTTTCCGCGGCGGCCGGATAGCCTTCCAGCATCTTCCGGAACAGATTGCGCGATATACGCACGACCACCGTCGGTTCTTTCGCGATCGCTGTTGCCTGGCACACTGTGTTGGTGAGCAAGGCCAACTCGCCGACCAGCGTGCCGGGACCCACCGTGATCTCCTTGCCCTCCGACAAGGTGCCCGGCTCCAGCACCAGCGAGCCCTCCTGAATGACATAACCACCGTCAGCAAGTTCGCCGGCATAGAAAAGCACCGCGCCGCTCGGCAGATGACGAGTTTCCGCGCCGATTGCCAGGATGCGCAGCGCCTGCTTGCCGAGCGCCGCTAAAGGCGGGACTCGCTCGAAGAAGGCGATATCCTCGTCTAGACCCATTGGTTATTGCCAGTCGATTCTTGCAGGAGCAATCGCGGAAAACCGCGCAATACTATCACGGCACCAGCTTATAGCCGCCGCCTTCCGTCACCAAGATCGCCGGCACGGCGGCATCTTTTTCGACTTTTTGCCGGAGCCGGTAGATGTGCGTCTCCAGGGTATGGGTCGTGACGCCGGAATTGTAGCCCCAGACCTCTTGCAACAAGGTCTCGCGCGACACTGGCTTCTGACCGGCCCGGTAAAGGTAACGCAGGATGGCCGTTTCTTTTTCGGTCAGGCGAACCTTGCTGCCCTTCGGGCTCAACAGCAGCTTCGAACTTGGCCTGAACGTGTAGGGTCCGATGGCAAATACCGCGTCTTCGCTCGCTTCATGTTGCCGGAGCTGTGCACGGATACGCGCCAGCAATACTGCAAAACGAAACGGCTTTGTGATGTAGTCGTTCGCGCCGGATTCGAGCCCGAGAATCGTATCGGAATCCGTGTCATGGCCAGTCAGCATGATAATCGGTGCCTTGAATCCGTTCTTGCGCAGGATCCGCACTGCTTCGCGACCGTCGACGTCCGGCAGTCCGACGTCCATGATCACCAGATCGATTTGTCCGTTCTTGGCCGCCTGAACGCCCTTTGTCCCGCTGTCGACTGAAATGGCGTCAAATTCTTCATGCAGCGCCAATTGCTCGACCAAAGCCTCACGCAGTTCAGCATCGTCGTCGACGATTAAAATCGTGCGCTTATTGGCCATCGTTCAAGGGCCCCTTCAAAGGACGCAAATGCGTCCCTCGCCAGTCGCGAAATAGAACATTCAGGGCTAAAAGAGCAAGCCGGAACCGATATTAAAGTTCAATCCAGGTCAGATTTACGCGACGAATGCAGAAACGGTCTTTGTCCCGAATTACAGTACGCCGCAAGCCGGGCGATTCAAGCCGGGGGTGGCTCACGGCAGGTATGCTGGCTCTGCCGGTCGCACTCGGGCGCGGCGGCATCAAGGCCAACAAGCGTGAAGGCGATGGCGGCACGCCGCGCGGCAGTTTCCGGCTCAAGCGGCTCTGGTGGCGTGCCGACAAGCATCCGCGCCCCATCACCTCTTTGCCGGTACAACGGATAACCCCGATGGACGGGTGGTGCGAAGACCCCGCGGATCGCCATTACAACCGACCGATTAAAATTCCCGCGAGTGGGGGCGCGGATCGGCTGGCGCGCAAAGACAGTCTCTATGATTTTATTATCGAGATCGACCACAACGCACGCCCGCGTATTGCCGGACGTGGCAGCGCGGTGTTCATCCATGCGGCACGACAAGGCTTTGCGCCGACCGCCGGCTGTGTCGCACTTGAACTCAATACGCTTCGTCGGATGCTTTCCCGCCTGGGTCCACGTACTCGAATTGTGGTGGAGTAGAGCGAGCGCCGCGATCCTACTTCGCTCGTTCCCCGAATATCGCGCTGCCGACGCGGATGTGGGTCGCACCGAGTGCAATTGCGGTTGCGAAATCCGCGCTCATGCCCATCGACAAAAGCTTCAGGTCGTTCCGCTTCGCAATCTTTGCGGTGAGCGCAAAGTGCGGTCCCGGTGCTTCGTCAAGAGGCGGTATGCACATGAGACCCGAGATTTTTAGTCCGTATCTCTCGCGACAGGCCGCGAGAAATGCGTCCGCGTCCTGCGGTAGTACGCCGGCTTTTTGCGATTCTGCGCCGGTATTGATCTCGGCGAATAGAATCGGATGTCGTTGCTGCTTGTCAATTTCCTTTGCCAGTGCCTCGCACAGGCTGGCTCGATCGACGGAGTGGATCGCATCAAAAAGCGCCACGGCCTCTTTCGTCTTGTTTGACTGCAACGGACCAATGAGATGCAATTCAATGACCGTGTGTTTCGAAAGCAGCGGTGGCCACTTGGCCTTCGCTTCCTGCACGCGATTTTCGCCGAACACGCGTTGACCCGCAGCTATCACGGGCTCAATCGCATCAGCGCCAAAAGTCTTCGATACGGCAACTAATGTGACCTCGGCCGGATCGCGTCGCGCATCACGGCAAGCCCGGGCAATCTCGGCACGAACATGTTCAAGACCATTTGCGATGACAGCGGCCATGCGCTGCCTATATCGCACCGCTTCGCACGCCGCCACTTCAAATGAAGGGCCGTGGATGAGCCTTGGCGATTTCGCTCCCGGCTATTGCGGCCAGCGCAGCCCGGTCGACCATTTCGAAGATACGGTCTTTCCAGCGAACCGCCTTGCTGACGAACAGGCGCTTAAGGGTCTTGTTGGTGTGCACCAGCGACATCCCCAGCGTGTCGGCAAGATGTTGCTGGGTGAAGGGAAGCTGGATGCTTCCGTTTTTGACGAGGCCCGACTCCTCCGCTCGCACGAACAGATGCAACAACAGATAAGCGGCGCGTTCGAGTGCGGTACGGCGTCCGAGACTTACGAGATGTTCGTCAATGAGCTGCTCTTCGCGTGCGGCGAGCCAGGTAATATCAAAGGCCAATGACGGCAAACGGCTGTAGAGGTCCCATAACTTTGCGCGTGGAAATACGCACAGCACCAGCGGCGTGAGCGCCTCAACTGAATGCTCCATTTCATTCATCAGCGCGCCTTGCAGGCCAAGCATATCCGCCGGTAGTGCATAGTTGAGAATTTGCCTCCGACCGTCATCCAGCATCTTGTAGCGAAATGCCCAGCCACTGAGCACCGTATAAAGATAGTCGCTGCGCGTACCCTCGCGCAGAAAGCTTGCTCCTGCGTCGACGCGAAGCTCATCGGTCTTGAATGTTTTCACGAATGCCAGTTCTTCGGCAGAAAATTCACGCAAGTTCGGCCGCTTGCGCAGCGGACACTGCTCGCACGATATGAAGTGGCCGTTCGGCCGTCCATTTCCGATAATCATAGGGTGCTCATTCGTCGGCTGAGAGGGTCCGCTAGAGCGTCACGCTAGAGAAATGGCGCCTCATATGTCCAAAGATGAATTTTCGCGACCTATGTCATTTTTAAATGCCGTCCTGTTTAATTCGTAGGACAAGGGAAAAGTTCCATCGGAGAAACTAACCCTTGGCAAAGTCAGATAGCTTGCTCATCGGCAAGCGCTGTCTTGTACTTGACGATGAATTTCTGATCGCTCTCGATATTCAGCAGACACTCGAATTTGCCGGCGCCGCACAGGTGGCTTGTGTTGCCACCGTGGCTGAAGCTTTGGCGTTGCTGCGCGATAGCCCCGACTTCGACATCGCCGTGCTTGACGTCAAGCTAAGCAGCCCCGATCGGGACAGTCTCGCGATCGCGGCTTTGCTCGCGGCGAAGGGGACGCCGTTCGTTTTCTTGACCGGGATGCGCGTCGACGACGTGCATGCAAAGCGATTCCCGCAAGCGCCGGTTATTGAAAAGCCCTACAACGCAACGGCACTGCTGGATGCGGTGCACCGTGCGCTCGGAAGACGTTGACCAAAGACACGCGGCGCACTGCAATCGCCGGAAAACTACGCGGCCGTCTGCCACTGCGCCATTGCGTCCCGGGCGGTTTTCTTCAAGCGCACCTTGTTGTCGATTGTCTCGACCCAATCGAGCGGAATGACGTGATGCTGGCCGCCCGACCGAGGGTCGCTTTTTGTGAGAACGATCTTGTTGGAATCTTTCATGCAATCCACCGTCCCCACATGCGCACCATCAGAACCGCAAACTTCCATGTGTTCCTTGATCTGCTGGGCTTGAACCATGCCGCACCTCCTGTTTCCGGGGCTAACCCATGCGGGTAGCCGCTGGTTCCTTCCGCTTTTCAGACCAATTGTCCCTGGCCGGTTGACCCTTCAGCCTCTTTCGTGTCTGTTCCGCGCGCAATAAAAGACGCGCAAATGACGCCCGATTCGAGCAAAAACGAGCGATACAACGCCCGTACAGCGGAGATCCGCTGGCAGAAGGCGTGGGCGGAGCAAGGCATCTTCGCGACCAAAAACGACGATCCTCGGCCGAAATATTACGTGCTGGAGATGTTCCCCTACCCTTCGGGGCGCATCCATATGGGTCACGTGCGCAATTACACGATGGGCGATGTGGTTGCGCGGTTCAAACGTGCCATGGGCAACGCTGTGCTCCACCCGATGGGCTGGGACGCTTTCGGCATGCCGGCGGAGAACGCCGCGATTGATCGCAAGGTGCACCCCAAGACGTGGACCTACGACAATATCGCGGCGATGAAAAAACAACTCCAGTCGATGGGACTTTCACTCGACTGGGCGCGCGAGATTGCGACTTGCGATCCGGCTTACTACAAGCACCAACAAAAAATGTTTCTCGACTTTCTCAAAGCGGGGTTAGTCGAGCGCAAGCAGTCAAAAGTAAACTGGGATCCGGTCGATCAGACCGTGCTCGCCAATGAGCAGGTGATCGACGGTCGCGGCTGGCGCTCGGGCGCGGAGGTCGAGCAACGCGAACTGACGCAATGGTTTTTCAAGATAAGCGACTACTCCGAAGATCTATTGGAGGCGCTCGACACGCTCGATCGCTGGCCGGACAAAGTGCGGCTGATGCAGAAGAACTGGATCGGACGATCGGAAGGCTTGCTGCTGCGCTTCATGCTGGACCCGGTAACAGCGCCGAATAAAGAAAGCGAACTGGAAATTTTCACCACGCGGCCGGACACCTTGTTCGGTGCCAAGTTCATGGCACTGTCGCCCGATCATCCGTTGGCACAGGCCGCGGCAACCAAAAATCCGAAGCTCGCCGCCTTTATCGAACAATGTCACCGGATGGGCACCGCACAGGCCGAGATCGACACCGCCGAAAAACTCGGTTTCGACACCGGCATCAAGGCCGTGCACCCATTCGACGCAAACTGGAAGCTGCCGGTATATGTGGCCAATTTCATTTTGATGGACTACGGCACCGGCGCCATTTTCGGTTGTCCGGCACACGACCAACGCGACCTCGATTTCGTCAACAAATACGGGCTCGGCAACACGCCGGTAGTTTGCCCCCCTGGCCAGGACCCCAAGACCTTTGTCATCACCGACGTCGCCTATGACGGTGAAGGCCGCATGATCAATTCACGCTTCCTTGACGGGATGACCATCGAGGAAGCGAAGGAAGAAGTCGCAAAGCGACTGGAAAAGGAAACGCGCGGCAATCGTCCGGTAGCGCAGCGGCAGGTGAACTATCGGCTGCGCGATTGGGGTATTTCACGCCAGCGCTATTGGGGCTGCCCAATCCCGATCATCCACTGCGAGAAATGCGGCGTGGTGCCGGTGCCGGAAAAAGATCTGCCGGTGACTTTGCCGGAGGACGTGACTTTCGACAAACCGGGCAATCCGCTCGACCGCCACCCGATCTGGAAGAACGTAAAATGCCCGAAGTGCTCCGGGCCAGCACGACGCGAAACCGACACGATGGATACTTTCGTCGATTCATCCTGGTATTTCGCACGCTTTACTGATCCGTGGATCAAAACCGCTCCGACCGATCCTAAGGCGGCTAACCACTGGATGGCGGTCGATCAGTATATTGGCGGCATCGAGCACGCGATTTTGCATCTGCTTTATTCTCGCTTCTTTACCCGCGCGATGCACAAGTGCGGCTATGTCGGTATGGACGAACCCTTCGCCGGGCTGTTCACGCAGGGCATGGTGGTGCACGAGACTTATCGCGCCAAAAACGGTGATTGGATTGAGCCGGCAAACGTCAAAATCGAAGGGATGGGCGACGTTCGGCGCGCAGTTCTCGCGTCGACCGGTGAACCGATCGAAATCGGCTCGATCGAGAAAATGTCCAAGTCGAAGAAGAACACGGTCGACCCTGATGACATCATCGCTGCTTACGGCGCCGATACTGCGCGCTGGTTCATGCTTTCGGATTCCCCCCCTGATCGCGACGTTATCTGGACCGAGGAAGGTGTACAGGGCGCCTGGCGTTTTATGCAGCGGCTGTGGCGGCTGATCGACGAAATCGCGGACATCGACGCGCCGAAAACGCGACCCGCACATTTTGGTGAGCTCGCGCTCGTGGTGCGCAAGGCCGCGCACCGTGCACTCGCCAATGTCTCCGAAGACATCGACAAGCTGCGCTTCAACCGCTGCGTTGCTCACATCTACGAATTTGCCAACGCCTTGGGCGAAGCCATCGGTCGAATCGAAAGTTCCCCGTCGGGAGATGTCGCCTGGGCCTTGCGCGAGGCGGGCGACATCCTCGTAAGGCTATTCCACCCAATGATGCCTCACCTTGCCGAGGAGTGCTGGGCGGCGCTTGGGCATAAAATTCTCGTTGCCACCGAACCTTGGCCAACGATCGAGGCTGAGCTTTTGGTAGAAAGCACCATCACGTTGCCGGTTCAGATCAATGGTAAGAAACGCGCCGATGTCACTATCGCCCGTGATGCAGAAAAATCCGACATTGAGGCTGCCGTTCTTGCCCTCGATGCGGTAAAAAAGGCCTTGGAGGGCAAAAGCCCGAAAAAGGTCATTGTCGTCCCGCAAAGGATCGTCAATGTCGTGGTCTGATATGGTGCCCCTCATCAGGTTTTTCGGGGTCTTGGCGTTGGCCGGTCTCACCACTGGCTGCTTTCAGCCGCTTTACGCCGAGCGACCAACGCCCACGGGCGGCGGCAGCCTTGTCGGTCAACTAAGCGCGGTGGACGTAGCGCCAATCGATGCTCCGGGCGGGAGCCGGCTTGCGCGTGTCAGCGTCGGCGTACGCAACGAATTGATCTATGACCTCACTGGCGGGAATGGCGGCATTTCGCCCACTCATCGCCTGGAGGTCAGACTGACCGCTACCCAGCTGCAGGTCATCGTCGACATCAATACCGCTCGGCCAGACGTCAACAATTACGGCATCGACGCGACCTACACTTTGACCGAACTCGCCACCGGAAAGGCTGTGGTGAAAGGTCAAACATTCTCGCGCGTTTCCTATAATATTCCCGGACAGGAACAACGCTTCGCTGGTGACCGCGGACTGCGCGATGCCGAGAACCGAGCTGCCAAGGTGATCGCCGACAACATCCGCTCACGGTTGACCTCATATTTCGTAGCGGGCTCGTAGGGCCCACTGTCTGGGCGTTATGACCGCCATCAAAGCCGCCGACGTTGACCGTTTTATTGCCAGGCCGAACCCCGCACAGCCAATCGTTTTGGTATTCGGGCCTGACACCGGTTTGGTACGCGAGCGCGTGGAGGCGCTGGTGCGTGCCTCGGTCGACGACCCGAACGATCCCTTTGCACTGGCGCGTATCGAAGGCGACGAGCTGGCGGGTAATCCGGCACGCCTTGTCGAAGAAGCGCACACGATACCGCTGTTTGGTGGCCGACGAGCCGTACTCGTGCGAGCGGGTGCGCGCAATATTGCGTCCGCTGTTGAGACTGTTATTGCGGCACCCTCAAGCGAATGCCGTGTCATCATTGAAGCAGGCAATCTTGGCAAGAGTGCACCGCTGCGCGCTCTCTGCGAAAAGGCGAAAGCTGCTGCCGCCCTGCCCTGTTATGCCGACAATGAACGTACACTCCACCAACTGATCGACGAAGAGATGCGCGCGGCCAATCTCACCATCGCGACGGACGCGCGTGCCACGCTCCTGGCACTGTTGGGTGGGGATCGCCTGGCTTCGCGCAACGAGATTCGAAAACTTGCTCTCTATGCGCAAGGACAAAAAAGTATCGAACTTGCCGATGTGATGGCGGTCGTCGCTGATGCATCGCAGATGGCGCTCGACGGCGTCACCGATGCTGTTTTTACTGGAAGGATCGCCGAGGTCGACAGCGAGTTTAGCAAAGCGCGTGCGAGCGGCTCTTCTCCGGCGACAATCGTATCGGCGGCGATCCGCCAGGTCGCCAATTTACACAAGATGGCGCTGGCAATCGAAAGCGGCGATACAATCGAGTTTGCCATGAAACGCGTTGCGCCGCCTGTGCATTTCACGCGTGAGCGCGCGGTCAGCGAAGCCTTGCGCGCCTGGTCGCCTGCACGACTGCTGCGTGCGATGGATCAATTGGCGGAGGCTTCGCTTGAAATGAGGCGCAATGCGCCGTTGGGGGAAGCGATCGCACAACGTATTCTGCTATCGCTGGCCGCAAATGCCCGCAAGAAAGCCTAGGGGTTGGGCGCGCAGCGCTTCCACTTAAATCGAACTACTCTAACGGCCCCAATCCGAACTAAGCCATTTAGAACTGATCAATGCTTTTTCGTTAAGCATTCTACGGTGAACGCAGCATCGCATCCTACAGACGATGACGGAAAAATGCAGGCCGTCAGTGCCCGGCGCGATCTGCGTCGATCGCAGGAGACGCGTGCTAAATTCTGGCAGGCGATAGTCGCGTCATCATTTGTCTTTGTTGTCGTCGGAGCGAGCTTGTTCCTTGGCCTGGTGATGGTAATCGGGACTTTTGTCGAAGGTGGTACCAATCAGTTGACAGTCGAAGGGCGAACTGGCCGCGTCGCCCGTGCGCTGCGCGACGGCACGCTTTGCCATTTTATTGTCTTCGACAACAAGACTGCGCAGGCCGTCGAAGACCGTATCGGCCGCTGCGATGAGGTCAAGCCCAAGCCGAAAGCAGAAAGGCCACCGACCTTCAGCTGGGGCAAGTAGCGTAGTTTACAGATTTAGTTGATAGCTATGCGGCACCCAGCGGTAGCCGCTCTGGCCTTTCTCCACATAGCCGATGCCGGGAAAAGGCATGTGAAAACTGGCGACGAAAAGTTTATCGGTCGCAAGCATGTCGAGGATGCGCTTTCTGGTAATGACTGCTTTTTCTTTGTCGTCGTCCATCTCGAAATGCCATCCTGGACGTTGCACGGCCATCACATATTGAGTGAAAGTATCAGCCGTGATCATGAAGCGCTTACCATCACTTTCGATGTGAAATGCCAACAGTCCGGGTGAATGCCCGGCAGCATCAACCGCCGTAATGCCCGGCATAACCTCATCGCCTGGCTTGATGAAGGCCGAGCGGTCTGCCAACGGCACGCAGATTTTCATGAATAGCTCACGATTGAACTTGCGCGCTTCTCGCACGTTCTCGCCCCGCTTCCAGAAATCGAACTCCGCGGCTCCGAAGACGTAGCGTGCGTTCGGAAATACAGGTTTTCCGGCCTCGACGAGGCCACCGATATGGTCGGGGTGTCCGTGAGTGATTACAATAACGTCAATATCCGCCGGTTTGTAACCTGCAGCCGCAAGCCGCGCCGCTGTCTGTCCTGGCGGAAGGCGCTTGCTGAGCTGTTCATATTCGCGCGGAAGCGCACCGTTGCCGGTGTCAAAGAGTACCAGTTGTTTACCGGTATTCACGACCGTCGGGATATTGGGATGTTCGAACCTGTGGGTATCGATATTGTTGGCACGCGCAAGAACGTGCACCTCGTCTGGCGAAGCATTGGCCCCATAATGCGGATGCAATCCTTCGCGAATTGCCTTGGCATCCAGAATGGTCGTGACTTCAAAACTGCCGAGCCTGAAACGATAGATTATCGGCTGTAATTCGCTTTGTAGTGAAGCGGGCACCTTGGTCCTCCTCAATTATCGTTGCATCTGACCTTTGCTTAGCAGTCGGGACAGGTCGCGATCCAGCGGAACACAGAGTTGATCCATGAACGGGATCTTGCCTTCCGGAAGCTCAATAATCTCTCTATGCTGGAGACGCAGCAGGTCAAAAGTACGGGAGGTCGATGATGGCCCGAAAGAAACGCAGGATACTTGTGAGCAAGCGGAAGAAAAAATCCAAGGCCGCGACTAAAAAAAGCCGAAGGAAGCTCCGTAAGCGTCGTCCGCGGCGTAGCCTCGGAAACAAAGTAAAGGGAGCGTATCGTACGGTCGTGGATACGATCAAAGGTACCGACCAGCTCCGAAATAAACTGGAACTGCCCGCGACTTCCGAAACCGAATAGACCTTGGCTTGACTAAATCCGTCCCAGCAGGAGCAGAATCAGGACAATAACCAGCACCAGGCCCAGGCCGCCGGAGGGGTAGTATCCCCACTCACCGCTATACGGCCAGGTCGGCAGCGCGCCCAGAACGAGCAAGAGAAGTACAATCAGAAGAACAAATCGCATCCTCGCCTCCTTGGAAGGCCCAAACTCCAACGTCGAGTTTGCGATTTTGGTTCCGGGTACTATTGTCCGCTTGTCCTACTGTCGAGGACCTGCCGTATTTTTCGCGCGAGCACACGCTCGACCAGCGGCTTTTGAATGAGTTCTGTCCCCGGATCCAAGCGGCCGTGATGGACAATCGCGTTCCGCGAATAGCCCGTCATAAAAATAACTTTCGTGCCTGGACGGCGATTTTCAACTTCGGTCGCAAGCTCCCGGCCGTTCTTGCCCGGCAGGACTACATCCGTTAACAACAGGTCGAATTTCTTGTCGGCATCAAGAAGACGAAGGGCTGTAGCCGAATCCTTGGCCTCGATGACCTGATAGTTCAGATCCCTCAGTATTTCAGATGCATACTGGCGAACGCCATCATCGTCTTCGACAACCAGAATTGTTTCAGCGCGACCACGTTCGGAGCCAACATCATCGTCTCCGGAAAGGGCTGTTTCGTCACCGACGCGTCGGGGTAAGTAGAGCTTGATCGTGGTGCCTTCGCCGGGCTCGCTATAGATTTTTACATGCCCATCAGACTGTTTCATGAAACCGTAGACCTGACTCAATCCCAAGCCGGTACCTTTGCCAGCCTCTTTGGTCGTAAAAAACGGCTCGAAGGCATGGTCGATTGTTTCGGCCGACATCCCTGCCCCGTTATCGGTCACCGCAATAAGAATATACTGACCGGGTGGAAGGCCTTCGTGGTGACGGCAATATTCCTCATCGAGGTAAGCATTGCTTGTTTCGATCGTGAGCTTGCCGCCTTCCGGCATTGCGTCACGCGCGTTCAACGCAAGATTAAGCAATGTCGATTCCAATTCCGACGCGTCCACTTCGGCCTTCCAAAGGCCAGCTGCCCCGATGGTCTCCAGTTCGATATTTTCGCCGAGAGTACGCGCCAAAAGATCCGAAATGCTGAAAATCAGCTTGTTGACATCAAGCACCCTCGGATTAAGTGGTTGACGGCGAGAAAAGGCGAGCAATCGTTGGGTCAGTTGCGCGGCCCTCTCTGCACCAACAAGCGCATTGTTTAGTGCACGTTCCGCCCGCGCCTCGACAACCCCGCGTTTTGCGATGCCGAGATTGCCGATAATGATCGTGAGCAGATTGTTGAAATCGTGCGCGACCCCGCCGGTCAATTGACCGACAGCTTCCATCTTCTGGGATTGCCGGAGAGCTTGCTCAGCCAGATCGCGACGCTCAGCTTCCGCATAAAGTGCTCGCGTTCGGCGCATTGCCAGGAGCACAAGCACGAAGAGAAAGAGGGTGGCCGGAATTCCGAAGACCAGGTGGGTGGCCATCAGGCGAATCCAGCCAGAATAAATTGTTTCGATCGGCACTGCGTCGGATACGTACAAATCGGCATATCCGAGCTTGCGATAAGCGATGCGCCGTTGAAAATTATCGATGGAACTGGCTGTGACAACGCCACCTTCGGGATGGTTGGCGACCGTACGCATAAAGCCACTATTCGAACCAAAATTCGTGACGCCTTCCGGCAGAGCCGGATATCGCGCCAGAATCGTACCATCACTCTTTGCCAGCGAGAAACTTGCGGCGGTGTCGCCAGCGAGCTGAGCGTAGAATGCTAAAAACACCTTTGGCAGAACGGCGATCGTGATGATCCCGCTGAATCGCCCATCTTGCGCTACCCGGCGCCGGCTGACGCCGAAGAACCATTCTTTCGTCGCCCGCGACTGCAATACGGCGTCGACATAAGTGCCGGCGTCGCGCTCTGCTTGCGCCTGAAAATAGTTCCGGTCGGCAACGCTCATACCGGTCGAAAGCGGAAAGATTGCCGATGAGACCAGAGCGTGACCGTCCTTATCCGCGACAAAAATGGCATCGACGGTGGCCAGCGCTTTTTCGAGTTTGCTTAGTTGCAGGTGTAACGCTTCCTCGTTTGCCTTGATTTGTTCATCGCTGAGGCCGCCAAGAATGGCATCGACGCTGGTGAACGCGAGGTCGACAGATTGAAATACCTTGGACGCGTGCTCGGAAAGAATATTGAGCGAGGTCGTCAGTTGTTCATCGGCACGCGCAAAAGCATTCTCGTAGTTGATCCAACCGGCATATGAAAAAAGCGCGACCGGAAGGACGATCGACGCCACCAACATCGTTTTGAGGAGGCGTAGAGCAGCATCACGGCGCGCGCGCATTCTATGAAACTCGTTCGGCGGATACCCCAATGTATTTGGGGTGTTCAATTCTGAAAAGACAAGACCCCCTCAATATCCCGCCCAGTTTTGCAGTCGACAGAGCGCTACTTGTTGTTGGAAAGCCGAGCGTCGAGGACGAGCGGAGGTGTGCTGATGTCAGATCATTCGCGGCATTTACTTAAAAATAGCCGAAGTTTGTCACAAGGCATTTTACGCGCGTTTTATCGGTCGTCGGCTACAACATTATTCGAAAATAGTTCAATTGCCGACGGTATTGATGTTCCGGCCAGCGTCGTCTTCCAAACGCAAACGGAAATCGAATTCGCGGCCCGCGCGCAGCAGGGCCATGATCACCTTCGTCCTTGCAACCATCATGCTATGCGGCATGGGCTGGGAGGATCCCGAGAACCGGTACGTCGTACCGATCGCGGCCGACGGGCACGGCGGGCCTAACTCCGATGCCGTGATCTTGGCACTTACGAATTCCGAGCACGCAGCGGTCGCAGACAACAGCTCGCCGGTGGACGAGCTGGACACCCAGCCTTCGCATACCGAAATATGCCTTGTTGAGAACACGACGGCGCTGTCAGTCGCAGAGTTTCAATGGGGCGGACGTAGCTTGTTCCCGTTCGCGATCTCACCCAGAACCGCGCACCACATGCTGGACACGACGCCGTTGACACTCGCCAGTGTGGATCCGGGCGGCGTGAATGTCGCGTCATATACACGGCGAAAAATAACGCCGCAATTTGCTGCCTTGTACCGCGCTGTTCTGAAACGCGCTGCCATGATGTCAATACCCCACATCCAGAATCCGCGCACGACGATTGTCGGCGCTGTTTCCACCTACAATCCATTTCGTGACGGCACTGAAGAAGGCGGTGCACAAACCGCTTCCGGCGAACCCTATGATCCTGATGCATGGACCGCTGCGATAAAGATAAACCTGCGCGATCAGTTTGGTGGCGTGCGATACGGCCGGCTCTATCAGCCGACCTTTGCTCTGGTGGAGAGCGGCGACAAGCAAGTCATCGTCAAGATCAATGATGTTGGTCCGCTTAAACCGGGCCGCGTACTGGACCTCAACGAGCGCAGTATGCGCCACTTCGATCCGTTTCTCACGCGGGGCCTCATAGAGAATGTCAGTATCACGCTTCTGCCAGGTGAAAACTGGACCCCCGGACCCGTCGGCAAAATCTATGCGGTCGATTTTGTGACCCCGCGCGCGGGCCCGGCGCTACTCGGGTCAATCGATTCTGCCCGTTGGCAAATCGACCCAGAATTGGTGCGTCTGCCGGGGCCGATTGGTCCGGTCTCTCATCCTCTTGGAATAGAAGATGTCCGCGCGGAAATACGGCCAAGCGAAGGTGGCTAGGGCGATCGGACCGCGCGGAAGTTTTGCTAGCGCCGCTTGCGCAGCCAAGCGTCGACGCTGAGTCGGCCGGCGCCGCAGGCAAACAACAGGAAGATGCCTCCCAAAATTGCAATGTTCTTATAGAAATTCGAATCTTGCGCGCGTCGAGCGGCAGCATCGGCAAATTCCCAGTAGCGGTGCGAACTGAAAGTCGCCACCAGCATAAACGCAGCCATCACCAGCGTGGCGTAACGGGTCGCAAATCCGATCATCAGGGCAATGCCGCCGAAAAATTCTGCCGGCACGGCAATATAAGCCAGAAAAGTCGGCAACCCCCGCGCCGGGAAAGTGGCAGCGTAGGCCGGAATATCAAAAATTTTCCCATAACCGCTTCGTACAAATATCCAGCCGATGAAAATACGGCCACATAAGAGAATGAAATCAGATGTGCTGGCAGCCAGACCGTCGGCACCGGATAAGGTGGGATGTGAACTGTTTTGAATGGCAGGGCTCATGATTTTTCCTCGGTGGACGTTTCTGGGTGATATTTTGTTTTGCGCAGAATAACCCGCCTGGCGGCCATTTATTCCATCAGCGGCTGGGAGGGCCTTTGCGAAGCGGGCTTTCGTCCTGTGCGATCACGTTAGACGTTCTCGGTCACGTCTTCATAGACATCGATCTCAATCGCGCCAGGAAAGAGTGTGCGCCAAGCTTGCAGGTAGTTGTGCATGATCGGATCGCTGGCCAGTTTCTGACGATTGAGTTCGAACGTTGGATCCGCTTCGTATTCGATGACCTGAAGGAATTGAGTTTGATTGTCCGCATTTCGCAGCAAACGAACCTGGGCATTGCCGAAAGCCTTGTACAAGGGCAATGCGTTTTTCATCATATTCGTGAGGAGCGTTGTCGCATCCGCTGAGGGCGTCTTTATTTTTACGTGTAAAATTCGTTTTGCTTTCGACGTGTCGTCGGCCATCGGCGGCTTCCTCAATTAAAGTCCATGATCTATTTGATTAAACAACAAATAGATCTGGTCCCTGCCGAGATCGTGAATGCGAAATACTCATAAGAGATGCGATGCGCGGAAACGTCGACATCGTACCCTCCTGATGTCGTACCCCAGCTGGCACCTTCAGTCTGAGCCTTAATGTGTCAAAATTGAAGAGCCTTGATTCAGACCAAACTATTCTGTGCTCGCGCGCCGCTGTGCCCCAAATTGAGCCAACCAGCAGGTTTCTTGAAAAGATTGATTCCCCGCGGATTTGATGGCGCGCTTCTAATTTAGCCACCCAGCTTTCGCAGCACCGCGTCGAGCTGATCCAAATCCCGGTACTTGATCCGCAGCGTACCGCCTTCGCCGCGATGATCGACACTCACCTCAAGGCCGAGCGCATCGGATAGCCGTTTTTCCAGCAAGCGCGTGTCGGCGTCCTTCGTTATGCCGGCCTTCCTCGCCGCCTCACCTGCCCGATCCCCGGCATCGTCGTCTTTGCGCATATCGGCTTCGAGCTGACGCACGCTCAAACCTTTGTTGATAATTTCCTGGGCAATCTGTTCGGCGTTCGGCTGGCCCAGCAACAGCCGTGCGTGGCCAGCGGAAATCTTGCCCGAACGCACGAACTGCTTCACCGGCTCCGGCAACTTGAGCAAACGGATTGTGTTCGCGACGTGCGGTCTGCTTTTGCCAACGATGTGCGCCACCTCGTCCTGCGTACGATTGAAATCATCCATCAATGCAAGATAACCGTTTGCTTCCTCGATCGGATTAAGATCCGTACGCTGTACGTTTTCAATGATGGCATATTCAAGCGACTGTGCATCGTTTGCTTCTACAATCGCGATCGGCACATCGTGCAAGCCGGCGCGCTGCGCCGCGCGCCACCTTCGTTCGCCGGCGATAATTTCAAAATTATCATCTTGCAGCACGCGTACGACGATTGGCTGGATGATGCCGCGCTGGCGGATCGAGTCGGCAAGCTCATCGAGTTCGACATCCGTGAATAAGCGGCGTGGATTGCGCGGGTTCGGGCGCAGATTTTCGATTGGCGCGCGGCGGGGTTTGCGGCCGCTATCTGCGATGGAGGCTTCCTCACCAACATCGCCGATCAGTGCGGCCAAGCCGCGTCCTAATCGTGAGTGATCCGCCATTGCCGCTCCTGAATTTCGTGCCACGCTATTCCTTTCCGGTTCTCTGCCTGTCGCCCAGTTTGAACGCTCGCGAAAAGACGTGCGGCTTTCAGCCGGCTTTCAACGTTTTCTCGCGCTGGATGATCTCGGTGGCGAGCCGCAAATAGGCTTCGCTGCCCACACATTTGAGATCGTAGACAAGTACCGGTTTGCCGTAGGACGGCGCTTCCGAGATTCGTACGTTCCGCGGAATCATCGTCTCATATACCTTATTCCCCATGAACTGACGTACGTCGGCAACAACTTGGTTGGAGAGATTGTTGCGGGAGTCGTACATCGTGAGCACGATACCGTGAATCGACAGTGTCGGATTGAGTGTCGTCCTGACTTGCTCAACCGTCCGCAGGAGCTGTGACAGCCCTTCCAGCGCAAAGAACTCGCATTGCAACGGAACAAGAATTGAGTCTGCCGCAGCCATTGCGTTCACGGTAAGCAGATTGAGCGAGGGCGGACAATCGACGAGCACGTACGTAAAATCGTAAGCGCGCGTGCCGCTGTTGAGCTGACGAAGTGCATTGCGCAAACGAAACGCGCGGTCGCGCTGTTGACCGATTTCAAGTTCGAGACCCGAGAGATCGAGTGTCGATGGTGCAATAAATAGTTGTGGCACGGCGGTTTGCAGAACTGCATCGCGCAGCGGTGCCGCACCGGTCAGCACATCGTAAGTCGACGTGCGCCGCGACTTGCGCTCGATGCCGAGGCCGGTCGATGCATTGCCCTGCGGATCGAGATCGACGATCAGGACGTTCTCGCCGATGGCGGCAAGCGCGGTACCAAGATTGATCGCGGTGGTGGTCTTGCCGACCCCGCCCTTCTGGTTGGCGATCGCCAGCACGCGCGGGCGAGCCGCGTCGGGCTTTGCAGCGGGCTTGCCGAACGGGACGACCTGGGGGGCATCGGGCTGGCCGGTCATTGAGGTGTCGGTCATGGTCGGCATTCCATCGGTTTTTCGGCGGGCCGGCTGCTTCCCGTAATCGCCTTGCAGATGCGGACTTAAGCGCTCCGAAGAGGCTTAAGACTGCGGACAATAACGATCGAACTCTGGGGACTGGTCGTGCTGGCCACTTTTGAGGCCTCGAGTCTCCAATATTTAGCGGCTTCGGTCAATTCGGTATCTACATCTTGGCCTTTCAGGAACAGGCCAATCGCACCGCGGTTGATCAGAGGAAACGCCTGATCGCATAGGATTTTCAATGGGGCCAAGGCCCGGGCGGTTACGACGTGGACGGTTTCTACACAGGATTCTGCAAATTTCTCCGCCCGCTCCTGGTGGATGATGGCCGGTACACCGGTAGCCCTCACAGCTTCGCGCAAAAAAGCTGCTTTTTTTCCATTACTTTCAATGAGATGCACTTGGGCTCCGGGTTGATCTGCGAGTGCGCAAGCGATCGGTACCCCAGGAAAGCCACCGCCAGATCCAATATCGACCCAGACGCGCGCTTGTGGCGCCAGCGGCAGGAGCTGGAGCGAATCAGCGATGTGCCGGGTCCAGAGCTCGCGCACTGTGGAAGATGCAACGAGGTTGAGCTTGCTCTGCCAGAGCAGCAGCAGTTTTACGTAGGTTTCGAGTCGCGTTTTCGTTTCACGTGAAACAGGCACAAGCGCGAGCGCACGCAATTTGTCGGCATCGAGATTGAAAGTCCCCTGCCCGCTCTTGCTCACGCAATTTTCGCGGAGGTTTTTTTGACCCGGCGAACATGGGCGACAAGCAGTGTCAATGCCGCCGGAGTAACTCCATCGATTCGGCTCGCATGTCCGATCGTGCGCGGACGATGCGTTTGCAATTTTTGTTTCATCTCGTTCGACAAACCAGGCAGCGCTGCGTAGTCGAAATCATCGGGTAGTTCAAAACTTTCATCGCGCCGATACGCCGCGATATCTGCGGCCTGACGGGAAAGATACACATCGTACTTCGCGTCGATCTCGATCTGCTCTGCAATCTTCGGCGCGAGTTCACCAAAGCGAGGCCAGATCTTTGCGAGATCGGAGACCGTTACATTTGGATATGACAACAACTCAAATGCAGTGCGACGCTGTCCATCTTTATTAAGCGACAGCCCGTAGCGCTCGGCTTCTCTTGGCGTGAGCGAATTTGTTTTCGCAAATTCGCGCGCATCTTTCAGCGCTAAAGATTTTTGTTGATGCGCTCGCGCGCGTTCCGCGCTCACACAACCAATTGCTGTTCCGAAGCCGGTCAGACGTTGATCGGCGTTATCCGCGCGCAATTGCAAACGATATTCGGCGCGCGAAGTGAACATGCGATATGGCTCACTGACGCCGCGCGTGACAAGATCGTCGATCATTACGCCGAGATAGGCTTGCGCGCGATCCAAGACGACTTCACTGCCCTCGCCTGCCAAAGAGGCCGCGTTGAGGCCTGCAAGGAGCCCTTGTGCTGCAGCTTCTTCATAACCAGTGGTGCCATTGATCTGGCCCGCCAAAAACAATCCGCGCAAACGTTTTGTTTGCAGCGTTGGTGTGAGTTCGCGCGGATCTACATAGTCGTATTCAATCGCGTAGCCAGGACGGATGAACTGCGCATTTTGCAAACCGGGAATCGTTGCAACCAGCGCGTGTTGAATTTCCTCAGGAAGCGACGTTGAAATTCCATTCGGATAAACGGTGTGATCGTCGAGACCTTCCGGCTCCAAAAAGATTTGGTGCCCGTCGCGCTCGCCAAACTTCACAATCTTGTCTTCGATCGAGGGACAATAGCGCGGGCCACGACTCGCGATCTGTCCAGAATACATCGGCGAACGATGTACGTTGTCACGAATGATCTTATGCGTGACTTGACTGGTCCGCGTGATACCGCACTGGATCTGCGGATTGCCGATGCGCGCTGTGAGAATTGAAAACGGTTCTGGCGGATCATCGCCGGGCTGCATTTCGAGTGCAGACCAATTAATGGTGCGGCCATCAAGGCGCGGCGGTGTTCCTGTTTTCAGCCGGCCGAGCGTAAAGCCGAGCGTTTCCAGCGTGCGCGACAGGCCGATTGCCGGCGCTTCACCGACGCGACCCGCTGGAATTTGCCTTTCACCGATGTGAATGAGGCCGCGTAAGAATGTTCCCGTCGTGAGAACCACAGCGCCGGCCAAAATTTTGCGGCCGTCAGCCAGTTTGACGGCACGCACACGATCGCGCTCGATCACGAGATCGTCGGCCTCTGCTTCGATCACCTGAAGATTGGCTGTGGCGAGAATCGCGGCCTGCATTGCTGCCGCGTAGAGCTTGCGGTCGGCCTGGGCGCGTGGCCCCCGCACGGCGGGGCCTTTTCGACGGTTCAGGACGCGAAATTGGATTCCGCCCAGGTCGGCGATTCGCCCCATAAGGCCGTCCAGAGCATCAATTTCACGGACCAGATGTCCTTTACCGAGGCCACCGATCGCCGGATTACAGGACATGACGCCAACCGTAGAGAACTGGTGGGTAATCAGAACTGTATGGGCGCCCATACGGGCGGCCGCGGCCGCGGCCTCACAGCCTGCGTGACCGCCGCCAATCACCACAACGTCGAATCGGTTGGGCATTAAAACCTCGAAGGCCGCCTTGTAACGAAGGTGCGGGGAGGGGTCAAAATCATTGATTTTGGCGAAATTGTTTCACGTGAAACATTCGGAAGAAGAGTGTCTCTGCCCCTCAGAGCCTTTATTTTCCTATGCAGAAGTCGCGGAAAATAACGTCCAAAATATCTTCAACGTCGACTCGCCCGGTGAGGCGCCCCAGTGCTCGGGACGCAATGCGGAGCTCCTCCGCCAGCAAATCCTCGTGGCCAGAGAGCTCGGAGGTGAGGGCACGGCGTAAGGAAATTAGGACTTCTTCCAGAAGATGCCGGTGACGCTCGCGGGTCACCAATGTCGATTCGGCGCCGGCCAAAAACTCCGACGCATATCGGCCAAGGCGAGACAACAGCAGCTCAAACCCTTCGCCAGACACCGCCGAAATGCTGAACTGGAATTCATTCGAATTGAACTCAAATTCATTGTTTTCCATTAACCCTTTGTTAACCACATTTCTTAGAGATTTATTAGTCCGAACACTTCGTTCACTGTTTCGCTCGTTTTGACATGACCGTTCATTGCTTCCGGGCCTTTGCAGCAGGTCGATTTTATTGCGAACCAACCAAACTGGCGGGGCAGGGCGATTCGTTTCGACCTTGCGTACTGGCGCCCCGGTGACGCAATCATTTGCATCAACGACCCAAAGCACCAGATCGGCGGCGTTCGCACGTTCGCGCGCACGCCGCACGCCCTCGCGCTCGACAGGATCTTCGGTTTCGCGAACGCCCGCGGTATCGAGCATCGTCACCGGCAATCCCCCGAGGTCGAGATGCACCTCGATCACGTCGCGGGTTGTGCCCGCGTAAGGCGAAACGATCGCCGCATCGCGCTTTGCAATCCGATTGAGCAATGTGGACTTGCCGGCATTCGGCGGGCCAGCAATCGCAACGACGAGCCCCTCACGCAACCTTTCGCCGCGTCCGCCATCGGCAAGCACCGATGCGATCTCACCCTCAAGCGCACGGGCAATTCGTAATGCCGGCGTCACCAGGTCTTGCGGTACATCCGCCTCATCGGAGAAATCGATGCGCGCTTCAACCAGCGCCAATGCCTGAATCAGTTGCGCGCGCCAGTTCTCCGCGCGATTGCCTAACGCGCCGCTCAACTGCCGAAAAGCCTGGCGGCGCTGACCTTCGGTCTCCGCCATCACCAGATCCGCCAGGCCTTCCACAGCGGTCAGGTCGAGCTTGCCATTCTCGAAGGCACGGCGGGTGAACTCACCCGCCTCCGCTGGACGCAAGTCCGCTATCGTAGAAAGCGCCGCAAACACGGCGGCAACAACCGCGCGACCGCCATGCAACTGGAGCTCGGCGACGTCCTCCCCGGTCTCGCTGTGTGGCCGGGGAAACCACAGCACCAGGGCGTCATCGATGATCGCACCATCGCGTCCACGGATGCGGGCCAATGAAGCTTTTCGTGGAGCGGGGATTTTCCCGGCCAGTGTTTGCAGCGCTTCGCCAGCGCGTGCCCCCGAAATGCGCACGACCGCAATCGCTGCCGGCGGCCTGCCGGAAGACAGCGCATAAATGGTGTCGCGTGTTGGCCCAGACATCGCGGCGCACGGAAGCCCCGAGATAGGGCAGGGTCAAGCCCTACCCGACACCGCGACCATCGCTTCAGATTGGACAGCCGGCAAAGGCCGCAAGCTGACTGGCCCGATGGCCGCGCGCGAAGAAACCGTTGTGAATGAATGGGCCGTCGGATCGTTTGAAAACGCAGTCACGTGATCGCCGGCGCAGCCCGCGATATGATCGGGCGAACATGGGGTAGGCAACATGTCACCGAAGCTCCGCCTTATTGTCCCGCTGTCAATTGTATTTGCGGTTTGTTCTCAATCGTGCGCAAACGCGCAAAACGATCTCGCGCGCGCCTATCGGGTGATCGCGTCGAAGACGTTTGTCGATTTGACCCACAGCTTTGGGCCGGAGACGCCGGTATGGTCCGGCTTCGGCCAGGCAAAAATGAATCTGGCAACCGATCCGAAGACGCACAAACCTTACACAATCAAGGACGATGGATTCCGCGCCACATTCTACGAAATGGTCGGCCAATACGGCACGCATGTCGATCCGCCGGCTCACTTCGACGAGAGCGGACTTACCATGGACAAAATCCCGCTCAAGCAGATGATCCTGCCGCTTATCGTTTTGGACGATACGCCATACCTGGCAAAAGATCCGACTCACGCATTTTCAATTTCCGATCTCAAAGTTTGGGAGAGAAACCACGGCCGCATACCGCGGGGTGCATTCGTGGCTCTGCGCACCGATATGTCGAAAGATTGGGACAGCAATCCAGAACGTTTCAAGCGCGAGCCATTTCCGGCCTGGGCTTTCGAAACTATCAAGTTCCTCTACGAGCAACGCGGCGTCGTTGCGACTGGCCACGAGTCGATGGACACCGACACCACCGACAAAATGCTTTCCGAGACTTACATTCTCCAGCACGCTCACTACCAGATCGAAGTCATGGCCAATCTCGACAAGGTGCCGCCGACGGGCGCCTTGATCGTAGTGACCTGGCCGAAAGTGAAAAATGGCCTTGGCTTCCCGGCACGAGCCTTCGCAATACTGCCGTGACACATCGCCGGTGCCGGCAGCGTTGACCGGCGAGGGCAATTTCCCGTCAGTCTTGATCCACGCTAGGCTGCGCTGATGTCGTCTGCTCAAAATACTGCACGCCTGAATCGCCTCGGCGAAGCGACGTCGCCTTATCTGCTCCAGCACAAACACAATCCGGTGGACTGGTGGACATGGGGACCGGAGGCGTTGGCCGCAGCGAAAGCATCGAACCGGCCAATCCTGCTCTCGGTCGGTTACGCAGCGTGCCATTGGTGCCACGTGATGGCGCACGAATCGTTCGAAGACGAAGCCACCGCGCGCGTAATGAACGAGCTATTCGTCAATATCAAAGTCGACCGCGAGGAACGGCCCGACATCGACCAGATTTATATGAATGCGCTCCATCTTCTGGGCGAGCAGGGCGGCTGGCCGTTGACCATGTTTTTGACTCCGCAGGCCGAGCCGGTATGGGGCGGCACTTAT
Source organism: Pseudolabrys sp. (assembly GCA_035519415.1). Taxonomy (GTDB): domain Bacteria; phylum Pseudomonadota; class Alphaproteobacteria; order Rhizobiales; family Xanthobacteraceae; genus Pseudolabrys. The sequence goes on from DATIWJ010000010.1 coordinate 139,869, forward strand.
TTCCCAAAAGACTCGCGCTTTGGCCGCCCGGCCTTTGTCGATGTACTGCGTGAAGTCGCGCGACTCTTTCGTGAGGAGCCGGGCCGCATCGAACAAAACCGCGCGGCGCTGCTATCACGGCTCGCCGACAAAGGGCGCCCGGCAGGCAAGATGACAGTCGGACTGAAAGAGCTCGATGCTGCCGCCATGCAGCTCGGCAATATGTTCGACCAGATCAACGGTGGCCTGCGCGGCGCGCCAAAGTTTCCGCAGCCTGCCATTTTGGAAATGTTGTGGCGCGCGGGCACGCGCACGAACGATGTACGCTTTTTCGAGACGGTCGAACATTCTCTCGAGCGAATGAGTGAGGGTGGTATCTTCGACCATCTCGGCGGAGGCTTCTCGCGCTATTCCGTCGACGAGAAATGGCTGGTGCCGCATTTCGAGAAAATGCTCTACGACAATGCGCAGCTGCTGGAGTTGCTGGCCCTCGCTTTTCAGCGCGGCGGCAAGCCATTATTCGCCCAGCGCGCGCGTGAGACAGTGGAATGGCTTCAGCGTGAAATGACCACGGGCGAGGGCGCCTTTGCCGCATCGCTCGATGCCGATTCGGAGGGCGAAGAGGGCAAATTCTACGTCTGGTCGAAAAATGAAATTATCGAATTGCTTGGCCCCGATGCGGGCGGATTTTTCGCACACCACTACGACGTAACGGATGACGGCAACTTCGAGGGCCACAATATTCTTAACCGGCTCGGGAATGTGCCACGGACCGAAGCAGAGGAAGCAAGGCTTTCGAGCTTGCGCAAAATCCTGCTCGATGCACGCGCCGGACGCATACGGCCGGGTCTCGATGACAAGGTGCTTGCCGACTGGAACGGCCTGATGATCGCCGCACTGGTCAACGCCGGGATTGCCCTGGACGAACCGGACTGGCTGGCAATGGCCAAACGGGCGTTTCGTTTTATTGCCAGTAATATGAGCAAGGGTGATCGGCTCGGGCATTCATGGCGTGAGGGAAAGCTGCTGTTTCCCGGACTTGCTTCGGATTTCGCCGCGATGATCCGCGCGGCAGCGGCGCTTTTTGAAGCGACCGGAGAGCGCCAATACCTCGATCAGGCGCTGGTCTGGCAAAAAGCATTCGACAGGCACTACGTCGATCTCGACACGGGCACCTATTATCTTTCCGCCGATGATGCGTCCGACTTGCTATTGCGGCCTCATTCAACGAGCGACGATGCCACACCCAATCCGAACGCAGTGGCCGCGCAGAACATGGTGCGGCTGGCGCTTCTGGCCGGCGATGACGAATGGCGTGCAAAGACCGATCGTTTGATTGAAGGCATACTTTCGGCGGCGGACCGCAATCTGTTCGGACACGTGGCGTTGCTCAATGCGCTCGATCTACGTCTGCGAGCCGCCGAAGTTGTCGCGACTGGAAGCGACGCCGAGCGCTTCGCGCGTGCAGCGCTGAGGTTGCCTTATCTTGATCGAGTTGTGCTCCGCGCTGCCTCTGCCACGCAGCTGCCGGCATCGCATCCCGCACAAAAGAAACTGAAGACCGCTCCTGCAAGCGCGGCTTTTGTATGCGTTGGCGAGCAATGTTCGCTGCCGGTAACCGAGCCAAGCCAGATCGCTGCATCAGTCGCGGCGATGCGAAGTTCTTAGCCTTTCAATTTTCTTCCTGCGCGCCACGGCAGAATCAAAAACGGCCTCCTGCGCGCAGTATTCCACACTCATCTGATCGGCTGACGCGTAATAAGCAGCGCTGTCGCGCACTACACCTAATCTATTCAGCGGACGCACGTCGTCATTGGTTCCGGTATATCCCATCTCACTGACAAGTTGAATTTTCATTCAGGATCACTCTTCGGATCTATGAAAAAACCAGGGGACCAACCGTCATGCACTCGAGCCGTAGGATTTCTACCGCTGCAAACATCATAAGAACTTCGAAAGGTCTTCTCTTCGGAGTCACGCTCGTCTGCTTGGCCGCCGACGCGTCGCAAGTCGCGCTGGCGCAAAAAGCACCCGAGGCTGCGAGTGCGCCGGACTTCGCGCCCGCCATGATCGAGCACATGCAGAAGATGCGACGCTACAGGGATACCGATCGCGGCGTTCAGCACACGCCACCGGTAATCGATCGCTTCAGCGTCGATCGCGATCCAAAAGGCGTGATCGCCTCGTTCCAGCCCAACGGTGCGACGATCACCTCGAACAATGCGTTCTTCAAGGACATGGGGATCAATGGCAGAACCTGCTTCACCTGCCATCAGCCGCAAAACGGCTGGAGCGTGACACCGGGCGATATCGCCGAGCGCTTCGAGAGAAGCCGCGGGACTGACCCGATCTTTCGTTTGGTCGACGGCGCGACCTGCCCGAGCGACGACGTCTCAAGCCTGCGCGCCAAGCGCCGCGCTTATAAGTTGCTGTTGGACAAGGGCCTGATCCGTATCGGCCTGTCAGTTCCGGCAACAGCGGAATTCGTCGTCACGGCGATCGAGGACCCCTATGCGTGCAGCAATAACCCCGCAATCGGCACATCGGGCATCCTCTCGATGTACCGCCGTCCCTTGCCGATCGCGAATATCAAGTTCCTGAGCACGGTCATGTGGGACGGACGCGAATCCAATCCGAACAAAGATCTCAACGGCAACCTCATCAACCAGGCGCTCGATGCAACCCTCGGCCATGCGCAGGCATCCGTGCCACCCACAGACGCCCAGTTGAAAGAAATTGTCGACTTCGAAATCGGCATGTTCACCGCGCAGGTTTTCGACAAAAAGGCCAAGTTCCTCACCGACCATAATGCCAGGGGCGGTCCGGTCGCGCTCTCGATGCAGGACTTCTTCATCGGCGTGAACGATCCGCTTGGGCTTAATCCCAAGGGTACCCCGTTTAACTCGCAGATCTTCGATCTTTACTCTGCCTGGGCCAGCGCTGGAGCTGGCCGCGATGATGGCGGCCACCACCAGTCGATGGGCAGCGAAGAGCTGTTCCGCACTGTCAACGCCACCGACGACTGGCGCCGTGACGATCACGAGCGCGGCATGGTCAGCGAGCATCGCCGGTCAGTCGCCCGCGGCGAAGATCTCTTCAACGCCACCCCGATCAATATCACCGGCGTTGCCGGCCTCAACGATGATCTTAATACGCCGAGCATCCCGGGCTTCTGCGGCACCTGTCACGACTCGCCGAATATCGGCCACCATTCGGTCAAGGCTCCGCTCGATATCGGGGTCCCCGATGCCGGCGACAAAACACCACCGGTGCTCGACATTGCCGGGCTGCCGGTATTCACGCTGACATGCGCCAATGTCGCCGATGACAATCCGCTCAAGGGTAAAGTCTACAAAGTCACCGACCTGGGACGCGCCATGATCAGCGGCAAGTGCAAGGATATCGGCCGCTTCAAGGGACCGATCTTGCGCGGACTCGCAGCGCGCGCCCCCTATTTCCACAACGGTGCGGCCGCCACCTTGCGCGACGTCGTCGACTTCTACGACCAGCGCTTCGGCATCGGCTTTACCCACCAGCAGAAAACCGATCTCGTGAATTTCCTGAATACGCTCTGACGCTGTCAGAAGGCATTACCGACCTCGGACCCTGACTCGCAAAAAAACGGCCGGGCAAAAAGCCCGGCCGTAACTCGTTGCGGTAAGTCGGTCACTCCATTTATGTATTCATCGACTCGAAAAACTCGGCGTTGTTCTTTGTGTTACGCAGCTTGTCGAGCAGGAAGTCGATGGCGTCCATTGTGCCCATCGGGTTCAAAATCCTGCGCAACACATACATCTTCTTGAGGATCGCCGGATCGGTGAGCAGCTCTTCCTTGCGCGTGCCAGACCGCGTGATGTCGATTGCCGGGAAGGTACGCTTGTCGGCGACCTTGCGATCGAGGATCAATTCCGAGTTACCGGTACCCTTGAATTCTTCGAAAATCACTTCGTCCATGCGGCTTCCGGTGTCGATCAACGCGGTGGCGATGATGGTAAGGGACCCGCCTTCCTCGATGTTACGTGCGGCGCCGAAGAAACGCTTCGGGCGCTGAAGCGCATTGGCATCGACACCGCCGGTCAACACTTTGCCGGAGGAGGGCACAACCGTGTTGTAAGCGCGGCCGAGACGAGTGATTGAATCGAGCAAAATCACCACATCGCGTTGATGCTCGACCAGGCGTTTGGCCTTTTCGATCACCATTTCGGCGACCTGTACGTGGCGCGATGCCGGCTCGTCAAAGGTCGAGGAGATCACTTCGCCCTTCACGGAGCGCTGCATGTCGGTGACTTCCTCGGGTCGTTCGTCGATCAGCAGCACGATCAGGTAAGTCTCGGGGTGATTGGCGGTGATTGAGTGCGCGATATTCTGCAGCAGCACGGTTTTGCCGGTGCGCGGCGGAGAAACGATGAGGGCGCGCTGGCCCTTGCCGATCGGTGCGACAATATCGATGACACGCGCGGAGAGATCCTTTTTGGTCGGGTCCTCGTATTCCATCTTGAGCCGCTCGTCAGGATAAAGCGGTGTCAAGTTGTCGAAATTGACCTTGTGGCGCGCCTTCTCGGGGTCTTCGAAATTGATCGTGTTGACCTTGAGCAGGGCAAAATAGCGCTCACCTTCTTTCGGGGAACGGATGTGGCCTTCGACGGTATCGCCGGTACGCAGGCCGAAGCGGCGGATCTGGCTGGGCGAGACATAGATATCGTCGGGTCCGGAGAGGTAGTTCGATTCTGGCGACCGCAAAAAGCCAAATCCGTCAGAGAGCACTTCGACGACACCCTCACCGATGATGTCGACTTCTTGGGTCGCAAGCTGTTTCAGAATCGCGAACATCAGCTCCTGCTTGCGCATGGTGCTGGCATTTTCGACCTGGTGCTCTTCAGCGAAGGCGACAAGTTCGGCAGGCGTCTTGGACTTAAGGTCCTGGAGTTTCATTTCCCGCATTGGGGGGTTACGTCCTTGGGAGTTTTTGCCGGCGAAGTTTTTTAAATTGGATAGACTTACGCCGTGTGACTTAGGAGAAATCGCAGGTCTAGGGTGACGAGGAAGTTGGGAAAGGAGCCCGGAACCCGATGCTGCGACCGGCCCAAACGCTGGGTGCCGGAACGCAACTGCATCCGCCTGCGTTCGGTGGGATGGCAACAAGATAAGTTGAGTAGAGGTTTCGCGCAAGAGGCGCGGCACTGTTTGTGCAATTGATGAATGGGCTAGAACGGCTTCACGGTTGCTAACACAACGATAACAATCAGCAAAACCGTCGGTACCTCATTGATAATACGATAGAATTTTTGGCTGTGCCGGTTCCTATCAAAACTGAATTCATTTACCCAATGTGCAAATAGGCCGTGCAGGACGGTCATAACGACTGCCGCGACAAGTTTGACGTGCAACCACCTTGCGCCAAGCCATCCGCCTTGTACCAGGAGTGCAACGCCGACGACCCAGGTCACCATCATGGCCGGTACCATGATGAAACTAAGCAACCGGCGTTCCATCGTCTTGAATGTTTCCGACAATTCGGAGCCCGGCCTTGCCGCAGCGTGATAGACGAACAGCCGCGGTAGATAAAGCATGCCGGCCATCCAGGCGATTACGGCGATGATATGCAGAGCCTTGAGCCATAAATACATGGCGTTATCCGCGGACGCGCTTGAGCATGCGCTCGACGTTCGCAATTGGCGTTTCTGGCAGAATCCCGTGGCCGAGATTAAAGATAAGCGGCCCGCCACCAAGTTCCTTCATGACATCGTCCACCTCGTGGTCGAGCCCCGCACCACCAGCTACAAGTGCCAGCGGATCGATATTACCCTGTACAGGTACACGCGATTGCAGTGCATCCCGCGCAATCGATCGCGCGAAAGTCCAATCAATTCCGATCGCACTCACACCGGTCATCTCCACATAGGGCAAGGTCATTGCTCCTGCACCGCGCGGGAAACCAATAATTCTCGCAGCTGGAAATTGGCGGCGTACGCCTTCAACTATTTTTTGGGTCGGGGCGATACACCACCGCTCGAATTGCTCCGGTCCCAACACCCCAGCCCAAGTGTCGAAAATCTGTACAACATCTACTCCTGCCCTTAACTGCCCGATTAAATAATCGATCGAGACATCCACCAACCGGTCAATCAGCTGTTCGAAGGACGCTTGATCACGGTATGCAAATAAGCGTGCCGGTGCTTGATCCGGGGTCGCTTCCCCCGCGACCATATAAGTTGCAACGGTCCAGGGTGCTCCACAGAACCCGATGAGCGCAGTTCTATCATCCAACTCACTTTTTACCCGCCGAACCGTTTCATAAATCGGTGCCAGCACACTCGCATCAGCCAATTCTCGTAGTGTCGCTATACCAGCACTATCACTGAGCGGCTCAAGCTTTGGGCCCTCGCCAACCACAAATTCGACCTTTCGTCCAAGCGCTAACGGCACTACCAAGATATCGGAAAACAAGATTGCCGCATCGAACCCAAAGCGCCGCACCGGCTGCAGGGTTACCTCAGCCGCGAGCTCAGGATTAAAGCAAAGATCAAGGAAACCGCCTGCCTTCTCCCGGACCGTACGGTATTCCGGGAGATAGCGTCCGGCTTGCCGCATCAACCAGATCGGCGGCACTATTTCCTGCTTGCCCGCAAGCACTCGTAACAGCTTTTTCCCCATGGCACTCGTCAATCCAACTTCTTGTATCAAAGACTCTATCTAAGAATCTGTAGTGGTTATTGGAGCGTTGATTAGACTCATGCCTGTCGATCAACACTCTGTCCACCGGATCAATCGTATCGATTCAGAATCAAACCCAAATCAGTCTTGTCGCATCCACAGTAATAACGGCTGCTTTGTTGGGCTTTTAGATAACTATCCCCTGCATTCCCCAGCCGGGTATCCACATTGAGCTGAGATAAGTTCTCTGATGCTTTTTAATCGTCCCCTCGGCAGCCATGTGGATGGATATTGCACTCATTATCGATGATGGCTTGCTTGTGGGGTCAAGGCGTGGCCTCCTCCCGTAATATCCACATGCTATCCGGCCGCTATACAGATGCCTGAGACCGGTTATTTCCACCTTCACCTGGTATCCGACGCAACCGGTGAAACTCTGATTACGGTCGCCCGGGCCGCGGCGGCGCAATACGCCAATGTCTCACCTGTCGAGCACCTCTATCCGATGGTGCGCTCGAAAAAGCAGCTAGACCACGCACTGGCAGAAATCACGGAGTCTCCTGGTCTGGTTCTCTATACGTTGGTCGAAGAGGATCTGATCCAGTCCTTGGAAAAAAAATGCCGCGAGCTCGGATTGCCGTGCATGTCGGTACTGGGGCCCGTGTTACGCCTGTTCCAGTCTTACCTCGGTGCCGAGACCATCCATCGGGCCGGGGCGCAGCACGTGCTCAATGCTGAATATTTTCAGCGCATCGATGCGCTCAACTTCACCATGCTGCATGACGACGGGCAACACACGGAGGGCCTCGAAGACGCCGACGTCGTCTTGGTGGGAGTTTCGCGGACCTCGAAGACGCCAACATCGATTTACCTTGCCAATCGGGGCGTCAAGACCGGAAATGTACCACTGGTGCCCGGCGTGCCGTTGGCGCCGGGCGTCGAGAAGCTCACCCGGCCGCTCGTGGTCGGGCTCTATGCCAGCCCTGAGCGCATCGTGCAGATCCGCGAGAACCGGTTGCTTGGCCTGAAAGCTCATCGAGATGACGATCAATATATCGACAAGACCGCGGTGGCCGAGGAAGTCTCCTTTTCTCGCCGGTTGTGCGCCAAGCACAGTTGGCCAACAATCGACGTGACGCGGCGCTCGATTGAGGAGACCGCCGCGGCCGTTATGCGGCTTCTAAGCGAACGACGTCGGCATCCGGTGGCGTGACCCATGCCGCTTTGGCTCGCTCCTCAGCCGATGGCACTTGCATCCAGAAGCGATATCCGAGGCAAGATTCTTGCGGCGGCAGGCCTGCGGTTTGAGATAAGACCCTCACATATCGACGAACGCGCGGTGGAAGCTAAATTTGGCACCGCGGACGCAGCCGCCGTGGCCCGCCATTTGGCGCGTGCCAAAGCCGACGCGGTGGCAGCCTCGTTGCCGGGGCGTTTGATCCTCGGCGCCGACCAGACGCTGGCACGTGGCGCAAAGCGTTTTAGCAAATCGGTCGATCGTAATGACGCCGCTAAACAGTTGAGAGCATTGCGCGGCCGCACACACGAGCTTCATTCGGCGCTCGCATTGGTCCGCGACAAGGAGGTCGTGTTTGCCTGTGTGGATAGCGCCCGCCTGACCATGCGCGACTTTTCCGACCGGTTCCTCGACGATTACCTTGATATGGCGGGAGATGCTGCAATGAACAGCGTTGGTGGCTACCAGCTTGAGGGGATCGGAATCCATTTGTTTGAGCGCATCGAGGGTGACTATTTCACTATCCTAGGCCTGCCACTTTTGCCGCTGCTTACTTTCCTGCGGCAAAAAAAGTTCATCGACGGCTAGTCAATGTTCATTCTTGGTCTCACCGGCTCGCTTGGCATGGGAAAGTCGGCCACGGCGAAGATGTTCGCCGAAGAAGGTGTGCCTGTGCACGATGCGGATGCAGCCGTGCACCGGCTATATGAGGGTGAGGCGACGCCGCTCATCGAGGCTGCTTTTCCAGGCACAACCCATGGCGGCAAGGTAGACCGCGACAGGCTCGCCCAGCGTGTCCTTGGCGATAATGAAGCAATCAAAAAACTTGAGTTAATAGTGCATCCGCTAGTGCGTAGTGCCGAAGAGCGATTTCTCGCCGAGGCGGAACGCAAGGGCGCTGCCGTGGCGTTGCTGGATATTCCGCTGCTGTTCGAAACCGGCGGAGACAGCCGCTGCGATGCGGTGGTAGTCGTTTCGGCGCCACCCGAGGTCCAGCGAGCGCGGGCATTCGAGCGTCCTGGAATGACGGAACAAAAATTCGCGGCGATTCTCACCAAGCAAATCTCGGATGCGGAGAAGCAGAAGCGCGCTGATTTCGTGGTGGATACGTCAAAAGGTTTCGATGCCGCGCGTTCCCAGGTGCGTGATATTCTCGCGCGCATTGCTATAATAAAAAAAATGCCACGGTGATTCTATCGTCCGGAAGAAAGATGCGCGAAATAATTCTCGATACCGAAACCACGGGGTTAGATCCGAGCCAGGGCCACCGCCTTGTCGAGCTTGGCTGCATAGAGCTCCTCAATAGGATCCCGACCGGAGCGACGTTCCACACCTATCTCAATCCGGAACGCGATGTGCCGGCCGAAGCCTTCGCAGTTCACGGCCTTTCCGCCGAGTTTCTAAACGGGCACAAACGTTTCATTGAGATCGCCGACGAATTTCTTGCCTTTATCGGCGACGCACCGCTTGTGATCCACAATGCCGCTTTTGATCATGCGTTTCTCTGCGCCGAGCTTAAACGCGCAGATCGGATGTTGATTGCTCGCGAGCGGCTGATCGATACGTTGTTACTGGCCCGCCGCAAGCACCCCGCGGGCCCCAATCGCCTCGATGACCTGTGCGCACGATATGGCATCGACAACTCGCGCCGCACCAAACACGGTGCGCTCCTTGACGCCGAAATCCTGGCCGAGGTCTACGTCGAATTAATTGGAGCGCGCCAGGCGCAACTTGGTCTCGCGGATGGCGTCGAGCAGCCAACAATAGGAGCCGGCGGTATTATCGTGACGCGCGCGCGGCCTGAAGAGCTACCGGTTCGGCTTACCGAAGCCGAAATCGCGGCACACCGCGCGTTCATTGCGGCACTTGGCGAAAACGCCTTGTGGCTTCACTATTCGCCGAGTGGCTGACGCATCAATTCTATGTCGTCGGCATGACCGATGGCTGCTGCTGCGCCATCTTCTGCCGATAGAGGCCGACGAAATCCACCGGATCAAGAAGAAGCGGCGGAAACCCGCCGTTCCGCACAGCGGTCGCGATGATCTCGCGCGCAAAAGGAAAGAGCAGGCGCGGGCACTCGATCAATACTACCGGGTTCATGCTCTCTTGCGGAACATTGCGGATGCGGAAGACGCCAGCAAATTCCAGCTCGAACCGAAATAGTAAATTACTGCCGGTTTCTGCCTTGCCCTCGAGTTTGATCACGACCTCAATATCGGTATCCGACAGCGGGTTGGCGCCGACGTTTATTTGAATTCCGATCTGCGGCTGCTCCTGACGGTTCATGAGCGATTGAGGCGCATTCGGATTTTCGAACGAAAAATCCTTGATATATTGGGACACCACAGTGAGTTGTGGCTGTACCTCCTGCGGCGCGGTCTGTGTCGGCCCCCCGTTGGTCGTTGTCATGAACACTCCTTCGCACCGCGTGCTTTGCTTGCGCGGCGGTTGGCTAACATAGGGTCAAGGAGGGAACAAGAACGGTATTGATCCGCGGCGGCCACGTGAGTGCTCAATGTTTTTGGTTTTTCCGGCGCCGATCTGACAGCGAGGGATCAGGCACCCGATGCCACTGCTCGGAGGTGAGATCGACCACGCCGCTGTCGTGGGCAGCAGCCCTGCTTGTGCCAAATGCGGCAACTGCGGCTCGTCGCAGCGGCGCTAGAAGCAAAAACAGAGCCACAAGGTCCGAGATAAACCCCGGAATTGACAATAGAATCCCCGCAAGCAACACGCGGTTGCCGGACCCGTCTGCCTGCAAGGCGGTGAAGCTTCCTTGGTCCAGGACAACACGCATTCGCGCAATATGATTACCGCCGGCGTGGCGCAATATCAGCAAGCCGGCAAGCGAGCCTGTGAGCACCAGGCTCAATGCCAGCCCAAAGCCAATAGTGGCTGCCACCGCAATGAATGCCGCAAGTTCCAGAAACGGCAGCATAAGGAGTGTTAACAGGGCCCATTTTGCCACATTCATCACCGTTTTCTCTGCTCAGCTGATGTTGGCCTGGGCGTCCTGATCGTCTAAGGTTCGATCGAAACACTTGAATTGCGCCGAGATGCTGGCGCGAAGCCCGGTCCGTAGAATTGGTGTGGCCACCGGGATATGCAATAGCGGCAAGGCCGGCCGTTTGGTCGTCTCGCCGGTGATGGGCCGAAACGCTGATCTGGCCGATGTGCCGATACGGTAGCCGAAAGCATGCGAGACGTGTTCGATATCTACACCATCATTTTCTTGGCACTCGCGGTCTTTATCTTTCTGCGATTGCGGAGCGTTCTTGGCCAGCGTACTGGCCGGGAGCGTCCACCTTACGATCCCTATTCGGCCCGCGAACCAGTGCGGCCAGCGACAGAGAAAATAGTCACGCTTCCAAATCGTACGGCGGAGACGCCTGCATCAAAGCCGGCCGAACCAGTAGAAATCTCGCCCGAGCGTTGGAAAGGTATCGCCGAGGCCGGCTCGCCCGTTGCGGCCGGTCTCGATGCGATCGCGAACGCCGATCCCAATTTCGACGCAAAGCATTTTTTGACGGGCGCGCGGGCCGCTTACGAAATGATTGTCACCGCCTTCGCCGAAGGTGATCGGCGTACATTGAAAAATCTGCTTGCCCGCGAGGTCTATGATGGTTTTGAGACCGCGATTAGTGAACGTGAGAAGCGCGGCGAGACAGTGGAAAGCCGCTTTGTGTCGATCGACAACGCAGATATTACCGCTGCCGAACTACGCGGGCGCAACACGCAGGTAACAGTGCGGTTTCAGTCCAAGCTTGTCTCGGTGACGCGCGACAAAGACGGCAATGTGATCGATGGCAATGCTGAACGCGTGACCGATATTACCGATGTCTGGACATTCGCTCGGGACGTTAGTTCGCGCGATCCGAACTGGAAGCTTCTCGCCACTGAAGCCGGGCAATGATTGCATGCCGGGAATTCCTCTTCGCTCCTCCTGTGTATTTGGCCTTTGCCTTTCGCTGGCCGCCGCTGCAAGCGCGCCGGTGATGGCAAGCGGCGCCTTGAACCTTCGCAATGCTCAGGTGGAACCGCTCAGTTTTTCTGCGCTTGACGGCTGGAAGAATGACGATCATGCCGCCGCCCTTGATGCGTTCCTGAAAAGCTGCGGCGCGATTGTCGAGGGCAGCAAAGTGACGCGGTCCGCGCGTCCGTTCTATGGCGCGCTATTTAAAGTGTGCGAACGGGCAGTGGCGGCGGGTCAACTTGACCGTGACAAGGCGCGTGCTTTTTTTGAGGATAATTTCAAACCCGTTCGGGTAATGCCTGTTGGCCAGCCCGAAGGCTTCTTTACCGGCTACTACGAAACGGAAGTGGATGGCTCGCGCTTTCCGAGCGACGAATACACAATTCCCATTTATGCCGCACCGGCAGAGACGGTGAAGAAACGCCAGAGCAAAGTGTTTTCCGATCTCGATCGCACCAAGATCGAAGATGGTGCATTGGCTGGCAAGGAGTTGGAAATATGTTACGTCAAGAATCCAGTTGATGCGTTCTTCGCACAGATTCAGGGCTCAACGCGTGTGAAGCTGGACAACGGCAAGCTGTTGCGACTCAATTATGTCGCGAGCAACGGCATGCCCTACACACCAGTCGGAAAATTTCTGATCGACCACGGCATCGTCTCAAAAGAAGAAATGTCGATGGATAAGATCCGCGACTTCATGGAGGCGAACCCGAACGAAGGCAAGGAATTGCGCCGCAAGAATCGTTCTTTTGTGTTTTTCCAGGAAACTGCGTTGGGCGCACACGATGAATGTATCGGCGCGCAAGGTGTGCCACTGACACCCGGACGCTCCTTGGCGGTGGATAAACGCATCCACGTTTATGGCACGCCGGTCTGGATAGAGGCTGAATTCCCGATCGAAAGCGAAAAGCCGGACACAAAGTTTCGCCGTCTTCTGTTCGCACAAGATACCGGCTCGGCGATTGTCGGACCGGCGCGTGCCGACATTTATTTCGGGCACGGTGAGGAGATCAGCCATATTGCCGGCCGAATCAAACAGTATGGGCAATTTGTGATGTTGGCCCCTCAGAGCGTGGCGGTCAGCGGCGCTGCGGTCGCGGCAAATGTTCCGCTTCCAAGGTCACGTCCGCAGATGACTGTAACCGCGGCTGCTCGATCAGCCATCGAAACGACCTCAAGCATACCAGCGCCGAAACCCAGACCGCGTCCCTGATCAATGAAATCCGACGACGGTAAGCGGCGTCGCGTTCTTTCCCCTGAAGAACGGATACTATGGACGACCGTCACCAAGTCGATTGTACCCCTGTGGGAATCCGGTGTAATTGGTCAGGATGATGATGATAATGTGACGGCGTCTCCGTTGGCGGCACCTTCCGGCACGCCGGCCCTAATCGCCACCCCGCTCAGCGAAAAGAAATCATCGCCGCCCTTAGTACCACTTGGCCGCCGCATGAAACGGCGCGTCGCGCGCGGCAGGGAAACGATTGACGGCCGTCTCGATTTGCACGGGCTGACGCAAGCTCAAGCTCACGCGATGTTGTTGCGCTTCCTGCGCACGGCAAGTTCGCGCGGCGCACAGCTGGTATTGGTAATTACCGGGAAGGGTGATCGCGTGAGTGACGGCGAGCGTGGCATCCTGAAGAGGCAAGTGCCGCATTGGTTGGCGCTACCAGAATTCCGCGTACTCGTTATCGGGTTCGAGGAGGCGCACATTGCCCATGGCGGTGGAGGTGCGCTTTACGTTCGCATGCGGCGAATGCCCGGGCCGATCAAAGAATAAATCGGCTCAAATCCGCATTCTTTGCCAGATCGCCGATATGTTTCTGCACATACGCAGCGTCGATTTTGACCGTTTCACCAGAACGATCGGGAGCCGCAAATGATATTTCGTCGAGCACCCGCTCCATCACGGTTTGAAGACGTCGGGCACCGATGTTCTCGATGCTGGAATTGACGGCCACCGCGATGTCGGCGATGGCATCGATCGCATCCTCGCTGAATTCAAGGACGACTCCTTCAGTCGCCATCAGCGCTACGTATTGCTTGATCAGCGAGGCTTCTGGTTCGGTAAGAATGCGCCGGAAGTCATCGCGGGTAAGAGCCTTGAGCTCGACGCGAATCGGCAGCCGGCCCTGCAACTCGGGCAGCAAATCCGACGGCTTGGAAATGTGGAATGCACCTGACGCGACGAATAAAATGTGATCGGTTTTTACCGGTCCGTGTTTGGTGTTGACGGTAGTACCCTCGATCAGCGGCAGCAGATCGCGCTGTACGCCTTCGCGCGACACATCGGCGCCGCGTAGCCCCTCGCGGCCGGCTATCTTGTCGATCTCATCAAGGAAAACAATCCCGTTTTGTTCGACGGAGCGAATCGACTCCTGTACCAACTGTTCGTTGTCGAGGAGTTTGTCGGATTCTTCGTTGACCAGAATACCGTGCGATTCTTCGACCGTGACACGGCGCGTCTTGGTGCGGCCGCCACCCAGCTTTCCGAAAATGTCGCCGATATTAATGGCGCCCATTTGCGCGCCCGGCATGCCCGGAATTTCGAACATTGGCATACCGCCACCGCCGGCCTGCACCTCGATTTCAATCTCTTTACCGTCAAGTTCACCATCGCGCAGCTTCTTACGGAAGCTCTCGCGTGTCGCCGGGCTTGCCCCCGGCCCGACGAGGGCATTAAGCACGCGTTCTTCCGCTGCCTGCTCAGCTCGCGCCTGCACGTCTTTTCGCTTCCTTTCGCGGACGAGCGCAATGCCGATCTCGACCAAGTCACGAACGATCTGTTCGACATCACGGCCGACATAGCCAACTTCGGTAAATTTGGTCGCTTCGACTTTAAGGAATGGCGCGCCGGCAAGTTTGGCCAGGCGGCGGGAAATCTCGGTTTTGCCGACACCGGTTGGGCCGATCATCAGGATATTCTTTGGAAGAACTTCCTCGCGCAGTTTTTCGTCGAGCTGCAATCGGCGCCAGCGATTGCGCAGGGCGATAGCCACTGCGCGTTTTGCATCGCTCTGACCGACGATGTAGCGGTCAAGTTCGGAAACGATTTCGCGGGGAGAGAAGTCGGTCAACGCGAATACTCGCTTACGCTTTTAGGGATTCGATTGTGACATTGCGATTGGTGAATACGCAAATCTCGGCGGCGACATCAAGCGACTTTCGAACGATAGCCTCGGCGTCGAGTGGCCCATCGAGCAGCGCGCGAGCTGAAGCGAGTGCATAATTGCCGCCAGACCCAATGCCAATGACTCCATTTTCGGGCTCCAACACATCGCCTGTTCCGGTGAGGACCAACGAAACATTGGCGTCAGCGACGATCATCATGGCTTCAAGACGGCGCAGATAGCGATCGGTGCGCCAGTCCTTTGCAAGCTCGACCGCGGCACGAGTGAGCTGTCCGGGGTATTGTTCGAGTTTGGCTTCGAGGCGCTCGAAAAGAGTGAACGCGTCAGCGGTCGCGCCGGCGAATCCACCGATCACGTCGCCCTTGCCAAGGCGGCGAACCTTCTTGGCGTTGGATTTGATAATGGTCTGGCCGATCGATACTTGACCATCGCCACCAATGACCACGTTACCGCCCTTGCGAACGGTTAGGACAGTCGTGCCATGCCAGGAGGCAAGTTCGTTCGGTGACATACGCTTTGGACCCCGCAATCTGCGTCATCTAGGCACGATGCCACGTTTATGCAAACCGTTCGCAACGGATGTGGCGAATCCGCTAAACCCCTGATAGAAGGCGCGCGAATAAAGGATATTTTCATGCGCAAGAGCACCGTAAAGCGGAAGACCAAAGAAACTGACGTAGAGGTTGAAGTCGACCTGGACGGATCAGGCCGCGCATCGGTCGCGACCGGCATCGGCTTCCTCGACCATATGCTTGACCTGTTCGCGCGTCATTCGGGGGTGGATATCACGATCAAGGCCAAGGGTGATCTTCATATAGATCATCATCACACCACCGAGGACGTCGGTATCGCGCTCGGTCAGGCGGTGAAGCAGGCGCTCGGCGACATGAAAGGCATCACGCGCTACGCCGATGTGCATGTGCCCATGGATGAGGCACTGACGCGCGTCGCCATTGATATTTCCGGACGCCCGTTCTTGGTGTTCAAGGCCGAGTTCGTGCGCGACAAGGTCGGCGAATTCGACACCGAGCTGGTGCAGGAATGGTTTCAGGCCTTCGCCATGAACGCCGGCATCACGTTGCACGCCGAAACGCTGTACGGCAGCAACGATCACCATATCGCCGAGTCCTGTTTTAAAGGCCTGGCGCGCGCGTTGCGGGTCGCCGTGGCGATCGATCCGCGCACCAAGGGTCAAGTGCCTTCGACCAAAGGCTCGCTGGGCGGATAGCGTCTCGCTGCCCGCCGAGCGGACGACGCAATAACCGCTCGGCACGACGATATTGCCGGCTTCCGCGGCTACTGAATTCACTTGCCACCACAGCTATATATGAGGACAGGCAGACAGGACCAGCACGATGCCCACGTACACTGTGCACGCACCGCCGCCACGTCAGGATGAGGCAACGAGCGCGACAACCGGCGCCCCCGAACGCTTCCGGTTTGTACGTGACGGCTTTTATATGTGGGCCTTCCTGCTGGCGCCGCTGTGGCTGCTGTTGCACCGGCTGTGGCTCGCTTTCGTCATCTATATCGTCGGCTACGGGCTGGTCAGCGCCGGACTTGTTTTCGTGCGCGCGCCGGCCAGTACGCAGTTTCTGGTCGGATTGCTCATCGCCTTGTTGATGGGTTTCGAGGCGTCCAGCGTGTGGCGCTGGACTCTCTCCCGCCGCGGCTGGACAACGCTTGGCTTCGTGGTCGGCGAGGACGCCGAAATGGCCGAGCGCCGCTTTTTCGCCGAATGGAGCAAGCAGGCCGAAAAAGCTTCGGCCCCACCCGAATCAAAATATTCAACGCCGGTGCGGCGCGGCCCACCGTCGGCGTCCGATGTCATCGGCTTGTTCCCGGAACCGGGAGCGCAACGGTGAGCGTCGTGATCGTCGATTACGGTTCCGGAAACCTGCATTCCGCGGCCAAGGCATTCGAACGCGCCGCGCGTGAAAGCGGACACCAGCAGCCGATTGCGGTGACAAGCGATCCCGAGAAGGTCGTGCTCGCCGACCGCATCGTGCTCCCCGGCGTCGGCGCATTCGCCGATTGCCGGCGCGGCCTTGATGAAATTTCGGGCATGGTTGATGCACTCGAACAAAGCGTGCGCAAGAACGGGCGCCCCTTCTTTGGAATCTGCGTCGGCATGCAATTGATGGCGGAGCGCGGCCGCGAATATCAGGTGACACCGGGCCTCGGCTGGATCGCTGGCGAAGTCGATCGCATCAAGCCGTCCGATCCGGATTTGAAAATTCCGCACATGGGCTGGAACACGCTCAACATGCTGAAAACCCATCCGTTGCTCGAGGATATTCCGCTCGGCCCGGATGGCCTGCATGCGTATTTCGTACATTCGTACGAGTTGAGAACTGCACAGCGCGCTGACCTGGTGGCGCAGGCGGACTATGGCGGCCCGATCACAGCCATCGTCGGGCGTGACAACATGGTTGGTACGCAGTTCCATCCGGAAAAGAGCCAACGGCTCGGTCTCGCGCTGATCGCGAATTTTTTGAAGTGGGCACCGTGATTCTGTTTCCCGCAATCGACCTCAAGGAAGGTCTCGCTGTGCGGCTGGAGCAGGGCGACATGAAACGTGCGACCGTTTTCCATCGCGATCCGGCTGTGCAAGCGCGCGCCTTCGAGCAACAGGGCTTCGAATATCTCCACATCGTGGATCTCGACGGCGCCTTTGCCGGCAAACCGATGAATGCGGCGGCGGTCGACCGTATTCTCGAAACGGTGAAAATCCCGGTGCAGCTCGGTGGCGGCGTGCGCGATACGGCGACCGTCGAAAGCTGGCTGGACAAAGGCGTTAAGCGCGTCATCGTCGGCACCGCCGCAGTGCGCGATCCACCCTTCGTCAAACAGGCGGCGCGCGACTATCCCGGCCGCGTCGCGGTGGGACTCGATGCGCGCGATGGCAAAGTGGCGGTCGAAGGTTGGGCGGAAACCTCGCAATTGTCGGTGCTCGACATAGCGCGGCGCTTCGAAGACGTCGGTGTTGCGGCGATCATCTATACCGACATCGCGCGTGACGGCATGCTGCAAGGTCTCAATCTCGATGCAACCATTGGCCTAGCCGACGCGATCTCCATTCCGGTGATTGCCTCGGGTGGCCTTGCCTCGATCGAGGACATCCGGAGATTGCTGGCGCCGAACGCAAAGAAGCTTGCCGGCGCCATCGCCGGCCGCGCGCTCTACGACGGCCGGCTGGACGCCGCGGAGGCGCTCAAACTGATCCACGCTGCGAGGACAGCAGCCTGATGTTCAAGGTCCGCGTCATTCCTTGCCTCGACGTGAAAGACGGCCGCGTGGTCAAGGGGGTCAATTTCGTCAATCTGCGCGATGCCGGCGATCCGGTGGAGGCCGCTATCGCGTACGATGCGGCCGGTGCGGACGAGCTTTGTTTCCTCGATATCACCGCGAGCCATGAAAACCGCGACACGATCTATGACGTGGTGACACGCACGGCGGAAGCCTGCTTCATGCCGTTGACGGTCGGCGGCGGGGTGCGCACGGTGGATGATATTCGCAAGCTGCTCACGTGCGGCGCCGACAAGGTGTCGATCAATACCGCCGCGGTCGATCGCCGTAACTTCGTGAAAGAGGCAGCCGAGAAATTCGGCGACCAATGCATCGTCGTTGCGATTGACGCCAAGAAGGTATCGAAGGCGGGTGAAAAAGACCGCTGGGAGATCTTCACCCATGGTGGCCGCAATCCGACCGGTCTGGATGCTGTCGCCTACGCCAGGGACGTTGTCGCGCTGGGGGCCGGCGAGATA
This sequence comes from Pseudolabrys sp., assembly GCA_035519415.1. Classification (GTDB taxonomy): domain Bacteria; phylum Pseudomonadota; class Alphaproteobacteria; order Rhizobiales; family Xanthobacteraceae; genus Pseudolabrys. Next base: position 158,610 of record DATIWJ010000010.1, read on the forward strand.
CTCCTGACATCGATGGATCGCGACGGCACCAAGACGGGCTACGATATTCCGCTCACCCGGGCGATCGCGGATGCGATCAGCGTGCCGGTCATTGCCTCGGGCGGGGTGGGGACGCTCGAGCATATGGTTGAGGGCATCCGCGACGGCCACGCCACCGCAGTGCTGGCGGCCTCAATCTTCCACTTCGGCGCCCACAGCGTGCGCGAGGCCAAATCCTATATGGCAAAGGCGGGTCTGCCGATGCGGCTCGATCATTAGCCGCAACGGTGCTATTGAGCCGCGCAAAGAGGCCTTCATGAGCAAGTTCACCCTGGCCGATCTGGAAAAGCGGGTCCACGAACGCGCCAAGGCCAGCGTGACGGAGTCTTATACCCGCGCGCTGATCGATAAAGGCGTCGCTCATTGTGCCAAGAAACTGGGCGAAGAGGCGATCGAAACCGGATTGGCTGCGGTCCAGGAAGACAAGAAGCGGTTGGTCGCGGAAACCGCCGATCTTCTTTATCATCTGCTGGTGCTGCTCGAAGTCCGTGGGGTTACGCTTGCGGAAGTCGAGGCAGAGCTTGAAAAGCGGATGGCGCAAACCGGGCACGAGGAAAAAGCCTCGCGTTCATCCAAGAATTGAGCATGATCTTTTCCAAAAACCGATCATGCTCTAGCGGCTCGTCGCAATGATGGAACAGCGCACCGAAGAAAATCTGTCGCCCTATCGCACTTTTTCGCGCGAGAAATGGGCAATGTTGCGCGAAGACACGCCGATGACGTTGAGCCCGGAAGAGGTCACGCGTCTGCGTTCGTTGCACGACCGGCTCGATATGGCGGAGGTGGAAGAGATTTATTTGCCGCTGTCACGGCTGCTGTCCATGTATGTGGCTGCGACCCAACGGCTATTCCGCGCACAACAGCGCTTCCTCGGCACCGAGGATGCAAAGATGCCTTACATCATCGGCGTTGCCGGTTCTGTGGCGGTCGGCAAGTCGACCACGGCGCGCGTGCTGCAAGCTCTGCTGGCACGCTGGCCGAATGTGCCCAAGGTCGATTTGATCACGACGGACGGGTTTCTTTATCCGAACGCGGTTCTGGAACGCGAAGGCCTGATGGAAAAGAAAGGCTTTCCGGAGAGTTACGATCTGCCGGCATTGCTGCGCTTTCTTTCCGATGTAAAGGCCGGGCGGCGTCCTGCGCGGGCGCCGATCTATTCGCATTTGATTTATGACGTCATGCCCAACCAGACGATCGAGGTCGACAGACCGGATATTCTCATCGTCGAAGGTTTGAACGTGTTGCAAACCGGCCGGCTGCCGAAAGACGGCAAGGCAATTCCGTTCGTCTCGGATTTTTTTGATTTCTCGGTTTATCTGGACGCCGACGAGGATGTCCTCAAGTCATGGTATGTCGACCGGTTTCTCACCTTGCGCGGTACGGCGTTTCGTGACCCGAAATCCTATTTTCATCGCTACTCGAATTTGTCGGACGAGGAGGCGACCGAAACCGCGTCATCCATTTGGTCGCGCATCAATTTGCTCAATCTCCACGAAAATATTCTGCCAACCCGGCAACGGGCCGATCTGATATTGAAAAAAAGTGAAAGCCACTCGGTCGAGAACGTCTCGTTGCGGCGGTTGTGATCACGCCGCGCGGCGGCTGAGATCGAAATGCTCAAAATAGCGTTTCTTGATCGCCGACACCGGCAGGACGATCAATACGTCGGTAGTCCCGAATTCATGATCGATGACCGCGCCGTCGCCGATATACGCGCCGAGCCGCAGATAGCCTTTGATCAGCGGCGGTAGCGCACGCAGCGCATCCTTGGGATCGATCACTTCCTTCGACATCCGGTTCATCTCGACGTATCGCGCGGGCAGCGCCCGCGCGCGCCACAGGTCCGGTGCCGGCGCATAGTGATGCAGGAACGACAGAGGCAGTGCGAGACGCTCGGGATCGGTGCCGTCGAGACTCGCGCATCCAAACATCACGTCGCATCGATTCTGCAAAATGTAGGCATGGATCCCATGCCAGAGAAGCTCGACTGTGCGCTTGTTGCGGTAGGGTGCGAGCACGCAGGAACGGCCGAGCTCGAGAAATTGCAGGCTGCCATGACGTGCGATGACAGTGCTGATGTCGAATTCGCCGGCTGTGTAGAAACCACCGTAATCTTCAGCGAGCGGCTGACGTAACAGCCGGTAAGTGCCGACGACCGTCGGCCGGTTCAGTACGCTGCGATCGCACGCGGCATGGTCAACGACCAGCAGGTGGTCGCAGATCGCGTCATAGCCATCGATGTCCCGGCGCGCGAACAATCGCGCCGGGTTGGGGATAGCCGCCCCTTCCTGATAAAAAACGCGATAGCGCAATTTCTGCGCTTGCCGCACTTCGGCGGCGGTCTGCGCCAGGCGCACTTCAAGCGAGCCGATGCGGCCCAGGCTCTGCGAGGGCCCGTGCGTGCGGGCCGCCCAGGCTTGCAAGCCGCCATATGCCTGAAGCGACGAAATAATGCCTGGTATTCCATGACCAGCGGGCGTCGGCCGAAACCGCTCGAACAGGCTGCGCTGAGGCTGGATGGAGTCGCGGGTGGCGATGGGCATTGAGGTCCTTTTCGGCGTCAAATACGCGGAAACGGTGCGTCCGGCCTTTTTTTCCAGCGGGGCGAATCATTGGTGGATCGCCGGTGTCCCCCTACACCACGGGCCGACCACGGAATTATGACAGTGTGGGGAAACCCGGGTCAGGCTGCAAGCGGGCTAGATGTTCCGGTCGACGCCGCCTTCAAGACCTCGCGCAGCCGCTCGCGATCGAGCGGCTTTACCAGCAGACCATCCAGTCCGGCGGCGAGTGCTGCATCATGGTCTTCGGTCTGGACATTGGCGCTGAGCGCCAGCATGTGCGTACGCTTGTTGCCCGCCTGTGCCTCCGCGGCGCGGATGTGACGCGCCGCCTCCAGACCATCCATGCCTGGCATCTGCACATCCATCAGCACCAGATCGTAGGAAGCACCGGCGGCCCGCGCCGCCAGCCAGGATTCAACGGCGGCCTCACCGTTGCTTGCAATGGTTGGACGATGGCCAAGACGCGTCAGCAATGCCCGCGCCAACAGCGCGTTGATCTCATTATCCTCGGCGACAAGGATCGACAGACCTTTGGCATTGGGAGCCGATGCTTCGGCGGCTTCGATGGCGATTTCAGCCGGCGAATGTTCGAACGTATCGTCTTCGGTGAGCCGCGCTGCGAGCGAGACAGCGCGCACCGGCTTGACCAGATAGCCTGTGAAGCCGGCCGCTTTCAACGCCGGGAGCTCATGGCGATCGCCCGGGCGAATGAGCGCGATGCGCTTCGGGATGCGATATTTGACGAGATCGCCGCTCGCGATAAGCGAGGATACCATTGGATAGTCGACCAGCAGCGCATCCCACGAACGTTCCGGCAATAATGCGGTAGCGATTCTCTCGTCAATTGCCACGCAGGTCCTGGCGCCCCAACGCCCAAGCCGCCGTGCCAGCAAAGATGCTTCGATTTCCGCGGCTGCAACAATAATCACGGCTGCGTGGCCAAGATCGGGTGGCGTGAAATTCGTGTCGTGCGCATCCGGCGCCGGCATGAGCGGTATGCCGACCTTGAAGGTCGAGCCTGCGCTCTCCTTGCTTGTTGCGTAGATGCGTCCATCCATGCGCTCAACGATACGTTTGGAGATTGCAAGCCCCAGACCAGTGCCGCCGAACTTGCGCGTGGAGGATCCGTCCGCTTGTTCGAAGTCAAGAAAGATGCGCGTCAGGTCTTCGTCCTTCAGGCCGATCCCGGTATCGCGCACCTCAAAGCGAATTTCGTTTTCGACATCCCCCTGCTCGACGACAACCGCCACGCCGCCTTTATCGGTGAACTTGATGGCGTTGCCGACGAGGTTGAGCAAAACCTGCCGCAGGCGTGCTGCGTCGCCGACCACTTGCGTCGGCAGGCGTTCGTCCACGAACGAGGCAATCTCGATTCCCTTCGCTTGCGCGCGCGGAGCCATAAGTTCGATCGCTTCTTCGACCATGGTCGTGAGCGTAAACGGGCGCGCTTCCAGGTTGAGTTTGCCGGCTTCGATCTTTGAGAAATCCAGGATCTCCTCGATCAGCGACAGCAGGGTTTCACCCGACGTCTTCGCCGCCTTGGTATACGTGAGCTGCTCGGGCGTTAGGGGCGTATCCAGCAGCAAATCGGCCATGCCAAGGATGCCATTGAGCGGCGTACGGATTTCGTGGCTGACCATGGCAAGGAAGCGCGATTTGGCACGGTTCGCGGCTTCAGCCTGATCGCGCGCTATTTCGAGGCCGCGCTCGGCCTCGACCCGGCTGGTGACCTCTCGCCCGACGCTCTGTACTTCGGTGCCGGTGTTTCCGTGCACCGCAACTTCTCGCCAGGCGATCCAGCGCGCGGCACTGCCACAGGCAATCTGCTGGTCGTGCGCGCGCGTGCCATCCGGTTGGACAACAACCGGACCGTATTCAAGAACAGGCAATTCGAGAGCGCTGCCAATCAAGGCCGCGCGCGGTTGGTCCATCAGCGCGCAGAAAGCGTCGTTCGCGTATGTGATGAAACCGGTGCCATCCCGGCGTACGATGATATCGCCTTGCGCTTCCAGAAAATTACGAGCCCGTTCTTCCGCTTCGCGCAGCTCCCAATTGCGATCGGACAGTTCTTCGTTGCGCGCTTCCGATGCGCGCAGCGCCGCGGTGCTCGCGCGCCACAGCATTGCGAATGCGACAGCCGCGCATAAAGCGATGATGAACGCGCCGGCGACGGCGTAAATTGTCAGATCGATGGTCGCGATTTGCAGGTGCATCCGCCCAGAAATCCAGCGCCGTCAGGTCCGGTACCGCTGTAAGCGTCGGTTGCCCGCGGGAAGCCCATTTGGCGCCCCGAATCTTGCGATTTCATTCCAGTGCAATTGAACGCAGGCCGTTCGCGCGAACGTGGTTAAAAGGACGTAAAGCGCGCGCTACCGGAGTCGATTGTCATATTACTTACGCCGCGTTGCGCAGCTCGTCGGCCAGGGCCCGGTAGGACAGGGCTTCCGCAAGATGGACACGGCCCACACGTTCCGCGGCATCGAGATCGGCGAGCGTGCGCGCGACCCGCAATACGCGGTGATAGCCGCGGGCTGACAGGCGCATGGAGTCGGCCGCGTCGCGCAGCAACGTCATGCCGGCGGTATCTGCCTGCGCCACCTGTTCAAGCGTCGGTCCGCTCACCTGCGCATTCGTTCGCAGGCCGTCCAGGCCCATGGACGCGTAACGCGCGGCCTGGATATCGCGTGCGCGGGCGACCCGCGCCGCAACCTCGCGGCTGCCTTCGCTTGGCGGCGGCAGGATCAAATCGGCGGCTGTGACGGCAGGCACCTCGATATGCAGATCGATGCGATCGAGCAGCGGACCGGACAGCCGGCTCTGGTATTCGGCTGCGCACCGGATATTCGTCCCGCGTTTGCATGAGAAGCCGGGATCGTTGGCGCGCCCGCAGCGGCAGGGATTCATCGCCGCCACCAGCATGAACCGCGCCGGATAGGTAATGCGGTGATTGGCCCGCGCGATCGCGACTTCCCCGGTTTCCAGCGGTTGACGAAGTGAATCGAGCACCTGGCCGGAAAATTCCGGAAGCTCGTCGAGAAACAGCACGCCATTATGCGCGAGCGAGATTTCGCCCGGGCGCGCACGCAGCCCGCCGCCGACCAATGCCGGCATCGACGCCGAATGATGTGGCGAGCGGAACGGCCGCTGATTGGTCAAGGCGCCGCCTTCGATTTTGCCGGCGATCGATGCGATCATTGAGACTTCCAGCAATTCGGCTGGCGAGAGTTGCGGCAGGATTGTCGGCAGCCGCGCCGCGAGCATCGATTTGCCGGCGCCCGGCGGGCCCACCATCAGAAGGTTATGTCCGCCAGCCGCGGCGACCTCGAGCGCGCGCTTGGCGCTTTCCTGTCCCTTGATGTCGGCGAGATCGACCGGCACGCCCTCGCGCTCGTGGATTTTCGGCTGCGGCCGCGCCAGCACTTGCGTGCCCTTGAAATGATTGGCGAGCTGGATCAGCGACTGCGCGGCGACGATCTCGATCTCGGGACTTGCCCAGGCCGCTTCCGGCCCGCATGCGTGCGGACAGATCAACCCTTGCCCGCGCCCGTTGGCGCCGATTGCTGCGGGCAATACGCCGGCGACCGCGGCGATCGAGCCATCGAGGCCGAGCTCACCCAATACGGTGAAGCTGTTCAGCGCATCGTGCGGAATGCCGCCGATCGCCGCCATGAGGCCGAGCGCGATCGGCAAGTCATAGTGACTGCCTTCTTTCGGAAGGTCCGCGGGCGCAAGATTGACGGTGATGCGCCGCGCCGGAAGCGCGAGGCCGGAAGCGACCAACGCCGCGCGCACCCGCTCCCTGGCTTCCGAGACGGCCTTGTCGGGCAGGCCGACGATATTGAACGCGGGCAAACCCGGGGCGACCTGCACCTGCACGTCGACCGCACGGGCTTCGATGCCCTCAAACGCCACAGTGGAAACGCGCTGGACCATGCAACCGCACCTCGCCTGATACACGCTATAGTAGTAGCGCCACGCGTACAAGAACGATTCATGAACATTATTTCACCCCGTTGGGCCCAAGGAATTGATTGATCTCAGACTTTTGCCTGTTGATCATAGCGTTCGAAGCCACCGGAGAACGTCATGACCTTTCTGAGAGGTCTCAGTATTGCGCTCCTGCTAACGGCCGTCGCGACCGCAAGCCGGGGTCAGGAGCTCAAACCGTGGAAGCACGGGGTCATCGAACCGAAGGGCGATGCCGGTTTCATGGTGATGGTCGGGCAACGCGATTTTGCATCCAGGCAAGGCCTCAAGGTCGAGATCGTCAGTTTGAAGAACGGCGCGACCGCCCATAAGGCGCTTCTTGCCGGCGAGCTCGACAGCATTGAGTCGAGTCCGGGTGCGGCGATTCTGGCGGGCGCGCGTGGCGCCGATATCAAGATTCTCGGTTGCGACTGGCCGGGCGTGCCGCACGGGCTGATGGTGAGATCGGCCATCAGCAAAGTGGAAGACCTCAAGGGCAAGACGATCGCAGTGGCAGCGCCGGGATCGCTGCCCAATTTGCTGGTCAACGCGATCCTCGAGCAGCACAAGATTGCGCAGTCCGACGTGCGCTTCGCAAATCTCGGAGGCGATCTCGATCGCTTCAAGGCAGTGGCTGCCGGTGTCGCCGATGCCGGCATCGTCGCAGCGGAATTTATGGCGGTCGCGCCCAAGGATGTGAAGATGCTGGTCGCGGGGCACGAAGCATTGCCGAACTATGTGCGGCTATGCCTGACCATGACGGGAAAGACCATTGCCGAGCGCCGCGCGGACGCCGTCGGTTTTCTGGCGGCTGAAATCGAGGCGATGAAATTTGCGGTCAGTCATCGTGATGAAACGATAAGACTGACGCAGGATACCATTCACGCAAAACCGGATGATCCGCGCCCGGCCTATGCGTTTGACGATACGCTCAAGCAGAACGCCATTGATCCGACGATCGCATTGCCGCTCGCGAAGTTGAACTGGATGCAAAACGAACTGGTGAAGGCAGGCAATCTGAAGACGCCAATCGATTTGATGACAGTCACTAAGCCTGACATTCGCGCCGAAGCGATGAAACGCGCGCAGCAATAGCTAGATCTTCACCGACGCCATGATGCCGGTGGGGAAAATGTCTTCCGGCTTGACGAGTCTCTGCGCGATGCCCTGCTCGTGCGCATAGCGCAAAAACAATTCCAGAGTAGGCCGGTTCGCGTCGATGCCGTAGGGGAATAGATCGCCTCCAAACATCTGCTGCATGCGCATCGTATAATTCGTCAGCCACGGCACCGGATAGCGCGACACCGCAGGATCGAGAAGACGCTCAAGACTGCGACGCTTCGATTCCTCAAACGCGTTATAAAGATTGCGCGCTACCCAGGGCCGGCCGTCGAGGACAGACTTTCGCATCGTAATGACGTGCATGATCGGATAGACATGCGTTTGTTCGTAGTAGCGCTGCTCTATGGCCTCAAAATCGGGAAACAGACGCACTACGTCCGGATGTTTTTCCCGAAATGAATTGGGCGGCCGCGCGATGATGACGCAATCGAGCTCGCCCGAGGCAATCATGCCGCTCAGCGTTTTCTCCGGTAACGATGTGAGTTTGACGCCTTTCGGCAGCGACAGCTCGACCTTTTCGATACGCCCGGCCTCGTTGGTGCCGGCTTGCTTCCAGTCGATCTCGGAGAGCGCGATGCCCTCATCCATCAACCAGCCCCGCATGTAGACCGCAGCGGTATGCGCCCATTCCGGCACGCCGATGCGTTTCCCGCGCAGATCCCTGGCGGTCTTGATGCCCGCCTTGCGGTTCACATAAAACGAGGCAAAGCGGAACAGCCGCGAAGCGTAGACGGGCAGGCCGACAATGTCGGTGTCCGCGCGCGTGATCTGCGCGGCGAACTTGGCGAACGAGAACTCGGAGACGTCCCATTCGCGGTTGAAAGTAAAGCGGGAAAAAATCTCGTGATGGCCAAGCGTGAGCCAATTTACCTCAATGCCTTCCGCGCGAACCAGGCCAAGACGGAAATCGCGGAAGTGGTCGTAGTCGGTGGTGGCGATGGTGAGGGCAAAACTCATGGTCTCACCGCACAGCTTTTCGGGATCATGCGCGCCGCTTCGCCTCGATCTTGTCCCAGATCAATGCCGCGATATCGGGCCCGCCAAGATTCTTGATAGCGCGAATTCCGGTCGGCGAGGTGACATTGATCTCGGTGAGGTAACCGTCGATTACGTCGATGCCGACGAACAGCAAGCCGCGCTGGCGCAAGGCCGGGCCGATGCGCTTGCAGATGTCGGCCTCGCGTTTGGTCAGCTCGGTGGCGGCCGGCACGCCGCCGCGCACCATATTGGATCGCAGATCGTCGGCGGCTGGAACGCGGTTGACGGCACCGGCGTATTCGCCATCCACCAGGATGATGCGTTTGTCGCCGTGCTTGATGTTCGGCAGGAATTTCTGCACCACCCATTGCTCACGAAAAGTGGCTGCAAACAGATCGTAAAGAGAACCAAAGTTGAGGTCCTCGCGGGCAAGGCGGAATACGGCTTCGCCGCCTTTGCCGTAAAGCGGCTTCATCACGATATCGCCGTGCTGTGCGCGAAAGGCTTTGATCTCGGCGAGATCGCGCGACAGCAAGGTTGGCGGCATCAGCTCGGGAAACTCGGTGACGAAAACCTTCTCCGGCGCGTTGCGCACGTGTGCCGGGTCGTTGACCACGAGCGTCCTGGGTTGGATGCGCTCAAGCAGGTGCGTGGTGGTCACATAGGCCAGATCGAACGGAGGATCCTGGCGCAGCAGCACGACGTCGAATTCGGCAAGCTCCACCCGCCGCGGCTCATCCAGTGCAAAATGGTCGCCGACCTTGTCCCTTACGCTGAGGGATTCGACGTGCGCGAACACGCGGCCGTCAAGCAAGACCAGCCGGTCAGGCGTGTAGTAGGCAAGCTGATGCCCGCGTTTTTGCGCTTCCAGTAGAAGGGCAAAGGTCGAATCCCCTTTGATGCTGATCCGCTGGATCGGATCCATTTGCACTGCGATTTTGAGAGCCATGACTACCTATACGCGAATAAAGCGTTAACACATTATAAGCACTATAGCCGCTTCGGGACCGATGTTGCACGGCCGGGGGGGCCATTGGTAAATCTGCCGAAGCTTTCGATTGCGGCCAGGCTCTACGCGATCTTCGCATTGATGGCCGTCACCACCATCGCCTTGTCGATGGTCGCGGTGAAAAGCGCGCGCGACCATGTGGCGCTGACCGACGAATTCGAATCCGCCAATGCCGGCAGCTGGAATGTCGAGCGCATCAACGGACTGATCTACGCGACGGTCATGGACTCGCGCGGTATCTACATGTCGGCCGACCCTACCGAGGTTGCCAAATATGCGGACTCCCTGCTCAAGGTCACCGACCAGATCAGTGGTGTGATCGGCGACTGGCAACGCAGCGTCCGCAACAGCGACGCACTCGCATTCAGCAATTTTGCCGTCCGGATTAACGGATATCAGGATTCTCTCTACGCGCTTGCGCCTGTCGCCAAGAAGTCGGGACCGCAAGCGGCCCGCGAATGGGCGGAAAAAAATCAACCGGCCGAGATACGCGCCCAGCTCAGCAAGGATCTGGCCGCGCTCAGCCAGCACTACAGCGATACGGCGAGCCGGATCTACACGCAGATCGACGAAGGCATCGACCATACCGCCCTGCTGTTGAGCGTCCTCGCATGTATTGCGGTAGCACTCGCGCTGGCGGGGGTGGCAATTATCGCGCGCAGCGTGACCAGACCGATCGCGGATATCACGACAATTACGCAGGCCGTTGCCGCGGGTGACTCGGCCATCGCCATTCCATTCAGCGATCGTCGCGACGAGATCGGCGCACTGGCACGCTCCATCGACGTATTCCAGAAGGCCATGCGCAGCAACGAGGAACTCAATCGCACTGTGCTCAATGACGCAGATTTGCGAGCACGGCGTCAGGAGAAAATGTCGAACGAGATTACGAATTTCTCGGCCGAGGTAGAAGCGACGCTGGCCGAACTTGGGCGCATTTCGGACGAGATGCTCGCCGCCTCGACGCAGCTCGCCGCCGCCGCCGACAATGCCTCGAGCAAGACGACGCGGGCAGAAGAGGCGTCATCGGAAGCATCCTCCAACGTACGCGATATCGCTTCGGCCGCCGATGAATTGTCGGCATCGGTCAACGAGATTGACCGGCAAGTGGCGCAGTCCAACGCCATTGCCACCAAGGCGGTCAACGAAGTCGAGTCCACGAATATCGCGGTCAAAGAGCTGGATGAAGCGGCCGCGCGTATCGGCGATGTGATCAAGCTCATCACCGACATCGCCGAGCAAACCAACCTGCTGGCGCTCAATGCGACGATCGAGGCGGCGCGTGCCGGCGAAGCCGGCCGAGGGTTTGCCGTAGTGGCGGCTGAAGTCAAAGCGCTTGCCGGGCAGACCAGCCGGGCGACCGAAGAAATCGGCGCACAGATCGCCGGGATGCAGCGCGCAACCCAGCGCTCGATCACGGCAATCACCGGAATCGGGCAAACGATCCGCGAGATCGGCAATATCAGCAGCGCCATTGCAGCCGCCGTCACCCAGCAAGGCGCCGCCACGCAGGAGATCGCGCGCGGCGTGGAGGTGGCGGCTGAGCGCACGGTTGAGACCGCCAGGGAAGTCAATCTGATGGGCACGGCAACCCAGGACACGCGCTCGAGCGCTGCCGCAGTGAGATCGGTGGCTGACGATCTTGGCAGCGTTGCCCGCCGCATTCGTGGTCAGGTCGACCAGTTCTTCGAGCGGCTCAGCGCCTAGCTTGTTTCGAAAGCAGCCGGGATATGGCGCGGAATCTTGCCCGGCGCCACCAGGATTGCATCGAAACGGATATCACGAACCATGTCGTCCGGATTTGCCGCGAGCCATATTTCGGCAGCGGCAGCAATCCGCCGGCGTTGCCGCTCGCTGACCGATTCTGCGGCCTCATCGAGACTGGCGCGGGCTTTCACTTCGGCGAAGACCAAAAGGTGGCGGCGGCGGGCGACGATATCGATTTCGCCAAGCGGGCTTCGCCACCGCCGAGCGAGAATGCGGAATCCCTTTGCGATCAGGAAAGCGGCGGCGCGGCTTTCGGCTGAGATGCCGATGCGAAAGGCTGCCTGCCGTTCCGCACGCGGCGCAGGCTTTACCGGACGTGGCGGCTGGTCACTCCGCATCATCGCCGGTGTTTTTGACGAGCACGAGTGCGCGCTGATAAACCTCGCGGCGCGGGCGTCCGGTCGCGAGTGCCACCTCACCGACAGCGTCTTTGACAGACACACGCAGCAAAGCCTGGCGGAGCATGTCGTCAACATCATCCGCGCTGTCCTCGTTACCAAGCGGTGGCGCCACCACGATCACGAATTCGCCGCGTGTTTCCGCGCCGATGGAATACTCGTGCGCCAGATCTGTCAGATCACCGCGTTTCACGTCTTCATGCAGTTTTGTCAGTTCGCGGCAAACAGCCGCCGCGCGGTTTCCGAAGATGCCGGCGAGATCCGCCAGCATGGCTGCGACACGCGCTCCGCTCTCGAACAGGACAAGGCTCGCCGGAATATTTGCGAGTTCGGCAAGTCGTTTGCGGCGCGCCGCGTGTTTCGCCGGCAAAAAACCCTCGAAAAAGAAACGGTCCGTCGGCAGCGCCGCGACCGGCAATGCCGCCAGGATGGCGGACGCGCCCGGGAGCGCGGTGACCGTGTGACCAGCCTCGCAAACCGCCCGCACCAGCTTGTAGCCCGGGTCTGAGATCAGCGGCGTGCCGGCATCCGATACCAGTGCGACGGCTTGTCCCGCGGCAAGGCGCGCGAGGAGCTTCGGCCTTGCTTCCGCGGCATTGTGTTCGTGGTAGGGCGTCAGCGGTGTCTCGATGCCATAGTGCTCGATCAACTTGCGGGTGACACGAGTATCCTCGCAAGCGATCACATCGACGCCGGCGAGCAACTCGAGCGCTCGCAAGGTGATGTCGCCCAAGTTTCCGATCGGGGTCGCGACGAGATAAAGGCCGGGCTTGGGCGCCCCTGCCTCGATTGCAGTGCCAAATGGGGCATAGCGGCGCCGCCGCGCCTTAGTTCCAGTTGCCATGATTGTCACTCTAGACGGCCACCTTTGGCGCGTCATCGGTGACAAATTCCATCAGCCAGTCATACCCTTAACTTTTGCGGCGATACCAGTTACGACTGACGCAGCTTGGGGAGCGACCATGCCCGGTTTGTCGCTGGAGGAGGGGGCGTTGGCGTTTGCGTGGGTTCGCGTGCGCGCGGCCCTATCAATCGCGGCGTCGGCAATGGCGCTCACGGCGTGCACCACACAATTGGGTGGCGGGGCGCTTACGCCGCAGCCGGGTGAGCAGGCGGTCGCCAGCGCCTCTGTCGGCGAAGGCCAAGTGCGTGTCGGTTTAATCCTGCCCTTAACCGCGCAAGGCAATGCCGGTGTCGCGGCGCAGTCAATGAAGAACGCCGCCGAAATGGCGCTCGCGGAATTCAAAAGCCCGAATATCCAGCTGCTGGTGAAAGACGACGGCGGTACGCCGCAAGGCGCGCAAGCTGGCGCTCAGCAGGCGATCGCTGAAGGCGCCGAAATCATCATCGGGCCTCTGTTTGCACAATCGGTCAGCGCCGTCGGGCAGATCGCACGCACACGCAATATTCCGGTGATCGCGTTCTCTACCGACGTCAGCGTGGCGGGACGCGGTGTTTATCTGCTGAGCTTCCTGCCCGAAACAGATGTCCGCCGTATCGTTGAATTTGCAGTCTCGCACGGCAAGCGCTCATTCGCGGCGCTGTTGCCGGACAATGCCTACGGCACCGTTGTGGAAGCTGCATTCCAGCAGGAAGTGTCGCGTCGTGGCGGTCGCGTGCTGGCGCTGGAAAAATATCCTCTCGACGCGAACAGAATGGCCGAAGTCGCGCGCCGCGTGGCCCAGGCTGCGAACCAGGTCGACAGCATCTTCATTCCCGATGGCGCTGATGCCGTGCCGCAAGTCGTGCAGGCGCTTGCCGCGAGCGGCGTGGTCCTCAAGCGGGAGCAATTTCTCGGTACCGGGCTTTGGGATGACCCGCGCATCTTCTCGACGCAGGCTCTCGACGGCGGCTGGTATGCCGCGCCCGAATCAACCGGTTTCCGCAATTTCTCGGCACGCTATCGCACGCGGTTCGGGCAGGATCCGGTGCGCACGTCAACGCTTGCCTATGACGCGGTTGCTCTGGTCGCGGCGCTTGTGAAGACGCAAGGGCCGCAGCGATTCAGCGAGCAGGTGCTGACCAATCCGTCGGGATTTGCGGGCATCGACGGAGTTTTTCGGTTTCGCCCCGAAGGCCCGAATGAGCGCGGCTTAGCCGTGTTGCGTGTTACGCCGTCCGGCGGGCAGGTCATAAGCCCGGCACCGCGCTCGTTCCAGCCGGGGACATGAATTCATTCAAGCTGCGAGATCTGCGACCACCGCGTCGAGCAGCGGGAAACCGCTCTGAGTCACGCGCAGGCGCCCATCGGCCGTCGTCTCGACGGCGCCTTCCTCGCGCAAGATGGAAATACGTTTGGGATTGAGCGCGCGGCCGGATAGGGCGCTGTAGCGCGCGGGATCGATGCCTTCGGCAAGCCGCAATCCCATTACCAGATATTCGTCTGCCGCTTCACTGGATGTGAGCTTCTCGTTGACGGTCAGGCCCGTGCCGCTTTCCTCCACGCGCATCAGCCAGGCTTCCGGCCGTTTCTCGGTCGCGGTTGCGACACGACGGCCGTCGATTGTCAGCCGCCCATGCGCGCCCGGTCCCACCCCGGCGTAATCGTGCCCGCGCCAATAGACAAGATTGTGCCGGCATTCTGCGCCGGTCCGCGCGTGATTGGAAATCTCGTAGGCCGGCAGGCCGGCACCGGAACAAATTGCTTGCGTAAGATCATAGAGGTCGCGCGCAAGGTCTTCATTCGGGACCGGGAGCTTGCCCGCCTTGTGCAGGCCGAAGAACGGCGTATCCGGCTCGATGGTTAATTGATAGAGCGACAGGTGTTCGGCGGCTTCCGCGATGGCGCGCCTTAGCTCGGCGGCCCAGGCCTCCGGCGTTTGCCGCGGTCGCGCATAAATCAGGTCGAATGAGTAGCGGTCGAAAATAGAGCGAGCGACAGCAACGGCGTCGAGCGCTTCCTGCGCGCTGTGCAGACGCCCGAGTTCTTTCAGATCAACATCGTCGAGCGCCTGAACGCCGAGCGAGACCCGGTTCACGCCCGCTGTACGGAAACCCCGGAAACGCGTCGCCTCGACGCTGGTCGGGTTTGCCTCCAGCGTCACTTCGACATCCGGTGCGATCGTCCAGTACTTTCCGATGCAATCGAGAATGGCCTGCACCGACGATGCCCGCATCAGTGACGGTGTGCCGCCACCGAAAAAAATGCTCGACACTGTGCGTCCAGGCACACGCCCGGCAGTCGCGGCAATTTCGGTTTCGTAGGCTCGAACAAAGCGTGCTTCGTCGATGCCACCGTGACGGACGTGACTGTTGAAGTCGCAATAAGGGCACTTCGACAGGCAAAATGGCCAGTGCACGTAGACGGCGAACGGCGTTAAAGTCATATTAAGCATCATAGCCCGCGGGACGCATGGCAGCTAGTTTGCCAGCGCTCCCGCCGGCAACAGTTGATTAAAGTTGTAACGATCGGGAACAAGCTCAAGTCTTTGATAGACAGGCTGCGGCGAGTTTCATGAAAGCACGCGCGCGGTGCGACAGGCCCTGCCCCTGCGGCGGCAGCCCATGCTTTTCCTCCGCGCTCATCTCGCCGAATGTGCGGTCGAAGCCGTCGGGGCGAAAAAGCGGATCATAGCCAAAACCTTTATCACCGCGTGGCGGCCATACGGCGATGCCATCGACGCGGCCTTCAAATTCCTCGACGTGACTGTCCGGCCAGGCAAGACACAGCGCGGCAATAAAATGCGCGCGCCGCTGTTCCGGCGTTTTGGCGCCGCGCTGCATCAGCAACGTCTGAATGCGATTGATGGCGACGCGAAAGTCCTTGTCCGGTCCTGCCCAACGCGCGGAATGGATGCCAGGCTCGCCGCCGAGAGCGTCAATGACCAATCCGGAATCGTCTGCGAACGCCGGCTTGCCGCTTGCGCGCGCCGCGGCGAGCGCTTTGATGTGCGCGTTGGCGGCGAAAGTATTTCCGCTTTCTTCCGGTTCGGGCAGCCCGATCTCCGCGGCCGACTGCGTGGCCACGCCATAGGGCGCGAGCAACTCGCGCATTTCCTTGAGCTTGCCCGGATTGTGGGTGGCGATCACGACGAGGCCGGTGAGATGTCGATGCATCGATTTTGTCATGGCCGGGCTTGTGCGGCCATCCACGCCTTTTAGTTAGACAGAAGGAATACGTGGATGCGCGCGACAAGCCCGGGCATGACGTCTCAGTGTCTGCTGGATGGTCACATCACAGCCAATTTCTGCAAGCCGACGAGTTTTTCGATGCCTTTGCGCGCGAGCGCGAGCAATGTCGTAAACTGATCTTCGCTGAACGGGATTTTTTCGGCGGTGGCCTGGATTTCCACGATGTTGCCGGAGCCCGTCATGACGAAATTGGCATCGGTATCGGCTTCCGAATCTTCCGCGTAGTCGAGATCGAGGACCGCGGTGCCTTTGCACACACCGCAAGAGACCGCGGCGATGTGGTCGCGCAGCACATTGGCCCTGATCATGTCGCGTGCCTTCATCCACGCGAGGCAATCGGCAAGGGCGACCCAGGCGCCTGTGATCGAAGCGGTGCGGGTGCCGCCGTCAGCCTGAATCACGTCGCAGTCGATGGTGATCTGGCGTTCGCCCAGCGCCGGCAGATCGACAACCGAACGTAGGCTGCGCCCGATCAGGCGTTGAATCTCGACCGTGCGGCCGCCCTGTTTGCCGGCGCTCGCCTCGCGTCGCGTACGCTCCGAGGTGGCGCGCGGCAGCATGCCGTATTCGGCTGTGACCCAGCCACGGCCCTGACCCTTGAGCCAGGGGGGCAGCCGTTCCTCCAGGCTGGCAGTCACCAGCACATGGGTGTCGCCAAATTTTACGAAACAGGAACCCTCGGCGTATTTGACCACCCCGCGCTCGAGCGATACGGCACGCAACTCATCGACTTGTCGGCGGCTCGGCCGCATCAGGCTTGCTCCCTCATATTGGCTTGGCCGCACACCATACTCGTACGTTTGGCTTGAACAAGACCGCTCCAATGGTCAATTGTGGGCTGGTTTTCGAGGAGTTAGGCCTTGGCGTCCCACGACATCCCGATTGGCGCGACACAGGTGAGTCTGGCGGCGCTCAACGAGCGTTCGCGAGAGATTTTCCGCCAGATCGTCGAAAGTTACCTCGCGACCGGAGAGCCCGTCGGCTCTCGCAATTTGTCCAGGCTGCTGCCGATTGCGCTATCGCCGGCCTCGGTTCGCAATGTGATGTCCGACCTGGAACAGCTCGGTCTCATTTATGCCCCGCATACTTCCGCCGGCCGTTTGCCGACTGAACTCGGCCTGCGTTTCTTTGTCGACGCGCTGATGCAAGTCGGTGACTTGACTGAGCAGGATCGGCGTTCGATCGAGGCACAGGTGGCGGGCACGGGCACGGCGAAGTCGATAGAAGCCGTGCTGACCGAAGCTTCGCAAATGCTGTCGGGATTGACCCGTTCGGCTGGCGTCGTGCTTACCGCAAAAAACAATGTTCGCCTCAAGCATGTTGAATTTGTGCGACTGGAGCCGGAGCGGGCGCTGGCCGTTCTGGTCGCGGAAGACGGGCAGGTCGAAAACCGCGTGCTCAACATTCCAGCCGGCCTGCCGACCTCGTCGTTGATTGAAGCCGGAAATTTTCTCAACGCCCGTATTCGCGGGAATACACTGGCTGAACTGAGAGGCGAAATCGAAAGAGCGGTAACCGAGGGGCAGGCGGAACTCGACCAGCTCACCCAGAAGGTGATTGCGACCGGTCTCGCCAGCTGGTCCGGCGGCGACAGCGAAGATCGCCAACTGATCGTGCGTGGGCACGCCAATCTTCTGGAAGACCTTCGTGCGCTTGAAGATCTGGAACGCGTGCGCTCTTTGTTCGATGCGCTTGAAACCAAGCGCGGAGTGATCGACTTGCTCGGCCGGGCTGAGCGTGCCGAGGGCGTTCGCATCTTTATCGGTTCGGAGAACAAGCTGTTTTCACTCTCCGGTTCCTCCACCATCGTGGCGCCGTACCGCGACAGCAAAGGCCGTATCGTGGGGGTGATCGGTGTTATCGGTCCCACCAGGCTTAACTACGCCCGTGTTATACCCATGGTCGACTATACCGCACGGGTGGTCAGTCGCTTGCTGACATCTTGAGCGCTTGATTTTTCACACGGGAGCCCTGATATCCCGGGCATCCGGATATTGCTAAGGATGACTGATGACGGACCCGACCGCTCGCCAGACCCAAGCCATGGCTGCCGAGGCAGATAATCTCGCTACTCCCGAGGCGGACGACCTTGTCGCTGAGGCGAGGAGCGAGGCAGCCGAATTCAAGGACAAGCTGCTGCGTACGCTTGCCGAGATGGAAAACCTACGCAAACGCACGGAGCGCGAGGTTGTCGACGCGAGGCTCTACGGTATCGCGGGATTTGCGCGCGACGTATTGGCGGTGGCGGACAACATGCACCGCGCGCTCGCAGCGATCGGTCCCGAGCTGCGCGACACAGCCGATGCCAAGCTGAAGGCATTTATTGAAGGCGTTGAAATCACCGAACGCGAGCTGCTCAAAACGCTCGAGAAGAACGGCGTCAAAAAGTTCTCGCCGCAAGGCGAGAAGTTTGACCCCAACGTCCATCAGGCCATGTACGAGGTGCCGGCGTCCGATGAACCTCCGGGCCATGTCGCACAGGTTATCCAGGCAGGCTACATGATCGGCGACCGCGTTCTGCGGCCGGCACTTGTGGCGGTCAGCAAAGCTGCGCCGAAATCTCCGACCTCCGCCAACGATAATCCGCAGCCCGACGACGCGAGCCCATAGTCTTCAACGAGTGCTGATGCCGTCGCGGACCGTTCGGAAACGGGCGAACGACTGATCCCATTTGTCGGCCGGGCTCACGCCGATCACGCGTAAATAACCGCCAGAACCAAACCGCAGCCATTGCACCAGCGACACTGGATCGCCCGCCGGTCCTTTGCCCTGCGCGCGGATTTCGTGGCCCGGCAATCCATTGATCCGCATCGGTTCCGCCGATTGCAGGGCAAGATCGCGCACCGGCGTGTTCGCCATAAGATCGCGTGCGAACATGCTACGATCGGCGGACTCGGCGGGTCCGCCACGCTCGATCGAGACGATCATGAAAGGTTTACGTTCGGTGTTCTCGGCTGCCTCTTCGCCCAGGATGACGCTGCCTGTTGGACTGATCTGCATCACCTTGAAACCCGAAAGATCGCCTAATTTGAACGGCAGCAAGCTGAGTTGCTCCTGGATCGGGGCCGGCCGGAACGTGACGCTCGCGAGCGTCTTGCGAATTACCGCATCGGGATAAACAGAGAGCGCCGCTTCGGGCACCTCCACATTGACCAGCATCGTGAGATTTTGAACCGATCCCCCGACCGCCTGTGCGAGCAAGGACCACCGATGCACCGTGACACCGTTTTGCTGCGCGCTGCCGCT
Organism: Pseudolabrys sp.; assembly: GCA_035519415.1. Classification (GTDB taxonomy): domain Bacteria; phylum Pseudomonadota; class Alphaproteobacteria; order Rhizobiales; family Xanthobacteraceae; genus Pseudolabrys. The sequence goes on from DATIWJ010000010.1 coordinate 177,830, forward strand.
GATCAAAAAACCGATGCCGCTTTCGAACGGAAAGCTTTCCCGCTTCACATTCTGTAGTTCTTGCGGAAGCCTGGTAAAGGCAGCGGCTTCGAGTTCAGGATATGCGCTGGCAGGCAGGTCGAGGATTGCGATGACGACCTTGCGGTCGCTGTCTTCGAACCCCGGAAGACGGGCGCTTAGTTTCAGGTCACCGGGCGGCTCCAGCCCAATCCGCAGGCCGGGCGGAAAGACAGGCCCGGCGGCGATGACAGGGGCCAGGCCCAGACCCAGACCCAAGCCCAAGACCAGGACCAGACCGGTCCAGGCCGCAAACAGGTAGGTGCGCAAGCGGTACAATATGGGCAAAAGCACTTCCTAAAGGATTGTCGTGCGTGACCTAGCCGGCCTTACCGGGCGCGGCAATGGCCCGATAACCATTCAAGAGGCCTTGCGTCCGGCCACTCGCGATTTCGTGACCGGCTGTCTTGCGGCCCCCGGGCGCTCTCCTATATGAGCCAGTAAGCCGCGAAAATGTGGCGAATCGCGTATCCAGGGGGCTGGATCGGGGGTCTGCGGATGAGCCGCCGACATTCCCACTCGGGCGCCAAGCGGCCCGGCCGGCCTGCCGCAATTGAGAGGAAGAACCATGGGCAAGGTCATCGGCATCGACCTCGGCACAACCAATTCGTGCGTCGCCGTCATGGAAGGCAAGACGCCGAAAGTCATCGAAAACGCCGAAGGCATGCGCACGACGCCTTCGATCGTAGCCTTTACGGACGATGGTGAGCGTCTCGTCGGCCAGCCGGCCAAACGTCAAGCTGTCACCAATCCGGAAAAGACCATTTTCGCGGTCAAGCGCCTGATCGGCAGGCGCTACGAGGACCCGATGGTCGAGAAGGACAAGAAGCTTGTCCCTTACAAGATTACCAAGGCTTCGAACGGCGACGCCTGGGTCGAAGCGGATAGCAAAACCTATTCGCCCTCGCAGATCTCCGCTTTCATTCTGCAAAAGATGAAGGAGACGGCCGAGGCTTATCTCGGGCAGAAAGTCGAGCAGGCCGTCATCACCGTTCCAGCCTATTTCAACGACGCGCAACGTCAGGCCACCAAGGACGCTGGCAAGATCGCCGGCCTTGAAGTGCTGCGCATCATCAACGAGCCGACCGCGGCCGCGCTTGCTTACGGTCTCGACAAGCAAAAGACCGGCACCATCGCCGTGTACGATCTTGGCGGCGGCACCTTCGACATTTCGATTCTCGAGATTGGTGACGGCGTGTTCGAGGTGAAGTCCACGAACGGCGATACGTTCCTGGGCGGCGAAGACTTCGACATGCGGCTGGTCAACTATCTCGCCGACGAATTCCAGAAAGAGCAAGGCATCGACCTGCGACGCGACAAGCTTGCGCTGCAGCGCCTCAAGGAATCGGCCGAAAAGGCGAAAATCGAACTCTCGTCGACGACACAGACCGAGATCAATCTGCCGTTTATAACGGCGGACGCTTCGGGGCCGAAACACCTGACCATGAAGCTCACTCGCGCCAAGTTCGAGGCGCTGGTCGATGATCTCATCCAGAAGACGATTCAGCCCTGCAAGCAGGCCATCAAGGATGCCGGCATCTCCGCCGCGCAGATCAATGAGGTCGTGCTGGTTGGCGGCATGACGCGCATGCCGAAGGTGCAGGAAGTCGTGAAGCAGCTGTTCGGCAAGGAGCCGCACAAGGGCGTCAACCCGGACGAAGTGGTTGCCGTCGGCGCCGCTATCCAGGCTGGCGTGCTGCAAGGCGACGTCAAGGACGTGCTGTTGCTCGACGTGACCCCGCTTTCGCTTGGCATCGAGACGCTGGGCGGCGTGTTCACCCGTATCATCGATCGCAACACCACCATCCCGACCAAGAAGTCGCAAGTGTTCTCGACTGCCGAAGACAATCAGAACGCCGTCACCATCCGGGTGTTCCAGGGCGAACGCGAGATGGCGGCCGACAACAAGATGCTGGGCCAGTTCGATCTGGTTGGTATTCCGCCAGCACCGCGCGGCGTGCCGCAGGTCGAAGTCACCTTCGACATCGACGCCAACGGCATCGTCAATGTTCAGGCCAAGGACAAGGCGACCGGCAAAGAGCAGCAAATCCGTATTCAGGCGTCGGGCGGCTTGTCCGAAGCCGACATCGAAAAGATGGTCAAGGATGCGGAATCGCATGCTGAAGAGGACAAGAAGCGCAAAGCGGCGGTCGAGGCCAAAAACCACGCCGAAGCACTCGTGCATTCCACCGAGAAGGCACTGGCCGAACATGGCTCGAAGGTCGGCGATGCCGAGCGTAGTGCGATCGAGAACGCCATCGCCGATCTGAAAGAGGCGCTCAAGGGCGACGACGCTACGGCTATTCAGGCCAAGACCAATACGTTGGCGCAGGCCTCGATGAAGCTGGGCGAAGCCATGTACAAGCAGCAGCAGGAAGCGCAAAGCGCTCCGGGCGCGGGCGGCGATGGTGCGGCCCCGGGCGAGAAAAAAGAAGATGTCGTCGATGCGGAGTTCACCGAGGTCGACGACGACAAAAAGAAATCCGCCTGATCGCAGGGCGTGAGCCATGCGCAGGTCACCCGCGAAATATGCCACCCCCGGGCACGTGCCCGGGGGTGCATCTTTGCAGGGACGATGGGTAGCCGAATCAAGTACGGCTGTCCGGTGAATTAGGGCGGAACGGGATGTCCAAGCGCGACTATTACGAGATCCTGGGCGTTACGCGCACCTGCAGCGAGGTCGAGCTCAAGGGGGCGTTCCGCAAGCTTGCAATGCAGCATCATCCGGATCGCAATCCGGGCGACAAAGAGTGCGAGCATCGCTTCAAGGAGATCAACGAGGCCTACGACATCCTCAAGGACGGCGACAAGCGCGCCGCCTATGACCGCTTCGGTCATGCGGCCTTTGAGCATGGCGGGACGGGTGCGCATGGCTTCGGGGCTGATTTCGGATCGACGTTCGCCGATATCTTCGAGGGCATATTCGGAATGGGATCCGCGCGCGGGCGCGGCTCCGGGCGTGAGCGTGGCTCCGACCTGCGGTACAATATGGAGATCAGCCTCGACGAGGCTTTCACCGGCAAAACCGCGCAAATTCGCATTCCCACATCGGTGACCTGCGAGGCCTGTTCGGGCAGCGGCGCCAAGGCTGGAACCAAGCCGAAACCGTGCGCGACGTGCGGCGGCGCGGGTAAAATCCGGCACGCACAGGGCTTTTTCACGCTCGAGCGCACGTGCCCGACCTGCCATGGCCGCGGGCAGGTGATAGACGACCCCTGCAAGGTCTGTGGCGGCGGCGGGCGCGTGACACGCGAGCGCACGCTGTCTGTCAATATTCCGGTTGGCGTGGAAGACGGCACCCGCATTCGGCTTGCGGGCGAGGGCGAGGCAGGTTTGCGCGGTGGCCCGACCGGCGATCTCTATATTTTTCTGGAAGTCGCGCCGCACGAGTTCTTTCAGCGCGATGGCGCGGATTTGCATTGCCGCGTGCCGATCTCGATGATCAGCGCCGCGTTGGGTGGCGAATTTGAAGTCCCGGCGATCGATGGCAGCAAGGTGCGGGTCAAAATGCCTGCCGGAACCCAGACCGGTCGACGCTTCCGCCTCACGGGCAAAGGTATGCCGGTGCTGCGGTCGAAACAAACCGGCGACATGTACGTTCAGGTAGCGGTGGAAACGCCGCAAAACCTCACCAAACGCCAGCGCGAATTGTTGGCGGAGTTCGAAAAGCTGTCATCTGAGGCGACCCAGCCGGAATCGGCTGGATTCTTCAGTCGAGTCAAAGAGTTTCTTGACACTCTTGCAAGCCGGGGCAGCCAATCTGGCTGACCGACCTTGACCCTCTGCCTTGGTCCCTATACCCGTTTATGTTGCGGCGAGGCTCGCCGCCTGTACGCGTGACCTCGCATAATGCCATCACACACATTCGCCCGCGTTGAAAAAAAGAATCCGCGTCTCGACGACGAGGTGCAATTCATTCGCTCCTGGATTGAGAAGCCGCTATCGACCGGCGCCGTGATGCCGTCGAGCCGGATGCTCGCGCGCGCCATGGCCCGCTGTGTCGATCCGAAATCGGAAGGCCCCGTGATCGAGCTCGGTCCCGGTACCGGTCCGGTCACCGAAGCGCTTGTCGAACATGGCATCGATCCGGCGCGGCTGGTTCTGGTTGAATTCAATCCTGATTTCTGCCGGCTGTTACGTTCGCGGTATCCGCAGGCGACCGTCGTGCAAGGCGACGCCTACCGGCTGCGACGTCTGCTTGAAACGCATGTGAGCCAACCGGCCGCCGCGATGGTCTCGGGTCTTCCGTTGGTCACCAAACCGTTGCGGACGCGTCTGCGTCTGATTTCCGATGCGATGACACTGCTGGCGCCGGGCGCGCCGTTCGTGCAATTCACGTACGCGATGTTGCCGCCGATTCCGAAAAAGCTGCCCGGCGTGCGGGCGGAAGCGTCAGAGCTGATCTGGATGAACCTGCCGCCGGCTCGCGTGTGGGTCTATCGCGGCCGCTGATGCTGTGGTGTCATCGCCCGCGAAAGCGGAACCGCTGATGCCGACCCCCAAAATTCTCGTCCTGCCGGGCTCGACACGCGCCGGCTCGCATAATGTCAGGCTTGCGGCATTGGCGGCGAAAGAGCTGACGCTGCTTGACGTCGACGTTACCCGCATTTCTCTTGCCGACTATCCGCTGCCGATCTACGAGGCTGATCGCGACGCGCGCGAGGGCCAGCCGGCCAATGCAATCAAGCTCAAACAAATGATCATGGCGCACCACGGTGTTTTCATCGCCAGCCCCGAATACAGCGCATCGGTCACCCCGATGCTCAAGAATGCCATCGACTGGGTATCGCGTGTGCGTGAACGTGGCGACCCGACCTATGCCGCTTTCAAGGGTCGCGTTTTCGCCATCGCATCAGCTTCTCCCGGCCGGGCCGGCGGTCTCCGTTCGTTGATGGCGCTGCGTCAAATTCTCGAACTCGGCTGTGGTGCCCTGGTGATCCCCGAACAGGTGGCGATCCAGCGCGCCGATAACGCCTTCGACGAGATGGACAATATTGCGGACCTTGGCACCGCCAATCTGTTTCGCGCGCAGCTTGAGCGGTTGGTGGAAATGGCGCGGCTGATGGTACGGGGAGGATGACGTGTCATTGGACGCGCGCGAACGGCTGATCGTGGCTCTCGACGTGCCGTCGGTAAAGGCGGCCGAGGCCATGGTGACGCGGCTCGGCGAGTCGGTGCAATTCTACAAGATTGGATATCAACTCGCCTTCGCCGGCGGTCTGCCGCTTGCGGCAGGTTTGATCGCTGCGGGCAAGCAGGTGTTTCTCGATCTCAAGCTGCACGATATTGCCAATACCGTCGCAAAGGGTGTCGAGAGCGTCGCGCAGCTCGGCGCGACTTTTCTGACCGTCCATGGTTATCCGCAAACCATGAAGGCGGCGGTCGAAGGCAAGCATCGATCCAAACTGCGCATTCTCGCAGTCACCGTGCTCACCTCGTATGACGACGCCGATCTCGTTGCCGCAGGCTACGCGCTCAACGTGAAGGAGCTCGCCGCCGCATGCGCGGCACAGGCGCGCGATGCAGGGGTCGACGGTCTTGTCTGCTCGGCAGAAGAGGCGGCGACCCTCCGCAGCATTGCCGGTCCCGGGATGGTGCTGGTGACTCCCGGGATTCGACCGGCTGGCAGCGCAAGCGGTGATCAGAAACGGATAATGACGCCAGCACGGGCGATAAGTGCTAGTGCCGACTATCTGGTGGTCGGACGCCCGGTGATAGAGGCCGGCGATCCCAAAGCGGCAGCCGACGCGATCATCGCCGAGATCAGGCAGGCAGAAAGTCAAAGGAGGGCGTGAGAATGGCCAAGGGTTACTGGATCGGCCGCGTCGATGTGAAGAACGATGAGGGCTACAAGCCCTATGCCGCCGCCAATGCGGCAATCTTCAAGAAGTTTGGCGGACGTTTCGTGGTGCGCGCCGGCAAGTTCGAATGTCCGGAGGGCGTCGCGCGATCGCGCAACGTGGTGATCGAATTTCCCGATTATGCCAGCGCGCTGGCCTGCTATCGTTCGCCCGAATATCAGGCGAACATCAAGGTGCGGCTGCCGCATTCGACAGCCGATATCGTTATTATTGAGGGCTACGACGGTCCCCAGCCGTAGTGCCTTTTGCACCCTAGCGCGCTATACCCACGCCAGTTCCGGAGATGAACCCCATGGCCGAGATGCGGCTTGTGGTCGCCGGGGCCGGTGGACGGATGGGCCGCACGCTGGTCAAGGCGATCGCCGACAGCAAGGAATTTGCGCTCGCGGGCGCCCTGGAAGACGCGCGCTCCCCGCTGATCGGCTGGGACTCCGGCACGCTCGCCGGTCTTTCCGAGAATGGCATCAAGCTGGTTGGCGACGCCGGGCCACTGCTATCGAAGGCCGATGGCATCGTCGATTTTACGGCGCCGGTCGCAAGCATTGCCTTCGCCGCGCTCGCGGCCAAGGCCGGTAAGGTGCACATTTTGGGGACGACCGGCTTGAGCGCGGCCGATGACGTCAAGATCAAGGACGCCGCAAAGAGTGCGGTGATCGTCAAGTCAGGCAATATGAGTCTCGGGGTCAACCTGCTGGCGGCACTCACGAAACGGGTGGCCAAGACGCTCAACAACGCTTTCGACATCGAAATCCTGGAGATGCATCACAATCAAAAGGTCGACGCGCCTTCGGGTACGGCCCTGCTGCTCGGCCGGGCGGCAGCGGAGGGCCGCGGGCTCGACCTGGAGAAGCATTCGGTCAGGAGCCGTGACGGTCACACCGGCGCGCGCAAGGCCGGCGACATTGGTTTTGCCACCTTGCGTGGTGGCACTGTCGTCGGCGAGCACAGTGTTATTTTCGCCGGCCCGGCGGAGCGCCTGGAACTGACGCACAAAGCCGAAGACCGCATGATCTTCGCGCGCGGCGCACTGCACGCGGCGCTGTGGGCGCGCAACCAGAAGCCGGGACTTTATTCGATGATGGACGTTCTTGGATTGAAGGACTTCTGAGGGAAGCAATGACCGACCGTCTTCTTGTGCTTGTGCGTCATGGCCAAAGCGACTGGAACCTGAAAAATCTGTTCACCGGCTGGCGCGACATTGATCTGACCGATAAGGGGATTGCTGAAGCACGCGAGGCCGGCCGCAAGCTGAAAGCGCAAGGGATCAAATTCGATGTGGCGTTCACGTCGGCGCTCATACGTGCGCAGCGCACGCTCGATCTAATGCTCACCGAGCTGGGCCAGACGAAAATTCCTGTGTTCAAGGATCAAGCGCTCAACGAGCGCGATTACGGAGACCTCGTCGGACTCAACAAAGATGACGCCCGGAAGAAATGGGGCGAAGCGCAGGTCCATATCTGGCGCCGCTCCTACGATGTTGCGCCGCCTGGCGGCGAATCCTTGCGCGATACCGCCGCGCGCGTTCTGCCTTACTACATCCGGGAAATCTTGCCGCGTGTGCTGCGCGGCGAGCATGTTTTGGTGTCGGCGCATGGCAATTCATTGCGCGCGCTGGTCATGGTGCTCGACAAGCACACGCCCGACAGTATCACCAAACTAAATTTGGATACCGGCGTGCCGATGATCTATCGGCTGAACGCGGACTCGACTGTCGCTTCGAAGCTTGATCTGGCGGCCTGACTACGCCGCTCCCGCCATTCCCGCTTCCCAGCCGAGCATCGCGCGTTTGCGCGTGATGCCCCAGTGATAGCCGGTAACATCGCCATCCTTGCCGATGACGCGGTGACACGGAACCACAAAGCAGATCGGGTTCTTGCCGACCGCGGCGCCGACGGCACGCGCACCTTTCGGAGAGCCGGCCTTGGCGGCGAGGTCCGAATAGGTTGTGAGCTTGCCCATCGGGATGTCGAGCAGTTTTTCCCACACGCGCACTTCGAAGTCCGTGCCGATAAGCACGACGCGCAGCGGCTGATTCTTGCGCCAGAGCGCCGGATCAAAAATGCGCCGCGCCGTTGCAGCCGTCGCCGCGAAATCTTCCACGTAACGTGCTTTCGGCCAACGCGCACGCATGTCTCTTAGTGCCGCGCGCTCCTTGCCGGCATCGGCGAGTGCGAGACCTGCCAACCCGCGTCGCGTGGTCATGACCAATGCCATGCCGAACGGACAAGGGTGAAAACCGTAAGTAATGACCAGGCCTTCGCCGCCCGCCTTCCACTCTCCCGGCGACATTGCTTCGTGCGTGACAAACAGATCGTGCAGCCGTCCGGGACCGGAAAGACCGACTTCGTAGGCGGTATCAAGCACGCTCGCGGATGAACGAAGCAGGTCGCGCGCGTAATTGAGCGTCAGCGCCTGCAGGAAGGCTTTCGGCGTCAGGCCGCACCAGCGGCGAAACAGGTGATGAAGATCGGTTGAGGATACGCCGGCAGCGTCGGCGATCGCGTCGATTTCCGGCTGCGCGCGCCAGTTGCCCCGGATATGGGCGATTGCGCGCCGCACGATGTCGTAATCGGCTGCCGCGGTGGACAGCGGGGCGAGTTCGGGGAACCGGTCGGCCAAAGCTGCTTTTGCGAGTGTCATGGTCATAGCCGCAATCTAGGGGCAGCGGAGGGAGCGAACCACCCGATTTCTGCCTACTCGAAAACTGTCCTTGTCGGACCGCGCCGGGCCTCGCCCAGCGCATGCGCGAGTTCCTTGGCGAAACTCGCCTTCTCGTCGGGCCCGAGAAAGCCTGCAATCGTCAGCTTTTTCCCGCGCGAAACCAGAAAAAGCCGTTCGATGCCGAACTCTTCCAACTCGACCTTATCGAGCTTTACCCAGAGCGGATTGAGCACCCATTCGCGGACACGGCCAAGATGACTGACCTTGCGAACCTTGAGGACCGACGGCGTGACCGTGACCTGCTCGTAAGCGTCCGCATGCCGGTAGTTGAGCCGAAACGCCCAGTAGAGCAGCAGCACGTCGAGGCCGAAGAAGCCAAGGACCGGCCAGGCCCCGATCATCAAAAACAGCATGCCGGTCACAAAGCTGATACCGCCAAACAGCACCATCAGAATCAGAAATCCCACGCGGCCGAGCGAGCGGTGTGGCGTCAGGGTTGCCGAAAAGATCGTGGGTTCGAGATCGGTGGCGTTGTCGGTAATCATCTCGCTCAGTATACCGAAATCATGGTGAAAAAGTCTGCCGGCAAAGCTTCGGCCAAAACGAAGAGGCGGAAGGCGCCCAAGCCGAAGCGCGTCAAGCCAAAGCGCGCCGGGTTAAAGTCCGCATTCAAGCGCGCGGCGGCCGATGCCAAGGCCGCGGCAGGCGCATTGCCGCAATGGACCGAGGTGCAGGTTGAGGAAGCGTTCCGCCGCTTCAAAGCTGCCAACCCGGAACCGAAAGGCGAGCTGCAACATATCAATCCATTTACGTTGCTTGTTGCGGTCGTGCTCTCGGCGCAGGCGACCGACGCCGGCGTCAACAAGGCAACGCCCGCGCTGTTTGCCTTGGCTGACACGCCGGAAAAGATGGCCGCGCTCGGCGAGACCCGCGTGCGCGATCTCATCAAGACCATCGGCTTGTTCCGCACAAAGGCCAAAAACGTCGTCGCGCTGTCGCAGAAGCTCGTGGCCGAGCACGCGGGGCAGGTGCCGCGCTCGCGCGAAGCGCTGGAAGCGCTGCCGGGCGTTGGCCGCAAGACGGCCAATGTGGTGCTCAATATTGCTTTCGGCGAGCCGACGATTGCGGTCGATACCCACATCTTCCGCGTCGGCAATCGCACCGGCATGGCCACCGGCAAGACCCCGTTCGAGGTCGAGACGAAACTGGAGCAGGTGGTACCGGCGCAATACAAGCGTCATGCCCACCATTGGCTTATTCTGCATGGACGCTACACTTGCCTGGCACGCAAGCCGCTATGCGAGAAATGCATCATCAGCGACCTGTGCCAATGGCCGGGGAAAACGGTCGTATAGAGTTACGTCGGGAGAGTGGTATGGAAGGTTCGGCGACAGCGAAGGCGCGCGAATTCATTCGGCGGGATGCGACAGAGTGTCTGCGTCGCGCCGGATTGCCTGCCAAAACCGCGGCGACATGGGTCAAGGCGAAGCCGCGGGTCACCGGCAACTTTAAACGCGATGCCACGGCCGGCACGAAATTCTGGCGCGGCGGCGCCGATCTGCTCGCCAAGCTGCCGAAAAAACCGGTGCGCACGAGCGAGCAGCAGGAAGCGGCGGATCTTGTCCTCGCCGATTGCCGCCGTTCACGAGAGGATTTCCTCACACGCCATGCCGACACTGTCTATCGCAAGCTGACGAAAAATCTCGGCGTCTTCACGCGCGTGGATGATCTCGTCTATGAGGCCGGAAAACTCGTGCCCGGCCTGACGCCGACGCACAAACAAGTCGATACCGAAAGTGCCTTGATGCAAGGAGAGAAGGACGGCGTCGAGGTCGATCAGGGCATTTTCCTGGCGCAAGTGCTGTCCGTGCCCGACGCCGGCATGCATCTCTGCCAGGCGATGCTCCTGCCAAAAATGGAAGCGATCGCGCGCGGCGCCGATTTCATTAAAGACGGCGTCGTGGATTTTGGTCCGGCCAGGGTCGAGCGGCGGGGAAAATCGGCGATTGTGACGGTGCACAACCCGCGTTTCCTCAACGCGGAAGACGACGACACGCTCGACGATACGGAAACCGCGGCCGATATCGCCATCCTCGATCCGATGAGCGAAATTTGCGTCTTGCGCGGCGATGTCGTCGATCACCCGAAATACAAGGGCCGCAACATTTTCTCCGCCGGAATCAATCTGACCCACCTTTATCGCGGCAAGATTCCCTTCCTCTGGTACATCCGCCGGGACATGGGGATCGTCAACAAGATGATGCGCGGCCTCGCGCTTGGCACGCGCAGCGCCGACGAAATCCACGGCGGCACGCGCGAAAAGCCGTGGCTCGCGCAACTCGATGTCTTCGCCATCGGGGGCGGCTGCCAATACCTGCTCGCGATGGATTATGTCGTTGCGGGAAGCGATGCCTACATGACATTGCCGGCGCGCAAGGAGGGCATCATTCCGGGAGCGGCCAATTTGCGTCTCACCCGTTTCGTCGGCGCGCGGGCGGCGCGCCAGGCGATCATGATGGGCCGTCGTTTCGAATGCGACAGTCCCGAAGGCCGCATGATTTGCGATGTCATTGTGCCGCCCGACCAGGTCGAGCAGGCCGTCGCCAAAGTATGCGACGATTTCACCTCGTCGGGCGTCGTCAGTGCTGCGAGCAACCGCCGTGCCTTCCGCGTCGGCGAAGAACCGCTCGATACGTTCCGCCGTTATATGGCGGTTTATTGCCGCGAACAGGCCTATTGCCATTTCAGCCCGGCGCTGATCGCCAATCTCGAAAAACACTGGAACGCCGCGCAGCGAAAAATCTAGTGCAGGAATGGCCAGGCCGGGGAAGTGCGGGGGGAAGTCTATGCCGCGTTTGCAGCTTAAGGGCGTCAACCTCGCGCCGCGCCGCGACAGCTTCGATGCGATCGAAACCGCCTCGCGCGACGAGATCAGCGCGCTTCAGCTCAAACGGCTGAAATGGACGCTCAACCACGCGTATAAGAGCGTCGCGCACTACAAGAAGGCGTTTGACAAGGCCGGCGTGCATCCCGACGACCTCAAATCGCTGAGCGACCTGCAGAATTTTCCCTTCACCGGCAAAGACGATCTCCGCAGTCACTATCCCTTCGGCATGTTCGCTATTCCGCGCGATCAGGTGCTGCGCGTGCATGCCTCGTCCGGCACGACCGGAAAGCCGACCGTCGTCGGCTATAGCCGGCACGATCTCGAAACCTGGGCTGATCTTATGGCGCGCAGCCTGCGCGCGGCCGGCTGCAAGCCCGGAATGCTGGTGCAGAATTCATACGGTTATGGACTGTTCACGGGCGGGATCGGCTTCCATTACGGCGCCGAGCGGCTCGGCATGACGGTCGTGCCGGTATCCGGCGGCATGACCGAACGGCAGGTGCATCTGATCGCGGATTTCAAGCCCGATGTCATCTTCGTCACGCCGAGCTACCTGCTCGCGATTCTGGACGAATTCCGCGTGCAAGGTGTCGACCCGCGCCAATCATCGCTCAAGATCGCGATGTGCGGCGCCGAGCCCTGGACCAATGCCATGCGCGCGGAGATCGAGGACGCCTTTGATCTGCACGCCATCGACAACTACGGGCTGTCGGAAATCATCGGGCCTGGTGTCTCCTGCGAATGCATCGAGAGCAAGGACGGCCCGCATATCTGGGAGGATCATTTTTATCCGGAGACGATCGACCCGGCGACCGGCAAGCCGCTGCCAGACGGGGAGGTCGGCGAGCTGGTCTTTACGACGCTGACCAAGGAAGCAATGCCGATCGTGCGCTATCGCACCCGCGATCTCTCGCGCCTGCTGCCCGGCACGGCGCGCTCGATGCGCAGGATGGAGAAGGTTATGGGCCGCTCCGACGACATGATGATCGTGCGCGGCGTCAACGTATTTCCGAGCCAGATCGAGGAGATCATCCTCAAGGACGAGCGGCTGTCTCCCCATTTCGTCATCGAACTTCGCCGCGTCGAGCGGCTCGATGAAATTACCGTCGTTGTCGAGGCGCGACCGGATGCGGACAACGGCGTCTTTGCCGCATGCGACCGCGATCTCGCGCATCACATCAAGGCCATGGTCGGGGTCACCGCGACAGTGCGGACCGTCAAACCCGGGACTGTCGAACGTTCCATCGGCAAGGCCAAACGGGTCATCGATCTGCGGTCAAAGGGCTGATCGTCAGCGCGCGCGCTCGATCAGCTCGGTCTTCTTGCCCGACATTTTCTTGTGAATGTGCACCATGAAAGCCATGGCGAAGATCGGCGTCGCCAGGTTGACGATCGGTATCGACACGAATGCGGCGATGAACATGCCGGCCAGGAAAAGATAAACCGAGTTGGCCTTGCGCATGGCCTTTGCCTCGTATGGCGGCCGAAAGCGCATGGCGGCGAGTTCGAAATATTCGCGGCCCAGCAGGTAGGAATTCGCGAGATAAAGGATGATCACGCCGAGCCCCGCGAACCATACAAACGGCAGCGCACAGAGATAAACCACGAGCGCGAGCGCGGCGATTTTCAATCCTTCAAACAGTGCGCGAAAAAACGGCAGGGCCCGCCCGGGCGGGTCAGCCGGATAGCTCTCGCGCTCGACAACATCGGCGATCTCGTCAACGAAGAAGCTGCCGACAAACGCGGTCACCGCGGGCATCAGGAACAGCGCGCCGGTGATGATGCCCAATCCCGCCATGATGGACAGGATCCAGGCGAGTGCGGACCAGACCGCGTGCGGCGCGAACCCGGTGGCTTGCTCGGCCCAATTGGCGCCGGTCTCCGCCCAGGCAGACAGGAGGCGCTGCATGAGGATGCCGATGATCGTGATCGTGAGGAGTGCGAGTCCGACCGCCTTGAGCAGCACGCGCCGTAACGCGGGTGCGAACATTTGCGAAAGCGCTTTGATGGCTGCCTCGACCATGCCGCTGAGGTAAGCCCGGCTGCGGCGCAGGGCAAGCCCGGCCGTTAGGCTGCCGGCGAGAGTGTGTCGTCGTCTGCGGGCACGAGAGCGATCATCTCGTCGGCATCGGTGGCGGGCAGGTCGGCCCAGGCCATCGCCTTGTAGTCGAAGCCGCGTACGATCGTCGGCTTCACCACCTCAAAATAGGGCGAGATGTCGAAATCACGCGGCGCATAAAGCGAGGAGTGCCTGATTTCCAGAATTTCCTGACGCGCTGCTTCGCTTTCCAGGCGCGTCACCTTCGGCAGGATTGGATAGCGTACTTTTTCGAACGCCTGTGCGATCAGCGCCGAGCAGATGATGCGCGTGGGATGACCGGATCCGAGCGCCATCATGCGGCGGCGCCAGCGTTGCGGGACGGGCATGGGAAAAAGATAGCGCAACAGATCGATGATGTTCTTGAGATCATAGTCAAAGCCGATGCGCTCTGCCGCATAGGCGCAGACCCGCGCCCGGTCTTCGTCGTCGAGCTGCGTAGGACGGCAAATGCGCGTGTGAAAGCGCGCATATTTCGACAACGGTGCCGCGACCACGCCATGCCCGATATTGGCTTCGACCAGCACCAGCGGCTCGCCGTCGGCGGTGGCGCGGTCGCCGATGGGACCGACGTAGAGTGCGGCATGCGACCAGGTGGATTGGGTGAGGTACTTAATGACGCCGGAAATGTGATTGTTGCCTTCGACCAGCAAAACGTCGCCCGGCCGCAAGGTCGCGCGCAAAGCATCCGGATCGGACGGCGTGAACGGCTCGTAACCTTGTGCCGGCTTTTCCAGATAGCGGGCTAGAAAGCGCCCGACCCCGTCGACCATCCAGCTCATGACCGGCCCTCGGCGCCAGTTCTTGGCGCTCCTTGGCGCTCAAGACGTTTCCCCTCGCGAGGCGTAGTTCCCCGCGATGTCTCTTTAATCTGCAAATTTAGCGAGAAGTCATTGCAATTTGGTTCATCGCTTGTGAGGCTCCTGAGCGATTCTGCGCCGGCGTTACCGATTGTTAGCCATAAAATTTGCCGCATGTCGTGCGTTGATGCATTCTCCCGTCTCGCCCGGAAAGAATTTGGATACCATGTCGGGGCTTAGCCGACGCTCGTTCCTCGCCGCTTCGGCGGCTGTTGTCGCCGCGCCGTCGCTCGTGCGCGCGCAGATGGCAACGGATGTCGATGTGGTGATTGTCGGCGCGGGCGCGGCGGGCATCTCCGCAGCGCGTCGTGTCCTTGCCGCCAACCGCCGCGTCGTCCTGCTGGAAGCCATGAACCGCCTCGGGGGCCGGTGCACCACCGACTCGACAATTTTCGGCATGCCGTTCGACCTTGGCGCGCACTGGATTCACCGGCCCGATGGAAATCCGCCCGGTGGTCCGATTTCAAATAGCGGACTCGACATTTACGCGGCCCCGCGCGCGCAGATTGTGCGCGTTGGCCCGCGCAACGCGCGTGATGCGGAACTTGAAGGCTTTGTCGCCGCGCTGGTGCGCGCACGGCGTGCCATTGTCGATGCGGGACGGGACAAAGCGGATGCGCCGGCCGCACGCGCCCTGCCTGGCGATTTGGGCGTCTGGCGCCCAACTGTTGAGTTTGTGCTTGGTCCTTATGTTTGCGGCAAAGACCTCGCATCGGTTTCGACCGGCGATCTTGCGCGCATGCCGGAACGCGACAGCGATGCGTTCTGCCGGCAGGGCTATGGCGCGCTCCTTGCGAAACTTGCCGCCGGTTTGCCCGTGCAGTTATCGACGCCGGTGACGCGCATCGAATGGAATCGCGGGAGCGTCGAGGTTGTCACTGCGAAGGGCTCTGTGCGGGCGCGCGCCGCGATTGTGACGGCGTCGACCAACGTGCTTGCTTCCGGCAGGATCGAATTCAAGCCGGAACTGCCCAAACGTCAGCTCGATGCCGCTGGCGCCCTCTCGCTCGGCAGCTACGATCACGTTGCTTTCGATATGCCGCGCAATCCCCTCGGTCTTCAACGCGACGATCTCGTGTTCGAGCAATCGTCGGGCCCGCGCACGGCGGCATTGCTTGCCAACGTATCGGGCACCACTTTGCACATGGTCGAGGTCACCGGTGATTTTGGCCGCGATCTCTCGACAAAGGGCGCCTCGGCGATGATCGAATTTGCCGGCGACTGGATCGCGTCGTTATTTGGCGCCAACGCGAAAAAGGCAATCAAGCGCAGCAATGCCACCCGCTGGAACGAGGAACCATTCGTTCTCGGCGCGATGTCGGTGGCGGCGCCTGGCGGCGGGGATGCGCGCAGGGTTTTGGCGGAGCCGCTTGGGCGTGTCTGGCTTGCGGGTGAGGCTTTGCATGAAACGCAATGGGGCACGGTCAATGGCGCGTGGGACTCGGGCCAGCGCGTGGCGGACGCGGCCCTGCGGCAGATAGGCGCGCTCAAGAGGCCCGAAGAAGACAGGCCGTCGCAACGTTCGCGCCAGCGACGCGGCAGACGCGGCCGGGATAATTGATGGTGGTGCGGGCAAAGGCGCTCATCGCGTGGTCGAGCGGCAAGGACAGTGCATGGGCGTTGCACGAAACACGTCGCGCGGGGAATTTCGATATCGTCGGCGGCCTGACTGCGGTGAGCGATACTTTCGGCCGCGTCAGCATGCATGGTGTCCGTGAGGAATTGTTGCGGGACCAGCTCGACGCCGCTGGTCTGGCTGCATTCGTCCTATACATTCCGTTTCCGTGCTCGAATGAAATTTATGAGCAAAGAATGGCGGCTGCGATGGACGATGCTCGCGCCTCCGGTGTCACACACATGATTTTCGGCGATCTGTTTCTGGAGGACGTGCGGGCCTATCGCGAGCGGTGTCTTGCGGGCACCGGCATTACGCCGGTTTTTCCGGTGTGGGGCCTGCCGACCGCCGCGCTGGCGCGCAAGATGATCGACAGCGGTGTGGAAGCTTATCTGTCCACCGTCGATCTCAAAAAATTGCCCGCGGCATTTGCCGGCCGACGCTTTGACGGTGCGTTGCTTGATGCACTGCCTGCCGGGACAGACCCGTGCGGCGAGAACGGCGAATTCCACTCGTTTGTGTCGGCAGGGCCGATGCTCTCGCGCAAGATCGATGTCAAAGTCGGAACGACCGTCGAACGCGATGGGTTCGCCTATGCGGATTTGCTGCCGGAATAACTCTCTCCGTTCGTCCCCGCGAAAGCGAGACCGGAGCTGGATTCCGGCTTGCGCGGGAATGAGCGGCGTGAGAACCCTAAGCCCTCAACACTCCACCCGTGCGTTTCGTGACTTCGGCGACGATTTTTCCGGAAAGTGCATCGATCTCGGCGTCGGTCATCGTCTTTTCGCGCGGCTGGATGGTGACGGCGATAGCGATTGATTTTTTTCCGGGCTCGATGCCTTTGCCTTCATAGACGTCGAACACGAGCACATTGCTGATCAGTTTCTTGTCGACGTTTTGCGCGGCGCGCACGATGTCGGCTGCTTTAACCACGCTGTCGACCACGAAAGCGAAATCGCGCTCGACCGGCTGGAACGGCGACAGCTCGAGAAGCGATTTAGCGCGCGTAGGTCTTGCCTTTGGTTCGGGAATATTTTCGAGGACCAGCTCGAAGGCGACCAGCGGCCCTTCGGCTTTGAGTTCGGCAATCGCGCGCGGATGCAACTCGCCGAAATGGCCGAGGATGTTTTGTGGGCCGATCTGGATCGTGCCGCTGCGGCCGGGGTGGTACCAGGCGGCGCCGCCGGGCGCGATTTGCAGCGCCTGCATCGGGGCGCCGGCCGCCACGAGAACGGCAAAAGCGTCGGCCTTTGCATCGAAAACGTCGACGGGCCCGGTCTTGTTTGACCAATGACGTCCGCTGCCCGAGGCCCTGGCGAGCGCGCGCCGCAGGCCGCTCGCGGCTGTTAGCTGGTCTTCCGGCCTGTCGCCTTTGAAGATCTGCCCAACCTCGAACAGCGCCGTATCGGGGAAGCCGCGGTCGGCGTTCCGTTGCGCCGCCATGACGAGGCCCGGGATCAGGCTTGGCCGCATGTCGGACAACTCGGCCGCGATTGGATTCGCCAGTTCAAGTTCCGCTTTGCCGCCGCCGAACAGTTGAGCTTCCTGCTTCGACACGAATGACCAGGTAACGGCTTCGAGCAGCCCGCGCACCGCGAGCGCCCGCTTGGCCTTGCGGGTGCGGTTCTGGATTGCGGTGAGCACGGGCTTGCGCGCATTTTCTCCGCGCGCAAAAGGCGTTGACGGCACGCGATCTACGCCGACGATGCGCACGAGCTCCTCGACGATATCGGCGCGGCCATGAACGTCCGGTCGCCACGACGGCACCGCCACTTTCACGCGTTCGCCCTGGCCGGCTGCGAAAAATCCAAGCTTCTCCAGTATGCGCCGCGTGTCGGCGAGGGGCAGTTTCAAACCGGCGATCCGTTGCAATTCGCTCAACGGAAAATCGATAATTTTTTCTTTCGGCGTGGGGTCACCGGCAATCACAACCTCGGAGGCCTGACCGCCACAAAGATCGAGCACCATCTGGGTCGCCAGCTCGAGCCCCGGCAACATGAATGCAGGATCGACGCCGCGCTCGAAACGATAGCGCGCGTCGGAATTGATGCCGAGCTTGCGTCCGGTTTGGGCGATGTTGAGTTCGTCCCAGAGCGCCGATTCAATCAGCACGTCGGTGGTTGTGTCCGAACATCCGCTCGCTTCGCCGCCCATGATACCGGAGAGTGACTCAACACCTTTTTCGTCAGCGATCACGCAGGTCGCTTCGTCGAGCGTGTAGGTCTTGCCGTCGAGTGCCAGGAGTTTCTCGCCATTCTTCGCGCGGCGCACGGTCAGATTGCCATGCACCTTGGCGGCGTCGAACACGTGCAACGGCCGGCCGCGATCGAACGTGATGAAGTTGGTGATGTCGACCAGCTTGTTGATTGGCCGCAACCCGATTGCCGTCAGGCGTTTTTGCAGCCATTCGGGTGACGGGCCGTTCTTGACACCTTTGACCAGCCGCAATCCAAAGGCTGGACACAGCGAGGGCGTCTTTCCGAAGTCGAGCGTCACCTTGACGGGGCAGGGGAATGCTCCCTTCACCGGCTTCGGGATCTTGTCCTTGTATGTACCGATAGAGGTCGCGCCGAGATCGCGAGCGATCCCGGAAACGCCGGTACAGTCCGGCCGGTTGGGCGTGAGATTGATTTCGATCACGGGATCGCCGCCGACCGCCCAGTCGACGTAGGACTTGCCGACCGGCGCATCCGCGGGCAGTTCGATAATTCCTTCGTGGTCATCGGAGATCATCAGCTCGGCTGCCGAACACAACATGCCGCGGCTTTCGACTCCCCGGATGGTGCCAACCGTCAGCGTGATTTTTTTCCCGGGGATGAAGGTGCCCGGTGCCGAGAACACGCCCTTCATGCCTGCGCGCGCGTTGGGCGCGCCGCAAACGACCTGAATTGGCTTGCCGTCGCCAATATCGACCATGCACACCCTGAGACGATCCGCATTGGGATGCTTTTCGGCTGAGACCACCGACGCAATAACGAAGGGCTTGAGCAGGCTTGCTTTGTCTTCGACGTTCTCGACCTCGAGCCCGATCATCGTGAGTGTCTGGACGATCTCGGACACTGGCGCATCGGTTTCGAGATGCTCCTTCAGCCAAGGCACGGTGAATTTCATGCTGGTTTCCCCGGCGACCAGAAATACAGAACCGGAAGCAGCACAAAGACCACCATGGTGAAAACGATCGCGGCGCGAATGCAAAAACCATACAGCTCGGAGCGAACAATCAGCTCGCGCCGAATGATTTCCTGAATGCGATCGTCGGCATTGTTCATTTCGTGCGCCTGGAAGGCCGACAGGCAACGCAGGCAACCGAGGGCGATCAACAGGTAAATCGCCATTTCCGAGACAACAATCCCGACTTCGATATCATTGTCGGCGACGAGCGGAGCGATCAGTCCGAGCCCGGCAATCATCATCGAGGTATGCGTGAGTAGACCTGTCGCCTTTGCATCGATCGCGGCAAAAGTGCGTGTGGCTTCCGCCGACATGGCCTGATCGCGCTTGCGCAAGCCTGCTTCATAATTCTCGATCTTGCGGGCGTCCCAGCCGCGCGTCACCAATGCAAAGAAGGCACGGTCGAGCGGCGAACGGGCGGGTTCCGGCGCGCTCATGGACTCAAGCCTCCGGCAAGCGTCGGAAAGTCGAGGGGGCGGAAGCCATAGTGCGCGAGCCAGCGCACGTCCGCTTCGAAGAACGCGCGCAAATCGTGCATGCCGTACTTGAGCATCGCAATGCGGTCGATTCCCATGCCCCAGGCAAAGCCCTGGTATTCGTCCGGGTCGAGTCCGCAATTGCGAAGCACGTTGGGATGCACCATGCCGCAGCCGAGGATTTCCAGCCAATCCTCGCCTTCACCGAAACGGATTTCACTCGTGTCGCGTCTGCACTGGATATCGACCTCGAGTGACGGCTCGGTGAACGGGAAAAACGAGGGGCGAAAGCGCATCTTCACGTTGTCGACCTCGAAGAACGCCTTGCAGAATTCCTCGAGGATCCATTTCAGGTGGCCGAGATGCGAGCCCTTGTCGATGACCAGGCCCTCGACCTGATGAAACATCGGCGTGTGGGTCTGGTCAGAGTCGCTGCGATAGGTGCGGCCAGGGCAGACCACGCGGATCGGGGGCTTCTGGCGAAGCATCGTGCGCACCTGCACCGGCGACGTGTGCGTGCGCAGAAGCAGCCGTGAACCATCGGATTTTGGCGGGAAATAAAACGTATCGTGCATTTCCCGCGCCGGATGGCCTTCCGGGAAGTTCAACTTGGTGAAGTTGTAATCGTCGGTCTCGATGTCGGGCCCTTCGGCGACGGCGAATCCCATGTCCGCGAAGATAGCCGTGAGTTCATCGGTCACCTGGGTGATCGGATGCACACGGCCGGCTTCAGCCGGCGTTTCGCGCACGGGTAAAGTGACGTCGACGGTTTCGGTGTTGAGTCGGGCGTCAAGCGCAGAGGCCGCAAGCGCGTCTTTGGCGGTCGCGATCGCTGCCGTGACGCGATCCTTCAATCCGTTGATTGCGGGACCCTGCATTTTGCGCTCATCCGGCGTCATCGTGCCGAGAGTCTTGAGCAAAGCCGACACCGAGCCGCTTTTGCCGAGGGCTGCAACGCGCACCGCTTCCAAAGCCGCCTCGTCCTTCGCGGAAGCGACGGCGGTCAGCAGTTCCTTTTCCAGTTGTGCGATGTCGGTCATGACTCAGCGACGAATTTTCGACGGTAACAAGCCGTTGCACCAGCCGCCGACAACGATAATCAAGCCCGCCGAAAGCAGCAGTACATCGTGCAGCCACGCACCAAGGATCATCACCAGATCGCCGAACAAGCGAATACCTTCGATCGTTCTGGTCATGGTTCGTCCGACGTAATGGCCGAAGGCTGATTCCTTGAGCGGCCCTAGGTCAGCGTAGCGGATGAGCAGCGCCGATGCGATCACCGGTGGTCCAAAATGCAGGAGCAAACCGGGCAGCGGTTGGTGAAGCCAGAAAAGATAAAGCGAGACCACCGCCGCAAGAATGTCCGTCGACAGTTTGAGCGGGTGGATCTGGTGGTAAAGCGCCTTTTCCTTCAGCGTCATCGGCGCGCCATCGATCTTGCCGGTTACGCCGGTAACGCGGCCTTGGCCTTTTCCACGATCGCCTGAAATGCCGCCGGCTCGCGAATGGCGAGATCGGACAGAACTTTCCGGTCGACCGTCAAGCCGGCCTTGGCCAGTCCGGCGATAAAGCGGCTGTAGTTGAGGCCGAACGGGCGTACCGCGGCGTTCAGGCGCTGGATCCACAGCGCGCGGAATGTGCGCTTGCGCCGCTTGCGATCACGGAAGGCATATTGGTTGGCTTTTTCCACCGCCTGCTTGGCGATGCGAATCGTATTTTTGCGCCGGCCGTAATAGCCCTTGGCTGCTTTCAGGACTTTCTTGTGCTTTGCGTGTGACGTGACACCACGCTTGACGCGGGCCATTGGAATTCTCCTTGCAGTACGTGCGAATAATCGACGGGGAACAACCGCGCTCGCGCGGCAGTGGAAATGCGGCTAGCCGTTCGGCAGCCAGTATTTCTTGATATTGTCGCCGTCGGTCTTGAAGAGCACGCTGGTGCCGCGATGCTCGCGGATCGTCTTGGTGGTCCGCTTGATCATGCCGTGGCGCTTGCCGGACTGCTGGTATTTTACCTTGCCGGTCGCGGTGATCTTGAAGCGCTTTTTAGCGCCCGATTTGGTCTTCAACTTGGGCATTTGGCTCTCCTCATCGGCACGTTGCGGGCACGCCCGCATGGCCGGAAAAATGCTCATGGGGCGCGCGCGTGGCCCTTTAGAGCTGGTGCTCGGGATTGAGCGTTAATCGCCGCCACGGCAGCCCTTACTGGCCGGGCGGCGAATGCGCGGCGTTATGGCAGAGGCAGCCGTGCCATGCAACCACCAGTCTTTGAGCCGGATAAACGACGCCATATAGTGACGCGCCACCCGCGATCTGCGAATGGCGCGTGCGGTAGCTGCAATTCCGGCCCGCGCATCTAGCGCGGCGCCAGGACCATGATCATCTGGCGGCCTTCGAACCGCGGTTCGGATTCGACCTTGGCGATTGGTCCGGTATCGGACTTTACCCGGTCCAGCAATTTGAAACCGAGCTCCTGATGCGCCATCTCACGGCCGCGGAAGCGCAAGGTGATCTTGACCTTATCGCCTTCCTCGAAAAAGCGCTGCATCGAGCGCATCTTTACCTGATAGTCGTGATCATCGATCATCGGACGGAGCTTGATCTCCTTGATCTCGACGATCTTCTGCTTTCTGCGGGCTTCCGCCGCTTTCTTCTGCGCCTGGTACTTGTATTTGCCGTAGTCCAGGATCTTGCAGACGGGGGGCGAAGAGTTGGGGGCGATTTCGACCAGGTCGAGCCCCGCTGCCTGCGCCATGTCTAGCGCGGCTTGGATGGGTGTGGGGCCATGGTTGTGGCCACTGGCATCGATTAGTTGGACCTCGCGGACGCGGATCTCCTCGTTAATGCGCGGGCCGTCCTTTTGAACGGGCAGCGCGGACTTCATCGGACGACGAATGGCTACTTTCTCCTTTTGCAGTTGCGACAGTCCTTGACGCGGTCTGCGCGCCCCGGAAGACGAAAGATTGGTAGAAACCGCGAAGAAGTCAACGCGGTTCCGTCATTATTGTCGATAGTCTGTGCCGGATTTGCACTCAAAGTATTCAAATTGCTCTAATTTCGTCTTGCTTAACCGTATTTGGCCGGATCGGCGCCGGCAGCTTTGAGCTTTCCGGCAATCTGGCGGTAAAGCAGCAGCGTCTGCTCGGCGACAATGTCAGCGTTGAAATGGCCGAGCACCCACTCACGCCCGCGACGGCCGATCGTGGCCCGGTTGGGCTCCGGCATCGAAAATAGTCGCAACAAGGCTGCCGCCAGCGCCGCATCGTCGCCGGCTTGAAACCGGAATCCTGCAATCCGGCTTTCGGGTACCGCCGGGGCAGTGAGCACGACGTCGGTGCCGCCACCAAGATCAGATACGATAACGGGACGCGCCATCGCTTGTGCTTCGAGGATTGCGCGCTGAACGCCTTCCGGCTGTACCGCCGCCGACACCACGACCGAGGATGCAGCATAGGCGGCCGGCATGTCGGCAACGGGCGCGGCCATGCGGATCACGTCCATGGTGCCCGTCGTCAAAACGAGGTCCCACAATTCCCCTGTGTAACGGGTGCGGCCTCGATCCTCCCCGACGAAGACACACAAGAAGTCCTTCAGGCCCATTTCCTTGAGCCGCTTCACGGCCTTGACAACAACATGATGACCCTTGCGCCGCAAAATGCGGCCTGTGATCATGATCACCTTGGTGTCACGCTTGACGCCCCAAGCAGCACGCATTGATTCAATGCGTTCGCGTGTGATGTTTTCCGGATTGAAGCGCTCCAGGTCGACGCTGCATGGCAAGACCGAGATTTTTTCCCACGGCGTGCCGTAACGATCATTGATCAGCTGCGCGATTTGTTCGCTCGATGCGGTAACATAATCGCCGCGCGCCATGATGCTGTTGTACAGACGTTTGAAAAAATTCTGTTCACGGAATCCCTTGTACCACCCGGTTATGAACGGAACGCCACTCGATCGCGCGGCGATATACCCGCTCCAGGCTGACGCGCGGCCGAGTGCATGAATTGCGGCGCATCGGCGTTCGCGCACCAATCGCGTCAGAATGAAAGCGCTGCGCAAGATTACGACCGGGTTGTTGCTCGAAACGTCGAGGGGAACGAACTCGCCCCCGGCTGTGGTCACGTCCGCAACGAGTCGACCCGCGCGCGATACCACGATCGCATGATGGCCAGCCCCGGTAAGGATCCTTACCAGCTCGACCGCGCCGGCATCGGCAGCACCGCCGTCGAGCGTTGGCACAACAATGAGCACAGCGATCGGAGCCTGTTCGGCAGCCGGTACGCGTGATGCATCTGACGACAGAACGCCGTCCGAACTGACGGCGGGGAGGCTCGACATTTCTTCGTCCTCGAAATACCGGCGTTTTCGAGCGCATACGGGGAATTACGCGCGTATGCGAAAAACGAGGTATAGACGCCGAGAATGACGCCGGCAACAGGTGCCCTTGCATAAAAGCGCATCTTGCGGCGACAAGAAGGCATGTCCATTCCGCAGTTGTCGACCTGTTCATGAGCGAAGCTCGCCTGACCTCCTTCACGGTGATTGCGTCGTCGCCCGCCCGGGCCGTCGCCGTACGCATCCGCGAAGGCATGACCCCCGGCCTGTTCTGGCTCGGTGGTTTCAAATCCGACATGAAAGGCACAAAGGCGGAGGCGCTTGATCGGTGGGCGGAAAAAGAGGGTCGCGCCTGTGTGCGGTTCGACTATTCCGGCCACGGCGAATCAGGCGGTGCGTTCACCGAGGGCACGATCGGTCGATGGCTGGAGGAGTGTCTTGCGGTCTATTTGCACTTTGCGCAGGGCCCGCAGATCGTCATCGGTTCATCGATGGGCGGCTGGCTGGCGTTGCTGTTGGCGCGCGCCTTAGCCGAACGAAAGGACGCGGCGCCAATAGCGGGCATGGTGCTGATCGCACCGGCGGTCGATTTCACCGAAGAACTAATGTGGAAGCAGTTTTCCGCTGCAACGAAAGATGAAATCGAGAAAAAGGGTTCATGGCCGAGGCCGTCGGCTTACGGTGAAGAGCCCTATCCGATCACACGCGGCCTGATCGAGGATGGCCGCAAACATCTTCTGCTCGGCGGGCTGATCGAAACTCGCTGTCCAGTGCATATTTTGCAAGGCGTGCAGGATCCGGACGTGCCTTGGAGGCACGCAGTCGAGCTCGTGTCGCGCTTTTCTCGCGATGACGTTGTGCTGACCCTGATCAAGGATGGTGACCATCGGCTCTCGCGACCGGAAGATATTGAACGGTTGATCGCGGCAGTGAAGGAATTTTAGGCAAGCGCAGCCGTCCATTCATCCCGCACGGTCGCGTCCGAATCGGGATACTGCCGGGCAAGCGCCGCAAATTTTTCACGCGGCAGCAATCTCGACAATGCCCAGATCGCGGCGCCCCGTACCAACGGTGAAGCATCGGCAAGCAAGCGCTTGGCTTCAACCGCAAGGGTTGCGTCACCGGAATTGCCGATGGCGATGAGCACATTCCGGACAAATCGATCTCGTCCGGTACGTTTGATCGAAGTCTTGGAGAAAAGTGCGCGAAATTGCGCGTCGTCAAGGTGGACCAGATCGGCAAGGCGTGGGGCGCGCAAACTTTCTCTGGCGGCGAGCTTGGCTTCCCGCCCCTGGCTTGCGAATTTGTTCCACGGGCAGACGGCAAGACAATCGTCGCAGCCGTAAATACGGTTGCCTATCGCCGCGCGCAAATCGTGCGGGATCGGACCCTTGTGTTCGATAGTGAGATAGGAAATGCAGCGGCGCGCATCGAGGCGGTACGGTGCGGGAAATGCCGCGGTCGGGCAGATGTCGAGGCAGGCGCGGCAAGAGCCGCAGCTGTCGAACTCCGCCGGATCGGCCGGCAGCTCGAGCGTTGTGAAAATCGAACCGAGGAAGAGCCAGGAACCGTATCGACGCGAAACCAGATTTGTGTGTTTGCCCTGCCAGCCCAGGCCGGCGCGCGCGGCGATCGGCTTTTCCATCACCGCGGCCGTATCGACGAATACCTTCACGTCGCCACCGGCATTGGCCGTAAGCCAGCGCGCCAATCGCTTCAGCCGCACTTTGATCAGCTCGTGGTAGTCGTCGCCCCTGGCATAGACTGAGACAGCGGCGCGATCGTGCGCTTTCAGGATCGCCAACGGGTCCGAATCAGGTCCGTAGTTCAATCCAAGCATGACGATCGAGCGCACTGCCGGCCACAACGCCAATGGCGACGCGCGGCGATCGGCGGTTGACGCGAGCCATTCCATGTCGCCGTGCGCGCCTTCGGCGATAAAGCTTTCCAGCCGCGCCTTCTGCTCCGGCGCGGCATCGGGTTTTGTAACGCCGAATGCATCAAAGCCGAGCGCACACGCTCGTTCTGCGAGTGCGGCCTTTATCGCAGCGGGTTCGCTCAGAAGTCGAGGTCGGCGTATGTCTCTGACGGCGGAATGCCGGCCAGCGTGTCGGCCAGGATCGTGCGGAACGACGGGCGCGATTTCACTCGCGCGTACCAGTTTCTTGTCGCTTCGTCTTCGTTCCATGGCACTTCGCCCAGGTAGTCGGCGACCGACAGATGCGCAGCCGCGGCAAGATCGGCCAAGGTCAACCGATCGCCGGCGAGCCAATCGCGTGTCCGAACCAGCCAGCCGATATACGCCAGATGATAGCGGATATTCTGACGCGCGGCGCGCAGCGCTTCGGTATCCGGAGGGCCGCCGCCCTGTTCCCGCGTCATGTAACGCTTGAACGCCCGTTCGGTGACCAAGGGCCCACTCACCTCCGCATGGAATTTGTCGTTGAACCAGCTCGCCAGCCTGCGCACCTCGACCCGGCGCCCCGGCGATTGCGGCAGCAGGCGGTCGGCATTCGCTCCCGGATAGATTTCCTCGATATATTCGGCAACGATCGCGGCGCCAGGTACCGGTGGGTCACCCTCGTTGACCAGCACCGGTAGCTGTGCGGCTGGATTGAGCAGCAGTAACTCCTCTCGCCGTTCCCAGAATCGTTCTTCCACCAACTGCACCGCGATACCGTATTCGCCGAGAATCAGGCGCACATAGCGCGAATGTGGACAGAGCGGATGATGAAACAGGGTCAACATGGCGTGCGAAATGGCGGCAAGGCCGCCGATGGAGGGAATCAACGTTTGCACTATAGAAAGCCGCTGCGGTGGTGCAAAGCAGTACGAATTACCGCGTTTTTTCGTTGCCTCAATGGCGCCTTTGCGTCAAAAGCGCTGGCCTAAATAGCCCTCGGCAACGCGCGCAAAATCTCCCGGAGCAGTTCATGCAACTCGATGCAATCAATGCGGCCGTGCCTGGCCCGGCCGCTGCGAATATCGATCTGATCAAGGCAGCCGTACTCGGCATTGTCGAAGGCCTGACCGAATATTTGCCTGTGTCGTCGACGGGTCACCTGTTGCTTATGGAGCAGTTGCTCGGTTGGGGCGACGATGCCTTCGGCAAATCGTTTGCGATCCTCATTCAGCTTGGTGCGATTCTCGCGCTACTGACGATTTACTTCGGAAGGATTTGGGCGCTCGCCACGCAGATGTTCACACAGTGGGCGGCCGCGCGCTTCGTCATCGGTCTGCTGCTCGCATTTCTGCCGGCGGCCGTGATCGGCGCGCTCGCGTATCACATCATAAAGTCTTACCTGTTCGACGTCCGCATCGTGTGTGTGTCGCTGATTGTGGGCGGGTTCGTCCTGTTATGGATCGATCGCCTGAACTTGCAGGCGCGGTATCACGAGGCGACCGCATTCAGCCTGCCGATGTATCTCGGTATCGGTATTATCCAGTGCATGTCCATGGTGCCTGGTGTTTCTCGCGCGGGCGCAACCATTGTCGGCGCGATGTTATTTGGCGCCGACCGGCGCTCAGCCGCGGAGTTCTCGTTCTGGCTGGCGATGCCGACAATGGTCGGCGCGTTTGCCTACGAGGTTTACAAGAGCCGCGGCGAGCTTGCGCTCGGCAGCAATATTACGGTGACCGCGGTCGGGTTTATCTTTTCGTTTATTTTCGGGTGGATCGTCGTGAAGACGTTCCTGGGCTATGTCCAGCGCCATAGCTTCGCGCTGTTCGCCTGGTGGCGTATCCTGGTGGGCAGTGCCGGACTTGCGGCGCTTTATATTGTGTAAAAACTAGGCGAGACGTTTGCGGAATTGACCGGTTTTCCGAAAGCGCCAGAGATACGATGGCACGACCGCTTCCATCGGCTCTGGCTCGATGCCCAGCCCTTGCAACGTCCGTCCCGCAGACTTGGCGGCTTCTGAAACAATATTATCACTGCGCAGCAACTCGACCTGGTCAGGGGTCAACAGCGGCTTCGGAAGATACTGCAGAAACATCGCCTGTGCCCTGGCCATGAAGAACGGCAGAGACACCAGCAGCCGCTTGCGCTCGATCGTTCTGAGCACAAATTGCATAAGCTCCTTGAAAGTTTTCACGTCTGGTCCGCCCAATTCATAAGTCGTCGCAGGGCGCGTCTTCCCGTCGACGGCATCCGCGATTGCGGCGGCAACATCACCGACGAACACCGGTTGAAAGCGCGTCAGTCCACCGCCAATCAGCGGCAGCACTGGCGAAATGCGGGCGAGCGCGGCAAAGCGATTGAAGAAGTTATCCTCCGGGCCGAAGACGATCGATGGCCGCATGATAGTGGTCGAAGGTTGCGCGGCGAGCACCAGCTGTTCGGCGTTGGCCTTGGAGCGGGCGTAGACGCTGGGCGAATTTGTGTCGGCGCCGATCGCGGAGACGTGGACCATGCGCGCGCCATGCGCGTTCGCCGCCAGCGCCACTTGCTCGGCGCCATAAGTATGGACCGCGTCGAAACGTTGACGGCCACGCTCAAACAGGATGCCGACCAGATTGATCAGCACCTGCGCGTCACGGGCGGCGGTTTCCACCGAAGGAGCATGCCGCAGATTGGTTTGCACGGCGTGGATCTGGCCAACGCGGCCGAGCGGCTGAAGGAAGCCGGCGAGTTCGGGTCGGCGCACGGCGACCCTGATGCGGTAGTTGCGCTTCGCCAGCGCGCGCACCACGTGCCGGCCGAGAAAGCCCGAGCCACCATACACGGTGACCAGGGTGTCATAAGGGCTGCGTGCGGTCATGCCGCTCTCGATTTCTTGCCGGCCGGGATGCCTCGAAACCCGGCAAATACAGGATCGGCCAAGCGCTGTACAGGGTCAAAACCCCTTCATTGACAAGCCAGAAGCGGCTCCGTATCTGGTCCCGACGAGCCCAGGTGGCGGAATTGGTAGACGCACTAGTTTCAGGTACTAGCGGTGAAAGCCGTGGAGGTTCGAGTCCTCTCCTGGGCACCAGCATTCCGAGCCTGAGAATCTGAATGACCATCCGCCTGCACCGTGGTGATCTTCCAGACCTCTCCGCCTACAAAGGCGCGGTGGCGATCGACACCGAAGCCATGGGTCTTGATCCCAACCGCGACCGGCTTTGTGTCGTGCAGTTGTCGCCGGGCGATGGCTCCGCCGATGTCGTGCAAATTGGTGCTGGCCAACGCAAGGCGCCCAATATCGAGCGGCTGCTCGCGGATAAATCGATGCTCAAGATCTTTCACTTCGCCCGGTTCGATATGGGCATATTGGCGAAAACATTCGGCATAATGGCGGCCCCCGTCTATTGCACAAAGATCGCCTCGCGGCTTGCCCGCACCTATACCGACAAGCATGGATTAAAGGACCTGGCGCGCGAAGTGCTCGGAGTTGATCTCTCGAAACAGCAGCAGTTGTCCGATTGGGGTGCCGACGAGCTTAGCGATGCGCAAGTGTCCTACGCGGCGACCGATGTCCTGCACCTGCATGCGCTGAAAGAGAAGCTGGATGGAATGCTTGCGCGCGAAGGGCGTGCCGATCTTGCCGCGGCCTGTTTCCGCTTTCTGCCCGACCGGGCGCGGCTCGATCTCGCTGGCTGGGCGGCCGAAGACATTTTTTCGCACTCGGCGTAAGTCTTTGAGTCTACGTTGCTATTGATTAAGCTGGCGAAATCCGCTGCCGTGTCGGGGCCATATTCGGACGGCAAGTTGCTTTGCGGGGCGTGAGATAATTTCCGAAACTTCCTTGAACTCAGACGAGCACCGGGCTTGGCATGAGCCGCGCGATCACCGCCAAAAGCGATCCAGAGACGTCGCGCGCCTATTGGACGACGAACCGCGGCGACACCGAGCGTGCGTTTCTCTCTGCGCGCCGCCACAGCCGTCTGGTTCGCATTCTGCGTATTGCCGTTCCGGCCAGCGTAGCAGTGGCAGTCGTCATTATTACGTTGATCACCTATTTCAATCCGCTGCGCATGCTCGCCCGATTGCCGATCAACATCGACAACCTGGTCGTATCCGGGACCAAGGTCACCATGGAGCAGCCACGTCTGTCCGGCTTCACGCGCGACGCTCGCGCATATGAGTTGACGGCCGATACGGCAGCACAGGACATGACAAAGCCGGACATCGTCGAATTGCGCAACATCCGCGCCAAGGTGGAAATGCAGGATAAAACTTCGATGGAGATGACTGCGGTCACCGGCATTTATGATGCCAAGGGCGAGACCCTCAAGCTTGATCAAGACATTTTACTCCACTCGTCAACCGGCTATCAGGGCCATCTGAGTGAGGCGTTGGTCGATATCCGCAAAGGCAATGTCGTCTCTGAACGTCCGGTCGAAGTAAAGCTGCTGCAAGGTACGCTAAACGCCAACAAGCTGGATATCGTTGATTCCGGCGACGTGATTCGTTTCCACGGCGGCGTCATCATGGACATGATGCTCAATCAACCTCCGCCGCAGCAAAAATCGGATGCGCAATGATGGTGACGCGCCGACCGCATTTTCTGTTGATGATCGCCGTCGCGCTGATCGTGCCCGGCGCAAGTCTATGCGCGCAGACGACCGCATCGCAGGGCCCGCCCAACGCACTGCAAGGCTTTTCGCAGAATCGCGATCAGCCGGTTCATATCGAAGCCGCTTCGTTGGAGGTTCGTGACAAACAGAAGGAAGCGACCTTTAGCGGCGATGTGCGCGTGAAGCAGGGCGATACGGGCATGCGCTGCAAGGCGCTGGTAGTGTTCTACGAGCAACCCGGTGAAAGTGCCGACAAGGGCAAGACCATGCAGGCAGCCGCTCCCGGTCCCGGTGGCGAGCAACGCATCAAGAGGCTGGAAGCGCGCGGTGCGGTGGTTGTGACGCAAAAAGACCAGACCGCTACCGGCGAACTCGGCATCTTCGACATGAAAAGCAACACCGTCACACTGACCGGCAATCCGGTCGTCATGACGCAAGGCCAGAATGTCTTGAGAGGCGATAGGCTGGTGGTTGACCTGACAAGTGGAGTGTCGCGTGTGGAATCGGGCAAGAACGGCCAAGGGCGTGTGCAGGGACTGTTTCAGCCCGGCGGCGCCGGGCCAGACATCAAACCGGGCGGCAGCGGCGCGCAAAACGCACGGCCGTCCCCCGTGCGGCCATTTTAGTTGAGCTGCAGCGTGATCGCTGCATGTGCGGCCACTCTCAGCTCCGGGAATCAGTTAAGGTCGCGCGCCCGGTGTTTTGTTCTATGCGCTGCGAGGTAGCCCGGTGAATATCCTTTCGCTGTTCTGGCGCCGGCCGCCTCAGACCCGCCGTGTCTTGACGCCGGAAGCGCGCGCTCATCAGGCTGCGCGCAGTGCGCAAATGCAGGTTTCGCAGCAGCGGCAAAGTGCCCCGCAGAATCAGGAACCCGCACGTCCGCGGCGCGACGGCGATGGCCGTCAGGCGACACGGCAAGCGTACCTTGCCGCACATGGTGTCGAAAAAAGCTTCGGCGGCCGCATGGTGGTCAGAGGCGTCACGCTTTATGTGCGGCGTGGCGAAGCAGTCGGTCTGCTTGGTCCGAACGGTGCCGGCAAGACCACAGTGTTTTACATGATCACCGGCCTGATCAACGCCGACAAGGGCCGCATCGAACTCGATGGTTATGACGTTACGACACTGCCGATGTATCAGCGAGCGCGACTTGGCATTGGCTATTTGCCGCAGGAAGCGTCGATCTTCCGTGGCCTCAACGTAGAAGACAATATCCGATCGGTGCTTGAGGTCGTGGAGCCGGACCGCCGCCGCCGCGAAGCCGATCTCAATGCGTTACTCGAGGAGTTCAACATTGCGCGCGTGCGCAAAACGCCGGCCATCGCGCTGTCAGGTGGCGAGCGCCGGCGCGTGGAAATCGCACGCGCGCTGGCAACGCGACCAAGCTACATGCTTCTCGATGAACCCTTTGCCGGCATCGACCCGATTGCCGTCGGCGACATCCAGGCCCTGGTCCGTCATCTCACCAATCGCGGAATCGGCGTACTTATTACCGACCACAATGTACGCGAAACTTTGGGACTCACTGACCGCGCCTACATCATTTATTCCGGCGAGGTGCTGATGGAAGGGCGCGCCGACGATATCGTGAACAACCCGGACGTGCGCCGCCTCTACCTGGGCGAAGAATTCCGCCTGTAAGGCAAGCCGGACACAATTCGTTAACGCGCACAATATTTATGCAGGACCAGCCTGCTTATTGGCATACCGCGCCAGCAAACCACCTGCTATAAACAAGCAAGAATCGGACCAATTCGCCGGAGCCCTTATGGCGCTGTCACAAAGACTGGAACTTCGCCAGACGCAAGGGCTGGTGATGACGCCGCAGCTGATGCAGGCCATCAAGCTGCTGCAACTCTCCAGTCTCGACCTGGCCGCCTATGTGGACGGCGAACTTGAACGC
Source organism: Pseudolabrys sp. (assembly GCA_035519415.1). Lineage (GTDB taxonomy): Bacteria > Pseudomonadota > Alphaproteobacteria > Rhizobiales > Xanthobacteraceae > Pseudolabrys. Next base: position 210,248 of record DATIWJ010000010.1, read on the forward strand.
AACCCGCTGCTCGAGCGTGCCAGCGAAGACGACCCGCCGGTCGCCGGCGCAGAAGCCAACAGCATCGCGTCTGACGGGAATGAAGGCAGTTCCGCGCCAGCAGATTGGATCGAGGCCGATCTCGAGACGAGCCGCAGCTCGATGGAGCAAGGGCTCGGAACCGAGCTCGAAAATGTGTTTCCCGACGATAGCGGCGAAAAAAACCCAAAAGCGGAAGAGGCGCCATCGCCGGCCTATTCGGAATGGTCTGGCGCGAGTTCAGCCGGCGGCGAAGATTACAATCTCGAGGCTTTTGTCTCCGTCGAAACAACACTTGCCGATCATCTTGCCGAACAGATGGCGCTGGCGATTTCCAATCCCGCGGGCCGTATGATCGGCCAATACCTGATCGATATGGTGGACGAGACCGGCTACCTCACCGGAGATCTCGAGACTGTTGCCGAAAAGCTCGGCGCCAGCCGCGGCGATGTCGAACTCGTACTCGCGGTTCTGCAAACATTCGACCCACCCGGCGTGTGCGCCCGCAATCTCACCGAATGTCTCGGCATTCAGCTGAAGGAACGTGACCGTTACGATCCTGCGATGCGGGCATTGGTCGAGCATCTGGATCTTCTGGCCAAACGAGATCTCGCCGGCTTGCGCCGCCTGTGCGGTGTCAATGAAGAGGATCTCACGGACATGATTGCCGAGATCCGTACGCTCAACCCCAAACCCGGTCTGGCGTTCGGCTCGACCCTGGTGCAACCGATCGTTCCGGATGTGTTTGTGCGTGCGGCGCCCGACGGCACGTGGCTGGTGGAACTGAATTCCGACACCTTGCCGAAAGTACTTATCAATCAACGCTACTATGGACAGGTGTCGAAAACGAGCCGCAACGACAAGGAAAAGGCCTATATCGCCGACTGTCTGCAGACGGCAACCTGGTTGGTACGGGCACTCGATCAACGCGCGAAGACCATACTCAAGGTATCGAGCGAAATCGTGCGGCAGCAAGACGGCTTCTTCGCGAAAGGCGTGCAGTATTTGCGTCCGCTCAATCTCAAGACTGTCGCCGACGCCATTAGCATGCACGAGTCGACTGTCTCGCGTGTCACCGCCAACAAATATATGGCGACGAGTCGCGGCATTTTCGAATTGAAATATTTCTTCACGTCGTCGATTGCTTCTGCCGACGGCGGCGAGGCGCATTCGGCAGAAGCGGTACGTCATCGCATTCGCCAGCTGATTGAGGCCGAGAGCGTGGAGGAAGTGCTCTCTGACGATACAATCGTGGACAAGCTGCGCGACGCCGGAATCGACATCGCGCGTCGCACCGTCGCCAAATACCGTGAGGCAATGCGCATACCATCTTCGGTGCAGCGCCGCCGCGAGAAACAGGCGGCCAGCGCCTGAACGCACGCATCTTGACGCATTGACCTGCGGAACATTTCTAAGGTCAAATCTTTAGGCCGGGCGAATAATGGGCGGCGCTACGTCGTCATGGAGGCAGCCGATGCCTTTGCGCGTTTCGGGACGAAATATCAGTCTTGGTGCAGCGCTGCAGCAGAAAATCACCGATCGGGTCGAGGAGGCTACTTCGAAATACTTCCGGGGCGGTTATTCAGGCCATGCCACCGTTGGCAAAGACGGCTTTGGCTTCCGCACCGAATGCGTTTTGCATCTCGACTCAGGCGCCATGCTCGAAGCTGAAGGAATGGCCTCCGACGCCTATGAGAGCGCAGAACAAGCCGCGATCCGCATCGAAAAACGGCTTCGACGCTACAAACGCCGCCGCAAAGACCAGCAAGGGCGCCGCGGGGGGTGAAAATGCCAAAAAAACGGGGTCAAAAGCGGCAACCATAACCCGAGTTCGCCCATTGACGGCGGCACGGCCCACTCTTATGTTCCGCCGCCTTCAACACCCCCTCTTGCAAACCGGCGCTACCGTTCCCGATCATTGGACATGTCCATGACGCTCACCGACCTCGTCGCGCCGAATGCTGTCATTCCGGCTCTCAAGGCTACCAGCAAGAAGCAAGCGATCCAGGAACTGGCCTCGCGCGCGGCCGAACTCACCGGACAGAACGAGAAGGCAATTCTGGAAATCCTGCTTCAACGCGAGAAGCTTGGTTCGACGGCCGTCGGCAACGGCGTCGCCATACCGCACGGCAAGCTGTCGAACCTTGGCAGGCTGTTCGGACTGTTCGCGCGGTTGCACAAGCCGATCGACTTTGAGGCTCTCGATAATCAGCCGGTCGATTTAATTTTTTTGCTGCTCGCACCGGAAGCCGCCGGCGCGGATCACCTCAAGGCATTGGCACGCGTCGCGCGGCAGCTGCGCGATCCGGAGATTGCGCGCCGCCTTCGCGAGTCAACAGACGCTGACGCGCTGTATGCCGTTTTGGCAATGCCGCCGGCAAGTACTGCGGCGTAATCTCTGGGAGAAAACGGTCAGTGCACGCTGACCGGTTCGAGCTCCTGGCTCCAGGCATTGGCGAGTGCAGCTTCGCGCGTGTCCGTCAGCATGATCGGCGTACCGTCAGCCGCATGCAGCGCGAACAACTTAATGCCGGGCGCAATCTTCGGCGCCTGCGGGAATAAATTGGCGACGTCTTCCGAGCGGATCGCTTTGACATAAGCCAGACGCCCGTCGCCGAGCTGTGCCAGCGCTTCCTGAGTAATCACAGGATGAGTCATATTCGGTTCAATCTGTTTGTCGTTGGTCATGGCCCTCGACTCCTTTCTGATTCAACGCTTGACGCGGTCGAGTCCTGCTTCACGAGTCCGTCATTCCTGGTCGTTGATCGATATCGTTTTCACGATCCGTTCCGGGTGTGGCCGAACGAGATCAATCGACAGCAACCCATTCTTTAAGTCCGCTCCCATGACCTCCATGCCGTCAGCCAGTACGAAAGTGCGCTGGAACTGCCGCGCGGCGATGCCGCGATGGAGGTATTGGCGGGTTTTGTCGTCCTGCTGCCGCCCGCGGATCACCAGCTGACTTTCCTCGATGCTGACATCGAGCTGATCGCGGGTGAAACCGGCAACAGCGAGCGTAATGCGCAACCGCTCAGGGTTTTGCCCGTCGCGCGGCAACCGCTCGATATTGTAGGGCGGGTAGCCATCGGCCCCCTTGGCAACGCGGTCGAGCACACGCTCGATCTCGTCAAAGCCCAGGAGGAATGGGCTGGATAAGGACGGAACTCGCGACATTGGTCTCAAAGCCCTCGCTTGAAGCGACTTTGAAAGGGCCCCTTTCGGGCACCCCAACCCACCAGCGACTGCCGGCAGGTCGTTCCTAATATGGGCGGGGTGGGTTAAAGGTTCAAGAACACAAGGAATTCGGCCAAAATGCATATTTGGCCCCTGATTTCATGCGGAAACAGCCCTCTATACCCAAGCTGACCGTGCGCGCCGTCCGTGGGATGCCGGTCGAAGTTCCACTTACCTTCGTGCTCGGCACCAGCGCGGATGCTTTCCGCGTGGCGCCATTGCTTCTAATCGATCTGGAAACCGAAGAGGGCGTCACTGGGCGCAGCTACTTGTTCTGCTATCTGCGTGCAGCGGCGCCGGCGATAGTGAGCCTGCTCGGAGAGGTCGAACGCCTGGCCAAAGGTGAAGCGGTTACGCCATCCGAACTGTGGGCAAAGCTCGCGCGCCGTTTCACGCTGATTGGCGTGCAAGGCATCGTACGCATGGCGATGGCGGGCTTCGATGCGGCCTGTTGGGACGCACTTGCGATTGCGGCCGGTGTGCCTCTCGCGACTTTGCTCGGTGCCGAACCGCGTCCGATTCCCGCCTATAACAGTTGCGGTCTTGGTCTTACGCCAGATCTCGGCGCACTCGCGGACGAAGCGGAGAAACTGCTCCAGGGTGGTTTCCGCGGCATCAAGCTTCGTTTGGGCTATCCAACACTTCAAGGCGATATCGCGGCCGTACATACGGTGCGCAAACGGATCGGCGACAACGTGGCTCTGATGGTTGATTACAACCAGGCGCTCAAGCTGGACGACGCACTTGTTCGCGGACGCGCGCTTGATGCGGAAAATATTTATTGGCTGGAGGAGCCGATCCGACACGATGATTATGTCGGCGCTGCGCGGCTGGCGCGCGAACTTAACGTCCCGGTTCAAATCGGAGAAAACTTTTCATTGCCTGCGGCGATGACAGTCGCGATCGAGCATCATGCGGCAGATTATGTGATGCCGGATCTGGAACGCATTGGCGGCGTTACCGGCTGGCGGCAGGCGGCGGACATCGCGCAGTCGCATGACATAAAAATGTCCTCGCATCTTTTTCCCGAGGTCAGCGTGCATCTGCTCGCGGCCACGCCGACCTGCCATTATCTCGAGTATGTCGACTGGGCGAATGCGGTGCTCGAGGAACCGCTCGCGATTGTCGAAGGCAAGGCGGTGGTTCCGTCGCGCCCCGGCAACGGCATGGTCTGGGACGAAAGCGCGGTCGAACGGTATCGGTTGCGCTAGCGCAGCGGCAGCTTGAACAGCCTGATAGCGTTGGCGCGGCCGACCTTTATGCGATCGGCTTCGCTGATCTCCACAGTGTCAAACCAGTCCGCGCCTTCACCGACATCCTCGAATGGCCAATCGACCGAGAACATCACGTGGTCAGTACCCATCACAGTCAGCGCGTTGACGAGCGCAGGTGTATCGAAGTTGCCCGATGTGGTGAGATGGAAGTGCTTGCGGAAATAATGCGCAACACCGTTCTTGGCAGCGTATTTGTGCGGGGCTTTCATCCAGCCGTTGCGATTGTCTATTCGCCAAAGATAGACAGGAATGCCTTCCCCGATATGACCGAGCACGATCTTCAATCGTGGACACTCATCGAAAACTCCACTGCCGATCAGGCGCAGCGCGTGCACGGCGGTTTCCGCCGCGAAGGCCCAGTTCGGGCCGAGCAGCCAATTGTGCCCTTCATATTGCTGTGACCAGCTCGGCAACGGATTGCGCGGATGCAGATAGAAAGGCACATCGAGCGCTTCCACAGCGCGCCAGAACGGCCGGTATTGCGGCAGATCGTAATAAGTGACGTTATCCGGCGTGCCGATCTGCGAGAAGCCGTTGACCAGCGCGCCGACAAAGCCGAGTTCTTTGGTACAGCGCGTCAGTTCGGCGATGGCTGCGCCGGGGTCCTGCATCGGTAGTGCGGCGAAGGCTGCGAAACGGCCGGGACGCTTGCGCACTTCGGCGGCGAGCACATCGTTGGCCTGCGTCGCAACGGCGATTGCGGTCTTGGTGTCATGGATTGCCTGGATCGCCGGGGCGTTGAGCGACAGGATCATCAATTCGATCCCGTGTTTATCCATTTCACGCAAGCGCGTGTCCTGGATGTCGAGCAGGCGGTGGCTTAAGTCCTTCCATACGTGCGAGCCGAATACCTGCGAATCGCCGAGTGTTGGTTCGATGGCGAAATGCTCTTCAAGCGCGATCTTGCCTTGCATGTCGGGGTCCAATACTACGGCAAAGAACCTGGCGGAAAGCAGTTGCCGGGAAAGCGCAACAACAGATAGCCCACAATAGGGAAGGCCGCCTAGCCGTGCGAGGGGTTGCCGGTGTCGTGTCATAGGGAGCCGCCGGCGTGCTGAAGTTTTCGATCTTCGACCATCTCGACAGCGATGGCGGGCCGATGGGACGTTTCCTCGAAGATCGCCTGCGGCTTGTTGAACTGATCGAGCAAGCCGGCTTCGGATCCTATCATTTGGCGGAACATCACTCGACGCCACTCGGCCTGGCTTCAAGCCCCAGCGTCTTTCTTGCCGCAGCCATTCAGCGCACCCGTAAAATAAGACTTGGGCCGTTGGTCTATGTCCTGCCGCTCTACCATCCACTTCGACTCTACGAAGAAATTTGCATGCTCGACCATCTCAGCGGTGGGCGCCTTGTGGTCGGTGTCGGCCGCGGGGGCGCGTTGATGGAGCATGAGCGATTTGGCGTCGATCCCCGTCAAGCGCCGGCGATGTACCATGAAGCCTTCGCGGTCTTGATGCAGGCTTTTGCGGCAGACGTCCTTAATTTCGAAGGCCGCTTTTACAGCTACAAGGATTATCTCGTGCAGGCGAAACCGGTGCAGCGCCCGCACCCACCCATCTGGTATGGCGCGCCCAACGCCGACGCGGTCGCCTGGGCGGCCCCGCGCGGGATCAACGTGGTATCGCTCGGACCGGCAGCGCGAGCACGCGCGATCAGCGACCGCTATCGTGACGAGTGGAAAAAGCTCGGTCGCAACGACGCAACACTTCCCGGCATCGGCATCACGCGGCACATTGTCGTTGCCGATACGGATGCGCAGGCCAGGACAATCGCGAATGCCGCCTATCCACGTTGGCGGGACGCCATCGAATATCTTTGGCGGCGCGCCGGCGTGGACTTCGTTCTGAAAGAAATCTACCCGCCAGATTTTGTCGACCTGGAGCACATCGGTCACGGCGTTGCCGGCTCGCCGGCAACAGTACACGACTATCTGACTCATCTGCAGATCGAGACCCGCGTCAACGTCGTTCTTTGCCAGATGGTGTTTGGCGATATGCGCGTACATGACGCGACCCGTTCGATTCAGCTGTTCGGCCGCGAGATCATCCCGGCGTTTGCTTAAACGCCGCTGCGGCGCAATTAGCCAGCCACCGCAATTTCGCAGTTCAGCGTTACCGGCGTCGGCAGGTCCTGGCCGTCAGCCTGTTCGTAGCCGATAGCGCGGAGAACGCCAGTCGCAGGACACATCTCGACCGCAAGGCGCGTCTGTGAGTTGAGAACCGGTGGCGCTACCCACGCAAATTCTCCCACGAAGGGATCGGGCCAGGATTCAAGATAGTTGCGTCTCGTGCGACTGTTCTCGGCAGCTTCATCGAAGGTGCGCGTAAAGAGCGCCTCAGGGCCCACGCGCGCTTCCCAAGATGGCCGATGCTCTAACCAATCGTTTGCGGCCCCGGTATTGTGACCGCGGCTGGCGAAGCCGTCTTGCGTGCGCTCGATCACACACCGTTCACCCTGATCGCAGCCGACCAATGTGTAAATTGCGGGACGCGCGATCGGCGTCGTCTCCAGCTGATGTTTTGCTTCGGCAAAAGTCTTGCAGGTCTCGAAAACAGCGCGCAGCAGATGGTCGGGCGGAATGGAGCGGATCCCCCACGTCTGCCAGGCGTTCAAGGCAATGTCATAGGGCCGCAGCCAGGGCCTCCGCGTGCGCCGCCGCATCGGAGCCTGGTTTATGCAGGCAGCGAAACGGCCTGGCGCAGACGCCGTCAGGATTCCCACATAGCCCGGCCACGTCACACTGTCGAAATCACCGGCAGCGCCTCGCATCCGCGCCACTTCGAGGTGACGGCCGAGCCCCGGGAACGGCCAATCCAATGTACGCACGAGCCACGGCGCGCCGCCTTGTTCGCAGGCGAGGGCGGTGCAGCCCCACTGATAGCAGCCGTTAAGAAACCAGATGCCGGGAAAGCCGAGCTCAACTGCGATGGCATGAACCTCTGCCGCGTAGGGCGAACGCGATCGCAGGAGCCACCGGCGGGTTATCGAGTCGATAGCTGGCAGCAGACCCGCGACGACGCGCGGCAACCAATCAACGCATTCGTCGCGCAGCGCCCGCGCCCGCGCGCGGCCTTCGGTGGCGTGGCGAATGGGGCCGTCGTCCCGGACATCGACGATCGGGACGGGAGCGAGTCGCGCGGCCGACGGCGTCGTCATATAAAGTCTATCTCACCGCAGGCGGACAATAATTTCGTTTCGGCTGTGGCAACTGCCCCAAACGCGATTGAATTGGTGGAGCCAGGGGGAGTCGAACCCCCGACCTCGTGAATGCCATTCACGCGCTCTCCCAACTGAGCTATGGCCCCAAGCCGTAAATTCGCTCGCCGATTTTGGGAAACGGCGAATGCGTCAACTTTCTTCTTCTTTCTCGATCGACTCGCCGATGATGTCGGTTACGTCGGCATCGCCCTCTTCCTGCTCTTCGATGAAGGCGGCGTCGTCCATGCTCTCGTCGCCGATTTCGACCTCTTCCTCTTCGCCCGCCGCGGCGGTGGCGTCGGCCGCAGCCGGCTTCTTGCCCTGCTGTTCGGCCTCGGCATCCTCGAGCGAAACGAATTCAGCGTCCGCGGTCTCCGGCACGATGGTTTCGGTCGGCACCACTGGCGCGGGCCGAGCCGCCGCTGCCGGTTCAGCCCTCGCGCGCGGAGGCGTCGGCGCGACGATCGGTACGACTTTGCCTGTATACGGCGAAATCACCGGCGTCTTGTTGAGATCGTAAAATTTACGACCGGTATCGGGACAAACGCGTTTGGTGCCGAGATCGGGTTTAGCCATCGAGGTTCCTAGGAGGGCGGGGCCGTTTAAATCGGTGTTTCACTTGGCTAGTTGCAAGGCCCCTGTCAATAGCGCAAGCGGGCTTCATAGGCCCAAGGCGGCCGGATGACGGGGCGCGCGGCTGCGTGGTAGGACCACCCAGTTTCCAAGGATACCGCCCGGTGAACCCAGCAGAATTAACGCCGCTAACGGCCCGCCAAGGTGGCCCTTTGCAGGGCCGCGCCCGCGTGCCGGGCGATAAATCGATCTCCCACCGCGCCCTGATCCTGGCGGCGCTGACGGTCGGCGAAACCACCGTCGGCGGCCTGCTCGAAGGCGAGGACGTTCTTCATACTGCCGACGCCATGCGGGCGCTTGGCGCGCGTGTCGAGCGCACCGGCGACCATACCTGGCGCGTTTATGGCGTCGGGGTTGGCGGGTTCGCTCAGCCGGCCGGCGTGCTCGATTTCGGCAATTCCGGCACCGGGGTCAGGCTCGCGATCGGCGCGGTATCGGGCGCCTCCGTAACCGCCACCTTTGATGGCGATGTCTCCTTGCGCGGCCGGCCGATGCAACGCGTGCTCGAACCGCTGGAGAAGATGGGGGTGCGCGTCGTTCAGGTCGCCGATGGCGGGCGGTTGCCGCTGACGCTGCGGGGAGCCGCTGACCCAATCCCGATCGTCTATGAGCCGCCGGTAGCATCGGCGCAGCTTAAATCGGCGGTGCTGCTCGCCGGGCTCGCGGCACCTGGCGAGACGACCGTGATTGAAGCGGAAGCGACGCGCGATCATACCGAACGCTTGCTGAAGCATTTCGGCGCGAAAGTGAGCAGCAAGCCGCACGGCGATCATGGCCGCCGCATTGTCTTGCAAGGCCAACCTGAGCTTGAACCGGCGAATGTCGTGGTACCGGCCGATCCATCGTCGGCGGCATTTCCTCTCGTTGCTGCGCTGCTCATCCCGGGCTCCGAACTCATCCTCGACGCGGTCATGACAAATCCCTTGCGGACCGGCTTGCTGGCCACTCTGCGCGAGATGGGCGCCAGCATCGAAGCGCTGGAAAAGCGCGACGACGGCGGGGAGGAAATTGCCGACCTGCGTGTGCGTGCCTCGGCACTCAAAGGGGTGGACGTGCCGCCCGAGCGGGCGCCGTCGATGATCGACGAATATCCGATTTTGGCCGTGGCCGCGTCTTTCGCCGAAGGGGTCACACGGATGCGCGGCCTGCAAGAATTACGGGTGAAGGAATCCGACCGCCTGGCCGCCACCGCGGACATGCTGCGCGCCAATGGTGTCACGGTCGAAATCGAAGGCGACGATCTGATTGTTCAGGGTAAGGGCCGGCCGGCCGGTGGTGGTGAAGTAAAGACGCATATGGATCACCGCATTGCGATGGCCGCACTGGTGATGGGTCTTGGCACGGACAACCCGGTGCGTATCGACGACAGTGCGTTCATCGGCACCAGCTTTCCGGGCTTCACCGAATTGATGCGTTCGCTCGGCGCGGACTACACATGATTATTGCGATCGACGGACCGGCGGCCTCGGGCAAAGGGACGCTCGGCAAACGGCTGGCCGCTCACTATGGCCTGCGCCACCTCGATACCGGGCTGATCTACCGTGCCGTTGCCAAGGCGCTGATGGATGCCGGGGAAAATTCGAATGACGTCGCGGCCGCCGCTGCCGCCGCCAAGTCGCTCGATCCCTCGCACTTCGATGAAATCGCACTCAAGACCTACAGCATCGGCGAGGCCGCATCGATTGTTTCGGCTATCCCCGCGGTGCGCGATGCGCTGCTGTCCTTCCAGCGCGAATTTGCCGCCAAGCCTCCCGGGGCTGTGCTCGACGGCCGCGACATCGGCACCGTCATCTGTCCCGGTGCGGACGTTAAGATATTCGTTACCGCGGCCCCCGAAGTCCGCGCGCGCCGGCGTGCTGCCGAATACAAGGCGCAAGGCCGGGATATCGATGAGGCCGCCGTGCTGGCCGATATTCGCAGCCGAGATCAACGCGATCAAAACCGCGCCGCGGCGCCCTTAAAACAAGCGTCAGATGCGCACTTGCTCGATACGACACATTTGGATATAGACGCGGCCATCCGGGCCGCCATCGACATCGTCGAGGCTACCCGAGCGGGCCGAGGGCGCAGGTAACCGCCCCTCGTGTTGGAGGACAAAGCCCCGCTCGAGCCTTTGCGTAAAGCGCGCCTGATCGAACCATCGTTCTGAAAGCACGGTTTTTAGCGCCGGCCATCCGGGATTCCCGGGGGTCGCCGTTGGTCTGCGGGACCTTCGGCCCGCGCATTTGGAACGCCATTCAAACCCGTCGGCGCGCCGCAAACAGGAGACTCCATGGCCACCGCTACAGCACCCTCGCGTGAAGACTTCGCCAAGCTGCTCGACGAAAGCTTTGGCGGCGGAAACCTTCAGGAAGGTTCCGTCATCAAGGGCAAGGTCGTCGGCATCGAAAAGGAATTCGCCGTCATCGACGTCGGTCTGAAAACCGAAGGACGCGTGGCTCTGCGTGAATTCACCGGGCCCGGACGGCAGGCCGATCTCAAGGTCGGCGACGATGTCGAAGTTTATCTCGAGCGGGTCGAGAACGCGCTCGGCGAGGCAGTGCTGTCGCGCGACAAGGCGCGACGTGAGGAAAGCTGGGGCAAGCTGGAGAAGGCGTTCAACAGCACCGAAAAGGTCCAGGGCGTCATATTCAATCAAGTCAAGGGCGGCTTCACCGTCGATCTCGACGGCGCAGTGGCGTTCCTGCCGCGGTCGCAAGTCGATATCCGCCCGATCCGCGACGTCACTCCCCTGATGAATGTCCCGCAGCAGTTCCAGATCCTGAAGATGGATCGCCGCCGCGGCAACATCGTGGTGTCGCGCCGCACGGTCCTTGAAGAGACGCGCGCGGAGCAGCGTCAGGAGCTGGTGCAGAACCTGGAAGAAGGTCAGGTTATCGACGGCGTCGTGAAGAATATTACGGACTACGGTGCCTTCGTCGATTTGGGCGGCATCGACGGGCTACTGCACGTCACCGACATCGCCTGGCGGCGCGTCAATCACCCCACCGAAGTGCTCAATATCGGCCAGCAGGTGAAGGTGAAAATCATCAAGATCAATCACGAGACCCATCGCATCTCGCTCGGCATGAAACAGCTGCTCGACGATCCGTGGCAGGGGATCGAGGGCAAATATCCGGTGGGTACCCGTTTCAAGGGGCGTGTCACCAACATCACCGATTATGGTGCCTTCGTGGAACTCGAGGCGGGCATCGAGGGCCTGATCCACGTGTCCGAGATGTCGTGGACCAAAAAGAACGTTCACCCCGGCAAGATCGTATCGACTTCGCAGGAAGTCGAGGTTCAGATCCTCGAAGTCGATCCGGTGAAACGCCGCATTTCGCTCGGTCTCAAGCAGACCATGCGTAATCCGTGGGAGGTGTTTGTCGAGAAACATCCGCCGGGTTCCACGGTCGAAGGCGAGGTCAAGAACAAGACCGAATTTGGCTTGTTTCTCGGCCTCGACGGCGATGTGGACGGCATGGTCCACCTGTCCGATCTCGACTGGAAGCGCCCCGGCGAGCAGGTCATCGAGGAATACAAGAAAGGCGATATGGTCAAAGCGCAGGTCCTCGACGTTGACGTCGAGAAAGAGCGCATTTCGCTCGGCGTCAAGCAGCTCGCCGGTGATCCGATGGAGTCGGCCGGCGATCTCAAGAAGGGATCGGTGGTGACCTGCGAGGTGATGGAAGTGAAGGAAACCGGCATCGACGTCAAGATCGTCGGCACCGAACTCACTGCCTTCATCAAGCGCGCCGATCTTGCGCGCGAGCGCGGCGAGCAGCGCCCCGAGCGTTTTTCGGTCGGCCAGAAAGTGGACGCCCGCGTTACGCAGTTCGATCGCAAGACGCACAAGGTCTCTGTCTCGATCAAGGCGCTCGAAGTCGCCGAGGAAAAAGAGGCGATCGCCCAATACGGCACCGCCGATTCAGGCGCGTCTCTCGGGGATATCCTGGGCGCCGCGCTCAAGCAGCGGGCTGGTGACAAGCCAGAAGCCGAAACGGAAAAAGCCGAGGAGTAAGCGCCTGCCGGCTTTCCGCACGCGATTTACTGTTCCCGGGCGTCTGCCCGGGGACTTCTTTTCTGGCACAACCTTGTGAATGTCCGCCACATGACCAGGCATCGCTCTGTGCCGCCGGGTCGAGTTCGCGTACGTTTCGATTGAGATGACGAGCAAGTAGAGGAAGCGAAGCCATGTCGCTCGATGCCGATGCCATCGTCGATCGCCGCCGCATGCGGCGCAAGCTTACGTTTTGGCGTGTCAGTGCGCTGGTGGTTGCCTTGCTCGCCATTGCTGGCACGGCACTGGTGCTTGTGCCCGGCAGCCGGTTTATGCCGCCAGGCGCCTACATCGCCCGCATCAAGATTCAAGGTTTGATCCGCGGCAATCAGGATCGCGTCGAGGCGCTTGCGCGGCTCGGCCGCTCGCGCGCGAGTGCTGTGATCGTGCACATCGACAGTCCTGGCGGCACCACCGCCGGCTCGGAACAGCTTTACGACGCCTTGCGTGAATTGCAGGGCAAGAAGCCGATGGTAGTCGTGGTTGATGGGCTGGCTGCCTCCGGCGCCTATATTGCCGCGCTGTCTGCCGAGCACATTTTGGCGCAGGAGACCTCATTGGTGGGCTCGATTGGGGTGCTGTTTCAGTACCCGAACTTCACCGATGCGCTGAAGACAATCGGCATCAAGGTCGAAGAGGTGAAATCCTCGCCACTCAAGGCAGCGCCCAACGGGTTCGAGCCGACCAGTCCGGAGGCGCGCGCCGCGATCGAGGCAATCGTGCTCGACTCCTATGCTTGGTTCAAAGGTCTGGTGAAGGATCGCCGGAAAATGGACGATGCCCAGCTTACACAGGTGGCTGATGGGCGTGTTTTTACCGGGCGGCAAGCCGTCGGCCTCAGGCTCGTTGACGGCCTCGGCAACGAAAAAGCTGCGTTGGCATGGCTGGAGAAGGAAAAAAAGGTGCCGGCAAGCACCCCAGTCCGCGATTATTCGCTGCGACCGCGGTTCAGTGAGCTGTCTTTCCTGCATGTAGCAGCCTGGACCTTCGAGGCGGTGGGCCTAAACGCCATTGCGCACCGGATCGAGGAATGGGGCGCAATCCAGGCGGTAGAGCGACTTAATCTTGACGGTCTCTTGGCGCTTTGGCACCCTCCATCCCCTAACTGACTGGGTAGGGCGTCAATGATCAAGTCTGAACTCGTCCAGCGCATCGCGGCCCAGAATCCTCATCTTTATCAGCGCGACGTCGAGAACATCGTCAACGCGATCCTCGGTGAGATCACCACCGCAATGGCGAAGGGCGATCGTGTCGAACTGCGCGGCTTCGGCGCCTTTTCGGTCAAGCATAGGCCGGCGCGCACCGGCCGCAATCCGCGCACCGGCGCGCACGTTGCCGTCGACCAGAAGTCGGTACCGTTCTTCAAAACCGGCAAGGAAATGCGCGAGCGGTTGAACAGGCCAGGCGCGATATAGGGCTTCTGGTTTCCGAGAGTGTCGGAGTGCTATGGTCATGGCCGGGTTCGTCCCGGCCATCAATTTTTTGAGCAAAGCCGTAACGATGCTCCGCAGAATCGTCTCGATGTTGATCGTCGTTCCGCTGGCAATCGTCATTATTGCCTTTGCGGTGGCCAACCGGCAGTCGGTGACGGTTTCGTTCGATCCGTTCTCCTCGACAAGTCCGGCCTATGCAGCAACCTTGCCGTTGTTCGTGCTCATCTTCGTGCTCCTCATTCTCGGCGTGCTGGTCGGCGGCGCCGCGGCGTGGATCGGACAGACCAAATGGCGACGGTCTGCGCGCAAACTCGATGGTGAGGTGCGTGTTTTGCACCAGGAGCTGGATGCCATCCGCCGCCGCTTTGCGCCCGAACCATCGCCGGCCGCATCGGAGCCCACGCCATACCCGGTCCTCCCGCCGACGATTCCTTAACTCAGCCGCACGGTTCCGCTTTGCGGCGAAATGGAGAAGGCGCTAGAACGCGCTTTACAAATGCCTTTGTCGATTAAAATCTGCGGCCTCAGGACCCCGCAAGCGCTTGATGTGGCGCTTGATTCCGGGGCCGATCTGGTTGGCTTCGTGTTTTTTCCGCCGAGCCCGCGCCACCTTGGGCTGGAGGCCGCGCGCACGCTCGGACAGCGCGTGCAAGGCCGCGCCGGCAAGGTCGCTCTAACCGTCGATGCCAACGACGACACGCTGCTCGATATTATCGCCGCGCTTAAACCGGACATGCTCCAGCTGCACGGCAGCGAAACTCCGGAGCGTGTTGTCGCGGTGCGTACGCGCTATGGCCTGCCGGTCATCAAGGCGCTGCCTATTGCGGAGCGCAAGGATCTCTCGCCAATTCGCCAGTACGCGCAGTTTGTCGATCGGCTGCTCTTCGATGCGCGCGCTCCGAGGGACGCGACACGGCCGGGCGGTTTGGGCAAACCATTCGACTGGACGCTGCTCAAGGATATCAACGCCGGCGTCCCGTTCATGCTCTCGGGCGGGCTCGATCCGGACAATGTAGCGGAGGCGTTACGCGTCACGCGTGCGCCCGGCGTTGATGTATCGTCCGGCGTCGAGCGTGCGCCCGGCGAAAAAGATCCGGACAAAATCCGTGCCTTCATTCGTGCTGCGCGGGCGGCCGAGGCCGAGCTCCTGAAGCCGCCGCTCCAGCTCGGAGAGACATCGATCGTGCGTTCGGTCAAATAGGGACGCGCCCGCATGACCGTGCAGCAGCCCAACTCATTCCGTACCGGTCCCGACGAGCGGGGGCATTTCGGTATTTACGGCGGCCGCTTTGTCGCCGAGACCCTGATGCCGTTGATCCTCGATCTGGAGAAAGCCTACCTGCACGCCAAAGCCGACCCGAAATTCAAAAAGGAGATGGATGGCCATCTCGCGACCTATGTGGGACGGCCGTCGCCGCTGTATTTCGCCGACCGGTTCACGCAGCATTGCGGCGGCGCGAAGATCTATTTCAAACGCGAAGAGCTCAACCACACCGGTGCACATAAGGTGAACAACGTGCTCGGCCAGATCATGCTGGCCCTGCGCATGGGCAAGACGCGTATCATTGCCGAAACCGGCGCCGGCATGCACGGCGTTGCGACAGCCACGCTGTGCGCAAAGTTCGGTTTGCCCTGCATCGTCTACATGGGCGCGGTCGACGTCGAACGGCAAAAGCCGAATGTGCTGCGAATGAAGATTCTCGGAGCGGAAGTGCGGCCGGTGGAATCCGGCGCGCGCACGCTCAAGGACGCAATGAACGAGGCGCTGCGCGACTGGGTGACCAACGTCAGCGATACGTTCTATTGCATCGGCACGGTTGCCGGCCCGCATCCCTATCCGGCCATGGTGCGCGATTTCCAGTCGATCATCGGCCGCGAAACGCGCGAGCAGATGCAGGCCGCCGAAGGCCGGCTTCCCGATTCGCTGATTGCCTGCATCGGTGGCGGCTCCAATGCCATGGGCCTGTTTCATCCGTTCCTCGATGAGCGCGCGATCGAGATCTACGGCGTGGAAGCGGCTGGCCTTGGATTAAAGAGCGGCAAGCACGCGGCCTCGATTGCGGGAGGAAAGCCCGGCGTCCTGCATGGCAACCGGACTTATTTGCTGATGGACGACGACGGCCAGATCGAGGAAGCGCATTCGATTTCCGCCGGCCTCGATTATCCCGGCATCGGTCCGGAGCATGCCTGGCTCAATGACATGGGCCGCGTGAAATTCCTGTCGGCAACGGACGATGAAGCGGTGGCCGCGTTCCAGCTGTGCAGCAAGCTTGAAGGCATCATCCCTGCATTGGAAGCGGCGCATGCTCTGGCCAGGGTGCCGGAAATTGCCGCAGCGAAGCCCAAGGATCACCTGATGGTGGTCAACCTTTCAGGCCGCGGTGACAAGGATCTCGCGTCGGTCGAAGCTTTTCTCGGAAGCAAGAGCCGATGAGCACGCGCATCGAGACGCGTTTCGCGGCTCTGAAAAAGGAGGGCCGCGCCGCGCTGGTGACCTTCACCATGGCCGGCGATCCCGACTACGACACCTCGCTCGCGATCGCCAAGGCTTTGCCGAAAGCAGGGGCCGATATCGTCGAGCTTGGCATGCCGTTCACCGATCCGATGGCGGATGGCCCTGCGATCCAGGCGGCGGGTTTGCGCGCGCTCAAGTCAGGCCAGCGCATGACCAAGACATTGGCGATGGTGCGCGAATTTCGCAAGGGCGACAACGAAACGCCCATCGTGCTGATGGGGTACTACAATCCGATCTACATCTACGGCAACGGCCGCTTTCTCGCCGATGCCAAGGCGGCCGGCGTTGATGGGCTCATTGTCGTCGACTTGCCACCGGAGGAAGACGAAGAACTATGCCTGCCAGCCTTGCAAGCGGGCCTGAACTTTATCCGGCTGGCTACGCCCACGACCGATGACAAACGTCTGCCCACCGTGCTCACCAACACCTCGGGCTTTGTCTATTACGTGTCGATTACCGGCATCACCGGCGCCGCCGCGCCTGATACCGCCAAGGTGACCAACGCGGTTGCACGCATCAAGCGCCACACCAAACTGCCTGTTGCGGTCGGTTTCGGGGTCAGGACGGCCGAACAGGCCCGCACCATCGCCGAGGGTGCCGACGGTGTTGTGGTGGGCTCGGCGCTGATCGATACCTTGCGCCAAAATCTCGACAAGAACGGCAAGCCTGGCCCCGCAACGGTAAATGCGGTGACCAAGCTTGTATCCACGCTGGCGCAAGGCGTGCGCTCGGCGCGCCGGGTGGCGGCAGAATAAGACCCGGCGCTACCGCGGAGGAATCTGGATCAGATCGCTGAGCTGCGCCGGTGTCAGCTCGGTTGCGGTGAATTTCAACACGACCGCATCCTTCACGATCGTATCGAGTCCGACGATTCTATCCGGCTCGACAGAAGCCCGCGGGAAAAAATCATCGCGCGTGCGCTTGGCTTTGGCCTCGCTGATCTTCAGCCAATCAGCATAAATTTTGAGCGCATTCGGATCGGTGTACATGTAGTTGACCGTCTCGCGATAGGCCTTCATGTAGCGGTCGACCACATCCTTGTGCGTTTTGAAGTAGTCGGCGTTGACGATGTTAAGCCGCACCGTCTGGCCCTTGAAAGCATCGGCGTCGTTACCCGTCGCAATGATGCGAATCTGTTTCTGATCGAGCTGATCAAGCCCGAACGGCGGCGCAGCCCAGCCCACATCGATCTGCCCTGACATGACCGCGGTCAAATTCGCGGCGGGGCCACCCATCGCGGTTGGCTTTGCCTTGAGCTGATACTGCTTCATGAAAGCGGTGACGATGCCGTGCGTGGAGGATCCGTTGGTCGAGTAGGCGAGGATCTTGTCGTCGGTATCTTTCAGCGACTTGATCGGCGAATCTGCTTTCACGTACCAATACAGGTCGTTGGCGCCGGTTGTCTCCGCGCCGATCACACGGACCGGTGCGCCCTTGGAATAGGCACTCATCACGCCCATCACGCCGGCCGCGATGCCGATATCGACGCTGCCGGAGATCACCGCTTGCTGCGTTTCGCCCGCGCCATTGGTGTAGACGATGTCCAGTTCCAGGCCGTGCTTCTTGAAGATGCCGGCGAGCTGGCCCACCTCCGACACCGACGTATCCCAGTTGCCGCGCTGGCCGACCGCAAGTTTCACCTTGTCCTGCGCCGATACAGGCGCGGCGGCAAATAACGTCAATGCCGCAAGTGCGCAAGCGAGCGTGCTTTTCTTCATGCTATCCTCCCTGAGTTTCTTTGCCGCTATTTGGCGGCTTGTGGTTGTTTGGCAATTCGTTCAAGCGGCGCTTCGCTGCCGCCGCCAAGGCTCCTCCAGTTCGTGGTTTTTGGAACCACGCCTTCATACGAACTAATGGTCGCGTGTCTGATGCGGGGCTCGGCGGTACCGAGCGCTTGCCCTTTGTCGCGCATGTTGCGGGCCGCCTCGACCATCAGGCGCCGGAACGCGACCACAGCCACATCGCTGGCGCCGACCCGTTCCCTGGAGCGGTCGCTGATCGGGCCCATCGATTCCCACATGGCGATGTCCTGATTCGGGATGCCGCTGATCCCAGTGAAATTGCCTTCCTTCATCGCCGCGCGATCCTGCTGGTAGAGATTATCGCGCGTGCGCACGCCATCAAAATTCCGGTCGACGTCGACGCCCCATTGCAGCACATTAAATTTGCGCCAAGCCTCGGCGTCGATGCCGGGCTTGTCGGATCCGTTCCAGGCGATGAAGTAAAAGATTGTATTGTGGTCGTCTTCCGGCGTCAGCAGCGTTGCGACGTTATGGACGTTGTTCGGCGGGATCAGCGCGGTGTACGGCGCGATATAGACGGTCGTGCGGATGTAATCGTGCGTCGCTTCATTCATGATCGGGCGCCGGATTGCCGCGTAGCGGAATCCGTAGCTCGTGCGTTCGATCTGGAAGCGCGGCGCCTTGTCCGTCGACGGGCGTAGCCAGTTCGCTTCCGTTGCCTTGGCGCTGTCGACCTGCGCCGGCACCATGTCCGAGGAATGCAGGCTGGAGGAATGCGCTGAATCGATTTGCCCCTCCAGAATCTGCGCCCAATTGCAGCGCACCCGCACTTTTGTGGCGCTGACGCGTGCGTCAGGCGTGGGTGCGAAAGCCGGAGCTTCGAACTCGTGCATCTCGTCGGGCGGACCCATGTAAGCCCAAACGAAACCGCCGGCCTCGCGCGCCGGATAGGCCTTGTGCTTGACCCGCTCCGGGATGAGGCTGTTGGCGGGTTCCGACGCCATTTCCACGACGTTGCCGTCCACGTCGAATTTCCAGCCATGGTACAGGCAGCGCAGCCCGCACTCCTCGTTTCTGGCAAACACCAGTGACGCCCGCCGATGCGAGCAATATTCGTCGAGCACGCCGATGCGGCCCTTGCTATCGCGGAATACAACGAGATTCTCGCCCAGCAGCCGGACCTTTACCGGAGCGCCATCGGGCTCGGCCACTTCTTCCGACAGGCACGCCGCGATCCAGTGGCGGCGCATGATTTGACCCATCGGCGCATCGCCCTCGACGCGGCAAAGCAGGTCGTTTTCCTCAAGGGTCATCATGGCGGCGTTTCCCTCGTCCGCGCGTTGTCGCAAATTTCTGTCGCGCGCGCTTTCTTAGATATCTAAGATAAGACTAGTTAATGCGCGGGATCTTGTCGAGACAGGCCAACGTCTTTGAGCAAAACGAGCGAACGCAAGCTCCGTCTCGGGGTCGCTGGTCTCGGCCGCGCATTCAGCGTCATGCTGCCGGCCTTTGCCGGCGACGGGCGCGTCACGCTGGTGGCAGGAGCCGATACCCGCGCAGAAGCGCGGCAGCGATTTGCCGCCGAGTTCTCCGCCGCAGGCTACAGCACTGTCGAGGAACTATGTGCCGACCCTACGGTCGAAGCAGTTTACGTGGCGACCCCGCACCAGTACCACGCGCAGCACGCCGTTCTTGCCGCATGCCATGGCAAGCATCTGCTTGTTGAAAAGCCGATGGCGCTGACGCTCGACGAGTGCAACATCATGCTCGATGAGGTGCGCAGGGCCCGCGTGCATCTTGTCGTCGGCCACAGCCATTCTTTCGATACTCCCGTCCAACGGTTGCACGCATTGGTCAAGAGCGGAGAGTTCGGTGCCGTACGTATGATCAACGCGATCAACTACACCGACTATTTGTATCGCCCGCGGCGGCCGGAAGAACTCGACACGGCAAAAGGTGGTGGTGCGGTCTTCAACCAGGCGGCACACCAGGTCGATATCGCGCGGCTCGTCGGTGGCGGACGAGTATCGAGCGTGCGCGCGGTGACAGGCGCCTGGGACTCACGCCGGCCGACCGAAGGTGCCTATGCGGCACTGCTCACGTTCACCAACGGTGCTTTCGCATCATTGACCTATAGCGGCTATGGACATTTCGACTCGGACGAGTTTGAGGGCTGGATCGGCGAGATGGGGCAACAGAAATCACCCTATCCAGCGTTACCGCGGCCGCGTTTTTCCAACATGGCTGAAGAAGTTTCGTCGAAGGATGCGCGCAACTATGGCGGACCCGAATATCGTCTCAACGCCGCGCAACCGGCCGCGCACCAGCATTTTGGCACGCTGTTGGTGAGCTGCGAGCGTGCCGATCTGCGTGCGGTCCCGAACGGCGTGATGATCTACCAAGATGGTGCGGCACGCCTTGATGCACTGGCACCTCAGGCAGTGCCGCGCGCCGAAGTCATTGATGAACTTTATCAGGCGGTCGTTCATGGCAAAGCGCCACTTCACAATGGCGCATGGGCGATGGCGACCCTTGAAATCCTACTGGCGATCTTGCGTTCCGCGCGGGAAGGCTGCGATGTGCACCTAAGCCACCAGGTCGGCATGCCATGAAACGGGCGTCATCCAGCACGCAGTCCATCCTGCGCCACTGGCGCGAAGCTGTGCCGGATGATCGGCTCGCGCATCTGGTGAAAGACGCGACACGCGCGCTTGTTCGCGCGTTGCAAATGCGTCTTGCGGAGCACGCGGTCTCGTTCGGGCATTGGACATTCTTGCGCATCCTCTGGGAGGGCGATGGCCTCACCCAGCGCGAACTGAGCGAGCAGGCGGGCGTCATGGAGCCGACGACGTTCTCGGCGCTCAAGGCGATGGAGCGGCTCGGCTACATCCGCCGGCGCCGACTGGGTGGTGACCGCAAAAAGATCTATGTCTTGCTCACACCGAAAGGCCGTCGTTTGCGCAAACAACTGGTACCGCTCGCGGAAGACGTGAATCACATTGCCGTGCGTGGCGTGCGCCCCGCCGAAATTCCGGTCGCGCGCGGCGTGTTGCTGGCTATCATCGAGAACCTCGCGCGAGATGAGCAGGCCGCCGATATGCGAATGCCGTCGACCCGTGAGCTGGCGCGGATTTCGGCGAATGGCCACAAGAGACCGCGCAAACGCATGCGGTCCGCAAGGACTTGACCGCTATTGGCGGCCGGCGGACGACTCAAATACTCTTGGCAATATCGGGTATGGATTTATGTCGCTGTCGGAACTAGATGAATGCCAACTCCAAGGGTCCCATGAACTGGATTTCCAACGTCGTCCGACCGAAGATCCGCAGTTTCCTGCGTCGCGAGACGCCGGAAAATCTCTGGATCAAGTGTCCGGAGACAGGCCAGCTCGTCTTTTACAAGGACGTTGAGGCCAATCAGTTCGTCATCCCCAGCTCAAATTATCACATGCGCATCAGCGCGCCGTTACGGCTGAAAGCCATGTTCGACGGCGGCGAATTTGAAGACATCACCTTGCCTGAAGTGCCCTTCGATCCGCTCAAGTTCCGCGACGAGCGCCGCTATGCAGATCGTCTGAAAGATGCGCGCAGCAAGACCGGGTTGCAGGATGCCGTGAAGCTCGGAATCGGACGGCTGGAAGGCCTGATGGTGACGATCGCCGTTCAGGATTTCGACTTCATGGGCGGTTCGCTTGGCATGGCGGCAGGTGAGGCGGTCATCACCGGCCTGGAGACCGCTGTACACCGGCAGACGCCTTTCATCATGTTTGCAGCTTCCGGCGGCGCCCGCATGCAGGAAGGCATCCTTTCGCTCATGCAGCTACCGCGCACGACAGTTGGCGTGCAGATGCTGCGCGAGGCGCGGAGACCTTACATCGTTGTGCTCACCAACCCGACCACCGGTGGCGTCACCGCTTCTTACGCGATGCTGGGTGACGTACAGATCGCCGAACCCGGTGCGCTGATCGGGTTTGCCGGGCCGCGCGTGATCGAACAAACGATCCGCGAGAAATTGCCGGAGGGCTTTCAACGCGCCGAATATCTCTCGGAGCACGGGATGGTCGACATGGTTGTGCACCGGCATAAATTGCGCGCAACCCTCGCGGAATTGTGCCGGTTGCTCACCAGGGCTCCGGCGCTGGGCAGCCAACAGCAGTTGCCGGTTCCCGCGCATGCGTGAATAAGTCGAGGCCTTGACCGTCTGCGAAAGCGGATGCTCCAGCGGCCCCGGTGCTCTAATATTGAAACGAAACCGAGGAACGAATGCCCCACCTTCACGGGGCACAGATGAAGATTGCATGTCTCCGATCGACTCAATCGTTGCACGACTGACGGCGCTGCATCCCAAGCGCATCGACCTGTCGCTCGATCGCGTGCGGCGGCTGCTCGCCGCGCTCGATCATCCCGAACGAAAATTGCCGCCGGTGATTCACGTCGCGGGTACGAACGGCAAGGGCTCCACGATTGCGTTCCTGCGCGCGATTCTGGAGGCCGCGGGTAAGCGGGTGCACACATATACGTCGCCGCATCTGGTGCGCTTCAACGAGCGCTTCCGCATAGGTGCGCCCGGTGAAGGAAAGCTGGTTTCCGACCAGGAGCTGACGGCAACCATGGAGGAATGCGAGCGCGCTAACGCGGGGGCACCCATCACCGTGTTCGAAATTACAACCGCGGCCGGCCTGTTGCTGTTTTGGCGCCATCCCGCCGATGTTGTGCTGTTGGAAGTCGGGCTCGGCGGACGGCTCGATGCGACAAACGTCATCGACAATCCGCTGGCCACCATCATCACCCGCATTTCGATTGATCACACGGATTTTCTCGGCGAGTCCCTCGACAAGATCGCGGCCGAAAAGGCCGGCATCCTCAAACGCGGGGTACCCGCCGTTATTGCCTCACAACATCGCGATGCATTGGCGGTGATTGAACGACAGGCAGCCAGGTTGGGCGCGCCGTTGAAAATCGCTGGCGAAGATTGGACCGCTACTGAAGAGCGCGGCAGGCTTGTCTATCAGGACGAGACAGGCTTGCTCGATTTGCCGCCGCCGAAACTCTATGGCCGGCATCAGTACGAGAATGCCGGCTTGGCGATCGCCGCGCTGCGTACAACCAGGTCATTAGGCATTCCGCCGGCTGCATTCGATGCCGGCATGGCGAAAGCCGACTGGCCCGCGCGGCTTCAACGGCTTGCCCATGGCGCGTTGGTTGAGCTTGCGCCCGCCGGCAGCGAACTTTGGCTGGACGGTGGACACAATCCGGACGGCGGCCGCGCAATTTCCGCGGCGCTGGCTGATCTCGAAGAGCGTGTCTCGCGGCCATTGGTGCTGATCGTCGGGATGCTGGCAAGCAAGGATTGCACGGGCTTCTTGAGTAATTTTGACGGCTTGGCGCGCCGCACGATTGCGGTGCCGGTACCCGGCGCCGAGAAAGGGCTGAGCGCGGAAGCGGTAGCCGACGCCGCACGCGGCATCGGCCTCGCGGCGACGAGCCGCGACAATCTATCCGAGGCGCTTGAAGCCGTGCGCAAGCTCGATCTCGATCCGCCGCCGCGCATTCTTGTCACCGGGTCGCTGTATCTTGCCGGCGAAACGTTGCGCCAGAATGGCATGCTGCCGCAATAAAATCTCGGCTAATGCAAAATGGCCGGCTTTCGGCCGGCCGTTCGGGAAATGTTATTCCGCCGTTATACTGCGCCGCTGATCCACTGATG
Source organism: Pseudolabrys sp. (assembly GCA_035519415.1). GTDB lineage: Bacteria > Pseudomonadota > Alphaproteobacteria > Rhizobiales > Xanthobacteraceae > Pseudolabrys. Next base: position 234,043 of record DATIWJ010000010.1, read on the forward strand.
CAGTTTCTGCTTCGGCGCCGCGCCGACCTGCCGCGAAGCGATCTCGCCGTTTTTGAACAACATCAGTGTTGGTATCGACATGATGCCGTATTTGGCGGCGGTATTCGGATTCTCGTCGACGTTGAGCTTGACGATCTTGACCTTGCTGCCGAGCTGGCCGGCAATTTCCTCCAGCGCCGGAGCGATCATGCGGCAAGGTCCGCACCATTCCGCCCAGAAGTCCACGACGACCGGTTCGGCAGATTTCAGCACATCCGATTCAAAGCTTGCGTCCGACACTTTGCCGACGGCCATGACAATACCTCTTGTGATTGAGCGGAGAGAATCGCTCCCCAAGACTGCGAGGGCAGGAAACTATGAACGCGATCCCGCACCGTCAAGGCGCTGTCACGGGGAGGTGACCCTAGCGCGCGTGCCGTTCGAGGATATCGGTAGAAAGCTCCATAAGATCAGGGACTTCCGTCCAGATCAGCGCGGCACGAGCCGGCCGGTCCGGGTACAATTTCTTGAGCACGGCACGATAAAGCGCGAGCTGGCGGATGTAGCCGGGTGGCACCCCTTCAATTTGGCGCGGCGCCGGCCGGTTCGTCTTGAAATCGGCGATCAAAACCTCGTCCGGAGTGACCACGAGGCGGTCGACCTGGCCGGAGACCAGCAATATCGTTCCGTCAGCCGCGGCGATTTGACCGCCAATCGAGACTTCGGCGCGGCTTCCGGGTGCGAACAGCGGCGCGAAGCGCGTGTCATCGAACAGCCGCAGCACCTGCTTTGAAATTGCGTCACGCTCGGCATCAGTGAATTCCTTTGCCGAACGCGCGAGATATCGGCGCGCGGCTTCAGCGCGGCGATCCAGTGGAATATCGGGCAGGGATTGCATCAGGCGGTGAACGAGTGTGCCGCGCCTCAGCGCCTTGTCTTGATCGCCGCTGCCGGCAAAGCGGCGGGCCTCGTCGATCGGGTCCGACGGCCGGACAAGACGCAAGGCCGGGTGCTCGACGCGCGCGTCCTGCGCCAGCCAATCCGGCAACGCACTCACTTCTTGCGGCGGGGATTTTTCCGTCGCCACAATGTCGACTGGGGTTTTATGGAATTGCCAGATCCTGTTTCCGTTGCCGTCAACTTTTTCGGAAGACAACGGCTTGAGCGCGCCAAGCACGAGGTCATACCAGCAGCCTTCCGGAATTTTGTTGACGCCTTTAACTCCGCAAACCACGAGCCGTTCGGCCGCGCGCGTCAGACCGACATAAAGGAGCCGACGATATTCATCGCGCGCGGCGTCGAGCGCCCGTGCACGAGCATCCGCCATTGGCCCGGCATCCTTGTCCTTCGCCACGGCCCAAATCAGGGCCGTCGCACCGGGCGGAGCATTTGTGATCGGTGCAGCCAGCAGCCGCGGCGGATGGGCGCCTTCAGGGCGCGTGGTTGTCGTGTCGGCAAGAATGACGTTTTTTGCCTCCAACCCTTTGGCGCCGTGTATGGTCATGACCCGTACCTCGTCGCGCGCCATTTCCATGTCGCGTTTGACTTCGCTCTGCGCAGCGCGGATCCAGTTCAGGAAACCTTGCAGTGACGGCGTCTCGCGCCGCTCATAGTCGAGCGCGAGACCAAGAAACTCGTCGAGCGGATCGGATGCTTCAATCCCAAGTCGCGCGAGGAAATGCCGGCGGCCTTTGCGCGCGCCGAGCACGTGAGCGTAAAAGGCGAATGGAGTCATCACACGCGCCCTGTCCCCGAGCTCATCGAGCGCAGCGGCGGCAGCGCCGAACATCGGATCCTCGTCGGATTTCGCTTTAAGCGTCGAGCGCAGGGGTCCTTTGCGGGCATAAGCGAGTATATAAAGCTGCTCCTCGTCGAACCCGAAGAGTGGACTTCTCAATGCTGTCGCCAAGGCGAGATCGTCGTCCGGAAGCAGCAGCGCATCGCCGAGCACAAGCAAATCCATGATGGCGATGTGTTCAGTCAGCAATAATCGGTCGGCACCGGCGACTTCGACATTTTCGCGCTTGAGCGCCCGGATGACGGCCTCGAACAATGGTCCGCGCTGGCGCACCAGGATCAGGACATCTCGCGGCCTCGTACCGCGTGCAATCCAGCCTTTGATGGTGCGCGCGATTCTTGCGGCAAGCTTGATCGAGGGACTGGTTTCGCTGGCTGTGTCGAATGGTGCATCCCAGCCCTCCTTGCCTTCATCTTTCTCGTCGGGCTCGGTCAGCTCCCAGATTTCCACCTCTCCGGGCGCCGCATCGGGCAGCGCCTGGTGTACCGTCCACACCGGATCGGCCGTCAGGCCGCGGAACGCATGCGGCTGCTTGAAAATCGTGTCGACTGCATTCAATACGATCGCGGCGGAGCGGAATGAATAGTCGAGCTTCTCGGTGACAAACTCGGCGCCACTACTTGTAAACAGGCGGCTGAAGTGGCCGCGCATTTCCGCGAAGGCAAGCGGCGCCGCACCCTGGAAAGAGAAGATCGATTGCTTCTCGTCACCGACCGCAAACAATGTACGCCGAACATTTTCGCGGGCGCCGCCCGGTACAAACTCCGCGACGATAGTCTTGATGATCTCCCATTGCTGCGGGCTGGTGTCCTGTGCTTCGTCGACCAGAACGTGGTTGATGCCGAGATCGAGCTTATAGAGCACCCAGGCCGCCGAAGCCTTTCTGAAAAGTGCCAACGTTTTTTCGATCAGGTCGTCATAGTCGAGCAAGGCACGCCGGTCTTTTTCGGCGCGATACCGCTCGACAACCGCCGCGGCAACTGTAATCAATGCCGCGCTGCGGTCGCGTGCGCGGAGCGCGAATTCGCGCGCGAGCAGCTGACAGACGCGAAGCTTTTCTGCGTCGAGGCGCGCAGTCCATTCGGGATTGGCCTCCGCGAATTTCTTGGTCAGGACGGCGCTGCGCCCTTTGCGTTCTCCGGTACAGAAGACGTCGAGATAGAGTTCGACGCGCTCACGCCCGCTCGCCTGCTGCGCGGCCGTCAGTCGTTCGCCGTGCTTGCGATCGGAATCTTTATCGCTGGTCGCAAGAAGATTGATCAACGCCGGCCATTCGCTTTGCGGGATGAGCGAGGCAGAAAAGTATTCGTTTTCAACGACTTGTATACTATCGCCAGGGGCGAGCCCAAACATTCGGGTGAGCTCGTCGATCGCCTGCTGCACGCCTCCGGCGCGTTCGGTCCAGGCGGTGAGTTCATCGCGCCGGCCAATAGTCTCGGCGATCACCTCCTTGAAGGTGATATCGGCGGCAGCGGTTACGGCGACCGCGAGCGCGCGGCCGAGAGCGCTGTCAGGGTTGGCCGCGCCTGCCAGCATGGCTGCAAGCGTCAGTTCATTCAGGAGTTGCGTTGTCGCAGCGTCGTCGAGCACCTCGAAGCGCGCGCCCACATCGGCCTCAAAGGGAAACTGGTGCAGCAGATGCGTGCAGAAGGCGTGAATGGTTTGTACCTTCAGCCCACCCGGTGTTTCGAGGGCCGTGGCGAACAGGCGCCGCGCCGTCGCGCGCTGTGCGGCGTTCGCAGGCTTGCCCGTGCTCGCAGCGATTTTTTCGTCGAGCGCGGCATCGTCGAGGGTGGACCATTGCGCAAGCGTGCCGAACACACGATTCGCCATATTGGCGGCGGCGGCCTTGGTGAAGGTGATGCAGAGAATCTTCGCCGGATCTTCGCCGCGCAGTAGCAGATTGATGACGCGCTGCGTCAGGACGTGGGTTTTGCCCGAGCCGGCATTGGCGGAGACAAAAACGGTGCGTTCGGGATCGGCCGCCGCAACCTGATGCGCGAGGGCCGCCAGTGGGATCTCCCGCCGGGCGCTCATGGCTCGACCTCGCTTTCACCGCCGTTGCCCGCCCATTCCTTGACGCGCGCGAGATGGTCGTACTCACCGTAGTGCTTCTTCCACATCGGATGGACGAGCGACCGGTAAGGCTCGTCTTCGATCAGGAATTTGATCGCGATGGCTGTCAGTTTTTTCAATGCGTCGTCGGCGTAGAAATCCGGCGTGTTCTTGATGAATTTGATCTCCTTGAGTTCGCCGGCCGGCTCGCCACCTTTGAGGCGTACGTAGCTGATTTGCGCCACCGAGCCTGCGGCGACATTTTCAAATGCGCCGGCGCGCAGGATCGCTGCCTCCAGCGTCAACTGCGGCGCGAGCCCGGTTCGCACCTGCGGTTCGGTCGGCGGCGCGCCGGTCTTGTAATCGAGGATCGCATAACTGCCACTGCTGAGGCGCTCGATGCGGTCGGCGCGCGCGGAGAGGGTGAAGCTTCGAGCGCCGAGGGGAATTTTGAGTTCACCCCTGATTTCACCGTAAACCGTCGCAAGCGAGGGCCGGCGTTTTCGTTCCCAGTCAGCGAACCAGTGTGCGATGTTCAGGAAGCGGGGCCACCAGAATGCGCGGGCTTCAGGAAAATCCTGCAGCCACGCAAAACTCTTCTCACCGAAGGCGGTGAGCTCGCGCTCGGGGTCGGCGGGCAGGGTCTGGGCAAATTTCCTGGTGAAGTCGCCGATTGCTTCATGGATGACGCTGCCGCGGTCGGCGGCGCCCGGCGCGGTGTCGACCACGTCAAGCGGGAACAACCGCAGCACGTGCTTGGCGTAGATGGTATAGGGGTCACGTAACCAGTTTTCTATGTCAGTGACCGACAGCCGGTCGGGACGCGTCGCGAGTGGCGGCTTCGGCTCGGGGCGCGGCACCGGCTCGGGAGGTGCGCGTGGATCGTCGAGCGCACGTGCAAGGTGCAGATATTTCTCGCCGCGGCCGAGTGCTGCCTTCCAGCGTTTCTCGCCGGCAAGCGCCGCGATGCGCTGGACGAAGCGCGACGTCACCGCCGGAGCGCCCGCGACCTTGGCCGCGCGCGTGACAATGACCTCAGGAATACCGAGCGCTTGGGCAAAATCATGCGCTGCCAGACCGACCCGCAATTCAGGCAGATTGAAGCCGAGCCTTTGTCGCATTGGACGGCTGAGCCAGGGATCGCTGCGCGTTTCCGGCGGCCAGGTGCCTTCATTAAGCCCGCCGAGCACGACGCGATCCATTGATTGCAGGCGGGCCTCAAGCGGACCGAATATGCGCACGCGTACATTCGTATTTTCCCGCATTCGCACCGTGCTGGTGGCTGCGATCGCCTGGAACATTTCGACATAGTCTGCAACGGCAATCGGGAGCTCGGATGCGGCAGGAGTTGCCGTCAGCTCCTCGAACAGGGCAGAGAGTTTTATACCGTCAGCGCCGGCGAAACCGTCGATGACACCGGCACTGTCGCGCGATAGCGTCACTACGAGGTCGCGATGCCGGCCGGCCAGATCAGCCAGCTTGTGGTCACCGCGCGGCAACTTTTCGAGCGGCGCAAATGCGGTGGCGAGCTCGGTCACGAAAGCGGTCGCGGCCTCAAGCTGAGAGTCGGTCACGAGCTTGCGCGGATCGTTGCCATGCATCGAATCGCGTTCGGCTTGATAGGTGGCCAGCGCATGCGCCAGTCCGGCGCTCCCGGCTTTCGGACGCGGGCCACGCAAAATCGCCCGTTCCAACGCGGCTATCGCGCGGCCATGGTCTCGCTCCGTAGCGCCAAGCCGAAACATCTGATGCTTGAGCAACGCGAGTAGCGGAACCGGCGCAACGCCGCCAAGCGAGGTTTGCACGGCGAGGCGGGCAAACACGCCAGCCGGAGTGTCGCTTAGCCGGTCACCGCCGGAATCGTCTGCGGTGATTTTCCAGCGCTCAAGTGCGGCGAGCACGCGGCGCGCAAGCGCGCGGTCGGGCGTGACCAGCGCGACTGTCTTGTCTGACGTCTGGGTTGCCTCGCGCAATGCGACTGCGGCGGCCAGCGCTTCCTCTTCGGCATTGCCGGCCTCTACCATCGACAGGTTGCTCATCGCGGCGTCGGCTTCGGCGGAAAAATCCGCGACCTCCAGCCGCTTTCGCCATAAGTCGGTCGTGCCGGCTGGCCTCATGGCTTCAGAGATGAAAGACGCATGGCCCAATGGCGTGCAGAGATCTTCGACGTCACCGCGGACAATACCGATGCGTGCGAGCAGTGCCTGCATGGCGAATTGCGGATGACCCACGCCGGGCATTTTGCTGTCGGAACTTTCGCTAATCGCGCGCCATGATTCATCATCGAGGTTTTTATCGAGGCCCGGCAGGACGACCGCTCCATGTGGTAATTCCGCGATGGCGGCCAGCAGTTTCGCTGTTGCGGGCATCGAGCCCGTTGATCCTGCGGCAATGACCGGAGCGTTCGACTTCTTTAGTCGCTCGGCTTCGGCGTTGATCAACCGATCGCGCCGCTTGACGGGTTCAATGAGGTTTCGATCCTCGAGATACTGCGGCCATTTTTCCCCGATGATCTTGAGGAATTCGAAAGAGAGCTTCCAGTATTCGTCAAGCTCGACGTGAGTTTCGCGCACGACCCCATCGAGTTGATCCCAGGTGACCTCGCGGGTGGTCATGTCGTCCATTAAGCGGGCGAGATCGTCAGCCAAGGCAAATGCCGAAGCGGGGGTGTTGGCAACGAGTGGCGTGCCCTGCGCACCGTGAAGTGCGCGCGAGGCAGCCCATTCCCCGATCAACCTGGCGAGCACCAGGCGGCGCTCGAGCGGGGTCACCGTTTCCTGCAGATCGAGCGCGGCAGACGCCAGCGCGCCCGTCGCAGCGTCGGCGAAAACAATTTCGTCCTCGTCAATGTCGCCGATTGCGGCGATGCGCGGCAAGATCGCCGCCTTGCCCCCGCTCGTGTCGAGAAATACTTCCCGCGCCAGCCGGCACGCCCGCCGCGTCGGCAGGTAGAGCGTCGCCTCTGCCAGCGCCAGCGGATCGCCCGTGGCGGGAAATCCAGGAATGAGCTTGCCAGCGAGCAAGTATTCAAACAGCGTGCGCAAAAACGGCGCCGAGGCAGGGATGTTGAAGACGCGGGGTTTCGTCGCCGGCATGTGCGAATCATACACGCTTACGCGTGGGGCTGATCAAATTGTACCGTTGCGGATCGCGGCCTCCGCCAGGGCGATCGCGTCCGGCGTGCCGACATGCATCCAAATGCCTTCCATTCGAAGGCCGTGCAGCCGTCGCGCTAGCGATGCTTTTTCGAATAATGACGTCAGCGAAAGTTCCCCTTCCGGCGCGCCGTTAAAAAGCGCGGGCGACAGAATTGCGGCGCCCGCATAGACGAAGGGTGCCACCTCCTGCTCGGCGCGCATGTGCAAATGGCCATCGGCGGTCATGGCGAAATCCCCCCGCCCCGAATAGCCAATGCTGTCGGCCGTCGGTGCAAGCAGCAAAAGCGCATCCATTGTGAGAGGGTCGAAAGCCTCGGCGAGCCGCGCGAGATTAGGCTTTACGCCGTCGATCCAGATAGTATCGGAATTGATGTGAAAGAAAGGGGCATCGCCCAGTTCGCGCAAGGCTTTCCTGACACCGCCGCCAGTACCAAGCAGCAGCCCGCGCTCGTCGGAAATGACGATCTGCGGCCGCTTTCGGTGCGCCAGATGCTTCTGCATCTGATCGGCGAAATGGTGCACATTGACGACCGCGCGTTCAACGCCGGCCTCAACCAGTCGATCCAGCACGTAGTCAATAAGCGGCTTGCCGGCAACTTTCACCAGCGGTTTCGGCATTGTGTCCGTAAGTGGCCGCATGCGGGTGCCGAGTCCCGCGGCGAGAATCATGGCGCGGCGCGGACGGATCTTTGTTGGGGGTGCGGCCATCCATCAAACTTTCAGCGGCGGCACATTGGCACGATACCATGAAGCAAGCGGCGCGAGCGCGGGATGCGCCAGCGAGCGCTGGAGATAGGCCGATACCCGCGGGAGATGACGCAAGTATTGCGGCTTGTGGTCGCGTCGCTCGAGCCGTGCGAAGATACCGAGGATCTTGGTTGCGCGCTGCGCCGCGAGTGTCGCATAGGCACGCACGAAGGTGGGCGCGTCGAACGCGGCATTGGCCGATCGGCGCGCGCGCGTATAGCGCGACAGCAACGCGATCTCCATCAATTCGGGCACGTCGACACGCGCGTCCTGCAACAACGAGGCGACGTCATAGGCGGCCGGGCCCATCACCGCATCCTGGAAATCGAGCAATCCGATCCGGGCGGTACCCTCTCTTTCCGGCAGCCACAGGAGATTGGGCGAATGAAAGTCACGTAACACCCAAGTCTGCGTATCATTCGCTATCGCCAGCAAGGCGTCGCGCCAGAGCGCGCGATAAGCGTCACGCTTGGGGGCGGAAATTCTGGTTTCGAGTTTAGGCAGATACCAATCGAGCAGAAGCTCCGCCTCGATCAGAAAGGCATCAATGTCGTAGCGTGGCAGGCGATAATTGACACCCGGCTCAACCGGCAACACGTCTTCCACCGCTTCCTGATGCAATTCGGCGAGGAAATCGGCTGCCATCTCGTAGCGCGATTCAATTGGCGCCGGTGGATCGTCTTTCACGATTAGTTCGTCGCCGAGATCCTCGATCACCAGAAGGCCGGCTTCGCGGTCGGCAGCAAATATTGCCGGCGCCGAGAAGCCACGCGCGCGCAAGGCGAGCGCCATGGCGACAAACGGTGTGACGCTTTCGGCCAGATGCGCGATTGTGCTGTAAGATTTCCCGCTGAGGACCGGAGGTCCGTCCGGCCGCTTGGGTGAATTCATCAAGATATAAGTGGCGCCATCGCGGGTGAGCCGCTCATAACTGCGGGTCGAGGCATCGCCTTGAATACGCCGGCGCTCGGCCCGGCCGAAATCCGAACGATCAAGAAAGCGACGAATCGTGAGAATGCGTTCAGCCCGCGCCGCGAAAGCACCGTAGCCGGTGATGCGGACGTTGCGGGCATTCGGCCCACTCTGGGGGTCCAGCGTCAAAGCGATATCGAGCCGATCGGGTGGCAAATGGCCGGCCGCGCGATCCGGCCATTCCACCAGGGTCACCGCGCCCTCGGGCGCATCGTCGAAGCCCAGCTCGGCTAACTCGGCCGGCCCCGTCAGCCGATACAGATCGACGTGCACAACAGCAAAACGCGGCAGCGTGTAAGTTTGTGTCAGCGTGAACGTCGGGCTCGGCACCTCGATGGTATCGTCGCCGGCAAGATAGCGGATAAGAACTCGGGCAAATGCAGTCTTGCCGGCTCCGAGATCGCCGGACAACGTGATCACATCGCCCGGCTCGATGACGGCTGCGACGTCCGTCATCAGCGAATAAGTGGCGGCCTCGTCAGCGATGGTGGCCGTAAAACTGTAATCGCCGGAAACGGTGGGGAGCATCGAATCATCCGCTGCAGGATGGATACCTTATAAACGGATGGCGCAGTCCCACGCCAGAATCGCGCGTCGCGCGCACAGGCTGGTGCCTTTATGCCGCCGATTGTTTGACGATGTGCTCCACCGGAAACACGCAGGTAACGGTGGTGTCTTGCCCGGGAGCGGAATCGATCGTCACCGTTCCACCGTGTAACTCGACGAAGGAACGCACAAGAGATAGTCCGAGACCAGGACCACGATGCTGCGAACCCTTTGAATCGGTCTCGAACCAGTCGAAAACCTTGTCTTTTGCCTCCGACGCGATGCCCGGTCCGTGGTCGGTCACACTGAAAATCACGGCGTGCGGACGCCGCTCGGCCAACAGCGTAACTGTTTGGCCCGCCGGCGAGAAACCAACGGCGTTGGAGAGCAAGTTGAACAAGATCTGGCGCAAGCGTCGTTCATCGGCTGTGAAACTGCCGATATTGGCCGGAGCGCGAATGTCGAGCGTAATCCGGTTTTTCACCAGCCGGTCCTGCACGCCCTCTGCAGCGGCTTCCATGCTGGCACGAATATCGACCTCGCCCAAATTCAACGTCATGGCGCCGGCGTCGATAGTTGCCAGGTCGAGAATATTATTGATGAGCGCGAGCAGCGCATTTGTTGAGGCGGTAATGTATCCGAGGTATTCGCCTTGCTTTTGAGTCAGCGAGCCAAAAGCCGGGTCGCCGAGCAAATTCGCAAATCCGATAATGTTCGTGAGAGGCGAGCGAAGTTCGTACGACACGTGGTGAACGAAATCGATCTTGATCGAATCCGCAGCCTCAAGCGCTTCGTTGCGTTCACGCAAGGCGCGCTCAACGTTGACGGTGTCAGTTCTATCCTGGAACGTGACCAGGGTAGCGCCGTCGGGCAGGGGCATCGTGGCCAGATCAAGCACCGCACCGTCACGTCGCTCGATACGCGCGCTGATCGGTTCACGATTGTCGATTGCGGTCACCGATTCGCGCAGATTTCGCCAAACTGTATTGTCATCGTGTAATGCCTGGCACCACGCGGTCACCGCTTCAACATGCGGATGCTGGTCGAGCGCATTCTGCGCCAGTTTCCACATGCGCTGGAACGCCGGATTGTGCAGCCGGACCCGGCCATCACTACCGAACACCGCTACAGCTTCGGCGACATGGTCGAGAGTCTCGGTCTGAACCTTGATGAGTGCGTCGTACCGGCGGTACATGTCCAAACGCTCGGTAACGTCGTCATAGAGATAGGTGACGCCACCCTCCGGGTTGGGCGTCGTGACCACGCGCAGCGTGCGTCCATCGGGCAGGTGCCACATATGTTCTTTCGGCTCGACGGCGCGGTAAGCTTCGTACAGCTGCTGCTTCCATTGTCGGAAATCCTGCTCCTCGGGCAGCTTGCGTTTGCTGCGTAGCAAATCGAGCACGGCTGCATCTGTCGGCGCCTGATCAAGAAAGCCGGCGTCGAGTTCAAATTGCGAACGGAACGCGGTGTTGTAGAAGGTGAGCTTGCGGTCGACGTTAAACACCGCGACGCCGGTTGCAAGCTGATCGAGCACGCGCCGGTGTGCCTCGACCATGCGTGCAAGCTCCGCGCGCATGGTCTCGACATCTGTGCGATCGATAGCGATGCCAGAACTTCCGGCTCCGCTCGGCGCATCAATAACCTCGAATATGCGGCGTTCGCCCGCAGCGATGGCCGGCAATCGTCCGACATATGACTCCTTTGCAGTGCGGGCACGCTCGACATCCGTGCGCGCGGATTGATCAAGCAGTTCTAGCCGGCGCGCCACGGCGTCAGCCGGAGTTTCAGCTTCTACTGCGTGGGCATAAGCCGAATTTACAAAAACGAGCTGGCCAGTGTTGTCGCGTGCCCACACCGGAGCAGGCAGAGAGTCCAGTAGCGTCCGCATGGTTTCGACATCGCTCAGGAGCTGGTCGTGGCGCCCCGCGAGATCCAAGAGCTCTTGCTCGATGCCACTGACGTCGCGCAATCGCAGCACTGCGCGTCCCGCGATAGCGCGTCCTTCCGCCTCGATAGGACGCCCGACGAGGGTGGTGAGTGTCATCACGAAGCCACGGCCATCACGACGTAAAATGTTGACGGCCTGCTCCATGCGGCGCGCAGCCACCGGATCCAGCCAGGTGCCGAATGCAAGCACTCGTTCGGAAACACCGGCGGATGTAACGATGGAGATGTCACCGAGGATTTCCGGCTGCTCGGTGCCTGCCGCCCAGGTCACCAATATCTGCGGCTCCGACAACAGCAGCGCTTTGAGCAGGTCCACCTCGGCGTGCAGTGCGCCAATTTCATCGCGCGTATTGGTTTCGGTGCGATCGGCGAGCCTGTGCGCGCGAAATAGCACGACGCTTGCAAAGAGACCCAAACCGAGCAGAGCAAGGAGAAGCGTCAGCAATGTAATTTCTTGCCCGCGAAGCGTAGAAAGAGCACGACGCGTGACATCGATCGCGATCGTGCCCAGACGCGTGTCAGCGCGGGCCGCCGGGCCCGGCATGATTAAGAGATTTACGGTCACGAAGGCGGCGAGGAATCCGCCCCGCCACGGACGAGAACGCAGCCTCTCGTTCGCCGTCCGGATTGTCTCCGGCATTCAAACTTGCCCCAGGATGCAGGGGCGGCGTCCGCCACGCCGTTCCCCGCGAATCGGTCAACTTTACCCCCAAGGTGAATCGCGCCGAAAGAGTCCAGACCGTGAACAGACCCCGTAAGGGCCAAGGTTTTCAGCTATTTCAGCGTTGCAGCGCGCTTGACCATGTCATCGATATTGATGTGGCCCAGCGCGACAGAGACTGTGCGCTCCGTTTCGGCAAGCGCCGGTCGAACCACGTGATGGACGAGTGCGGAGCCAGGCAGCGGCAAGTCTTCGATGTCCTCGGCGGTGGCCGCTGCACGCAAAATATCGTCCGCCGTGATGCGGCTGCGGTCGCGCGCGAGCGCGTAGCCCCCATGGGGTCCGCGGATACCTTTGAGGATGCCGTCCCGCACCAGCGCTTGCAGCACCGGCTCGAGATGGCGCGGTGGCAACCGGTGACGGGCGGCTAACGCCTTGGCCGACACCGGGCGAGCATTGGCATTGATTGCGACGTCGATGACGGCTGCGATAGCAAGCACACCCTTGCGGGAAACGAACGGCATTGGCCACACCACTCACGGTAGCAACAGAGTAAGCGGTATTATGCTACGGGTTCAAATCCGTCTAGCCTTGGCAGATGGACATTTCGTCTCAATTGCCGGTTGAGCCAAAACCACCGCCTCCGCGTGCGGTTTCGTCGAGAGATGCGACTTCCAATATGTGTGCGGTTACAACCGGCGCGATCACTAATTGAGCGATCCGCATGCCCCGCGTAATCGTCACCGGTTCGGCGCCCAGGTTTACCAGCAGGACCAGGATCTCGCCGCGGTAGTCGGCGTCGATGGTGCCCGGGGCATTGAGCACGGTCAGCCCGTGCGTCACGGCGAGGCCGGACCGCGGCCGCACTTGCGCTTCGTAGCCTTGCGGAAGCCCGATCGTGATACCGGTTGGCACGAGCGCGCGGGCGCCCGATACAAGCGTGAGTGGCTCGACAGCGGGCACTGCCGCAACGACGTCAAGCCCGGCGGCGTGCGCGGTCTGATAGGACGGTAGCGGCAAATCTTTGCCGTGCGGCAGTCGCTGGACGCGGACCTCAGAAAAGGTCTCGTCCATGACTCTTCTAACTCGGAGATTTGATGCCATCGCACCGGGCTCTTCGGGCTGTCGCGGGAAAGACAGCCTAGCCCCTATGTTTGCGATCTAGAACCTTAGATAACAAAACACCTGTGCGTAATTCGCCATCTGTGCCGAAATTATTTTGCAAGTGCATCGGCAATGCGCGCGATCAGCGTGGCCGCCACTTCGTTCTTGCTTTGCGGTTTCCAGGTTTCAACGCCCGAGGCGCGCACAAGCGTTATAGTATTGCGATCACCACCCATAACGCCTGATTTCGGCGAAACATCGTTTGCCAAAATCCAATCGCAGCCTTTGTTGGTGAGCTTGGCTTTGGCGTTGGCGACAATGTTTTCAGTTTCCGCGGCGAAGCCGATCACCAGGCGTGGCCGTTGTGTCTTTCGTTTGGCGATCATGGCAAGAATGTCGGGATTTTCCACGAGCGATAGCTCGGGGGTTGCTTTGCCCACTTGCTTCTTGAGTTTTTGTTCAGCCGCATTGGTAACGCGCCAGTCAGCGACGGCGGCGGCGAAGATCGCAACATCCACCGGTAGGGCATGCTCGACGGCTTGCAGCATTTCGCGCGCGGTCTCGATTCTCACTGTTTTCACGCGGGCCGGATCAGGCACGTTAACCGGGCCACTCACAAGCGTCACATCGGCTCCCGCCGCGGCTGCGGCCTCCGCGATCGCGTGACCCTGCTTTCCGGACGAACGGTTGGCGATGTAACGCACCGGATCGATTGGCTCATGCGTCGGGCCGGAGGTTACCAGCACGCGTCGGTTTTGCAGGAGTTGCACTTTGCCGGCCGACAGCAGCTTTTCGATCGCGGCGGCAATTTCCAGCGGCTCGGCCATGCGGCCAAGCCCCCGCTCATGCGACTCTGCCATTTCGCCTTCGTTGGGGCCAATGAGCGCGACGCCGTCCGCGACAAGCTGTGTCAGATTGCGCTGCGTCGCCTTGTTCGCCCACATCCGCGGGTTCATCGCCGGCGCCAGAAGAATTTTTGCAGTCGTGGCCAATAGGACCGTTGTAGCGAGATCGTCGGCATGACCGCCGGCCAGTTTTGCCATCAAGTCCGCCGTCGCCGGCGCAACCACGATCAAGTCGGTTTCGCGTGCGAGCCGAATATGTCCGATATCAAACTCGCCGGCGAGATCGAACAGATCAGTGAATACGCGTTCGCCAAGCAGCGCGCTCGCGGATAGCGGCGTTACGAATTGCTCGGCGGCTTTCGTCAGGATGCATCGCACCGCCATGCCGCGCTCTTTGAGCCTGCGAATGAGGTCGAGCGATTTATAGGCAGCGATTCCACCGCCGATGACCAGAAGCGTTCGTTTCGTACCGGCCGGCACGATGGGGCGAGCAGTTGGCTCACCACGCTTTGCCGGAGGCGAGGGCGGCTCGATCAGATCGAGCGCGTCCCTGCCGGTGTCGTCCGCGGCTTCCCGCAGGATCGTGCGTACCTCGTCTTCGACCGAGCGGCCGCTTCGCGCCGCGCGCAAACGCAGCAGCTTCTTCAGGCGGTCATCGAGCTGGCGGACGGTAAGGGAGGCCATGAAAATCACTTTGTACAAAACAGCTTAGCACAAATATGATTTCAATGCAATCATTGCAATCATTGCGCCCCTGATGTCACGCTTGACGCGCGCGCAACCCTCCGGTATTTAACCGGATAGTTATTTAACTAGATGGTTCAATAATTGATGACGAGCGACCGTCTCAGCCTGACCTTTGCGGCGCTCGCCGATCCGACGCGGCGCGCAATTCTTGCCCGGCTCGCTCTTGGCGAAACGTCGGTGCTGAAACTTGCAGAGCCGTTCGACATGAGCCTGCCCGCGGTTTCCAAGCATTTGAAGGTGCTGGAACGGGCCGGTCTCATCACGCGCACCCGCGACGCCCAGATGCGTCCTTGTCGTATTGACGTGCGGGCGCTCCAGGATGCTGACCATTGGCTCGAGGAGTATCGTCGTCTCTGGGACGAGCGGCTCGATCGATTGGACAACTATCTCCAAACCCTGCAAGCGAAGGAGAAGAAGCGTGAGCGTAAGAAACAACCTCGATCTTGAGCAGGATCCGCGTTCAATCATCGGCACGCGCGTGCTTGATGCGCCACGCGCACTGGTGTTCTCGGCGTGGACCAACCCGAAGCATCTGGCGCAGTGGTGGGGACCAAATGGCTTCACCACGACGACGCATGCCTTCGACTTTCGTCCAGGCGGAATTTGGCGTTTCGTGATGCACGGGCCGGACGGTCGTGACTATCAGAATCGCATCACCTTCGACGAAATCGCTCCGCCCAAGCGCATCGTCTACCGACATGACGGCGGCGACGATGTAGAACCCGTGCAATTCACCCAGACGGTAACATTCGAGGATATCGGCCGCGGTCAAACGCGCCTGACCTGGCACAGCACGTTCCCGTCGGCCGAGGAGCGCGCGCGCGTTATCAGGGAATACGGCGCCGACAAAGGCCTGGTTCAGACCATGGCGCGGCTCGCCGACTACGTGGTCACGGTGTCGGCAAAGAACGCGTAGATGTCGCTAGGCAAGCGCACGCAGCGCGCTGCGCAGATCGTTTGGGCGGCAATCGGTCACCAGCTGTTCGATCGCTGCGTGAGTCTGTCGCCACAGCGGAAAACTTCTGGCGAGCAGCGCGCGGCCGGCAGCGGTAATCGTCAATTGCCGGCTGCGTTTATCTTCCTTGTCGACCGAAACCTTTACCAGCCCCCGGCGTTCGAGTGGTTTAAGGTTGGCCGTAAGCGTCGTGCGATCCATCGCAAGCAGGGCCGCGACACTGCCGATACTCGGTGGTTCCGGCCGGTTCAGCGACATCAACAGCGAAAACTGGCCATGGGTGAGATCAAGCGGACGGAACACTTCGTCGAAACGCCTCGCCAAAGCGCGCGCGGCCCGCTGGACGTGCAGGCACAGGCAGGAGTCGCGCACCTGGTGCGTCGCCGACAGTGGCAATTCATGACGGGTTGACATCAATTATATTATGTTGATATCAACCTATTTTGTCAAGAACAGGAACCCGATGGAGGACGAGTTATGCAGGTGCAATCCTATTTGTTTTTTGATGGCCGCTGCGACGAGGCCATTGAGTTCTACAAGAAGACGCTGGGTGCCGAGGTCGGCATGCTCATGCGCTGGAAAGACAGTCCTGACAAATCAATGTGCACGCCCGGCAACGAGAACAAGGTCATGCATGCGTCGTTCAAGATCGGCGAGACCAGGGTCATGGCCTCCGATGGTCGCAATACGGGAAATCCGGAGTTCAAGGGTTTTGCGCTTTCGCTCAATGCGAAAGACGAAGCCGACGCCGATCGGCTCTTTAACTCGTTGTCTTCCGGCGGAAAGGTGATGATGCCGCTTGGCAAGACATTCTTTTCGCCTCGCTTCGGCATGACGACCGACAAGTTCGGTGTGAACTGGATGGTCATTGTCGAACCCTGACGACAGCCGCTTCGCAACAGAAGGACGAGGACGATGGCCGGTGATTTTGCGATGTCGCGCGTATTCGATGCCCCGCGCGATCTGATGTGGAAATGCTTCACCGAGCCGGAACGCATGAAACAATGGTGGGGCCCGAAGGGCTTCACCGTTATCGCTTCGCAGATGGATTTGCGGGTAGGCGGTACATACCACTACGGCATGAAAGCGCCTGATGGCACACCGATGTGGGGCAAGTTCATCTTCCTGGAAATCGTCCCGCCCGAACGCCTGGATTTCATCAGCTCTTTTTCCGACGAAAAAGGCGGCACTACGCGGCATC
Organism: Pseudolabrys sp.; assembly: GCA_035519415.1. GTDB lineage: Bacteria > Pseudomonadota > Alphaproteobacteria > Rhizobiales > Xanthobacteraceae > Pseudolabrys. The sequence continues at coordinate 250,761 of DATIWJ010000010.1, forward strand.
CGGGCCATATGTCATGGCCGCTCGAGATGCACTCGACGTTCACCTTCGAGGAATTACCCGGCGGCAAAACCAAGTTCACTGTGCGTTGGGCGCCACACAACGCGACTGAGGACGAAAAGAAAACCTTCGATTCCGGCCGTGACAGTATGCGCATGGGCTGGAGCGGTACCATGGAGCAGCTGGAAGCGTATCTCGCAAAAACCAAGTGAAGCCTGGTCAATCGCGTACAACGGAGGACGTCATGGCGATCGCCGAACACAAGATCACACCATGTCTGTGGTTCGACACCGAAGCGGAAGAAGCGGCAAAGTTCTATTGTTCGATCTTCAAGGATTCCCGGATCGGCAAGGTCAGCTGCTACACCAAGGCCGGACATGACGTTCACCACAAGCCGCCGGGCTCGGTGATGGTTGTTGAATTCGAAATCGAGGGACAGACATTCACCGCTTTGAATGGTGGTCCGAACTTCAAGTTCAATGAGGCGGTCTCACTCCAGGTGCGTTGCGAAACGCAGGCGGAGGTCGACTATTTCTGGAGCAAACTCACGCAAGGCGGCCAGGAAGGTCCGTGTGGCTGGCTCAAGGATAAGTATGGTTTGTCATGGCAGGTCGTGCCGGCCGCGATACCGAAAATGATGACCGACCCGGATGTCGCGAAATCCGAGCGCGTCATGAATGCATTCCTGAAAATGAAAAAACTCGACCTCGCGGCGATCGAACGCGCTTATGAAGGGCGGTGACCACCGCCATCAAACCTGCGGCATACGGAGAAGGAACCGTCACCCTGACACACGTGTTCGATGCGCCTCGCGCGTTGGTCTGGAAGGCATGGACGGATCCGAAGATGATGGCGCAGTGGTTCGGCCCGCGCGGGTTCACCAATCCAGTCTGCGAGCTCGATGTGCGGGTCGGCGGCAGGTTGCGCATTGTCATGCGCGGGCCGGACGGCAACGACTATCCGATGAAAGGCATTTTCCGCGAAGTCGTCGTGCCGGAACGACTTGCATTCACCAACATCGCAATCGACAAAGACGGCAGGCACCTGCTCGAGGGTGAGACCACTGTCACTTTTGCCGAGAGCGATAATAAGACCACCTTGACGCTGTGGACTCGCGCAGTCGGGCTTGTTCCGATCGCGACGCAAATGCTCGCTGGTATGGAGGCGGGTTGGACGCAGAGCATCGACAAGCTGGAAGAATTCGTGAACAGCAGCGGCTGACCCGCGTCACACGAGCAACCAGGTGATCCAGGCAAGCAGCGCGGCAATCACCCAGAGTGCCGCGGCGGTCCACCGATTGCGCCGCGCTTCCGCCGCACCAATGGCAGCAACGGTCTCCGAAGAAAGCACCAGCCCGTCGCGGGTAATATCGTCCAGTTGATCGAGCAGCGTTCCTGCGCGTGTGAGCAGGCTGGGGACCTGTCCGAGGAAACGGCCAATCTCTCCGGCGCCTTCGACCGCGTCCTCCAGCCTGCCGGCAGGGCCAAGATTGCGCGCGATCCATTCGCGCACGACGGGGTCGGCCGTACTCCACATGTCGAGCTTGGGATCAAGCGAGCGAGCAACGCCTTCCACGACAACCATCGTCTTTTGCAAAAGAATCAATTCGGGCCGCGTGCGCATATCAAACAGACCGGTCACCTCGAACAGCAGCATCAAGAGCTTCGCCATCGAAATATCTTCGGCGGTGCGATTGTGAATCGGCTCGCCGATGGCACGAATGGCTTGCGCGAAGCTCTCGACGGAATGGTGCCGTGGCACATAACCCGCGTCGAAATGCACTTGCGCAGTCCGCTGATAGTCACGGGTGATGAAGCCGAACAGGATTTCGGCAAGGAAGCGCCGTTCTTTCGGCCCCAGCCGTCCCATGATGCCGAAGTCGACGGCCACCAGCTTGCCGTCACCATCAACGAACAAATTGCCTGGGTGCATGTCGGCATGGAAGAAACCATCGCGCAAAGCATGCCGCAGGAAACTCTGGATCACATTGTGGCCCAGCGCCGGCAGATCGAAGCCTTTCGCTTCCAACGCGCCATGGTCGCTGAGGCGAATGCCATCGATCCATTCCAGCGTCAGTACTTCGCGCGCGGTACGGTCCCAATCGACCGTCGGCACCCGGAAGCTGGCATCCTTGCGCGTATTCTCCGCCATCTCGGAAGCGGCGGCGGCCTCCAGACGGAAGTCCATTTCGATTGCGACTGAACGGGTGAGCGTGGATACAACCTCGATCAATCGAAGCCGCCGCGCTTCGGCCGAAAATGCTTCCGCCTTGCGCGCCGCAAAGAAGAAAGCACTAAGGTCGGATCCGAAACGGCGCTCGATACCGGGCCGAAGGATTTTCACTGCGACCGGCTTGCGCGCGCCGTCAATCTCGATCTCGGCACGGTGGACTTGCGCAATAGATGCCGCCGCGACCGCCGGCCCAAAACTTGCGTAAACCGCGGAAAGCGGTTTGCCAAAAGCGGAAGCGATGGCTGCCTCGGCCTCGCTTTGCGGGAACGGCGCCATCTTGTCCTGCAGACTTTCCAGATCGTGCGCGATCGTTGCGCCGACCACGTCCGGCCGGGTGGCGAGGAATTGGCCGAGCTTGACGTATGTCGGCCCCAGCTTGGTCAGCGCAGCAGCCAGCCGGCTTTCGCCGCTTTTCGCGCTTGGCCGCTCGATCAGGCGGGCGAGTGCGATGGCCGTCTTGGCCGGCAGCGGCAAAGTCCGCGTATCGACCAGCGCAAACACGCCCTCGCGCGCAAACACAAAACCAGCGCGGCTAAGGCGGAGCAGATGAGAAATAGCAGCGATCACAATCGCCAGCCCGAGTGCAAGGCTACCACGCCGCCGGTCATCGGTGAAAATGACACGCGACGAAACCCGGCAGCTTCGATCATCTTTGCGAAAGCCTTCGGCTTTGGAAATTTGCGAATCGATTCGATGAGATACTGGTAAGCCTCGCGGTCACCGGTGACGGCTTCTCCTACACGCGGAATGACCTGGAAAGAATATAGTTCATAGAGGGCGTCCAGGCCGGGTACGTCGACCGAAGAAAATTCAAGGCACAGGAAGCGCCCGCCAATCTTGAGGACGCGATAAATTTCGTCCAGCGCTTGCCCGATGCGCGGCACGTTGCGGATGCCGAAGGCGATGGTCGCGCAATCGAAACTGCGATCGGGATAGGCAAGTGTCTCGGCGTTGCCTTGTTCGAATGCCACGCTTTGGTCGAGCCCGCGTTCGCGCGCGCGTTCGCGGCCAACGTCGAGCATGTCGGGATTGATGTCGCACACGACGATGCGGGTACCGGTGCCGCCGGCCTGCGCGATACGGAAAGCGATGTCGCCGGTTCCGCCGGCCAGATCGAGGACGCTGAAGTCGCGCGCATTTTTCGGCGGATTGACCGCCGTGACCAAGGCGTCCTTCCACGCCCGGTGCAGGCCGCCGGACATCAGGTCATTCATCAAATCGTAACGCCGCGCGACCGAGTGAAAAACGTCGTTTACCCGCCCTTGCTTGTCCTCGAGCGGCACTGTCTCGTAGCCGAAATGGGTGTGTTCGTTGCCGCGTGGCATGGCCAATAGTCCTTGTCGGGCAGGACCATAGCGCGGGTGGCTTGAGGGCGCTATGTGTCAGCGCGGGAGCGGTTAATCAATGCCGGAATTGCCTGAAGTCGAAACCGTACGCCGCGGACTGGCGCCTGCCATGGAAGGGCAACGCTTTACGAAGGTCGAGGTGCGGCGTGGCGATCTGCGTTGGCCGTTGCCCAAAGGCTTTGCCCAGAAACTGCATGGCAAGACGGTTGAGGGACTGGGCCGCCGCGCGAAGTATTTATTGGCGGATCTTTCGTCCGGCGACGTATTGCTGATGCATCTCGGTATGTCGGGCTCATTCCGCGTCGGCAAGAACAGTGCGCCGGACCAATACTATCACGAGCGTTCTAAAAGCATTGCGCACGACCATGTCGTTTTTCACATGTCGAACGGCGCGACTGTGACATTCAACGATCCGCGCCGCTTCGGCTCGATGAAGCTCGTGCCACGCATCAAACTCGAGAGCGAACCGCTGTTGCGCGCGCTCGGGCCCGAGCCTTTGGGAAATGAATTCGACGCGGCGACGCTTGCAAAGGCTTGCGCGGGCAAAAAGACATCCCTCAAGGCTGCGTTGAGCGATCAACGCGTCGTCGCAGGTCTCGGCAATATCTATGTCTGCGAGGCGCTGTTTCGCGCGCAACTGTCGCCAAAACGGCGAGCTTCGACCATCGCCGACCGCCACGGCAAACCGAACGAACGCGCGGAGAAACTGGTCGTTGCCATCAAGGCGGTACTGATGGATGCAATCGAAGCCGGCGGCTCCTCGTTACGCGATCATCGTCGTGCCGACGGTTCGCTTGGCGATTTCCAGCACAATTTTCGGGTCTATGATCGCGAGGGCGAGCCTTGCCCAAATTGTAAAGGCAAGATCAAGCGTATTGTGCAGGCTGGCCGTTCGACCTTCTATTGCCCGTCATGCCAGAAATAGGCACGCTACGCGGCCTGAATGCCGGGGGATCGTTATCATGCGCAAACTTGGCCTCGTCACCCTGACGCTCGCCGCTATTGTCGCCGCCACCGCACAAGCTGCGCAAGCCGCGGATTATCCCGATCATCCGATCCGGTTCATTGTTCCGCAAGCCGCCGGAAGCGCCACTGATACGGTCGCTCGCATTCTCGCCGCCGAACTGTCGAAAGAATTCGGCCAGCAGGTGATCGTCGACGATCGCCCGGGCGGTGCACTGACCATAGGTCTCGATCTGGTCGCGAAGTCGGCGCCGGACGGCTACACAATCGGGATGGGCCCGATTGGCGCGCTCGCCATTACCCGGCACATGGTGGCGAAGCTGCCCTACAACATCGAACGGGACTTTCAACCGATTGCGCTGGTCGCGCGCGGACATTTATTGCTTGCGGTCTCGCCGCATTTGCCGATCAATTCAGTGCAGGAGCTGATCGACTACGCGAAGAAAAATCCCGGAAAGCTCACAAATGCGTCGTCGAGCAATGGTTCGCCCGGGCATGTCGGCGGCGAACTGTTCAAATACATGACCGAAACGGAAATTGTGCACGTGCCGTACCGTGGCGGTGCACCGGCAATCACCGACCTGATTGCGGGGCATGTCGATCTCATGTTTGAAAGCCTGCAATCGATTGCGCCCTTTGCGCGCGATGGCAAGGTGCGCGCGCTTGGCGTCAGCGGTGCCGCCCGCTCGCCGGCGTTTCCCGAATTACCGACCATTGCGGAAGCCGGTGTGCCCGGATATGTCGCGCCGACCTGGACGGGCGTGATTGCCCCGGCCGGCGTGCCGCGGCCGATCGTGGATAAGCTCAACGCCGCCATCAACAAGGCGCTCACGTCGGAAGCGTTCAAGGAGAAGTTCGCCAAGATCGGCGACGAGCCAGCCGGTGGAACGCCGGAAGAATTCGCTGCAACAATCAAGGCCGATTCCGCGAAATGGGGCGATGTTGTGCGTCGCTCCGGCGCAAGACTTGATTAAGCCAAGGATCACGTCATGACCTACGAGAACATAATTGTCGAAACGCAAGGCCGGGTTGGCATTATCCGCCTTAACCGTCCGCAAGCACTCAATGCCCTGAACAAGGCACTGATTGCCGAACTGACCCGGGCAATCGAGGCATTCGACGCCGACGACAAGATCGGCTGCATGCTGATTACCGGCAGCGACAAGGCTTTCGCCGCGGGAGCCGACATCAAGGAAATGGCGGACAAGCCGTTTATCGAGGCCTATCTCGGCGATTTCGTTTCAAATTGGAATGCTGCGGCCCATGCGCGCAAGCCAATCGTCGCTGCCGTGGCCGGCTTTGCGCTTGGCGGGGGCTGTGAACTTGCCATGCAATGCGACATCATCATTGCCTCGGAGACCGCCAAATTCGGCCAACCCGAGATCAAGCTTGGCGTCATTCCCGGTATTGGCGGTACGCAGCGACTGGCGCGCGCGGTCGGCAAGGCCAAGGCCATGGATCTGATCCTGACCGGACGAACGATGGATGCGGCAGAAGCCGAAAAATCCGGCCTGGTGGCACGCGTGGTGCCATCCGCTGACTTGATGGCTGAAGCCATGAAAGTTGCAGAAACCATCGCAAACATGTCGCTGCCATCGGTGCTCGCGGGCAAGGAAGCCGTCAATCGCGCATTCGAAAGCGGGCTCTCGGAGGGCATGGCCTTTGAGCGGCGCATATTCCATTCGTTGTTCGCGACCGAAGATCAGAAGGAAGGCATGAAGGCCTTCATCGAGAAACGTCCGGCAAAATGGAAAAACAAATAGTTATTTGCGCACGCAAATGACTCTCACGACCGCCGCCTTCGCGTCGCCTTCCGTTGCAGGTACAACATTCTGCGTTGCGAGAAAGTCGCGGATTGTCTGGGCGGTAATGAGGCGCACCGGCGGAACGGCCGGCCCGGCACTGGCAAGCACGATATTTTGCATTTCCATCAAGCCGAGGAATTGCCCTTGCGCGTCGAGCGCAGCAGCACCGGAATAGCCGGCCATTGGGACCGGCTGACGCAGTTCGATCGCATTGCCGTCGGCAAGCCGTGCCTTGATCTCGGTGAGTTTCTTGGCGCCACTTTGCTCTTTCGGATCGGGGATACCAATCAAGGTCACATCGCCTTTTTTTGGCGTAGCAGGGCCAAGTGCGAGCGGCGCCAGCTTGCGCCGGCCGTAAACACGCAACAGCGCCAAACTTGAATTCCTGTCTTCGGCGATACGCTCGGCGTCGCCAAGACCGTCGGCGATGATGACCTGGCATCCGCTCGCGAGCTTGCGTTCGGTAATGATGTGGCCACGCGCACTCACGATCAGTCCGTTCCCGTATTCGACCGATTTCATCGTCGTCGCGAAAGGCGAATTGCGTTCGGGAAACGGCGAGAAAGCGCTCACCATGGCCGCGGTCACCGGCGCGACAATGGTTTCCATCATTTGATCAAACAGCAGCGTGAAGCCGCGGATTTCGCCGTCACGCGCGTATGCGCGCACGGAGAACATCTTCAGGCCTTGCATGCCGGTGATGAAGAAACTGTCGTCGCGCAACGCACTGGATTCAATTTTGCGTGTGGACGGCTCTTTCTTCTGTTGTTCGAAGAGTGCGGCAAGCTTGAGTTCGGTATCCTTGAAGCGGAAGGTTTCGACCTGCACTTCGCCGTGCGCCGCCGACCAACGCGTCCCGTGCGCGGCATCGCGCACTTGCGGCACCAGTTTTATCGGCAGGCCGAGACGCGCGCCCGTCGAGGGATCCGTCAAAATGGTCCAGCCGAACTCGTCTTCGTGGCTTTTGGCAGCCGCGAGAAGGTTGGCCCGCTCGGTGGGCGAAAGCACGCCTGTGATTTTTGACCTCGCACGTTTCTGGAAATTTTTTATCGCCGACAGAAAGGGGTCTTCGCTATTGATCGAGCCAGTATAGTCACCCGACCATAAGAGCGCCGACTGGATCTTCAGACGTTCGCTATCGGAAATAATTGCCGTTATATCCGTAGGCGGCGCAGCCAAAGTCGACTCGGTCTTCAAGGCGGCCGTTTTTGCAGCGGTGGTCGCCGGCGTTTCAATTTTTGGCGCAGTAATTTTTGGCGCAGCATGTCGCGCAGCATGTCGCCCGGCATGGACCGGTTTTGTCTTCTCGGCAGCCTGATCGGGCTTTGGTATGATTCCAGGCGAATCCTGCGCCAGCGCCGGACCGGCGCCGAGCAGAAGCGCAAGCATAACCGTGAGCTCACCCAAGCGCATTGTATTGGCGCCGCCCAGCCGCATTTTTGCGGCCACCTTAGCCGATGGAGGCGAGGGCGCAAGGCGGGCTGGGGACTTCTGCGCTGATGGTTACCGGGTCGCGCACATTTTGCGCGCGCATGGTGTTTTGCAAAACCGGGTTCGCACGTTTTCCCGTCATGCGGTAGGTTAACCTTGATGCTCGACGCCAAAGAACTTGAACGCTACGCCCGCCACATCGTGCTGCACGAAGTGGGCGGACCAGGCCAGGCCAAACTCAAGAGCGCGCGCGTTGTGGTGATCGGTGCCGGCGGGCTCGGGACGCCGGTGCTGCTCTATCTTGCGGCCGCCGGAGTCGGCACGCTTGGTGTCGTCGACGACGACGACGTGTCACTATCGAATCTGCAACGCCAGGTGATTTTCGCCACCGATGATGTCGGCAAGGCAAAGGTCGAGAGCGCCGGCAATGCAATAAAGAGTCTCAATCCGCACGTGAGCGTCGAGCCACATCATGTGCGTCTGACGGCGGCCAATGCGCTCGACCTGATCAGGCGTTACGACATCGTGGCCGACGGATCTGATAATTTCGCCACGCGGTACCTTGTCTCCGATGCCTGCTACTTTGCCAAAAAGCCTCTCGTCACCGCTGCGGTCGGCACCTTCGATGGCTCGCTCACCTCGATCCGCGCGCATGAAACAAGGGCCGATGGCACGCCTAATCCGACCTACCGGTGCCTGTTTCCCGAGCCGCCGCCGGCTGGCACCGTACCTGCTTGCGCCGAAGCCGGAATCCTTGGTGCGCTGCCGGGCGTTCTTGGCTCGATGATGGCGCTGGAGGTGATCCGCGAGATCGTCGGGTTCGGCCAAGGTCTCGTGGGCCGCTTTGTTATGGTCGATGCCCGCTCGATGCGGTTCGAAACGCTGACCTATGCGTGGGATCCCAAAAATCCCTTGTCAGGCGAGTCACCGACAATCAGGGATTTGTCGGTCCACAAATGATGGCCCGCGTCCGCGCGGGCTTTCTCATTACAGCATCGAGGGCAGGACCCGGTCCGGTGGCCGATGGCCGTCGATGAACGTCTTGATGTTGATAATGACCTTCTCGCCCATATCAATACGGCCTTCGATGGTCGCCGAGCCGGTGTGCGGCAGCAGGACGACCTTGCCCGCGCGCGCGAGCTTGACCAGCTTGGGATTGACCGCCGGCTCATGCTCGAACACGTCGAGCCCGGCTCCGGCGATTTCGCCGGATTCGATCAGGCGAGCGAGCGCGTTCTCGTCGATGACTTCGCCGCGCGACGTATTGACGATAAAGGCCTCCGGGCGAAGCATCTTGAGCCGTCGCGCCGAGAGCAAATGATATGTCGCCGGCGTGTGCGGACAATTGACCGACACAATGTCCATGCGCGCGAGCATCTGGTCGAGGCTTTCCCAGTAAGTCGCGTCAAGCTCTTCTTCGATCTTGGGCGCCACCCGCCGCCGGTTATGGTAGTGGATCTGGAGGCCGAATGCGCGCGCCCGGCGCGCGACGGCCTGGCCGATGCGCCCCATGCCGATAATGCCGAGGCGCTTGCCCCAGATGCGGTGGCCGAGCATCCAGGTCGGAGACCAGCCCATCCAGTCCTTCTCCGCGGTCAGCACATGGGAGCCTTCCACCAGCCGGCGCGGCACCGCCAGGATCAACGCCATGGTCATGTCGGCGGTATCCTCGGTGAGGACGCCGGGCGTGTTGGTGACGGTAATGCCGCGCTGAACTGCGGTTGCGACATCTATATTGTCGACGCCATTGCCGAAATTCGCGATGAGCTTGAGCTGTTCGCCCGACTTGCTGAGGACGGAGGCGTCAATCCGGTCGGTGACGGTCGGCACCAGAACGTCGGCGACCTTCACGGCCTCGGCAAGCTGACTTTGGGTCATCGGCTTGTCGTCCGGGTTGAATCGGGTGTCAAAAAGTTCCCGCATTCGCAGCTCGATGGAATCGGGCAGCTTGCGCGTCACAATCACCAGCGGCTTCTTGCTTTTCGCCATCTGCTCTCAACCGCGGAAACTGGCGGTGATACCGCCGGGAAGCGCCGATTTAGCCCTCATTAACCGGGCTCGCCCACACTGCGCGTCAGGCGAAATCCGTGCTTTTTTCCTACCAGATGGCCGTGACAACACAAAGCTTCCGCACCGCGCTCGCTGGCCTCGCGCTGGCAGCCAGCATTGCGGCCGTGTGGCCGGCTCCCGCCTGGTCAGCCGGGGACCTTACCACCGGCTCCGTAAGCGGCTTTCCAATCCCACGGTTCGTGAGCCTCAAGTCTGACCGGGTCAATGCGCGGTCGGGGCCGAATAAGGATCAGGACGTCCGCTGGGTCTATACCCATGCAGGTATGCCGGTGGAAATCACCGCCGAATTTGAGAACTGGCGCCGTATTCGCGACTGGGAGGGCGCGGAAGGCTGGGTCTATCACTCACTATTATCGGGCAAGCGCATGGCCATGGTGGTGCCGAAAACGAAAGACGAACTGGTCCCCCTCTATCAAAGTGCGGATATTGAATCGGCGGTATCCGCTCGCCTGCAATCCGGTGTGCTTGGCGCAATCAAATCCTGCAATGGCAACTGGTGTCAGTTCAGCGGCAAAGGCTTCGGCGGCTATATCCGCCAGGAGCGCCTGTGGGGCGCTTATCCAAATGAGAAGGTGGAGTAATTCCCCCTAAAATGAAACGCCCGGCGCAAGGCCGGGCATGAAAAAACGGGGCTTAGAGAGCAACCAGCGCGACTATTTCTTCCGCCGCAGCCGCACAACAACGTCAACGCGCGCAATCTCGAAGCCTTCCGGCGGCGTCGGAGTCTTCCCGACGGTTACTTCCGCGTCTGGAATATCAAACACCTCGTCCTCGCCCTCGACGAAGAAGTGGTGATGTGCCGTGACGTTCGTATCGAAATAGGCCTTGGAGCCATCGACCGCGATCTGTCGCAATAGGCCAACTTCGGTGAACTGGTGAAGCGTGTTGTAAATGGTGGCGAGCGACACCGGCACCTTCGCGCGCGTGGCTTCCTCGTACAGCATTTCCGCGGTCAGGTGACGATCGCCTTTGCCGAACAAGATCCAACCCAAGGCCATCCGTTGGCGGGTGGGACGCAAACCGACCTGGCGCAACATGGCCTTGACGTCATGCCAAGGACAACCGGTGAGTGCAGCACGCTCCGGAGAGTATCCGGCGTCGGCCTTCATCTTCAGTAGACCCATGGTGCGCGTTGGCATCATTACGGTTACGCCTCAACAGCCAGCCCCAGGAGAAGCCAGCGAAAACTGTTTGTATGCATCATATACGAAATCGACTTCGCAGATGCAACCGCTTCGCAATTGACGAAAGTGCCTTATTGCCGCGGGTTTTAAGCAAAATCTGCCGGTCACCAACTGCCTCGCCATCTTTGCCCGCTAGCTTGGGTATGTTACCAACTCGGGCATGGGAATTCAGCCAAGCCCCCTGCACGGGGAAGCGACGCCTATGGACAGCCGGCGGCACAGCTTCGAGTACGAAGATTTGCTTGCCTGCGGCCGCGGGGAACTGTTCGGTGCCGGCAACGCGCAGCTGCCGCTGCCGCCAATGCTGATGTTCGATCGCATCGCCGAAATCAGCGAAGGAGGCGGCGAGCATGGCAAAGGGATGGTCCGGGCCGAACTCGACGTGAAGCCGGATCTCTGGTTTTTCCTATGTCACTTCAAAGGCGATCCGGTGATGCCGGGATGCCTTGGGCTCGATGCACTCTGGCAACTTGTTGGTTTCTTCCTTGGCTGGCTGGGTGCGCCGGGCAAGGGCAGGGCGCTCGGTCTCGGCGAGCTGAAGTTTTCCGGCCAGGTTTTGCCCTCCGTCAAAAAAGTTATCTATGGCATCGATATAAAGCGGGTCATGCGTTCGAAACTGGTACTGGGGATCGCCGATGGCTGGCTTTCGGCGGACGGCAACGTGATCTATCGTGCAAGCGACCTCAAGGTTGGCCTGTTTAAGCAGGACGAGGCATTGCAGCCTGGCAGCGCTTGAGGCCAGCGGAGGGCCTTGCGGAAGTTCCTCGGCCAGCCAATCTTTGGCTCAATCAGCAGCAAACTGCGGCAAAAGTTTAAGGGTATACGACTATGCGACGGGTCGTCGTCACCGGAATGGGCATTGTCTCATCCATCGGCAACAATACGCAGGAAGTGCTGGCTAGCCTGCGTGAGGCCAAGTCCGGCATCACCCATGCCGACGAATTTGCCAAACGCGGGTTCCGCTGCCAGGTGCAGGGCATGCCGACCCTTGATCCGACGGGATCGGTCGATCGCCGCGCCATGCGATTTCTCGGACAGGGCGCGGCCTGGAATCACGTCGCCATGGAACAGGCGATCCGCGATTCCGGCGTTGAAGAAAAGGACATTTCCAACCCTCGCACTGGCATTGTCATGGGGTCGGGCGGCCCCTCGACGATCGCGATCGTCGAGGCGGCGGATATCACGCGCGAAAAAGGTTCGCCCAAACGCATCGGACCATTTGCCGTGCCGAAGGCAATGTCGTCCACCGCTTCGGCGACGCTCGCTACCTGGTTCAAAATCAAGGGCGTGAACTACTCGATCTCGTCGGCCTGCGCGACCTCCAATCACTGCATCGGCAACGGCGCCGAGCTGATCCAGTGGGGCAAGCAGGACATGGTTTTTGCCGGCGGTTCGGAAGAGCTGAGCTGGACCATGTCGAACCTGTTCGACGCCATGGGCGCGATGTCGTCAAAATACAATGAAACGCCACAGAAAGCCTCGCGCGCCTACGACGAGCATCGTGACGGCTTCGTCATTGCGGGCGGCGCCGGTGTGCTGGTGCTGGAAGAACTCGAACACGCCAGGGCACGGGGCGCTAAAATTTATGCCGAGGTCGCGGGCTATGGCGCTACCTCCGACGGCCACGACATGGTCGCGCCATCAGGCGAGGGCGCGGTGCGCTGCATGAAAATGGCGCTGGAGACCGTAAAGCCGACGGTTGACTATATTAATCCGCATGCCACCGCTACGCCGATCGGCGATCTTAAGGAAATTGAGGCGATCCGTGAGGTGTTCGGGGCCAAGTGCCCGCCGATTTCGGCGACCAAGTCGCTCACCGGTCATTCGCTAGGCGCGGCTGGCGCGCAGGAGGCGATCTATTCGCTGTTGATGATGAGCAACGGTTTCATCTGCGAAAGCGCCAATATCGAAAACCTCGATCCCGCCTTTGCCGACATGCCGATCGTGCGTGAGCGCAAGGACAACCTGAAGCTCGGCTGCGTGTTGTCAAACTCCTTCGGTTTTGGCGGCACCAACGCGTCGGTGGTGTTCAAGCGGCTGGATGCATGATCGTTTTGCCTAACGACCGCCAGGTGGATTTGCCAGCCGCCTTGTCATCGGATTGTCGTCTGTGCGCCATACACGGGCTGTCGGTGCGCAACGCGATTCGATTGGATGCATCGCATGAACAAGCCCGTCTTGCCGTCCCTCATTCACTCTCTGCCGCGCAGGCCAACCACCATGGCTGATGCGCACATTGCTCCGCGCGGCACTTTGATGCAGGGCAAGCGCGGCCTGATCATGGGGGTCGCCAACGATCATTCCATCGCCTGGGGCATTGCGCAGATGCTGGCGTCGCATGGCGCGCAGCTCGCTTTCACTTATCAGGGCGATGCGCTGGCCAAGCGGGTGAAGCCGCTTGCCGAGCAGGCCGGATCGTCCTTCGTGATGCCCTGTGACGTCGAAGACATTGCGTCAGTGGATGCGGTATTCAGTTCGATCAAGCAGCAATGGGACACGATGGATTTTCTCGTGCACGCCGTTGCCTTCTCCGACAAGAATGAATTGAAGGGCCGCTACGCCGATTCCACGCGCGAGAATTTTATCCGCACGATGGTGATCTCGTGCTACGCGTTCACCGAAGCCGCCAGGCGTGCGGCGGCCTTGATGCCCAATGGCGGCGCCATGATAACACTCACGTACAACGGCGGCTTGCGGGCCATGCCGAACTACAACGTGATGGGCGTTGCAAAGGCCGCGCTGGAAGCCTCGGTGCGTTACCTCGCGGTTGATTTCGGGGCGCAGAAGATCCGCGTCAACGCGATTTCGGCGGGTCCGATCCGCACGCTCGCCGGCGCCGGCATCACCGATGCACGCTACATGTTTGCGTTCCAGCAGAAACATTCTCCGCTCGGCCGCGGGGTGACGCTGGAGGAATTGGGCGGGGCCGGCCTTTATCTTCTATCCGACCTTTCCAGTGGCGTGACCGGCGAAGTGCACTTCGTCGATTCCGGATACAACATCATCGCCATGCCGCAACCCGATGCGCTGAAAGCCTCGGGCGCCACCGACGACAACAATAACGGGCAATAGTTTCGCAACCGGGCTACGGCAAAATGAAAGCGGCCGGGGATTCCCCGGCCGCTTCGTTCAACTGAGATCAGGCGCGGTCGAAGCGATCAAGGTTCATCACCTTGGTCCAAGCTTTGACGAAGTCCTTCACGAACTTCTCCTTCGAATCCTTGCACGCATAGACCTCCGCGATCGCGCGCAGTTGCGAGTGCGAACCGAAGATCAGGTCGACACGAGTGCCTGTCCACTTGACTGTATTCGTCTTTCGGTCGCGACCCTCGTACATATTGTCGCCGGCGGGCTGCCACTGCGTGCTCATGTCGAGCAGGTTGACGAAGAAGTCGTTCGTCAGCTTTCCGGGCTTCTTGGTGAAGACACCATGCCTGGATCCGCCGACATTGGCACCGAGCACGCGCAGACCCCCGACAAGAACGGTCATCTCGGGTGCCGTCAGCCGCAGCAATTGCGCCCGGTCTACCAGCGCCTCCTCGGGCATCATGAACTGTCGCTTGCTGCCGACGTAGTTGCGAAAGCCGTCCGCACGCGGCTCGAGCGGCGCAAAGGAGTCGACGTCGGTTTGCTCCTGTGAAGCGTCCATTCGCCCCGGCATGAAGGGCACCTTGACGTTGACCCCGACGTCCTTAGCGGCCTTCTCGACGCCGGCGCAGCCACCGAGAATGATCATGTCGGCAAGGGAGACCGTCTTGCCGAATTTCTTCTGGACCGCCTCGAGTTTTTGCAGAACCGTCTTGAGTTGGCCGGGCTGGTTGACCTCCCAGTCCTTCTGCGGGCTGAGACGAATGCGCGCGCCGTTTGCGCCGCCGCGCTTGTCGGAACCGCGGAACGTCGACGCCGACGCCCAAGCGGTCGAGACAAGCTGCGACACCGTCAGGCCCGAGGCGAAAATCTTCGCCTTCAGCGCCGCGATGTCCTTGTCGCCGATCAGCTTGTGATTGACCGCAGGGATCGGGTCTTGCCATATCAGAACCTCCTTCGGAACGAGCGGGCCGAGATAGCGCGCGCGGGGACCCATGTCGCGGTGCGTGAGCTTGAACCAGGCACGGGCGAACGCATCAGCAAAATCGTCCGGGTTCTCGTAGAAGTGCCGCGAGATTTTCTCGTAAGCTGGATCGAACCGCAGCGAGAGATCCGTCGTCAGCATGGTCGGCACATGCTTCTTCGACTTGTCAAATGCATCGGGGATCGTGGCGGCGGCGCCTTTCGCCTTCCACTGTTTCGCGCCGGCGGGACTTTTGGTCAGCTCCCATTCGTTTTCGAATAGATTCTTGAAAAAGAGGTTGCTCCACTTCGTCGGGGTCTGCGTCCAGGTGACTTCCGGGCCGCCGGTGATCGCATCGGCACCGATGCCGGTGCCGTACTTGCTCTTCCAGCCGAGCCCCTGATCCTCAAGCGCGCCGCTCTCCGGTGCTGCGCCGACCAGCGACGGATCGCCCGCGCCGTGCGTCTTGCCAAAGGAGTGGCCGCCGGCAATCAGCGCAACGGTCTCCTCGTCGTTCATCGCCATGCGGAAAAAGGTCTCGCGGATGTCCTTGGCCGCCGCGACCGGATCGGGATTGCCGTTCGGCCCTTCCGGATTGACATAGATCAGGCCCATCTGTACCGCGCCGAGCGGCTCTGCAAGCTGGCGTTCGCCGCTGTAGCGTTCATCACCCAGCCATGTCCCTTCAGGACCCCAAAAGAGTTCTTCCGGCTCCCATACATCGGCGCGTCCGCCGGCGAAACCGAACGTCTTGAAGCCCATCGATTCGAGCGCGACGTTGCCGGCGAGGATCATCAGGTCGGCCCAAGAGATTTTCTGGCCGTACTTCTGCTTGATCGGCCACAGCAGCCGGCGCGCCTTGTCGAGGTTCGCATTGTCCGGCCAGCTGTTGAGCGGTGCGAAGCGCTGCTGTCCGGCGCCGGCGCCGCCACGGCCATCAGTGATGCGGTACGTGCCCGCACTGTGCCACGCCATACGAATCATCAGCCCGCCGTAGTGGCCGAAGTCCGCCGGCCACCACTCTTGCGAATTTATCATCAGGGTGCGCAGGTCCTTGATGACGGCCTTCAGGTCGAGGCTTTTGAATGCCTTGGCGTAGTCGAAATCCTTGCCCATCGGATCGGACAAGTTGGAGTTCCGATGGAGCATCTGGATGTCCAGCGCGTCCGGCCACCAGTCTCGGTTGCTGTGTCCGCGGATGAACGGGCACTTGCCCGCGCTCTTGTCATCAGTCTTTGCGTCCATGTTTCTCTCCCATCGCGTTCGGCGTGTTTGTTCGAGTTCTGTATGCGGGTGAAATGCGGTCGTTTTATTGGATGCAGATGCCGGGTTTTTAGGTCCAGCGTACGATCAGGTCTAATCGTATTGATTCGACCATACGATAAGGTTAGCTTATCGACGTGATCACTTTGCGCCAGTTGCGTTATTTGACGTCACTTGCTCGGCATCGGCATTTTGGGCGGGCGGCGGAGGACTGTGCGGTCACCCAGCCGGCATTGTCGATGCAGGTTCGCGAGCTTGAGCGCGAGATCGGCGCGGAGCTCGTGGAACGGCGACCGGGTGAAATCGCGCTCACCGACACCGGGCTTGAGGTTGCCGAACGTGCCGAGCGCATTCTTGTCGCCACCCGCGACCTGATCGATTTTGCGCGCCACCGCGACCTGCTCAGCGGGCCGCTCAAGCTCGGCATCATCCCGACTCTGGCGCCCTACGTCCTGCCTCGCTTGCTGCCGCGCCTGCAGTCGAGGCACCCGCGCCTGCGGCTCGAAGTGCGCGAGACCCAAACAAGGGTCCTGCTCGGCGAACTTGCACGCGGCGAACTCGACTGCGTCATGCTGGCACTTCCGGCAGAGGGAGCCGATGTCGACACGCTGAAGCTTTTCGACGATACGTTCCTGCTTGCGGTGCCTGCTACCGACAAACAGTTGCCGCGCGGTCGCGTCGGCGTTGACGACGTCGACCAGCGGCGCCTGATTCTGCTGGAGGAAGGACACTGCCTTCGCGATCAGGCTCTGGCCTTTTGCGCGACCGCCCGGCGGGATGTACCTGCAGGTCTCGGCGCTACTTCGCTTGCAACTGTCATGCAGATGGTGGCGAACGGTTATGGTGTCACGCTGGTGCCGGAAGTCGCTGCGGACGTCGAAGTGCGTGACAACCGTGTGAGATTGTTACGCTTTGCCGAGCCGGAGCCGGTCCGCACCATTGGCTTGGCCTGGCGACGCACCTCGCCTCGCCGTAAGGATTTCGAGGCATTGGCGACCATTGTGGTCGAAACCACAGGTTCGTCATCCACGCTGCCCGGCCGGAAAATGAAGGTTGGTTGATGGTTGAATTTGCGACCACGCCATTGCTCCGAGTGGCCTACGAGTCAGGGGGTCCGCAAGCCGGCTATCCGGTTCTACTCCTGCACGGGTGGCCGGACGACGTGCGCACATTCGACAAGGTGGCACCGGCTTTGCAGCAGAAGGGATTTCGTACCATCACGCCTTACCTGCGTGGCTTCGGGCCGACCACCTTCCTGTCAGAGAACACGATGCGCTCAGGCGAGATCGTCGCCATGGCGCAGGATGCAATCGACCTCGCCGATGCTCTCCGGCTGGAAACATTCGCGGTGGTTGGCCACGATTGGGGTGCTCGCATCGCCTATGTGCTCGCTGCGACCGTACCCGAGCGGGTCACGCAAATATGTGCTGTCTCGGTCGGGTGGCAGCCAGGCGAGCTCACGACGCCTCCGTTGGCTCAGGTACGGAAATATTGGTACCAGTGGTTCATGGCGACGGAACGTGGAGCAGAGACCGTGCGTCGCGACCGCAAGGCGTTTGCGCGCATTCAGTGGGAAACCTGGGCGCCACAAGGCTGGTTCAAAGACTTCGAGTTTGAGACGACCGCCAAGTCCTTCGAGAATCCGGATTGGCCCGCCATCACCGTGCACTCGTATACCGTTCGCTGGGGCGAGGCGGAGAAGGACCCGCGCTACCGCGATCTCGACCGGCGGGCGAAATCCGCGCAGACGATTTCGGTGCCGACCCTCATGATCCAGGGCGGCGCCGATGGCGTCACCGTGCCGAGCACAACCGATGGCAAAGAAAAATACTTCACCGGCGGTTACGAACGCCATGTGCTCGACGGCGTCGGTCATTTTCCAACGCGCGAAGCACCCAATGCCGTGAATGGCCTGGTAATCGATTTCCTCAAGGCAAAATAAAAAGGGCGGCACCGGGGCCGCCCTTTTTGTCCTCTATGTTCCGATCGTTACTCGGCGCCGCCGGCCGCCTCGCGCGGCTGCTCGCCGCCCTCGGCCCGTTGCTTGCCTTCGATATCCTCGCCGGTGGCCTGGTCGACTGCCTTCATGGAGAGACGCACCTTGCCGCGCTCGTCCACACCGAGCAGTTTCACTTTCACCTTGTCGCCTTCCTTGACGACATCGGTGACCTTGTTCACCCGGCGCGGGGCGAGCTGGCTGATGTGGACCAGGCCGTCCTTGGCGCCGAAGAAATTCACGAAGGCGCCGAAGTCCATCACTTTCACGACCGTGCCTTCGTAGATATGGCCGACCTCCGGATCGGACGCGATCGATTTGATCCAGTTGATCGCCGCCTTGATCGACTCGCCGTTGGCCGAGGCGACCTTTACCGAGCCGTCGTCCTCGATATTGATCTTGGCGCCGGTCTTTTCGACGATCTCGCGGATCACCTTGCCGCCGGTGCCGATCACTTCGCGGATCTTGTCGGTCGGGATCTTGAACGTTTCGATGCGTGGAGCGTGCTCACCAAGTTCGGCACGCGCAGCGGTGAGCGCCTTGCTCATTTCACCGAGAATGTGCATGCGGCCGTCCTTCGCCTGAGCGAGTGCGACCTTCATGATCTCTTCGGTAATGCCGGCGATCTTGATGTCCATTTGCAGGGAGGTGACTCCCTGGTCGGTGCCGGCCACCTTGAAGTCCATGTCGCCGAGATGATCCTCGTCCCCGAGGATGTCGGAGAGCACCGCGAAACGCTTGTCTTCGAGAATAAGACCCATGGCGATGCCGGCGGTTGGCCGCTTAAGCGGCACGCCCGCGTCCATCAATGCCAGGGATGAGCCGCAGACGGTGGCCATCGATGACGACCCATTCGACTCCGTGATCTCGGAGACGAGGCGGATCGTGTAAGGGAATTCCAGCGCCGACGGCAGCATCGGATGGATGGCACGCCAGGCGAGCTTGCCGTGGCCGATCTCGCGCCGGCCGGGTGCGCCCATGCGGCCCGTTTCACCCACCGAATAGGGCGGGAAGTTATAGTGCAGCAGGAACGTCTCTTTATACGTCCCTTGCAGCGCATCGATGAATTGCTCGTCCTCGGAAGTGCCAAGGGTCGCGACCACGAGCGCCTGCGTTTCACCGCGGGTGAACAGCGCCGAGCCGTGTGTCCGCGGCAGTACGCCGACCTCCGCAACGATCGGACGCACGGTCTTCAAGTCACGGCCGTCGATACGCTTGTTGGTGTCGAGAATGTTCCAGCGCACGATCTTGGCTTCGAGTTCCTTGAACACGCCGGCGACCGCGAGCTTGTCATGCTTGGGGTCGGCACCTTCCGGGAAGAAATGCGCCATCACCTTATCTTTGACGGCAGCGACAGCGTCCTGACGATCTTGCTTGCGCATGATTGAATAGGCCGCACGCAAATCCTTCTCGGCGAGACCGAGGATTTCCTTTTCCAGCGCCTTGTTGTCAGAGACGACGAGTTCGCGCGGTTCTTTCGCGGCCTTCTCGGCGAGCTTGATGATCGCCTCGATCACCGGCTGGAAGTGCCGGTGTCCGAACATCACCGCGCCCAGCATGATCTCCTCGGACAGTTCCTTGGCTTCCGATTCGACCATCATCACGGCGTCTTGCGTGCCGGCGATGACAAGATCGAGTTGGCTCTCGGGCATTTCGTCGAGGGCTG
Source organism: Pseudolabrys sp. (assembly GCA_035519415.1). Classification (GTDB taxonomy): domain Bacteria; phylum Pseudomonadota; class Alphaproteobacteria; order Rhizobiales; family Xanthobacteraceae; genus Pseudolabrys. The sequence goes on from DATIWJ010000010.1 coordinate 270,765, forward strand.
GATTGAGCACGTACTCGTTGTTGATGAAGCCGACACGGGCACTGCCAATCGGGCCCATGAACGGCACGCCGGACAGCGTCAGCGCGGCAGACGCGGCGACCATGGCAACGATGTCGGGGTCGTTTTCCATGTCGTGCGAGAGCACGGTGACGGTCACCTGCGTATCGCAGCGCCAGCCGTCGGCGAATAGCGGCCGGATCGGGCGGTCGATCAGGCGCGAGGTCAGAGTGTCTTTTTCGGTGGGGCCGCGCTCGCGTTTGAAATAGCCGCCGGGAATTCGGCCGGCCGCGTAATATTTCTCCGTATAATTGACGGTCAACGGAAGAAAATCGATCCCTTCCTTTGCCTGCTTGGCCGCCACAACGGCGGCGAGGACAGTGGTTTCGCCATATGTAGCGAGCACGGCCGCATCGGCCTGCCGCGCCACCCTGCCAGTCTCGAGGGTTAGCTTGCGCCCACCCCAATCGAGTTCAACTCGATGGATATCGAACATTGTATATTTCTCTCATGGTTTCTGGCGAGCCCCGAAGCCATGAGCAAGACGGCGAGAAGCTGTCGTGCGTCACCGCGGTGCGGGAAGCAACAGCGTCTGGCGATCCTGCCATGGCGTTCGAACCTTGCCTTGTCGCAAGAGACGATCCTTATCGGCTCTTGCCAAATTGCCGACCGCGCCTATCGCTGCCGGCTCAATCAAGCGAACGCGTCCGTCGCGTCCACTGCACGAAACGCGCAGGACATCATGCCCTACGCGGAATAAATCATCGGCGGATGCCGAGTTTCTCAATCAAGTTTTTGTAGCTCGCTTCATCAGTGCGGCGCAGGTAATCGAGCAACTGGCGACGCTGGCCCACCATTTTGAGCAACCCACGACGGGAGTGATTGTCCTTGACGTGGGACTTGAAATGCTCGGTGAGATTGTTGATGCGCTCGGACAGGATCGCCACTTGTACTTCCGGCGACCCGGTATCTCCGGGCTTTTTCGCATACGTCTTGATTACTTCGGCCTTGCGGCCGGCGGTCACCGACATCGGTCATCCTTTCTTACGCGCGGCTCTGCCCATCAGGCCGGCGAGGTTGAACACGCGCTTGGGGACGATCTCGCCACTATCCAGTTCGGCCAGAGCCAACAACTGGCCCGATGCCGTGACGTAGATCGTGCCGCGGAAATTGGGTGCGTCCCGTCCGCGCAACAAAACGGCTTGGCCTCGCTGAAGCCTTGCCGCGTCTGCCCGACTGATGGCCAGCGCCGGGATGTCGTCCAGCGCGGTCTCGACGGGCAGGATTGCGTCGGCGAGGCTTGCCTCGCCGGACGCGGCTCTATGACATAGAGCCTCCAATTGTTCCAGCAAAATCATGGTTTCTGCGCCAAATGGCCCGACCTGGGCACGCCGCAGAGCGCTGACGTGGCCAAAACAGCCCAAACTTCGGCCAAGATCGCGGGCAAGCGAACGCACATAAGTACCTTTGCCGCATTCGGCCTCCAGGACCGCATGATCGGGATCGGGATTGCTAACGAGCTCCAGCCACCTGATCTCCACGGGGCGGGCGGTCAGTTCCACCGTTTCGCCGTCGCGTGCAAGATCGTAGGCGCGCTCGCCTTCGATCTTGATCGCGGAATAGCGCGGCGGCACCTGCTGGATAGATCCGGTAAATGACGGCAGCAGCGTCCGGATCGCATCGGCCGACGGTCTTTGATCGCTGCGCGCGACAACGCGTCCCTCTGCGTCGTCAGTATCGCGTTCTTCGCCCCAGCGAACCGTGAACTGATAGAGCTTGCGACCATCCATCACGAACGGAACGGTCTTGGTGGCTTCACCAAGCGCTATTGGCAGTGCGCCCGAGGCAAGGGGGTCGAGCGTGCCGGCATGGCCGGCGCGCCGCGCGGCAAATAATCGTTTCACCACGCTCACTGCGTGCGTCGATGTCATGCCGACCGGCTTGTCGAGGATGACCCAGCCATGCACGTCGTGCTTGTCGCGCTTGAACTGCTTCGATTTCTTACCGCCCTCATCCTGAGGAGGGCGCGCAACGCCCGCCTCGAAGGATGCGTGCGGCCCCATGCTTCGAGACGCCGCCTGCGGCGGTTCCTCGGCATGAGGCCGAGAGAGGCTATTCGTTTCTTCCTGGGTCACTCATCGTCCTCGTCATGTTCCAGATCGCGCTTTACATCGGGCGAGCGCAGCAGCTTCTCGATACGTTCAGCTTCAGCGAAACGATCGTCGATGCGAAAACGGATGTCGGGTGCAAATTTCAAATTGATGCGGTGGGCTATCTCGGCGCGCAGATATTTCTTGTGCCGATCGAACGCCGCGACCACCTCTTCAGCGTCGCGTCCGCCAAGCGGCATCACATAGATGGTGGCCAGGCGCAGGTCGGCGCTCATGCGTACCTCTGGCACGGTGATGAAATGGCCCTCGATAACCGGGTCATGCACGTCGCCGCGCGTGAGCATCTCGGCCATCGCATGGCGCACCAGTTCGCCAACGCGCAACTGGCGCTGCGAACCTCCGGGCGATGAATCGCGATGACTTTGTTTGTGCCGTGGCATTGCGTCCTGAAACTTTCAATTCGTCATGGCCGGGCTTGTCCCGGCCATCCACGTCTTGCTTCCTTCATCGAAGAAGTCGTGGATGCCCGACACAAGGCCGGGCATGACAGCGGAGAGGGGGAGGAGGATCTTGGTCGCACGCCTGAGACTTGGACTCACAGCGAGCGTTGAATCTGCTCTACCCGGTAGCATTCGATCACATCGCCTTGCCGCATGTCCTGGTAGTTTTCGAAGGCCATGCCGCATTCCATGCCGGCGCCCACTTCGCGCACGTCATCTTTAAAGCGCTTGAGCTGCGATAGTTTCCCTTCGTGAATAACGACATTGTCGCGAATCAGCCGCACGTTGGCGCCGCGCTCGACGGTGCCATCGGTGACGCGGCAACCCGCGATGTTGCCGACCTTGGAAACCTTGAAGATCTCCAGGATCTGCGCATTGCCCAGCATGGTCTCGCGCAGCGTCGGCGGCAGAAGGCCCGACATCGCCTTCTTAACGTCATCCACCAGATCGTAGATGATGTTGTAATAGCGTATCTCGATACCGGCCCGCTCGGCCGCTTCGCGTGCTTCCTTGTTGGCGCGCACGTTGAAGGCGATGATCGGGACGCCCGAAGCTTCCGCCAGGGTAACGTCCGACTCCGAAATGCCGCCGACGGCGGAATGCAGTACGCGCGCAGCGACCTCATCCGTGGCGAGTTTGTCGAGCGCGCCGATAATGGCTTCAACCGAACCTTGCACATCGGCTTTGATGACCAGCGGAAATTCCTTGCGCCCCGACGTCTTGGCCTGCGCCATCATCTGCTCGAGCGAGCCGCGCATGCCGGTGGCGCGCGCCGCGGTCTTCTCACGCTTCTGTCTGGCGCGATAATCGGTAACCTCACGAGCGCGGGCTTCGTTATCGACCACCGCCAGACGATCACCGGCGTCCGGTGTGCCCGAGAAGCCAAGCACTTCGACCGGCGTTGACGGTCCGGCACTGTCGATTGGTTCGCCGGTGTCGGACACCAAGGCGCGCACGCGGCCCCATTCGGCCCCGGCCACCACGAGATCGCCGACCCGTAAAGTGCCGCGCTGGATCAGCACGGTCGCTACCGGCCCGCGGCCACGATCGAGCTTGGCCTCGATTACGGTCCCTTCCGCCGCGCGTTGCGGATTGGCTTTGAGGTCGAGGATTTCCGCCTGCAAGCCGATCATCTCGAGCAGCTTGTCGATATTCGTCTTCTTGGTGGCGGACACTTCCACGTCCACCACCTCGCCACCCATGGATTCGACCTGGATCTCGTGTTGCAGAAGGTCGGTGCGCACGCGGTCTGGCTTGGCGTCCGGCTTGTCGATCTTGTTGATGGCGACGATGATCGGCACCTTTGCCGCCTTTGCATGGTGGATCGCCTCAACCGTTTGCGGCATCACGCCGTCGTCGGCGGCGACGACCAACACCACGATATCGGTAACTTTGGCGCCGCGCGCGCGCATGGCGGTGAAGGCGGCATGACCAGGTGTGTCGATGAAGGTGATTTTGGCACCCGAAGGCGCCGTCACCTGATACGCACCGATATGCTGGGTGATCCCGCCGGCTTCACCCGCCGCCACCTCGCTCGAGCGGATTGCATCGAGCAGCGAGGTCTTGCCGTGGTCGACGTGGCCCATGACAGTGACAACGGGCGCACGCGCCTCCAGTTGCGCGGGTTCGTCCGCTACGTCGAACAGCCCTTCTTCCACGTCGGCTTCGGCGACGCGGCGCACGCTGTGGCCCATTTCCTCTGCAATGAGTTGGGCGGTATCGGCGTCGATCACGTCGTTGATCGTGACCATCTGGCCTTGCTTCATAAGGAGGCGGATGACGTCGACAGCGCGCTCGGACATACGGTTAGCGAGATCCTGGATGCTGATCGCTTCGGGAATCGTTACCTCGCGCACAAGCTTTTCTTTCGGCTCGTTGGAGGCAATTCCCTTGAGCCGTTGCGTACGCCGCCGGAACGACGCGACCGACCGTTCGCGTACTTCATCGGCACGCAGAGCATTGACGAGCGTTAGACGGCCGCGCTGTTTCTCAGCTCCACCGCGTGGAGCGGGACGCGGAGCGGCAGCCGGACGCGCGGCGCCCGGACGCCGCGGTGAACGGGGCCCTTCATCGTCATCAGCTTCGAGCGCGAGACGCGCTGCCGGCCCGCCACGCGGGGTCTCTTCCACACCGAAGCGCTTTTTGGCGACCTCGCCGGCCTTACGTTTGGTTTCCTCGTCATGCTTGCGACGTTCTTCCTCGTCACGCTTGCGTGCTTCCGCTGCCTCTCGCTCGGAGCGGTCGACGACTTCGCGGCTGGCGCGACGGCGCGCTTCCTCTTCGGCAATCTTGCGCTCCTCAGCCTCGCGTACGCGCGAGTCGGCGAGTGCGTGCGCGCGCGCATTACGCTCTTCTTCGGTCAGAGTGCGCAGCACGACGCCTGACTTTGGCTTCGCGGCCGCGTCCGCGTGAGTCAAACCCGAGCTTGCGACCGGCGCGGCCTTCTTCGCGGAAGGAGCCTTTTTTACTTCGACAGGAGGTGCCGGTTCGGCCTTGGCTTCACCCGGCCCGCCGACCGTGCGGCGTTTGACCTTCTCGACCACAACCTGTTTGCTGCGGCCGTGGCTGAAGCTTTGGCGCACCACGCCCGTCTCGGTGCGTGGCTTGAGTGTCAGCGTCTTGCCTGAGACGCTGAGTTTTTTCTCGCCGGGGTTCTTCGTCTCGCTCATTCCGTACTGTGTCCTTATGCGCCTTCCGTCGGCGCATGCGCGCTAACTACATCGGGCGAAGTTCCGGTCCGAAAGCGTGTCAGGCGCGCGACGCGCGCAAGAAAAGTCTCGCTTCCGGGCCCGGCAAGCAGGGCTGCATGTACCACATTTGGACGGTTCAATGCCAAATCCAATTGGGCACCGGTAAACGTATCGATCACCACGATTTCTCGCGATTTCCCGGTCGTATTGCGGCGCAGGACGGCCGCTAGCTTGCGCTTGCCGTCGTCGCCGGCGTCGGCCGCATGGATCAACGCCAGAATGTCACCCTGGCCGGCTGCCGTTTCCACCCTGGAAAAACCACTGACCACCGTGCCGGCCTTGCCGGCGATTGCCAGCGCGTCGAGCGCGGCGCGTTCAATCATCGCTTCGGTTTGCGCGGCCAGATCGGGCGCGACCCGCACATCGCGTTTGAAGCCGCGGGCGAAGACATTACGCTTGATGGCATCTTCGATAGCGGAGCGGGTCGCCGTCACCCAGATCCCACGGCCGGGCAATTTGCGTTTGACGTCAGGTACCGTTTCTCCGCCCGGGCCAACCACGAAGCGCACCATTTCCGCCGCCGGTTTGAGCTCACGGGTAAGCGCGCAGGTGCGCTCCATCCCCGGGGCGACACTGGTCGCCCCGTGGTCGAGTTCATTGTCCTGCGCAACTGCCAGCATCGCTGTTGCCGATCCCCCTATGCCTGCGGCGCATCTTCGGGCGCTGGTTCAGCCGGGGCCGGCGGCGGGGCAAGCTCCGCCTCCGTCACCCAACCGGCCTTGAGCCGTGCCTGCATGATCATGGCCTCGGCGTCCTCGCGCGAAACACCCAGGCCGTCGAGGAAACCCGGCTCATGTTTGCTTTCGCCGTCCTTGCGCTCGGTCCAGCCGGTGAGATCATCGGTGGCGCAGCCGGCAAGATCTTCCACGGTTTTCACGCCGTTCTCGCCGAGCGCGACCAGTATTTTTGTGGTCACTCCGGGCACATCCTTGACCTCGTCCGCAACGCCCAGCTCGACGCGTTTGGCATCGAGCTCTGCCTCCTGTTGCGCGAGATACTCTTTTGCACGCTCCTGAAGTTCGCGCGCTGTATCCGTATCGAAACCTTCGATTCCGGCAATTTCCTTTTCGTCCACGAGCGCGAGCTCCTCGATCGAACCGAACCCTTCCGAAGCCAGCAACTGTCCGACCACCTCGTCGAGATTGAGTGCCTCGACAAAAACCTTGGTGCGATTCTCGAATTCGGCCTGGCGGCGTTCTGATTCTTCCTGCTCGGTCAAAATATCGATATCCCAGCCGGTAAGCTGAGAGGCGAGCCGCACATTCTGGCCGCGCCGTCCGATCGCGAGGGACAGTTGTTGATCCGGTACCACCACCTCGATGCGCTCCTTGTCTTCATCGAGCACGACCTTGGCGACTTCCGCCGGAGCCAATGCGTTCACCACGAAGGTGGCGATGTCGGGCGACCACGGAATGATATCGATCTTCTCGCCCTGCAATTCGTTCACGACCGCCTGCACGCGCGAGCCCCGCATGCCAACGCAGGCGCCGACGGGATCGACGGAAGAATCGCGCGAGATCACCGCAATCTTGGCACGTGAGCCGGGGTCGCGGGCGACCGCCTTCACTTCCACGATGCCATCGTAGATTTCCGGCACTTCCTGGGCGAAGAGTTTAGATGTGAATTGCGGATGCGTGCGCGACAGGAAAATCTGCGGACCGCGCGGTTCGCGCCGCACGTCGTAGATATAGGCCCGGATGCGGTCACCGTTACGAAAAACTTCGCGCGGCAGCAGTTCGTCGCGTCGCACGATCGCCTCACCACGGCCGAGATCGACCACGACGTTGCCGTACTCGACGCGTTTGACGATGCCGTTGACGATATCGCCGATGCGATCCTTGTACTCGGCATATTGTCGGTCGCGCTCGGCCTCGCGCACCTTCTGCACGATCACCTGCTTGGCCGACTGCGCAGCGATGCGGCCGTATTCGAGCGGTGGCAGGGGGTCAGCAATTGTGTCGCCGACTTGCGCAGCCGGGTGACGCTTGCGCGCTTCTTCGAGCGTGATCTGATTGGACGGGTTCTCGACGGCCTCGACCACAAGCATATGGCGAGTGAGGCGCAGATCGCCAGTTTTCGGCTCGATCTCCGCATGCACATCGGTTTCCGCGCCGTAGCGGGAGCGCGCCGCTTTGGCGATCGCATCTTCCATCGCTGTGATTACGATTCCGCGGTCGATCGCTTTTTCACGCGCAACTGCGTCGGCGATTTGCAGCAATTCGAGCCTGTTGGCGCTGACAGCCATAGCTCACTCTCCTCCTTTGGCGGCAACCCTTTGCGGGCGGTGCCGTGAATGTCTCTCTTCGCGTCGTTCTTCCTTGCGCGCCGCGCGGGCTTCGCGCTTGGCGGCCTTCTCGCGCCGCAAGGCTTGTGACACCAGTTCGTCGGTGAGCACCAACTTTGCTTCGCCCATTTCCTCAAGCGGAAGCAGCACGTCCGCTTCCTCGCCTTGCGCAGCGTCATCACGATGCACGCGCGCCGCGTCACCGACAGTTCCCGTGAGAATTCCACGGAATCGCTTGCGGCCGCCGACGGGGATTTCCATCTCGATTTTGACGAGATGACCCGCATAGCGCTCGAAATCCGATTTGCGTACCAGCGGCCGGTCGATGCCGGGTGAAGAAATTTCAAGTCGGTAAGTCCGATCGATCGGATCTGCCACATCAAGAACCGGCGAAAGTGCGCGGGAAACTGCCTCGCAGTCTTCCACCGTCATGCTGCCGTCGGGCCGCTCCGCCATGATTTGTACGGTGCAACCTTCGGCGCCGGACATCCGTACCCGCACGAGACGGTAGCCGAGCTGCTCAATGACTGGCTCGACAATCGTTGCAACACGGGCCGGCAGCCCCGGCTCAATAATGAGCCGCGGTTCACTTGGCGCGTTTGAGGCCGTATTTGTCTGCAACGTGTCGCCTGTGCCCATCCGGTAACAAAAAAGAGCGGGCCCCGCGGGACCCACTCTCAAAACCGTTCGGTAATGAGGGTGTCTAGTAACATTGTGAAATATAGCGATTTCGCGAGGGCATGCAAGAGTGACGCCGCGTTAACGACTAACCCTTCCTTCAGAATCTGCCCTTAAATTTGCGTAAATCCGCGCGTTGCGCGGGTTTTCTGGCGTTTTGCAGGTCCTGCATGGGTGTTGTTCCGGTGTCGCTGCTTCCCGAGTTGGAAGATGTCGTCCAGCACGGCTCGGCGGAGAAACGTGCGGAGACGCTACGCCGCATAACCACCCTGTTTCTCGACGGCGCCCCCAGCTTCAATGCAGAACATGTCGCGCTGTTTGACGACGTCATCGGCTGCCTGATTGAGGAGATTGAGGCCAAAGCGCTGGCCGAACTTGCTCGACGGATCGCACCGGTTGCCAACGCGCCAGCCGGCGTGGTCCGCACGCTGGCCAAAAACGACGATATCGCGGTCGCAGGTCCGGTGCTCAAGCAGGCAACGCTTGCCGATCCAGACCTCCTGTCCATCGCTGAAAACAAGAGTCAGGAGCATCTACTCGCGATGTCAATGCGCCTTGGCATCAGCGCGGCGCTGTCCGACATTTTGGTCAAGCGCGGCGACCGCGAGGTGGCGCGCTCAATTGCCAATAATCAACACGCGGCATTATCAGACAATGCGTTCATCACGCTTGTGCAACGTGCCGAAAAGGACAGCGTGCTGGCTGAAAAGGTCGGCATGCGCACCGACATACCGCCGCGGCTGTTTCGAGAGCTTTTGATTCAGGCAAGCGAAGTGGTGCAGAAGCGCCTGCTCGCGAAAGCCAAACCTGAAACCCAGTCGGAAATCCGGCGTGTCCTTGCGCAGGTTACCGACGAGGTCGCTGCGAAGGCGGCGCCCCGCAACTATACCGCCGCGCTCGCGGCGGTGCGCGTCCTGCACAAAGAACGCAAGCTCACCGAAGATGACGTTGCCGAGTTTGCCAGTACCGGAAAGTACGAAGAAACCATCGCGGCGCTTGCAACCTTGTGCGCCGTCCCGGTCGAAGTCGTGGACAGACTGATGAACGGCGAGCGCGCCGATCCGGTCCTGATCCTGGCGCGGGCTGTCGGCTTTGGCTGGCTCACAGTGAAGGCGATCCTCAATGGCCGGCCCGGAGGCAAGCCATCACCTCAAACACTTGAGGTCGCACGCGAGAATTTCGAGCGACTGACGGCCACGACCGCGCAGCGTGTCGTTCGCTTCTGGCAAGTCCGGCAGGGGACAGGCGACCATTAAGCCCGGCGAAAGATGAAGTATGCCGGCCGGCGTCCCTCGCGTTTGGCCTTCATTTCGTAGCGCGTGCCTGTGAACCCGGGCCATGGCTTGCGCCAGTCGTCGGCGCATTCCGCGGTCCATATGAAGTCCGCCGAACGTAGCACGCGCACCAATGCGTAGGCGGAATAGTCCGCAATATCGGTAGCGAAACGCAATTCGCCGCCCTTTTTCAAAATGCGTGCGAGCCGCTTGAGATTTTCGTCCTGGATAAACCGCCGTTTCCAGTGCCGCCGCTTCGGCCAGGGATCGGGATAGAGCAGATCGATACGCGAGAGCGCCGCATCCGGGAGCCAGTCGAGCAATTCGCTTGCGTCGCCAAAATGCAGACGGACATTGGACAGCGCGTTCCCTTCAATCGCGACCAGCGCTTTGGCAATTGCGTTGACGAAAGCATCTGTGCCGATGAAGCCGGTGCGAGGATTGGCCAGCGCCTGAGCAATCAAATGCTCGGCGCCACCAAAGCCGATCTCAAGTCGCACATCGTCGCCTGGTTTTGCAAAGAGCGTGCGCAGGTCGACAGGCTTGGCGTTCGCCACCTCAAGTGCAACGCGTGGCAATACTGTGTCGAACAACGCCGCCTGTCGCGGCTTGAGGGGATGGCCTTTGCGCCGGCCGAAAAATGTGCGCTGCGAAGGCGTCGAATTCGGTCCCATGCGCCGACTATCAAAGACGCAAATGGCCGGCACAAGGCCGGCCAGTCTCCGTTCATCTCTGCCGCGGCGGCTATTTCACCGCGCTTCTGATCGCGGAAGCGAGGTCCGTCTTTTCCCAGGAGAAGCCGCCATCCTTGTCCGGAGCGCGTCCGAAATGGCCATAGGCGGCAGTCCGCTTGTAAATCGGCCGGTTGAGCTTGAGCGTACGGCGGATATTGGTCGGGGTAAGCCGGAATAGCTCGGGCAGAACCTTCTCGAGCCTTTTCTCCTCGACCTTGCCCGTCCCATGAGTGTCGACCAGAACCGACATCGGGTCGGCGACGCCGATAGCATAGGCGACCTGGATGGTGCAGCGCTCCGCTACTCCGGCAGCCACGACATTCTTGGCGAGATAGCGCGCCGCGTACGCGGCGGAACGATCGACCTTGGTCGGATCCTTGCCCGAGAAAGCGCCGCCACCGTGCGGTGCGTAGCCGCCGTAGGTATCGACGATGATCTTGCGGCCGGTGAGTCCGCAGTCTCCATCCGGTCCGCCAATCACGAAATTGCCGGTCGGATTGACCAGAAAGTCGGATGGCCTCTGCGGCATCCAGCCTTTCGGCAATGCCGACTCGACCGCATCGGAGATCATCTCCTTGATCAGGCCGGGCGTGTATTTCTTGCCGTTGCGGCTCTGCGCATTGTGCTGGGTGGAGACCACAACCTTCGTGCAGCCGATTGGTTTGCCATCGACATAGCGAACGGTGACCTGGCTCTTGGCGTCGGGCTGCAAATCAAAGAGCTGGCCGCCGCGGCGCTTGTCCGACAGCATTTTGAGAATCTTGTGCGCGAAATAAATCGGCGCCGGCATGAACGAGTTCTTTTCGTAAACTTCGCTTTCGGTGCAGGCAAAGCCGAACATCATGCCCTGGTCGCCCGCGCCCTCTTCCTCACCGCCTTTTTTCTTCTTGGCATTCACGCCCATCGCGATATCGGGCGATTGGCCGTGCAGCAGCACTTCGACGTCGGCGCCGTAGTAGGAGAAACCATCCTGGTCATAGCCAATATCCCTGACCACGTCGCGCGCGATCTTGGTGATCAATTCGCGGTCGACAACCACCTTGTCGCCGTGCTTGCGGAACAATGGTGCCTGACCGCGGCCTTCGCCGGCGATGACGATCTTGTTGGTGGTGGCAAGCGTTTCGCACCCAAGCCGCGTGTTCACGAGGCTATCGTCGGCGATGCCGAGCTTGATGTCATTCTCGAGAAACGCGTCCAGCACCGCGTCAGAGATCTGATCGCAGACCTTGTCGGGATGACCTTCCGAGACGGATTCACTGGTGAATAAAAAATTGGTGTGAGCCACCGCTGCAACTCCTCGCGTGGCGCGGCTGCGTGGCCGCGGCGTGTTCTGTCCGGGTGGTTCTTGCAGCGGCGGCGAAGGAGGTCAAGATGCGGGCAGTAGTGGGCAGATGCTTCGTTAACGATGGGATTTAACCCCTGAAATCAATCCACACCGGCGATCTGCTCGACCAAGTCGACGATACGTCGGCGGAGCTTGCTGCTCTTGATGCGCATAAAAGCCTTCGTCAGCGAAAGGCCGTCGGATGTGGCAAGAAAGTCGGCAACGTAGGCGGGCGATGGCGCCTCGCTCATGCCACCGGAATGGCCCGGTGCATGCGGTGTGCCTTCGAAGAAAAATGAGACCGGCACCTGGAGGATCTGTGCGATCTGTTGCAGCCGGCTGGCGCCAATGCGGTTGGTTCCCTTTTCGTATTTCTGTACTTGCTGGAAAGTGAGGCCGAGGGCATCGCCAAGCTTTTCCTGACTCATGCTCAGCATCATCCGGCGCATGCGCACGCGCGAACCTACGTGCCTGTCGATCGGATTTGGCACTTTCTTGGCCATAGGCTTCTCCCGTGCCCCCACTTTTACGCGTAGTTGTCACAAGTGGATGCATCAAGGCAATGCGTGAAGTCCGTGTAATCGGGAATATAAGTGTAAATAAGTCATAGATTTCAGCCAGTTTACCTACAATGGTAATTCGGTATCAACTCTGGAGCGCAACGCGCGCAAGTTGATTTGCACACTCAGCAACTTGCATAATACGTTGCATCGTTGCGCAATCTATGCGCGAAGTCGCCGCCGCGTCACAATCGCCAGGCTGACGGCCAGCACGAGGATCAAGAAATAATTACCGTAGCGCGAATATACGGTCGGTTCGATTGCGGCAGGAAGTTGGGCGTCGAGCACGCCTTCAACACCCAGGGGTAGCTTGTTGATGATCCGGCCCACCGGATCGATGACCGCGGAGATGCCGGTATTGGCCGCGCGCACAAGCGGCAACCCTTCGGCGATAGCGAGCATGCGCGCCTGCTGGAAATGCTGATATGGCCCGGAACTTATGCCAAACCAGCCATCATTGGTGACATTGATGAGCCAGCCCGGCCGCTCGCCGCGCGGCACCGCGGCGCCGGGAAAGATCGCCTCGTAACATATCAGCGGCAGTACTTTCGGTGCGCCAGAAATGTCCATCGCACGCCGGCGGTCGCCGGACAAAAATCCGCCCACAACCTTGGTGAGCTGCATCAAACCGATCCGTTCAAGCAGGCGCTGGAACGGCAGGTATTCGCCGAACGGGACCAAATGCACCTTGTCGTAGACGCCGCGTATCGAACCGTCGGGATCTATCACATAGATCGAATTGTAAGCCTGCGCATTGCCTGCACGTGCGTTGTCCGGCGCACGCACCGCACCGGTGATCAATTCGGTGGACGGCTTTAGCAACGTGGCGATCTGAGCCAGGGCATCAGGTTCTCGCGTGAGAAAAAATGGAAACGCAGCCTCTGGCCAGATCAAAAGCGTTACATCGCGAACACCGTTCGATTGCGGACCGGTGGCGCGGTTCGAGAGGCGCAAGTAGCGATCCATCACCTGCGCTTTCGCAGAATAGTTGAACTTGTCGTCTTGCTGCAGATTGGGCTGCATGATGCGCAACTTCACGCTGCTCACGTAGGCGGTCGGATTCGACCACAGCCGTGACGCTCCGTAACCGGCGAACGCCGCAAGCATTCCCAATCCAAGGAACAGTGGAAGATAAGGATGCCGCGCATCCGCCCTGTCATCCGCGATCACGGCGGGCGTCGAGAAGATCGCGATGCAGAGGAACGTCAGCGTCCAGATCCCGACCAGCGATACACTTTGCGCCAGGACGAGCGGTTCAGCGAATGCATAACCGAAGGCATTCCAGGGAAATCCACTAAGCAGATGGCCGCGCAGCCATTCGGCGATGGTCAATGTTGCGGCAAGGGCCAAAACGCGTTCAGGCCCGCGCACCCAAATCAGCCGTGCGGCCGCCAGGCCCAGTGCGGTGTAGAGCGCGAGATAGGCTGGCAGGCCGGCGACCGCTACTGGTAACAGCCAACCGAATGTCTTCACGTCGACCAGGAAGGCGTAACCGATCCAGTAAAGCCCCGCGAGAAAGTAGCCGAAGCCGAAGCACCAACCTGCCACCGCCGCATTCACCGGCCCGCTCCAGCGGCTGGCTGCCGAGCCGTCGACGAGCCAGATCAGCACTGGAAACGTGACGAACAGAATTGGCCAGGCGTTGAGCGGAGCCATCGCCAGCGCCGATGCAGCCCCGGCAATAAACGCAATGGCGGCGCGCCGCCAACCGGAGGTCAGGATGATGACGTGTGCGAGCCGGGTAATCGTCACGGGCGGCGCGCGCCCATTGAGCCGTCATCTTTTGATGCCGGCGTGCCATCGTTGCTCGAAGTTGCCGTCGGCGCCCCGATGAGGGCGTCCGCCGGCCCTGGCCGGCGCGCCTCGCGCGGCCGGTCGCGCCGCTCCTTCAGACGCGTGATTCGTATGCGCTTGACGCGGCGCGGGTCCGCATCAAGCACTTCAAATTCGAAAAGTCCGGGTCCCGGGACAATTTCGCCGCGTATCGGCAAACGACCGGCGCGCGTCACGAGATAGCCGCCGATGGTATCGACCTCCTCGGCCGCGTCGCCAACATCGAAGTCGTTGCCGACCGTGCCGGCCACATCTTCGATCGTGGCGCGCGCGTCGGCGACGAACGAGCCATCGGCTTGCTGCGTCACAGCGGGCGTCTCATCTTCATCGTGTTCGTCTGCAATCTCACCGACGATTTGCTCGACAATGTCCTCGATCGATACGAGCCCGTCGGTGCCTCCATACTCGTCGACAACCAGAGAGAGATGAATGCGCGTGGCCTGCATCCGCGCCAACAGGTCAATGACCCGCATCGACGGCGGTACGAACAGGATCTCGCGCACAATTTTCGTGGCCGACAATGGCATGCCGAGATTAACCGCCTTGAGATCGAGGTCGGCGGGCAGGGGCTTCTTGCGTTTCGCGTTTTTTTCCGGGTCGACGGCCGCGCGCGCAGTCATGAATGCAATCAGGTCGCGGATGTGCACCATCCCGATCGGGTCGTCGAGCGTGTCGTTGTAGGCGACAAGCCGCGAGTGCCCGGCTCCCTCAAATACCCGCACAAGTTCGCCCAGCTTAATGTCCTGCTGCACGGCGATAATGTCCGCGCGCGGTACCATGACATCGCCGACACGGCGCTCGCGCAGCCCAAGGATGTTCTTGAGCATCCGGCCCTCTTCCGGCGAAAAGCCGGACTCACCGGGATTCATCGCATCAAGTATGTCCTTGAGATCCGCGCGCATGGTGGTCGGCTTCCAGCCGAACAGCACACGCAGCGCACGCATAAACCAGGTTTCGCCGTTTTCCTGAGCGGGCGGCACGGGCACCGGCAGATTGCGCGGCTCGAAGGGACCGCCCGCTGGATTCGAACTGGATGGATCGCTGTCAGGCATGGCGGTCAGGCGTCGCCAAGATCACGCGAAAGGTAAGGGTCGGACATGTTCAGACGCTTCATGATTTTACTCTCGAGCCCTTCCATCTCTTCGGCTTGGCTACCGGTTTGATGATCGTACCCGATGAGGTGAAGAAAACCATGCACCGCGAGATGGGCAAGGTGATGAAGGAAGATGCGCGATTCATCGTCGCATTCGCGTTCGAGCGTCTCGTAGGCGATGACGATATCGCCGAGCAGGCGCGCGTCTTCGCTGGTTTTGTGACCGGATGCCGCGAACGACAGCACGTTGGTCGGCTTGTCAATTCCACGCCAATCGCGATTGAGCGCGCGAATCGTCGAATCGTCCGTGAGTACAATACTCACTTCGCCGCCGGCTGTTGAGAGGGCGGAAGCTGCCGCAGCGATTGCCTCGCGCACGGTTTGCTCGGCGAGAGGCTGTTTATCCCAAAGCGCGGATTGCATCTGAATATCGATATGCGGCGGGGATGTTCGCCGCTGCAGCTCCGGCCTCATCCCTTGCCCTCGCGCGCGGGTACGCCGCGGTCATAAGCTTCAACGATTCTAGCCACCAGCTCGTGGCGAATAACATCTTCATGCGTGAACGCGACATGACCGACGCCGTCAATCCGCGCAAGCAACTTGACCGCTTCCGCCAATCCGGAGGTTTGACCGTGCGGCAGGTCGACCTGACTCGGATCACCTGTAACGATCATGCGGCTGTTCTCGCCCAGTCGCGTGAGAAACATCTTCATCTGCATCGAGGTCGTATTCTGCGCTTCGTCAAGAATGACAACCGCATTGGACAGCGTGCGCCCGCGCATGAAAGCGAGCGGCGCGATTTCGATCTCGCCCGCCTGTAAGGCGCGCTCGACGATGCGCGCCTCCATCAAGTCGTAAAGCGCATCGTAAATCGGGCGCAGATAGGGATCGACTTTCTCGCGCATGTCGCCGGGAAGGAACCCCAGACGCTCGCCGGCTTCCACCGCCGGACGCGACAGGATGATGCGATCGACTTCCTTTCGCTCGAACATCTGGACGGCCTGTGCGACTGCAAGCCAGGTCTTGCCAGTGCCGGCCGGCCCGGTTCCGAACACCAGCGCATGGCGCTTGAGCGCGCGAATGTAGGCGTCCTGTGCGGCGGTGCGGGCGCGGACCGGGCGCTTGCGCAGATTGATTTCCTCGAAAGCGGGACGCGGAGCCGCCGGGTCATAGTCAAACAGCGAACCTTGCGCGATTGCCTGACGAATGGCGCCTTCGACGTCGCCTTGGCTCAAATCGTGCCCGCGCTTGAGGTGCTCATAGAGGCCTTCCAGCACGCGGCGCGCTTGCTCGCAGGCGCCGCGCGAGCCTTCGATGGTGACGTGATTGCCGCGCTGCTCCGCCACGACACCGAGGCGACGTTCGATGAGCGCGAGGTTCTGTCCGTATTGTCCAAACAGACCGGATGCAAGTTTGTTGTCCTCGAACGCGAGTACGGTCTGCGTGGTGGCCGTCTCCTCGGAGGCGGCGGTGGGCGCGATCACGGAATCCGTCGTACGCAAGGGTTTTTCAAGCTCCTGCTGCGGCAAGCACCGGCGAGCGCGTTTCATCGGCGAGCGCGCCAAAAAGACTGTTGCTGCCGACCTCGGTAACAGTCACGCGTTTGATCGACCCGATCAGACCGGCCGGCGCCATGACCTGCACCGCCTGCAAGTACGGGGAGCGGCCAACGAGCTGCCCAGGCAGTCTGCCGGGCTTTTCCAGAAGCACATCAATTGTGCGACCGGCGAAGCCGGCATTGAAGCCGCGCTGATGGCGCGTAATGGTGGCCTGGAGCCGTTGCAGCCGTTCGGACTTCTCGTCCTGCGACACCTGATCGCTCATTTCGGCCGCCGGAGTGCCGGGTCGTGCCGAATACATGAACGAATATGCGCCGGCGAAGCCGACCTCGTCGATGAGCGCAAGCGTATCGCGGAAATCGCTTTCCGTCTCGCCGGGAAAGCCCACGATGAAATCGGAGGTGAAGGCAAGATCGGTGCGGGCGGCGCGCAGACGCGCAATGACATCAAGATAGTCCCGGCGCGTATGTTTTCGATTCATCGCCGCGAGAATGTGGTCGGAGCCGGATTGCACCGGCAGATGCACATAGGGCATCAGCGTCGGCAGCTCGGCATGGGTCGCGACGAGATCGTCGTCCATGTCGCGCGGATGACTCGTGGTGTAGCGCAACCGCAATATACCGGGGACTTGCGCGAGACGTCGCAACAATTTTCCGAGCGTCGACGGGCGGCCGTACGGTCCGGTCCCATGATAGGCATTCACATTCTGGCCAATCAGCGTCACCTCACGCACTCCGGCTTCCGTCAGGCGCTCGACTTCT
Organism: Pseudolabrys sp.; assembly: GCA_035519415.1. Taxonomy (GTDB): domain Bacteria; phylum Pseudomonadota; class Alphaproteobacteria; order Rhizobiales; family Xanthobacteraceae; genus Pseudolabrys. The sequence goes on from DATIWJ010000010.1 coordinate 288,223, forward strand.
GCGACTATCTTTGCAACGGGTCGCGAAACTTCAGTGCCGCGCGTATAGGGCACAACGCAGAACGTGCAGAACTTGTCACACCCTTCCTGCACGGTGACGAAAGCGGAAATGCCGCGCTTGGCAATCACATCTCTCGCAGGAACTGCCAGGACATCGAACTTGTCCTCGACCGGAAATTCAGTGTCGACAATTTTCTCGCCAGCTTGCGCGCGGGCGATCATGTCCGGCAGGCGATGATAGTTTTGCGAGCCGACAACCAGATCGACCGTGCTGGCGCGGCGAATAATCTCTTTGCCTTCAGCCTGTGCAACGCAGCCGGCGACCGCGATGATCATGCGCCGGCCGTCGCGCGCCGCGGCCTCTTTCATCTCGCGGATGCGGCCGATTTCCGAGTAGACCTTCTCGGCAGCCTTTTCGCGGATGTGACAGGTGTTGAGGATGACGAGATCCGCGTCTTCGGGTCTTGCAGTCTCGGTGAACCCAGCGGGTGCCAGGGTGTCCGCCATACGATGGGAATCGTAGACGTTCATCTGGCAGCCGAAGGATTTGACGTGGACTTTGCTGGGTCTGCTCATGCCGTTTTGATGCGAAACGCGTCCAATCTAGCCTGTCGTGCCGGGATTTGTCCCGTCGAAACCATATATTTGATTTTACAACGATTTTAAGACTTGCTTGGCGCAAAAAATAAATTTGCGCTAGTCCGCGCGCTCCGCGGTCAAGGGACGCCCGCGCAGGTTTGCCGCCAATAGCCGCCGCACCGTGCCTTCCAGCTGCTTGGTCACGGCCTTGCGGTCGGTGCCGCGGTCCGCAGGCACCGGCTCCCCGTAAGTAACCAATGCATCGACCGCGCCGCGTTCGATGAGGGCCTTGATGTGGGGAAGGAAGTCCAGGTCGCCATACCAGGCGACCAGCGGGCGGTGTTGACGTCCCATCGGAATGCCATGCTGACCGGTGTAACAGATCGACATGGGCTGGATCAGAATGCTGCTACCGCCGCTCACGGCGGCCTCCTCCACCGCGCCGAGTAACGCAGAGCGGAACGGCAGCACGCGATTACCGTCGCTCGATGTACCTTCCGCGAACAGCACCACGGAGGTCCCGTTTTCAATGCGCTTGATGATCTCAGCGACTGCATCGCCGGTTTGATGACGACGCGTACGATCCACGAATACCGTCCTTTGCATTTTGGCGGTAATGCCGACCAGCGGCCAACTTGCAACTTCACGCTTGGCGACGAAGGCAACCGGCCCGATCGAACCAATCGCGAGGATGTCGGCCCAAGAGATATGATTGGATACGAACAGCACGGCGCGGCCGCCCACGCGCGCGCCGCTGACACGCACGCGGATCCGTAAAAGCGAACAGAGCACGCGGTAATAGTTCGAAGAGATAGAGCCCCAGCCGGGCAAATTGAGTTTTTCGAGCAGCCACTGAATTGAGATCAACAGCGGCGTCATGGTGAAGAAGAATGCCGCGATAAAAAGCGCGCGCGCCATCGGCGTCTAGTCTGCAAGGTTCATCGTTAGCGCTTCTTTTCGTCGTCGAGCGGGACGGCGTAGAGCTCAAGCCGGTGATCAACGAGTTTATAACCGAGCTTGCGGGCCACCTCGGCTTGCAGCCGTTCGATTTCCTCGGATTGAAACTCGATTACGTCGCCATTACGCAGATTGATCAGATGGTCGTGGTGAGCCTCCGGGCTGGTCTCGTAACGCGAGCGGCCGTCACGAAAATCGTGTCGTTCGATGATGCCGGCATCTTCGAACAGGCGCATTGTCCGGTACACGGTCGAAATCGAGATACGGTCGTCGACTTTGGCGCAGCGTCGAAAAAGCTCCTCGACATCGGGATGATCGTCCGATTCTGCCAGCACACGCGCGATGATGCGCCGCTGTTCGGTCATGCGCATGCCCTTTGCCGCACAGAGTGCCTCGATATTCTTTTTTTCTGCGATGTTCTTGCCCGCGGTGGTCACGTCGCATCTCTGTCGTCTGTTTGGTCCGGCTTGAGGCTTCCTATCATATTGATCCTGTCCGGCATGTGTCCATCGAACGATCAGGAAAGATCGCGTCGCAGCACCATCGCGGCGGCGGCCTTGCCGTCAGACCCGGGGTAGTAGTTGGGGCGGCGCGACACTTCGCTAAAGCTGGCACGGTGGTAAAGCCGGAGCGCCGGGTCGTTGTGCTCATCGACTTCCAGGAATACGGCACGTGCACCGAGGCCGGCCAGCCGGCGCAAATGCAGATTGAGCAGTTTGCGTGCAAGGCCCAGTCCGCGCTGGCGGCGCGCCACCGCGACAGAGAGGATTTCGGCCTCGTCCTCAACCAGCCGCGACATGATAAAGCCCGCAAGCTTTGTACCGATCATCGCGCGGTGAGTGATGACGTGCCGGTCGAGCAACAGGGCTTCAACTTCTTGCTCGCTCCAGCCACGCCGAAAAGATCCGCCATGCAGCATTGCGATCGCAGGTGCGTCGCGTGCGCTCGCTTCGGATATTGCGGGCTCGCCGCGCGTAAAAAGGCTGCTGATAAATCCGATCATCGCCGGGCCAATTGCACAGCGTCTTGTGGGCGAGCATCCGGCGCGCGCAGATATAGCGGTTTTGGTGGCGTGTGGGTATCTGTCGCAGCGGCGCCGAGTCTTGCGACCCAGTCGATGGGTGGCGCGGGAAGCTGCGCGATGGCGCTCGGCGCGCGCTCGCCGGAGGGCCATAGCGCCGCCAGTTTGCTTGCCGCGGTGCCGGTAATGCGCGGCGCGCCGGTTGTCGCGACACGCAGAGCCTCGCGCAACGGCGCGACCCGCGGCGCAACGATGGTTCGACCGCCGGGGCCAAATACCTGCAGATAGATGTGGTCGTGACGCGCGTCGATTGCCACGACTACTGGCAGCGTATCATCGGCCGCGATGAATGGCGCGGCGAAGGCCGCGAGCGTCGATAGTCCAATTGCCGGCTTGTCGGCGGCAAGCGCGATACCACGGGCGGCGGCGATGCCTACGCGCAATCCGGTAAAGCTTCCGGGACCGGTGGTCACCGCGATGCGGTCAATGGCGGCACAATCCAATCGGGCGCGGTCGAGCACGCGCGCCACCAGCGGCATCAGCGCTTCGGCATGGCCGCGCTGCATTGGCAGCGATTCATAAACGTGCATGTCCGTTCGTTCGGTGTCGAGCAGTCCGACCGAGCAGGCTTCGAGGGCGGTATCGATCGCAAGGACACGCATGCCGGCAAGCTTACCATTGTACTGGCCGGACTTGTCCCGCTATCCGCGTTTTACAAAACCCGGCCCCGAAACGAGCACGCCCGGCACAGGGGCCGGGCATGACGTCAAATTTACCGAAACATCCGGCTACATCGGCCGTACTTCGACGACCTCAGGCACGAAATGGCGCAGCAGGTTCTGGATGCCGTGCTTGAGCGTCGCGGTCGAGGACGGGCAGCCAGAGCAGGCGCCCTTCATATTGAGATAGACGATGCCTTCCTTGTAGCCACGGAAGGTGATGTCGCCGCCATCGCCCGCGACCGCCGGGCGCACGCGCGTTTCGATCAGGTCCTTGATGGTTGCGACGGTCTCAGCGTCCTTTGCCTCGAAAAATTCGTCAGTGGCAGCTCCGGCCGGCTGGGTGTCTTCCGCCAGAAGCGGCGCACCCGACATATAGTGCTCCATGATCGCGCCGAGGATCGCCGGCTTCATCTGTTGCCAGTCGCCGCCGGTCTTGGTCACCGAAATGAAATCCGAGCCAAAGAAAACTCCGCCGACATTCGAAACGGCGAACAGACGCATCGCCAGCGGCGATCGCGCTGCAGCTTCCTTCGAAGGCATGTCGAGCGTGCCGCTTTCGAGCACCGGACGCCCTGGCAAAAATTTCAGCGTTGCAGGGTTGGGCGTAGCCTCAGTCTGAATGAACATCCAATTCGCTCCTTGCTCGCGGGTTCAAGGCCCGCAGTGGCGAAACTATAACGCATAAATGGCGATTGCGCTCGTTGCGGTCAACCGGCGCAAAATGGGCCTAAATCAGGAACTCGCATCGATGTCATCATCGCTGAGATGTCCCGGCACGAGCGCCACCGGAATAGGGAAGGTACCAGCGGTCTTGGCCAGGTTGGAAACCAGTGGTCCAGGCCCCTCCTTGCCGGTGCCGGCTGCGAGCACGAGGATGCCGATGTCGGCATCCTCGTCGATCAACTTGATGATTTCTTCGGCGGTGTCGCCTTCGCGGATCACCCTGTCGGGCGTGATGCGCGCGATCTTTTTCGCCCGTGCTGCGAATTTGTCGAGCACCGTGTTTGCCGCTTCCTGCTGTTCGGCTTTCATGATGTCGGCGACGCCAAGCCACTGCTGGTTGCGATCGCCTGGCTCGATGACGCGCAACATCACCATCTGTGATTTGGTGCGGCCGGCACGCTTGGCTGCCCAATAGACCGCCCGGTCGCACTCTTCGGTGTCGTCGATGACCACCAGATATTTTCGGTTGTGGCCGGCCTCGTAGCTGCGGCGCTTGCTGCTCATGGCGTCCGATCATATGCGCGGTAATGAATGCACAAGCACGCAATGGTGGCACAGCGGCCGCCGCGTCGACAAGGCGGGTATCCCGCGATGCAACTAGTGATGCACGAAGCCGACGATATCCTTGACCGCCTTCATGGTTTCGGCGGCGATCACGCTTGCACGCTGTGAGCCCTCCGCCAATACCGAATCAATGTAGACCGGGTCCTGCACCAGCTTCTTCATCTCGGAACCGATGGGACCGAGCTTGGCGACAGCGACGTCGACCAGCGCGGCTTTGAAAGTCGAGAATTGTCCGCCGCCAAACTGTCCAAGGACCTCGGCTTTGCTTGTGCCTTGCAAGGCGGCGTAAATGCCGACCAGGTTGTCGGCCTCGGGACGTGGCGCCAGTCCCTTTTCCTCGCTCGGCAGCGGTTCGGGATCGGTCTTTGCCTTGCGGATCTTCTGCGCGATGGCGTCGGCGTCGTCGGTAAGATTGATCCGTGAGTAGTCGGACGCTTCGGACTTCGACATTTTTTTCGAACCATCACGCAGCGACATCACCCGCGTTGCGGGTCCCTGGATCAGCGGCTCCGGCAGCGGAAAAAACGCATCGCCGTAACCGTGCGCATGAATGGAAGCCGCGAAGTCGTTGTTGAATTTCTGCGCGATGTCGCGTGACAGTTCCAGATGCTGTTTCTGATCTTCGCCCACGGGTACGTGGGTTGCGCGATAGACGAGAATGTCGGCAGCCATCAGGTTCGGGTAAACGTAGAGTCCGACCGAAGCGTTCTCTTTGTCCTTGCCGGCCTTCTCCTTGAACTGCGTCATGCGGTTGAGCCAGCCCATGCGCGCGACGCAATTGAATACCCAGGCAAGCTCGGCATGCTCGGCGACCTGGCTCTGGTTGAAGATAATGTGTTTCGTGGGATCGATCCCGCAGGCAAGGAACGCGGCGGTCACTTCGCGCGTGGCGCGGGGCAATTCGCTCGGATCCTGCCACACCGTAATGGCGTGCAGATCGACGACGCAATAGATGCAGTCATAGCGATCTTGCAGCGCGACAAATTTGGTGATCGCGCCGAGATAGTTGCCGAGGTGCAGATTGCCGGTCGGCTGCACTCCGGAAAACACACGTTCCTTGAACGCCATTGCCCGTCCTCTTTGATTGCGCGGAGCCATGCCACGGCAAAGGCGCGCGGCGCAAGACCTTTAAGTTTTGTGATGTATGGCTGCAGCCAGATCCTTGAGCTTCACCGCGCCGAGCAATTGCAGCGAAGCGAGATAAACAACGACGCCCAGCGTCACTAGCGCGGCAAGGATGGCAAGGCGGCCAAGCGACGATACGGTCACCGCGTGGCCAAGCAGATAAGCCGCGTAGGCGACCACGCAAGCCATAACGATGGCGGCAAGTGCAATGCGTGGCAGCCGCCGTTTGGCAAGGACGTCGATACGCAGCCAGCCGCGCCGGTACAGAATGAAGCAGAGTATAAGGGCGCCGACCCAGCCCGAGATGCCGATTGCACCCGCAACGCCGACATGGCCAAAGCGTGGAAATAGCAGGATGCCGCCGGCAATCGCCGTGATCAGGCCGGCGAGCGCTGCCAGCATCGGCGTATGCGTATCTTCGTGCGCGAAAGACACCGCGCCAAACACTTTCTCGAGGACGTGCCCGGGCAACCCGACACAGATCGCCATCAGTGCGCTGCCGACGGCCACAGTGTCCTGCGGCCCAAACGCTCCATGCTCGAACAGCCCGCTTGCGATCCGATCTGCCAGCAATGCGAAACCCGTGGCGGCGGGCAGCGCCAGACCGAGAGCGATCTCGTAGGCACGTGACTGCGCTTCCGCCCCTGCCGCTTTATCGTCGGCATGCACGCTGGCTGCGATGCGCGGCACGATGACTGCCGCGATCGCGACCGAGGCGACGCCCAGCGGCAATTCGTACAGCCGATTGGCGTAGTAGAGCCACGACACCGCCGCTGGAGAAATCGAGGCGATTGCGGTTGCTGCGATCAACTTGAGTTGCGGGATGCCGGTGGCGATCAGACCAGGCAAAGCTCGCTTGAAAAACGTTTCTGCCTGACCGGACACATAGGTGTGAGCACGCCGCCACCGGTTGCCGGTCGACAACCACACGGTCGCCGTCAAGCCGAGCTGGATCAACCCGGCGATACTGACGGAGAATGCGAGCCAGGCGGTCGTGTAAAATTGCCCGACGTTTTCGTTGGGCAGCACGACAAGCGCCAGAACGATCACCATCACCAGATTGAACATCACCGTGCTGACGGCGACTGCGCCAACACGATTTTCGGCATTGAGCGCGGCCGCAATCACCGCCACCAGTCCGACCAGAACGATGTAGGGCACGACCATGAACAGCAGGAAGGCCGCCAACGACCGACGCTCGCGGTCGAAACCCGGTGCAATGATGGCGATGACGGCCGGCGCGAAGAAAATGATGAGCAGGGCCATGATGCCGCCGATGCAGAACATCGTCAGCAGAACGCGCCGGGTGAAACGGTCCGCGCTGGCCGTTCCGTCGTCGTCGCGGCACAACTTGAGCCAGATCGGTACGAACGCGCTGTTGAGCGCACCCTCCGACAACAGGCGGCGAAAAAAATTCACCACCTGCAGCACAGCGAAGAAGGCTTCCGAATAAGGGCCGGCGCCCAGCAACGCCGCGATCCAGGCGTCGCGCAGATAGGCCAACAGCCGCGACACCAGCGTGCCGCCGCCAACGGTGGTGATATCGCGCGCCAGCGCCATGGATGATTCCCTTGCAGCACTGTAAGCCTGCGGGCACGCGCCCGTCACCCGCGATATGCCTGCGCTTGCCGCCGCGTGTCCCGCCGATATAGTGCGCGCGCCAACAACGAGGGTTACGCATGACCACGCTTCGCTACGACGTGCTCGGCATCGGCAACGCCATCGTCGATGTCATTGCCCGCGCCGAGGACGATTTCCTGGTGGCGCAGGGCATGCACAAGGGCACCATGGCGTTGATCGATGAGGCCCGCGCACAAGGAATCTATGCGGCAATGGGCCCGGCCGTGGAAAGTTCGGGCGGATCGGCCGCCAACACCATTGTCGGCGTCGCCAGCTTCGGCGCGCGCGCGGCCTTTGTCGGCAAGATCAGGGATGACGAACTCGGCCGTACCTTCGCGCACGATATCCGCGCCGCCAACGTCGCATTCGATACCACGCCGGCCAGCAACGGCCCTTCGACGGCGCGTTGCTATATCATGGTGACGCCGGACGGCGAGCGCACCATGAACACGTATCTGGGCGCCGCTCAGGATCTCAAACCGGGCGACATCAACGAAACCCAGATCGCAAGTGCCGCCGTGACCTATCTCGAAGGCTATCTGTGGGATCCGCCGCAGGCGAAGGAAGCCTTCATCAAGGCGGCGGGCATCGCGCACAAGTCCGGCCGCCGCGTTGCGCTTACGTTGTCGGATGCATTCTGCGTCGACCGCTATCGCGCGGAATTTCTCGACCTGATCCGCAAGGGCGTCGTCGATATCGTATTTGCCAATGAACGCGAGCTGCACAGCCTCTATGAGACTGCCGACTTCGACAGCGCGGCGAAGGCGTTGCGCGCCGAGGCGAAGCTTGCAGTCGTCACGCGCAGTGAAAAAGGCTGCGTCGTCATCAGCAAAGACGCGATGGAGGCGGTGGCGGCGGAACCGGTCGAGCAGGTGGCGGATGTTACCGGCGCCGGCGATTTATTTGCTGCCGGCTTTCTGGTCGGTCTCGCGCGCGGAAAGGATCATCGCACATCCGCCCGTTTGGGCGCGCTCGCGGCGGCCGAAGTCATTCAACACATCGGCGCACGGCCGGCGGTATCATTGAAGGCACGTGCCGCCGAGAACGGACTGACCGTATAAGCGGCTCGACCTCTGAGATTGGTAACCAATTGGTAACGGATCGTGGTTACCGATTGGTGAACACCGATCGGGGACGTAAAGCCATGGCCGATTCAGAGAGCGCGTCCGAGCGAGCGAAGCCCAAGTTCGAATTGCCGGTTACCGAGTCGCCGTCGATCTCGCCGGCAAGTATAGAGAGTACCGCCGAGCCAGTGGCGGAAACAATTACCCAACCCGCCGCGGATGAAATCTCGGTCGCTGTCGCCGGTCCGGAAGACATAACGGCCATCCCGCAGACTGAAATAAAGAAACGCCCGCGCTTCGTCTTGCGCCCGCGGCACAAACGGCACGCGCTGCTCGCTGCTTCGGTTGCAATCGCGGCCGCTTTTGGCGCGCTCGTCGGTGCGGCGACAACAGGTGGCTTCTCCGGGCCGAAGGCAGCCGACGTCTCGATGGAAGAAAACAAGGCGACTCAGCAATCTGTCACTCGCCTCGCCAAGGAAATTACCAGCATCAAGACGAGCCTCGATGCCGCCAGCAAATCGGCCAACAGCCAGTTCGCAAAAATCGCCGAACGTCTCAATCACGACGGCGCGGACGCCACCGGCTCTGTCGCGCCGCCGCAAGCCGTTCCACCGGCGCCGCGCTCGTCAGCCATTGCTGCCGAATTGCAGCCGCCACGGTTGCCGATCGTAACGGACTGGTCCATCCGTGAAGCTCGTGGTGGCTACATTTATGTGCAAGGGCATGGCGACGTTTACCAGGTCGTACCGGGTGCGCCGTTGCCCGGCCTCGGCCCGGTCGAACAGATCAAACGGCAGGATGGCCGCTGGCTGGTGGTGACCCCGAGAGGCATCATCGTGTCAATGCGCGACCGCCGCTATTTCGAACAGTTCTGAACGATCACCGGATATAAGCGATGATCAGCGACGCCTTCCGGCGCCGCTCTTCATTTAGACGTGAGGCGGTAGCGAACGCCGGTAAAGCGTGTCAGATTTGCGCCAGTCAAAGCGGTGCGGATCAAGCCATGTACAACGCTTGCCTGAGAATCGTCGCGGCGACGGCCGTAGCCGTTGCAGCCGCAACGGTAGCCGCCGCACAGGGCGCGGCACCGCCAGCCAAACCGGAAATGACGCAAAGTTGCCCTGGCCTTATCGCGGTCAGGCCGTCTTTCGTTCAGCCCGCTGCGGTGCGTCTCGCCGCGCTTGAGCGCGACCAGGTGCGCATCAGCTATGTCGGCCATTCGACCTTTCTGATTGAAAGTCCGCAACTGGTGCGCATCGCCACCGACTACAACGACTACGTCAGGCCATCGGTGCTACCCGACATTGCGACGATGAATCACGCGCACTCAACGCACTACACCCTGTCGCCCGATCCCGGCGTCAAGTACGTGCTGCACGGCTGGGCAGACGATGAAAAACCAGCGCGCGTCGATCTGCAATACAAGGATGTGCGCGTGCGCAACGTGCCGACCAATATCCGGACGTTTGAAGGCGGCACCGAACGGCACGGCAATTCGATCTTCGTGTTCGAGGTCGCCAACCTGTGCATTGCCCATCTCGGGCATTTGCACCACACACTCACCCAGCAGCAGCTCAATGAGATCGGCCGCATCGACGTGGTGCTGGTGCCGGTGGATGGATCGTACACACTCGACCTCGACGGCATGGTCGAAGTGCTGCACGCGCTCAAGGCACCTCTGATGATTCCGATGCACTATTTCAGCGCTTACACGCTTGATCGTTTTCTGCAGCGTGTGCGCCAGGACTGGGACGTGGAGGTCGCCGAGATACCCTCATTGGTAGTATCCAAGACGACCCTCCCGCCAAAGCCGAAAGTGCTTGTGCTGCCGGGGCATTAACTTTGGCCGGTAACCTTGCTGCTACGTGAAAATTCGTGTTTCGCCGCTTCTTCAAAATGCGGCCACGATTACCTATTTATCAACAGCAGCAGTTGACCGGACGGAACAATTGGTTAGTTGTCGCGTTCTTGCTGCGCACTTTTTTGACGCATATTGAGGGAATTTTTTATGGTTCAGACCTGGAGCAGTTGGAAGCGATTTCCCGATGCATACAGCGGCGAACACGTCGAAGCGCCAATCGGTCCCGGAGTTTATGAAGTCCGCCATACGATGACCGGCCGGGTCATTGCTTTCGGCCACTCCGGCAACGTGGCCAACGCACTCGCCGACTTGAAGCTCAATGGCAACGGCAGTGCATTCAACCGGCTTTTCCGCAAACAGCCGTTGGTGTCGCGCGTCTCCGATCTCGAGTATCGCACCTGCGCGGCCACCAGCCGCGCCGAAGCCAAAACCGCCGCGCAACGCCTGATGGGCTTGAGGCAGACTGCGTGGCGCCGCCGCACGGATATGGGTTGGGCCGCGCGATAGTCCCGAGCTCGGAAAATTTCCATCTTGCGGCCGGCCCTTGCGCCGGCCGCTTCGTTTTACAGACTTTGCGCGTGCCTTCCGGTCAGGCATGGACATCGTATAAGGTTGGCATCGTCCAGGGAGACGGACGCCAATGCTGAGTCCAGAGCAGAACGATCTCATTACCCGAACCGGAGCCGGTACGCCTGCGGGGGACCTCATGCGGCGCTATTGGCAGCCGGCGGCACTGGTCGACGAGCTGTCCGGCAATCGCCCGGTGAAGCCCGTGCGGCTGTTCGGCGAAGACCTGGTGATATTCAAGGACGAGAAAGGCCGTTACGGCCTTCTCGGCCGCCGCTGTCCGCATCGTGGCACCGACCTCGCCTACGGTCGGCTCGAAGACGGCGGCCTGCGCTGCGCTTTTCACGGCTGGCTGTTTGATGTGCACGGCAAATGTCTCGAGACGCCGGCCGAGCCCGATGACAGCAATCTCTGCGCCAATGTCAGGCAAAAATCTTATCCCGTGGTGGAGAAGAGCGGCATCCTGTTTGCATATCTCGGACCGGGCGAACCGCCGGCATTACCGCATTTCGATTGCTTTGTTGCGCCGGAGAGCCACACCTTCGCGTTCAAGGGCATGATTGAATGCAACTGGTTGCAGTCGCTCGAAGTCGGCATTGACCCGGTGCATACATCGTTTCTGCATCGCTTCTTCGAGGATGAGGATCCGAGTCAGGCGTATGGAAAATTATTTCGTGATACGTCGCGCGATTCCGACATGCCGATGTCGCGCATCATGCGCGAATTCACTCGCCCGCGCATTGAGGTCGAGCCGACCGAATTCGGCTTCAGGCTCGTCACGTTGCGGCAGATCAGTGATGCGAGCACTCACGTGCGCGTTACCAACCTGATGTTCCCCAACGCTTTCATCATTCCGATGAGCCGTGAGATGACGATCACGCAGTGGCACGTGCCGATAGACGACACAAGGCACTACTGGTACGCGATCTTCACGAGCTTCGGTACGCCCGTCGACAAGGACGAAATGCGTCGTCAGCGTCTCGCGCTCTATCAGTTGCCCGATTACATTCCGAACAAGAACAAGAGCAACGACTACGGGTTCGATCCGCACGAGCAAGAGCACGAGACCTATACCGGCATGGGCGCCGACATCAACGTCCATGACCAGTGGGCCTGCGAGTCGATGGGCGCGATCCAGGATCGCACCAGCGAACATCTCGGTACGTCCGACAAGGCGATCAGCGCCTATCGCAAACTTTTGCGTCAGGCCATCGAGCAGGCGGGCAAGGGAGAGAAGCCGATCATGGTCCTCGATCGCGCGCGCGCCGCAAGCATCACGGGGCCGGCGGCGATTGACGGCATCGGTCCGGCCGACGACTGGCAGGGTTATTGGCAGAAGAGCGAAGCGAGCAAACGCCGCGCCGCGAGTTGGACGAACGGGCACTAGACCCTGATGCCCCCGCGTTCGCGTAAATCCGCCGGCTTCGTCGAACGGCACGGGCTGTGGAGCGAGGCGCAGGCGAAGACCGCCGCGCAGATTGAACGCATCATCAAGAAAGAAAAGCTCGAGGTCGTGCGCTTTTCTTTTGCCGACCAGCACGGTGTCCTGCGCGGCAAGACTCTGCTCGCTTCCGAAGCGCCAACTGCGATGCGGGCAGGCGTCTCCATGACGACGACGCTGCTCGCGAAAGACACCGCGCACCGGACCGTCTATCCGGTTTTCACGCCGGGCGGCGGCTTTGCAATGACGGAAATGCAGGGTGGCGGCGATTTCGTCATGGTGGCCGACCTATCGACATTCCGGGTCCTGCCGTGGGCGACGAAAACCGGCTGGCTGCTGTGCGATATTTACTTCACCAATGGCCAACCCGTGCCTTACTCGACCCGGGCGCGCTGCCGCGATGCGCTCGCGACGCTTGCCAAAGCCGGGTTTGATTTTTTCGCCGGACTGGAAGTCGAATTCCACCTGTTCAAGCTGGAAAATGCGCGGCTGGCGCCCGCTGACGCCACCTGGCCTCCGGAAGCGCCGGACGTCAGCCTGCTGACGCAAGGCCATCAATATCTCACCGAATCGCGCTTCGACATGCTGGATCCGGCGGTTGAAATACTGCGCCGTGGCGTCGAGCAACTCGGTCTGCCATTGCGCTCGGTCGAAATCGAGCTCGGTCCCAGCCAGTGCGAGTTCACCTTCCGGCCGCAACGAGGGTTGGATAGCGGTGATACTATGATGCTGTTTCGCGCCGCGGTAAAACAGATCGCACGCCGTCATGGACTACTGGCGAGCTTCATGTGCCGGCCGGCGCTGCCGAATTTAATGTCGAGCGGCTGGCATCTGCACCAGTCGTTGGTCGAAGCCAGAACCGGGCGTAATGCCTTCGCCTTCGATCACCCCGACGTGCTCTCAACCGTGGGCAAATATTATCTCGGCGGTCTGCTTGCGCATGCTCGCGCCGCCGCCGCCATTACGACGCCGACGATCAACGGTTACAAGCGCTACCGGTCCTATTCGCTCGCGCCCGACCGCGCCATCTGGGCACGTGACAATCGCGGTGTGATGATCCGTGTGCTCGGTCAGGCCGGCGATCCGGCAACCCGTCTGGAAAATCGGGTCGGCGAGCCTGCGGCCAACCCTTACCTTTATATTGCGTCGCAGATTTATTCCGGTCTCGATGGCATTGCGCGCAGACTTGATCCGGGACCTTCCGCTGACACACCGTACGAAACCGCCGCCGCGCTGTTGCCGAAGGATCTGCGCGAGGCCCTGATGGCGTTGCGTGCCGACGAGGTCTTGCGCGCCGGCTTCGGTGCCGGGTTCATCGATTACTACACGCACATCAAGGCGGCCGAGCTGGAGCGCTTCCAGAAAGAAGCGGGCGATAAGCCCCAGCTTGAGGTCACGCCGTGGGAGCAGAAGGAGTACTTCGATTTATTCTGATGGCTCGAGCCACGGTGCACGCTGTCTTGACCGGGCAACAAGACAAAAGCCCATAGTCCCTGCCATGGCAGCGAACGAGAGGATGAGCCTGACCTTTGCGGCCGCGCCGGGGCCAAACGATGCCGCGTAGTCGGCGACGATTGGATCGCTGGCGATAACGTCGCCTGCGATCCATCCCAGCAAGCCCGCGCCAGCCCAAATAATGAGTGGGAAGTAGTTGAGCAGGGCCATGAGGATGTTGGCACCGGCCACGATCGCCGGAATGCTGATGCCCAGCCCGAACACGAGCAATGCCAGGCTTCCGTCGGCGACTGCCGCCACAGCAATGACGTTGTCGAGACTCATCACCACGTCGGCAACGGCGATAAGCTTCACGGCTCGCCAGAGACTATTGGATGAGGAATTTCCGTTACCAGACGCTTCACCGGGCAGAAGTAATTTTACTGCGATCCAGAGGAGTGCTGCACCGCCGACAATCTTGACATAGGGCAGCAACATGAGCGTCGAGACGATCGTCGCGAAGACTAGGCGCAATATAAGCGCTACCCCGGTGCCCAGGATCATTCCCGCGAGGCGCTGCTTTTGCGGCAGGTTCCGGCAGGCAAGTGCAATTACGATTGCGTTGTCACCTGACAACAAGACGTTGATCCAGATAATCTGAACGACCGATATCCAGAACTGGGGCTGTGTATTGATCCCGATACCGTCAAAGAATTCGGTCATTCACGATCCGTTTGCAATTTGATCAAGCAACGTTTTCGGTATGCGGGGGGCGTCGTCGCTTGCGTGGCGCAAAGCCGTGTTTCGCGCGCCATGCCGGATCGAGCGTTTCCCGCCACACGCTGTAGAGAAGGCTGACGAGGCCAAGTGCGCCCACGATGAGCAGCGACCATTGCAGGATCTCAGAGCGAGCCGCGTCCGGGCGGAAATGATCGAGCAATGTCAGGTAAGGAAGCGCCCAAAGTGCCACGAGCGCGGCCCAATTGACGAAAACAGAACTGGCGGAAACCCGCGCGCTCGATTTTCCTGCTGGTCCACCTGCTGATCCGAGCGCGCCGCGCCATTTGACTAGTGGCTGGCCGTCCTTGGCTCTCCGCGGTCGAATGTGCCCCGCGCGGGTATGGAAAATTACATTCAATGGACGTCGGTTCGGCACAATCCCTGTCCGCAAAGCCGCAATTCAGATTGGTGAAACAGTAGGGCCGCCGAATCCGGCTACAATTCGGGATGAATACCCGGGTCGTTGCCCTTGGGTATTTTCACCTAGGGATTAATATCCGGGGTGCCATCGCGGGAGAGGTTTAAAATTGATGAGCACCGGAATCCAGTCGGAGCGAATGCGAGCGATGGCTTTCCCGCGAGTCTTCGACGCCCACAAATTGATCGTCGGACTTGTTTATCTTGCAGCATACGCGGTGCTCGATTGGATCAGCTTCATCGAGCCTTACGCGCAACTCGGCATCACGCCGTGGAATCCCGGCACCGGCTTGAGCTTTGTCCTGCTCCTGTTGTTTGGCCTGCGAATGGTCCCATTCTTGCTGATTAGTCCTTTGCTCGCAGACTATCTGAATCAACAGTTCGCCATGCCGTGGCACATCGAGATCCTTGCTTCGGCGTTGGTCGGCGGGGGCTATTCGATTGCGTTGACGTTTTTGTTGCATCCGAAGTTGCGGTTTGAACCCACGCTCGACTCGATGCGTGATCTCGTTCTGTTGATGGTCGTCGCGGTCGTCAGCGCGGCTTTCGTCGCAATTGGATATGTGAGCCTGACGATTGCCGCGGGATTGTTGCCGGCCGCGGACTTCACAGCGGCGACACTGCGCTATTGGGTTGGCGACGTGATCGGTATTACTGTGATAGCGCCGTTCGCGCTATTTGCATTGACCCGTCGCCGCATACTGCCGATGACGACAGAAACTTTGCTGCAATTCGTTGCAATCGGCATAGCCTTGACGCTGGTGTTCGGTCTGGCGGAGGAACAACAATTCCAATTATTTTATGTGCTCTTCCTGCCAATTGTCTGGCTTGCCGTACGCACCGGCTCGGAAGGCGTCAGCGTCGGGATTCTGGTCACGCAACTCGGCCTGATCCTCGGCATTCAACTTTTCCCGACGGGAACATTCGACGTGACGGCCTTTCAGGCGCTGATGCTCGTGCTTGCAGTGACGGGATTGGTGGCCGGTGAATTGGTTACTGAACGCAGGCGTACCGAAGCCCAACTGCGCTTGCAGCAGGACTCGCACTCGCGTCTTGCGCGCCTCGGCAGCATGGGCGAACTCGCGGCCGCAGTGGCGCATGAGCTCAATCAACCCTTGATGGCGGCTGGCACTTATGCGCGGCTGGTAAACGATGCGATGAGCGCGGCGCCTGTCGATGTCGTGACAGTTGCCGAGACCGCGAAGAAGGCGGTGGCTCAAGTTGAGCGCGCCGCCGAAGTTGTGCGCCACCTGCGTGCCCTGGTTCGGCTCGATCGCAGCAATCGCGCGCCGTGCAAATTCGAACGGATCGTGGAAGAAACACTCGAACTATGCCAGCCGGACCTCGATCGCATGCATGTGATCGGCCGAACCGTAATTGCCCCCGACCTCCCACGAGTCATGGTCGACCTCCTGCAGGTCGAGCAGGTCCTCATCAACCTTCTGCGCAATGCGATAGAGGCAATCGGCGAGAGCGGAAACGTGCGTGGCACCATCGTGATCGAGGCAAAGAACTTCGATGCCGATTTCATCGAAGTTCGTGTCGTTGACACCGGACCAGGCTTTCCGCCCCAGCTCCTCGAAAGTGCATTTCTCCCGCTTTCTTCCAGCAAATCCGAAGGGCTCGGCATTGGATTGCCGCTGTGCCGGTCGATCGTCGAGGCTCATGGCGGCAAGTTGTGGCTTGATGACGGCTCGCGAGGCGGTGCCGTTCACTTTACGCTCCCTGTCGCAAAGACGGTTAAGGTATGAGCGCTCTCATTCACATCGCGGTGATCGACGATGATGAGGCAGTGCTCGACTCGCTGCGCCTCTATTTCGCTCGGCAGAACATCGAAACATCTTGCTTTGCGTCCGCGAAGGAATTTCTGGCCGCGATCGAGGGCGGACAGCGATTTGATTGTATTGTTTCGGATGTCCGTATGCCCGGGATGTCTGGCTTGGATCTGGTTCACCGTCTAAAGGGCGGGGGTTTGGCTGCGCCGGTTGTCCTGATCACGGGGCATGGTGATGTCGATATGGCGGTCGCCTCCATCAAGGTCGGCGCATTCGATTTTATCGAGAAGCCATTCGACGAGGCTCGTCTGCTTGCCAGCATTCACAATGCGATTGAAAGGAATCAGCAGCCTGAAATCGATGCGGCCGAACTGGAAAAGCTGCGATCTCGCTTCTTGACGCTCTCAGCCCGGCAACGCCAAGTGATGGAGCTCGCCGTGGCGGGTTTGTCGAATAAGGAAATCGGATCGCAACTCAAAATAAGCCCAAAGACCGTGGAGAATCATCGCGCCTGGGTCATGGAGCGTATCGGCGCCCGCAATATTGCGGAACTGGTGCGCATTGCGATGAAGGTCCAGGGAATACCACCGAGCTGATCGGCGTCGTTCGTAGCAGCGGGTGCCTCGCCGGGATATCTTGAGGCCAGAAATTGGAATTTGGATCTGTACGGATGCCTTCCGCGGTCACACCCGACAACGTGAAACTCTATTACGAAGAGGTTGGGCAAGGCGCGCCAATTCTGTTCGTGCACGAATTCGCCGGCGACCATCGCAGCTGGGAATTGCAGCTGCGCGAGTTCGGCAAGCGCTATCGCTGCATCGCCTATGCCGCTCGCGGCTATAAACCTTCCGACGTGCCGGCGGATCCCGCCGCCTACAATTACATGCATGTCATGCGCGATGCTGTCGCGGTGCTCGACCATCTCAAAATCGAGCAAGCGCATCTCATAGGTCTGTCGATGGGCGGCTACACGGTTTTGCAGGTCGCGCTGAATTATCCGGAGCGGGTACGTTCGCTGGTGCTCGCCGGCGCGGGATCGGGTAGCGAGCGTTGGTATACGGAAGAATTTCACAAGCGTTCGCGTGATCTCGCCACGCAATTCGAGCGCGAGGGTTCCGCCGCGGTGGCGCAAACCTATGGCCGCGGCCCGAGCCGCATTCCTTTCGCGCTCAAGGATCCGCGCGGGTTTGCTGAATTTGCAAAACAGCTCGCCGAACACGACGCGCAGGGCTCGGCGCATATGTCGCGCGGCTTCCAGGGCGCACGGCCCTCGCTCTACGATTTCGAGTCCGAAATCCGGAAACTGCCGACGCCAGCGCTCATCGTGGTCGGTGACGAGGACGAGCGGTGCATAGAGCCGGGCTTGTTTCTGAAAGATGCAATCCCCGCATCCGGGCTCGCGATCTTTCCAAAGACCGGCCACGCGGTGAATCTTGAAGAGCCGGAGCTGTTCAATCAGGTGGTCGGCGATTTCCTGTCACGCGTCGATGGCGGCAGCTGGTTACCGCGCGACCCACGCTCTCGCGCGGCCAAGCCCTCGTCATAGGGATGGAACCCGGTGGCAGCCCTGCTCATTATCGGGGCGAAAACCGGAAGGAGTGCTGCCGATGCTGAAATGGGCTGTCATTTTCCTGATTATCGCGGTAATCGCAGGCATTTTCGGCTTCACCGACGTCGAAGCCGCGTCAGCCACAATCGCACAATGGCTGTTTGGCATATTTCTGGTGCTGTTCCTGGGCGCGCTGGTTATCGGGTTGACCATAGGCGCCAGGCTCACCTCATGACTAACGACCCTCGATAACCATGCCGGAATTCTCCCGCTACCTCTGGTGCTTTTCCGGTTATTATCGCCGTCGTTCAGAACTTCAGCAGGGTGCCAGTCATGCGTAACATCGTCTTGGCAATACTGACGTTAGGTTTGTTTGCATCGCTTGGCGGCTCCGCCAATGCCGCAGATCTTTATCCCAATCGCTCTTACGGCTGGCGATCGCACGTCTGGTATGGCAGCGATTGTTGCCGCCGCGGCGAACGTTACGGGCCCGGCATTCGCGTTGTCGAGCAGGTGCCTTATTGCGGCAATTGCGACAATCTCATTGGGCCGAACACCTACAATGTGGCGATGAGCTACATCGGCTACCTTCCGTGGACGCGCGGCTGCGCGCTCGGTGGCTGCTACGGTTATTACGGCGTCTACGGCGGCTGCTACTGGAAGGAAGTGCCGGTTCCGGACGGCCGCGGCGGTTGGGTCCGCGGCGTCGAGAAGATTTGCAGCTAGGCTGATTTAAGCGCACGCCGGCGTAGCGTCAGATATCCACGCTCGCGGCGAGCGCGTTCTGCTCGATGAAGAGCCGGCGTGGCTCGACCAGTTCGCCCATCAGTTCCGTGAAGATGTTGTCGGCGTCCTCGCCTTCCTTCACTTTGACTTGCAAGAGCGAGCGCGCATTGGCGTCGAGCGTGGTTTCCCAGAGCTGCTCGGGATTCATCTCGCCCAGACCCTTGTAGCGCTGGAGCGTAACGCCCTTGCGCCCGGCGCCGGTCACCGCTTCGAACAGGCCGACCGGTCCGTGAATCGCGATTGTTTCGTCCTTGCGGCGGAGCATGGCTGGTGGCGTTGGGCGCGGGAAGACCGCCTGCAGCGAGGGCGCATATTCATCGAGCTTGCGCGCGTCGGCTGAGCCGAGCAGTGCCTGGTCGATGACAGCGGCTTCCTTGACGCCGCGCACCGTGCGCGCGAAATGAAAGCCCGCATCGTCAAAGGTGCCCTGCCAGCCGCGCTCGGTTTCGTCCTCCAGCGCGTCCAGCCGCTTGCCGATATAGGCGGCTGCGGCGGCGCCCTTTTTCGTATCTTCAGTGACGGCCGGGTTGAGCACGCCGGCGATCGCCGCCTGTTCGATGACCTTGCGATTGTAACGGCTGTGCAGACCCGACAGGATGTTCCGGATCTGTCGCGCCTCTTCCACGAGCTTGCGCAGGTCGGCCCTGGCGCGCTCCTCGCCTGACGCGAGCCGCAACACAGCATCCTCGATGCCGGTAGCGATCAAATAATCTTCCAGCGCGCGTTCGTCCTTCAGGTATTGCTCGGACTTGCCACGCGTGACCTTGTACAGCGGCGGCTGCGCGATAAAGAGATTGCCGCGGTCGATCAGCGACGGCATCTGCCGGAAGAAGAACGTCAGCAGCAGCGTGCGGATATGGGCGCCGTCCACGTCGGCGTCGGTCATGATGATGATCTTGTGATAGCGCAGCTTTTCCGGGTTGAATTCGTCGCTAATGCCGGTTCCGAGCGCGGTGATGAGCGTGCCGATTTCCTGGCTCGACAACATCTTGTCGAGGCGCGCGCGCTCCACGTTCAGGATCTTGCCGCGCAACGGCAACACCGCCTGGAATTCGCGGTTGCGACCCTGTTTTGCGGAGCCGCCGGCGCTGTCACCCTCGACGATGAACAGCTCGGATTTGGCCGGGTCGCGTTCCTGACAATCGGCGAGCTTGCCAGGCAGCGAAGAGACGTCGAGCGCACCCTTGCGGCGGGTCAATTCGCGCGCCTTGCGCGCCGCCTCGCGGGCGGCGGCGGCCTCCACCACCTTGCCAACAATCACCTTTGCTTCTGAAGGATGTATTTCGAACCAATCCTGCAGAGCCTGGTTGATAACGTTTTCGACCACCGGCCGTACTTCGGAGGAGACCAGCTTGTCCTTGGTCTGCGAGGAGAACTTGGGGTCCGGCACCTTGCAGGACAGCACGGCCGTCAATCCCTCGCGGCAATCGTCGCCGGTGAGCGCGACCTTCTCCTTGTGCGCGGTACCGATGGTCTCGGCGTATTGCGTTATCTGGCGCGTGAGCGCACCGCGGAAGCCGGCGAGATGGGTGCCGCCGTCGCGCTGGGGGATATTGTTGGTAAAACAAAGCACGCTCTCGTGGTAGCTGTCGTTCCACCACAACGCGCACTCGACCGTAATGCCTTCGCGTTCGGACTTGATCATCACCGGGGCGGGGATCAACGATTTCTTGTTGCGATCGAGGAACTTCACGAAGGCCTCGACGCCACCTTCGTATTTCATCTCCTCGCGCTTTTCGACCGCGTGCCGCTGATCGGCGAGAACAATCAAAACACCGGAATTCAGGAATGCGAGCTCACGCAAGCGATGTTCGAGCGTCGCGAAGTCGAACTCCACCATCGTGAACGTCTTCGTCGATGGCAAGAAAGTAACTTCCGTGCCGCGCTTGCCCTTGGCGTCGCCGGTCGCTTTTAGCGGAGCTACCGCGACGCCATCACGGAACTCCATGAAGTGCTTTTTGCCGTCGCGCCAAATGGTGAGCTTGAGCCAGCTCGAGAGCGCGTTCACCACCGAGACGCCGACGCCGTGCAACCCGCCGGATACCTTGTAGGAGTTCTGGTCGAATTTTCCGCCGGCGTGCAACTGGGTCATGATGACCTCGGCCGCCGACACGCCTTCGCCCTTGTGGATGCCGGTGGGGATGCCGCGGCCGTTGTCATGGACAGTGCAGGAGCCGTCCGGGTTGAGGGTCACGGCAACTTCGGTGGCAAATCCCGCAAGGGCTTCGTCGATAGCATTGTCTACCACCTCATAGACCATGTGATGGAGGCCCGAGCCGTCATCGGTATCGCCAATGTACATGCCCGGCCGCTTGCGCACGGCGTCGAGGCCCTTGAGGACCTTGATCGACTCGGCGCCATAGTCGGACGGATTTTTGCGGGCCGGTTCAACCATTGGCGGCACCTTCCAGACGAGCAGAAAATTGAGTCGGAATAGGCAGTTTGTGTGACACGAAAATAGGGCTCCGTACAGGGTAAAGTCAGTGCCTTTAATATGTTGATCTAGCAGTGTTTTTTAAAGGGCACGGGGTATAGAAATCCCCACTTTTTTCGTCGCATTTTTAGTCCGAATCAGGCCTCCAAATCACGTCGTAAATGACCCCAAATCGAAGCAGGTTTTGGTGCGTTGAATCCATTGCTTGCACCGGGTGCCGCCATGGCATTTAAGCCATCAACGTTGCCAACCTGATTGATTGTTCTGATGCGTTTGGTTCCCCGCCAGCTCGAGGTCCCGCACCGACTGCGCGCCATCGTGCGCGCGCGGGAATCGAGCGTCATTGTGCTGGCGGTGATCATCGGTGCGATTGCCGGCCTGGCCGTTGCCGCGATGGGCGAAGCGGTCGGGCTCATGCATCAGGTTTTTTTCGGCCTCGATCCGGGCGAGCGACTGTCGGGCCGCGTTTCGCTTGATCCGCTCCGCGCGTTCATGGTGCCCTGCATCGGCGGCCTGCTTTTCGGTCTCGTCACGGCTTACGTCACGCGGCGGCGCGGCACCGAAGTCGATCCGATTGAAGCCAATGCGCTCCACGGCGGCCGCATGTCGATGCGCGGCAGTCTGATCGTGGCGGCGCAGACCGTCTGGTCGAGCGGGGTCGGCGCATCAGTCGGACTTGAAGCCGGCTACACGCAACTCGCCAGCGGCATCGCATCGGCAATCGGGCGCGCGTTTCGTCTGCGGCGGAGCGACTTGCGCGTGCTGGTCGGCTGCGGCGCGGCCGCCGCGATCGCCGGCGCCTTCGGCGCTCCCTTGGGCGGCGCCTTCTATGGCTTCGAACTGATCATCGGCAGCTATTCGATCGCCTCGCTGGCCCCGGTCGGGATGGCATCCTTGGTCGGCTATTTGACTGCGCGAGCGTTCACGCCAGACCGGCTGGGCATTGAGACGGGCGCGGTGTCCAATCTCGCGGTCCACGATGTCGTCATCGCTGCTTTTGTCGGAGTGCTCGCAGCCGCGTTCGGCATTCTTGTGATGCGCGGCGTCGCTGCCTGCGATCTGATATTCACGCGACTCCAGGTGCGACCGGCGCTACGGCCGATGATAGGCGGCGCGCTGGTGGGATTGATGGCGATCCTCTCGCCGCAGGTGATGTCGTCCGGGCACGGAGCCTTGCACCTGACGGGTATCTTCAAGCTGCCGCTCACGACGATCGCGCTGATCTTCGTGTTAAAGACGATCGCTTCCGTTGTCTCGCTTGGCTCCGGTTTTCGTGGCGGCCTGTTCTTTGCGTCGCTGCTCCTTGGCGCGCTCGGCGGCCAATTGTTCGCATTCGGGCTCGGCGACGCTTGGCCCGGACTTCATATCGATCCGGACTCATACGCGATCATCGGCATGTGCGCGCTGTCAGTCTCGGTGATTGGTGGCCCCCTGACCATGACCTTCATCGCGCTGGAAACCACCGGCGACCTTTGGCTGACCACCGCGGTGCTGATTGCCGCGATTATCGCCATGCAGGTGACGCGGGAATTTTTCGGCTATTCCTTCGCGACCTGGCGCTTCCATCTCCGTGGCGAGAGCATCCGCAGCGCTGCCGATGTCGGCTGGATCCGCGATCTGACGGTTGCTCGCATGATGCGATCGGACGTGCGCACCGCGCCGGCGGAAACGCCGGTTGCCGTATTCCGCGAGGAATTTCCCCTTGGGTCGACCAGCCAGGTTATCGCGGTCGACGAGGATGGTCGCTATGCCGGCATGGTGATCGTAGCGGAAGCGCATGCCGCCGAGCTTGCCGCCACCGCATCAGTACGCGGCATCCTCCACCACGCCGATCACATGTTATTGCCGCAGATGACCGCGCAGGAAGCGATTGCGGCCTTCGATCGCTACGAAGCAGAAGCGCTGGCTGTAGTCGATTCCCTGGAGCGCCGGCAGGTGACCGGGCTGCTCACCGAGGCACACGCGTTGCGTCGCTATTCCGACGCTTCCGAGCGGCAGCGGCGCGATTTACTCGGAGAAACCTGAGCGCATCGAGGAAGGTGCCTTAATCCGAGGATAATTCCCGCGCGGCAAGACCCCGCCTTCGCAGGTGCTGGAACCGTGGTTCGTAGTCGGGGATAGGCTTGCTGAATGCCGCGAGACCCGCAGCCAGGAGCTCGATCCGGTCGAGCTCGACGCGCGTTTTTTCGAACGCGCGATTAAGTTCGCTTTTGACCCGATCAATTGCAGTGTCTGTCGTCATTACAGCCCGTGCCTTTGCAGGGATAAGGCGATCGCTGGGTGATGGTTCCTGTTTTCGGATAATTGATCGTAGTTCGATTAACAAAACGTGAGCGCTCAGTCGCGGAACAGTGCCGCCACCGGTTCCACAGTGCCACCATGAACCATGAATAAATTTGCGCGGCCGACGATATCGCCAAAGGCCGCCGGATCGGCTCCGGTCATCCACACTTGCGCGCCCAGCGAGGACAGTGCGTCGTTAAGCGCCGCACGACGTTTTGGATCGAGATGAGCGACCACCTCGTCAAGTAACAGCAATGGCGCAAAGCCCGTCATCTGCTTGATCAGACCGGCGTGGGCGAGCACAAGGCGAATTAACAGCGCCTTTTGCTCGCCGGTAGACGCTTCGGCGGCGGAAATATCCTTGCCGGCGTGGCTGACGGCGAGATCGGACAGATGCGGACCATCGAGCGTGCGTCCCGCGGCCGCGTCCCGTGCGCGATTGTCCTTCAAGAGCTCGCGATAGCGGTCTTCGATCTCGACCGCGCTGTGATCGGGCAACAGCTGCTCCATCCAGCCCCGCAATGCGATTCTTGCCTGCGGAAACTCCGGCGCCTCATTTCGCGAGGCATCGAGCGTTGCCGATAAACGATTGACGGCATCCGCGCGCGCGGCCGCGACCGCGACCGCAACTTCGGCTGTTTCATGCTCGATTGCGTCGAGCCAATGCGGATCGTTGGTTGCGTCTTCGAGCAGGCGGTTGCGCGAGCGCAGGGAACGCTCTAGTGCGGCAACGCGGCTTGAATGCTGCGCATCGACGGCCAGCACCAGCCGGTCAAGGAAGCGCCGCCGCTCGGAGGCTGGGCCATTGAACAGCGGATCCATGGCCGGCGTCAGCCACACCACGCGCAGGTGGTCGGCGAAAGCTGCCGCCGAGCTGACGCTTTCGCGGTCAATGCGGCATTTGCGTATCGGTGCGGATTCTTCGCCCGCTGGCGGATCGATGCCGGTTCCGAGAGTCGCAAGCCCCAGCATGCCTTCAATTTCGGCCGAGACGGCCCACGCGCCGTCGCCTTCCGCGAAGGCGAGCTCTTCCATGGTGGCGCGGCGCAGCCCGCGGCCCGGTGCCAGCAACGAGATTGCCTCGATCAGGTTGGTTTTGCCCGCTCCATTGGCGCCGGTGAGAACCACAGGACCGGCGCGACCGAGCACGACTTGCGCGGCGTGATAGCTGCGGAAATTGGTGAGCGTCAGGCGTTGAACGAAGGCGGCGGTCATTGACGAGCCATACCACCCTCTCGCTTATCGAGAGAAGCTCACACTCGCATCGGCATCAGCACATAGAGCGCGCCTTTGGCATCCTTGTCCTGGATCAGCGTGGGCGAGCCGGGGTCGGCGAGCTTGAGCACCGCAACTTCGCCCTCGATCTGGGCGGCGATGTCGAGCAAGTAACGCGAGTTGAATCCGATATCGAGCGGGTCGGCTGTGTATTCGACCTCTATCTCTTCGGTCGCGCTGCCTGAATCGGGATTGGTCACCGACAATACCAGCCGGCCGCCGGTGATCGAGAGTTTGACCGCGCGGCCGCGTTCGCTTGACACAGTCGAGACACGGTCTACGGCAGCCTCGAAATCCTTTTTGTCGACGATCAGGCTCTTGTCATTGTTGACCGGAATGACGCGCGCGTAGTCGGGGAAGGTGCCGTCGATCAGCTTCGAAGTAAGAACCACGTTTCCGATCGTGAAGCGGATCTTGCCGGCGGAAAGTTCGACCGCGACGTCGCCTTCGCCGCTCTCGACCAGCCGTTGCACTTCGCCAACGGTCTTGCGGGGCACGATGATGCCCGGCATACCGGCGGCGCCTTGCGGGAGCGGCAATTCCACCTGGGCAAGACGATGCCCGTCGGTCGCGACCGCGCGCAGCATGCCCGCCTTGGCCGTGCCTGCCGTATGCAGATAGATTCCGTTCAGGTAGTAGCGCGTCTCCTCAGTCGAGATCGCGAACTGGGTCTTGTCGATCAGGCGCTTGAGATCGGCGGCGGCGAGCTTGAAGGAGTGGCTCATCTCGCCGGCAGCGAGATCGGGAAAATCGCTTTCCGGCAATGTCTGCAGCGTGAAGCGTGAGCGCCCTGCGCGCAGCGAAAGGACCGCCCGGTCTCCTGATCCTTCGAGCACGATCTGCGCGCCTTCCGGCAACTTGCGCACGATTTCGTAAAACATATGCGCCGGAACAGTCGTCGAGCCGCCAGGCGAAACCTCGGCCGCGATCGAGTCGGTGATCTCGAGGTCAAGGTCGGTGGCCTTGAGGCTCAATTTGCCGCGATCGGCCTTCACCAGGACGTTCGCGAGAATTGGAATGGTATTGCGCCGCTCGACCACACGATGGACGTGGCCCAGCGACTTCAAAAGCTCTGAACGCTCGATAGTAACCTTCATGGGAGACCCGCTTCGGCGCCTGCGAAACGCATCCTAAAACCAGGCGCAACAGCAAGCCGGCACTCGCGGAATGCGAAGCCGGGGAGCAAAGGTGACGAAAGAGCGCGCCTTTCGCAAGGGCGTGTTTTTGGCCCGGGAGCATATCCCCAGGCGTCCACAAGCGGCGAAAAAGCCAAAGGCCCCGCCCGTATACGGAACAGGGCCTTTTGCCAACCGGGCGCCAGGGTCCCTATTCCTGCAATTGCCGCTTGAGGATTTCGATCTCCTCGGCCAGCGCCATATCGTTGCCGACCAGGCCTTCGATCTTGCGCACCGCATGCAGGACCGTGGTGTGGTCACGGCCGCCAAAGCGCCGGCCGATCTCGGGTAACGAGCGCAGGGTCAATGTTTTCGCGAGATACATGGCCACCTGTCGGGGGCGAACCACGTTCGCAGTGCGCCGCGACGACAGAAGATCGGAGCGGCTGACATTATACTGGCGCGCCACGACCCGCTGGATGTCCTCGATCTTGACCCGCTTGGGTTCTTGCGGGCGGATCAGGTCACGCACCTCGCGCTCGGCCATTTCCAACGTCACGGCATGACCGGTGAGCTTGTTGTGGGCGAGCAGGCGGTTGAGCGCGCCTTCGAGGTCGCGGCCATTGTGGGTGACGGTCTTGGCAATGTAGCCGAGCACCGGCAGCGGCACGTCGAAGGCCGGATGATGTACGCGCGCCGCCATTACCCGGGCTTTGAGGATTTCGAAACGCAATTCCTCGCCGAGGGGCCCCATTTCCACAACCAGACCGCCGGCCAACCGCGAGCGCACGCGATCATCGAGGCTTTCCAGGTCCGATGGCGGGCGGTCGGAGGCGATGACGACCTGACGGCCAGCATCGATCAGGGCATTGAGGGTATGGCAGAACTCAGCCTGGGTCGATTTGCCTTGCAGGAATTGCAAGTCGTCGATGACCAGCACGCCGATTCCGCGAAGCGCTTCCTTGAAAGCAAGGGCCGTCTGTGTGCGCAAGGCCGAGACAAAGCCGTACATGAATTTCTCGGCTGTCAGATAGAGCACCTTGCGTTCATTGGCGGCATTTCCGGCCCACGTCACCGCCTGCAACAGATGGGTTTTGCCAAGCCCGACACCCGAATGGATGTAAAGCGGGTTAAACATCACGGCGTCACCGCGCTTGGCGCCCGACACTTGTTTTGCCGCGGCGTGCGCAAGGGTATTGGAGCGGCCAATGACGAACGTGTCGAATGTCAGACGCGGGTCGAGAGGCGAGCCGCCGAGCGCCTCATGCACGCTCGGGTCGCCAACCGACATAGGCCGGCTACCGCCGTTCGCGTAGCGGCCGCCATTTTCCGCCAACCCGATGTCCGGCTTGGCCTTGGGCAGCATCGCAGATTTTAGTACCGCCGAGCGTACGACCAGCTCGACGCGGGTCACTTTCTCTTCCTGGGCCTGCCAGCAGGCCAAAACCCGTTCGGCATAGTGCGACTGAATCCAGCTTTTGAGGAAGCGGGTCGGTACGGATAAACGCACCGCGCCTTCCTCAATTGCCTCCAGATCCATGCGCGCAAACCAGCTCGAATAAACGTCGTCACCCACGTCTGCGCGCAAGCGCTCTTTAACTCGTGACCAGCTCTCCTGCTCCCCGTTCGACATTGTATTCTTCTCGATCCGATTAAAGGTGGGACGGACTCGGTTGCCCGGCCTGGCGGCGCGACCGCCAACACGCCGGAAACGGGACGCAACAGCACTCGCCTGATGATGTCGTCTGTGAGATGCGGGCTCTGCCGGAATAGTCAGGGTAGGCAGAGGGCATTCGACGAGAAGTCGAGAAGCGTTGCGTCTAGCCCGCGGGTGGTGGAGTAGCGCCTCGGATTCCGATTGTGAAGGTCGAAGCCGTACGGGACATATGACGGCTGAAATAAACACGATATGAAAGTGGGGCTGATTGACCGACGATGCGGGCTACAGCGACACACGAACCTGCACTGGACAACGCCCATCCAATGCCACCAGCCTTGGTCACCGACCCTGTTTCTTCGCCTGTCATGACATCACCCCTCGAATAACTTGCGGGCTTTCGCCCTGTGGTTTTGTTTATTGCCAGTATTTGGTTTTTTCCGGTGCCGCGCATGAAATCCAGCTGCGCGCCGAACTTGCTGACCTTCATCCTTTTATTGCACCGGACTGTCACGGCGTAGCGAACAGGCTAGAAATTTGACGCAAGTGGCAAACCAAAGCCGTTCTCATCCGCCGATGAGCAGTGACGCGGAACCTTGTTTCTGAACGCGCGCCGGAGAATTCCCGTGCGCGTTTTCAAGATACACAAGCGAAAAGGCCTCGCAACGAAATTTACGAATGTGGCGGTAACTGAAAACACTATTTGCGTTGCTGTTGCGCGAACGCCACGCTTTTGTTTTATGCAACGTCTTGGAGTCGCGCGTAATTTCGACGCGGAAAATATGTGGCGGTATTCGACGAGCAATAAGACATTTTAAAATCTACCGCCGACCAAAAATGCTTGTCACATATGCATTTTTGGGGTCCTTGCGTCGCTTTCCTCTTAAGTCATTATCGAGGCAAAAAAAAATCTGAGCGAATTCTCAGGTAGCCCCCGTTTTTAAAGTCCTGTGCTGTCGGCGGCCGGCGCAATCCGGCCGGTGATTTGGCAAGCAATTGCTTGGCGAGCAAATTTCTCTGACGCCGCGATGACGTTTTGACTACAGCGACGTTTGGACGATCCGTTTCCTGCCGGATGCGTCTCGTTCGCACGTCTTTTACAGGAATTTGGAGCGAATTAGTCCCGCACGTGCTGCAGTCGAAGCCAATCGTCTACTTGCCGAGCTTGGCAATGCGATGAGCGAGGCGCGAGACTTTCCGGCTGGCATTATTCTTATGTACGATTCCGCGCTGCGCGGATCGCATGATGACCGGCTCCGCTACTTTGAAAGCCGCCAAAGCCGCCTTGCGGTCACCGCTTTGGATCGCTTCCTCGACCTTGCGCACCGAATTTCGCAGTACCGAACGCCGCGCCTTGTTCACTTCGGTCCGGCGCGCGATCACGCGCGTGGCTTTGCGGGCGGACTTGGTATTGGCCATCAGTCTCTCATTCGCAGTTGGTGCCTCCGGCGGATGTCCGCGAAAGCGACTAGGATTTACAAGAAGTTACGGCCGCGAAAAAACTTCGCCGCCAAGGCAGAGGCTTATAGTAAGGCCGCGCGCAGGCGTCAACGTCCGCAAACACAGGCTTATGCCACGCGCTTGGCTCGCACCGCGTCGTGACCGGCGATGACCGATGCGCGGTCGGCGGCCGAGAATGGTGCCAAGGGCGGTCTCACGCGTGCCAAGCCCGCGTCGCTATGGATATGAGCAAGCAGCGCTTTCACGCCTGACACGAGGGGTTTGCCATCGAACAGTTTGCGGATCGCGACTGCCTCATCGAGCGCGCCGGTATCACCTTGACCCCAAGCCCGCGCGCAGAGGTCGGCGTTGAGATTGGCGGTCGCGGAGATGCAACCGGCGAAGGCGCCGGAGCGTGCTTCGGTCAGGCATGCCTCGGTTGACGGAAAGACCGCGAAGCTCTTTGAGATCGCTGCGGCCGAGCGGGCATAGGCCATGTCGCCGGAGGAATCCTTGAGGCCCACAATGCGGGACGAGAACGAGTCGAGTAATCGGCGGATCAGGGCCACGTGCCAAGGCAATCCCGACATCGCCGGGAAGTGATAAAGATAAATCGGAATCGGCTTTCGTTCGGTCGCCTTCACCAGGTTTTCGATATAGGCGATCAAGCCGTCGTCGGGCACACCCTTGTAGTAAAAGGGCGGTAGAACGAGCGCGCCTGCAAAGCCCAGCTCGGCCGCGTGACGCGTCAGCGCGACTGCATCCGATACCGCGGCGGCGCCGGTACCGACCATCAGGCGATGTAACGGCAGTCCGTTAGCCTTATAGGCGTCCATGACGCCTTTGCGTTCGTCGACCGAGAATGAGGTCGCTTCACCTGTCGTACCGAGCACATTGAGGCCATCGCACCCGTTGTCGAGCAGATAACGCGCCAGATTGACTGCGCGCTTGAGATCGGGCGCCCCGCTCTCATCGATTGGCGTGGCGATGGCCGCGATGACACCAGAAAGAGGCTTGCTCAAAGTCTTCTCCGCTTCGTAATGGCTTGCTAGCCGCTGACATTATAGGCGGCAAGCGCTGCCATGTTGACCAGTTGGTTGTCCTTGGCCCCGAGCTGCACGATTTGAACTGGCCGATCGAGCCCGACCAGCAGCGGGCCAATGACCGTGGCTCCACCAAGTTCCTGCAGCATTTTCGTGGAGATCGAGGCCGAGTGAAAGGCCGGCATAACCAGCACGTTAGCCGGACCCGAAAGGCGGCAGAACGGATAGGCCGCCGCCAGCTCGACATTGAGCGCGACGTCAGCAGCCATTTCGCCGTCGTACTCGAAATCGACTCGCTTGCTATCGAGAATTTTTACCGCCTCGATGACGCGCGCCGATCGCTCGCCCGGAGGATGACCGAATGTGGAGAAGGCGAGCAGCGCCAGCCGGGGTTCATAGCCGAGCCGACGCGCAACGCCCGCAGCTTCTATAGCGATTTCGGCAATCTCTTGCGCTCCCGGCATTTCGGTCACGGCGGTGTCGGCCACCAGGACGGTGCGCCCGCGCGCCACGACAAGCGAGACCCCGATCACACGGTGCCCGGGCTTGGGATCGATGACGTGACAAATGTCCTCAAGTGCGACGGAGAAATTGCGGGTCACGCCAGTCACCATCGCATCGGCATCGCCAAGTGCGACCATGCAGGCCGCGAAATGATTGCGGTCCTGGTTCACCAGCCGCTGGCAATCGCGCACCAGATAGCCGTGCCGCTGCAGCCGCTCGTACAAAAAATTGATGTAGGCGGCGTTGCGGGTCGAAAGCCGTGCATTGACGATCTCGATGTCATCACCAAGCTCGATGCCGTTGTCGCGCGCGGATTGGCGCACACGATCTTCGCGTCCGACCAGAAGTGCAGTGCCGAGCCCCTGATGCACGAAACTTGCCGCGGCGCGGATCACCTGTTCTTCCTCGCCTTCGGCGAAGACGACGCGCTTGGGCTGCCGGCGCAGCCTTTCGAACACCTGCACCAGCGTGCCTGCAATCGGGTCGCGCCGCGCGTTCAATTGGTGCCGGTATGCATCCATGTCGACGATCGGCTTGCGCGCGACGCCGGTATCCATGGCGGCCTGCGCCACCGCCGGCGGCACGTAGGAGATCAGACGCGGGTCGAATGGCACGGGGATGATGTAGTCAGGTCCGAATTTTGGCCGCGCGCCATAGGCGCTGGCAACTTCGTCCGGTACGTCCTCTCGTGCCAGTTGGGCGAGCGCGCGGGCAGCGGCGATTTTCATTTCCATGTTGATGGCGGAGGCGCGCACGTCGAGCGCACCGCGGAAAATATAAGGGAAGCCGAGGACGTTGTTGATCTGGTTCGGATAGTCCGATCGGCCCGTTGCCATAATGGCATCGTCGCGTATGGCGGCCACTTCTTCGGGAGTTATCTCTGCGTCGGGGTTGGCCATGGCAAAAATAATCGGTTTGCCCGCCATCGACTTGACCATGTCCGCAGTGAAGGCGCCCTTGACCGAGAGGCCGAAGGCCACATCAGCGCCCTCGAAAGCTTCGGCCAGCGTCCGCTTCGACGTTTTGATGGCGTAGCCCGACTTCCACTGGTTCATGCCGTCCTTGCGGCCCTGGTAGATCACGCCCTTGGTGTCGCAGAGGATCAGGTTGTCGGGCTTGAATCCGATCGCCTTGAGCAATTCCAGGCAGGCGATGCCGGCGGCGCCGGCACCGTTGCAGACCAGTTTGGTGGTTGCGATCTCGCGGTCCGTCAGGTCGAGCGCATTGAGCAAGCCGGCAGCTGCGATGATGGCAGTCCCGTGCTGATCATCGTGAAAGACAGGTATATCCATCAGCTCGCGCAGACGCTGTTCGATCACGAAGCATTCCGGCGCCTTGATGTCTTCGAGATTGATGCCGCCCCAGCCCTTGCCCAGCAGCTTGACGCAATTGACGATCTCGTCGGAGTCCTCGGAATCGACTTCGAGATCGATCGAGTCGATATCGGCGAACCGCTTGAACAGGACGGCCTTGCCTTCCATCACGGGTTTTGCCGCCAGTGCGCCGCGATTGCCGAGGCCAAGAATGGCGGTCCCGTTGGTGATGACGGCGACAAAATTGCCTTTGGTGGTGTAGTCGTAGGCGCGGCTTTCATCCTCGGCGATGGCGAGGACGGGTACGGCGACCCCGGGCGAATAGGCGAGCGAAAGGTCGCGCTGGGTTGCCATCGGCTTGGTCGCGATGACTTCCAGCTTGCCCGGTCGGCCAACGCTGTGAAATTGCAGGGCTTCCTGGTCGGTAAAGGTCGGCCGGCTGCGGCCAGCGGGGGGCTTGGGCATTTTTACTCCATGGACGCGACCGGGACGCCGGTGCCGGCGACGTTAGCGGATGCAACCGCAATGACTCAAGGGAAGGGAACTGCTGCCGGTGGTACGGTTGAATGAAAGAGAGCCGCGGGTTAATCGGTGCCACGCAAACGATTCATATGAATGGGGCCTATGATCCGTTTTCTTTTCCGCTTCGTCGGTCTGATCTGCCTGGCTGCCGGGTTTATCCTGCTGATCTATGACGGCACCAAGTCGATTGCCGGCAATGCTGTTTTCCTCACCAGCGTGCGTACGCTGTGGGAATTGTTCAATGCGGGCAGCCTCGCAAGGCTCGAGCCGATCATCCGGCCCTACGCCGGCGGTTACCTCTGGGACCCGGTTATGGTCACGATCCTGTCGGCGCCGAGCTGGGGCCTGCTTGGCGTTTTCGGCATCCTTCTCCTTGTGCTCGGCCGGAAGAAGAAGCCGCTGATCGGTTATGCACGGCCGTAACCTTTCGTGTCCGGCACGCCCAGGCGGCAGCTTTCCAAAACGTGATTGCCATGGGCGTTCATGGGCGTTTCAGGGAGGCTCCGCCCGACATATATTTGCAGCGACGATTGCAGGAGAACCCAAGCATGTTCGGCTTCAAGAAAGTTGCCATGCCAAAGCCCGGTGAAGCGCTGCCGGGCCGTGCAAATCCGATCCGCACCGCCACCGCTCATTTCGTCAATCATCGCGCACTCAAGGGCCCTTACCCGGAAGGGTTCGAAAAGGCGATGTTCGGTCTGGGCTGCTTCTGGGGTGCCGAGCGCATATTCTGGAAATTGGGTGACGGCATTCATGTCACGGCGGTCGGCTATGCCGGCGGGATGACGCCCAATCCGACCTATGAGGAAGTCTGCTCGGGGCGCACCGGCCACAACGAGGTCGTGCTGGTGGTCTACGACCCGAAGAAAATCTCGTACGACACGCTGCTCAAGACCTTTTGGGAGAGCCACGACCCGACCCAGGGCATGCGCCAGGGCAACGACGTCGGCACCCAATATCGCTCGGGCATCTATACGTTCAATGCCGCACAGCGTCAGGCGGCTGAGGCCTCAAAAGCGATGTACGAGCAGGAATTAAAGAAAAAACGCTACGGCGCGATCACCACCGAGATCGTCGATGCTCCGGAGTTCTATTTCGCCGAGGATTATCACCAGCAGTACCTGGCCAAGAATCCGATGGGTTATTGCGGCCTTGGCGGCACCGGAGTGTCTTGCCCGATCGGCACCGGCGCCAAGCTGACGCACAGCGCGCCGGCATAGGTGTCGTTACGACCTCGCGCGGAAGACAAGAATTGATTTCGTCATGGCCGGGCTCGTCCGGCCATGTCGCTGAGGAGTCTCAGATTCGTTTTACGAAATCACCGGGTCGCGGCGCTTGGCGCCGGACCTGTGGTGACATCCAGAGACGTCACTTCTTCATGTGCCTGGCAAGAAATTCCTGCGTGCGCTTCCACGCGAGGTCGCCGGCTTCCTTGCGGTAGCTCGCGCGTTCATCGCAATAGAACCCGTGCGGAGCGTCCGGGTAGGTGTAGATTTCCGCCTGTGGCTGTTTCTTCTTGATGCTCTCCACGACGTCCATCGGAATGCCATCATCCTTCTCGCCGAAATGCATCTGTATCGGGCACTTCGGCTTCTCGTCGGCAAACTTGCCGATCATGCCACCGTAGAAGGCAACCGCCGCCGAGAACCCCGGAATGCGACAGGCGGCGAGAAACGCCGCGGTACCGCCCATGCAGAAGCCGACAACACCGAGTGGCCCTGTGCCTTTCAGGTCGCCCTGTGCGGCGGCGATGTCGGCGATCATGTGGTCCCAATTGAGGTTGCCGAGATAACTTCGGGCATGGGCTATTTCATCCGGTGTGTAGCCGCTTTCGAAATTACGCACGAAACGGTCAAACACCGCCGGCGCGACCGCGACGTAGCCGAGCGCGGCGAGCCGGTCGCAGACCGCGCGGATGTGGTGGTTGACCCCGAAAATCTCCTGCACCACCACCATGCCGCCTTTTGGCGTTCCCGACGGATCGGCGCGATAGGCGCCGAGCGAGTGCTTGTCGGTGGTGGTCAGAGTGAATTGCTTACCCAATGGTACCTCCCGTAATTTTTCAGGCCAGAAAACCCGGAAGGGCTTTTAGCATGGCCCGCCAGCGTCTAACCAGTCGGAGTGCCCCGGATGCGATGCAGCGCGAGCGCAGCGAAATGGTGCAGCACTGATCCGGGGCCGTTCAAAACTCTGAAGTTGCAACGGTCCCGGGGTCTGCAGCGCACCGCCGCGCGCTGCGCTGCGCCCGGGACACGAAGTCACGTAAATGCCTTCGCCAGCAACTCGTAGGAGCGTTTCCGCGCCGCATGATCGAACAGCATTGTCGTGACCATGAGCTCGTCGGCTTTGGTGGATTCGATCAAAGGCATAAGCTTCGTCTTCACCGTTGCTGGCGCGCCGACCGATAGCCGTGCGCGGTTCTGTGCGATGCGCGCCCGATCGACTGGCGTGTACTCATAGCTTGCGGCGTCTTCCGGCGAAGCGAGCGGTAGAAACTCGCCTTTGGCGCGACGTACAATGTTGAGATCGACGGTTGCCGCCAGCCTTTCAGCTTCCTGGTCGGTGGCGGCACAGACCACATGGGTCGCCAAAATGGCATAGGGTTTTTCGTGCGATGGCGACGGCTTGAAATTGTCGCGGTAAAGCCGCATCGCCTCGACTGCATCGAAATTCGCGAAGTGATGCGCGAAGGAAAATGCCGCGCCGATGTGCCCCGCAAGTTGGGCACTGTAGTCCGAGGAGCCGAGCAGATAGATCGGCGGCAGCCTGACGTCCGAGGGCATCGCGCGCACATTGTGAAAGGGGTGCCCGGCGGGAAATCCGCGGCTCTCCAGCAGCATCAATTCGTTGAAGCGGTCGAGGAAATCGTCCTCCTCGCTGATGCCTTGCCGGCGCCGAAGCGCATAGGACGTCGCCGGATCGGTGCCAGGCGCACGACCGAGGCCAAGATCTATGCGGCCCGGAAAGAGCGCCTCCAGCACCTTGAAGCGCTCAGCCACCATCAAGGGAGCGTGGTTCGGCAGCATCACGCCGCCGGAACCGACGCGCATATTCCGGGTCACCGCGGCGATCTGCCCGATCATGATGTCGGGTGCCGAGCTCGCGATCGCCGGCAAATTATGATGTTCGGCCACCCAATAGCGCGTAAAGCCGAGGCCATCGGCGAGCCGCGCAAGATCGAGGGAATTGCGCAGGGCCTGTGCGGCCGTGGAGCCAGCGGAGACCGGTGAGAGGTCGAGGATGGAGAGCGGGATCATGGCAGGTTGCTCACACTAACATGTGAGCGCCGTCTTTTCGCCCGCATGATCCGGCGTATGATATGTGGGCCCCAGGGGAGCGCTTTCGATGGCTTCATTGATCGAATGGAAAGTGCCACAGTCGGTGCAGCCGCGCGGGGAGGACTATTCCTATGATCTCGAGCGTGCGCTGTCCTCGGTGGTCGGCCTCCATTCAATCATCCCGCCGGATGCCTTCACCGCCGACACACTCGGCGTCGAACGCGCCGGCAACGGCGTCCTCATCGACGATGGCCTTGTGCTCACCATTGGCTATCTGATCACCGAAGCCGATACCGTGTGGCTTCATCTCGGCGACGGCCGCGTCGTGCAAGGGCACGCGCTCGGTTTCGACCAGGAAACCGGTTTCGGCCTCGTGCAGGCGCTCGGCAAGATCGATCTTCCCTCGCTTGAGATCGGCTCTTCGAAAACGGCGGAAGTGGGCGAACGCGTCGTCGTCGGTGGTGCGGGCGGGCGCACGCGGTCGCTTGGGGGCCGCATCGCCGCCAAGCAGGAGTTTGCCGGCTATTGGGAATATGTGCTTGACGAGGCCATCTTCACGTATCCCGCGCATCCCAACTGGGGCGGCACCGCGCTGATCTCAAGTGAGGGCAAGCTGATCGGGATCGGCTCGCTGCAACTCGAGCGCGCGCGCGAAGGCAAGAACGAACATCTCAATATGGTCGTGCCGATCGATCTGCTGAATCCGGTGCTCGATGATCTGCGCAAGTTCGGGCGATCCAATCGGCCGGTCAGGCCATGGCTCGGGCTTTATTCGACCGAGATCGAAGACAAGATCGTGGCAGTCGGCATCGCGCCCAAGGGCCCGGCGGCGCGTGCAGAAATCAAGACGGGCGACGTGGTGGTGGCTGTCAAAGGAGAGCGTGTGTCGACGCTTGCCGCCTTCTACCGCAAGGTCTGGGCGCTCGGGCGCGCCGGCGTGGAAGTGCCGCTTACGCTTTATCGCGAGGGCGTTACATTCGACGTGCGGGTCAATTCATCTGACCGCGCGAAATTCCTCAAGGGTCCGCGGCTGCACTAAGCATACGTTGTGCGTGCCCCGGACGCGGCGCAGCACAAGCGCAAGCGAAGTGATGCGCCGCAGATCCGGGGCCTTTGCAATTTTTGAATTTGTTACGGTCCCGGGTCTGCAACGCACCGTTCGCTTTGCTCACGTTGCGCTGCGCCCGGGACACATTGTTGATGAGTCCCTGTCAAATCTCTTCAATCTTGTCCACGCGGTCCGGATAAAACGCCAGATGCTCCCTGATTTCGCCAACCGCCGGAAAGGGCTGCTCGTAAGTCCACACCGCGTTCTCGGCGCTGCGGCCGTCAGCGACAATAGTGAAATAATTTGCATCGCCCTTGTAGGGACAATGCGTCTGATGATCGGTGCGCTTGAGCAGGCTCATATCAGCATCAGCACGCGGAATATAGAAGACAGGCTTGTAGCTCGCTTCCTTCAGGATGAGCGGATGCATGCTCTCGGCGATGATGCGGTCCGCGAACATGACGCGCACGCGTTTGCCGTTTTTGGCAATTGTGATCGGATGGTCGGGGCCGGGAAGTTTCATTGCGCTCGCCTCACTGTCCCTATGGATAATGGTTTGTAAACCACAACGCACGCGGATACAGCGCGCCTCATTTAATTAGGTGCTGCATTCCGTGCCTTCCACGGCAGATTGCGAAAAGTTGAACGATAGCCCTCAATGAAATTACAGAGTCGGCGGCCTAGATTGCCGGGCGACTGAACGCAAACGTTCCCCGCGGTTTTCATGGCCAACAAGCAAATCGAAAAGATGCTCCAGGGTCTCAATATCCTGGTGGTCGATGACAACGCCTATATGCGCCGGCTCACGCGCCTGATGCTGACCAATCTTGGCGCCAAGTCGGTGCTTGAGGCTACCGACGGCCTCGCCGCGCTCGAGGCCATCCGCACCTGCGATCCTGATGTCATGCTGCTCGATTGGGACATGCCAGTACTCAACGGTATCGAAGTATTGCGCATCGTTCGTTCGCCCGGTGTGTTTCCGCGCCCCAACATTCCGGTGATTATGCTGACGACGCGCGCGCAACGGACGCAGGTGAACGAAGCACTGCGTGCCGGTGCGAACGAATTCCTGCTCAAGCCGACGTCGCCTAAAGCATTATGCGACCGCTTGATCTCGATCGTGTTCAAGCCAAGACCGATGGTGAAGCTCGGCAGCTATTATGTGCCCGAACCACGGCGCATGTCGGCGCCACGCGAGGCAGCGATGGCGGACCAGAACTGACGGAGACAGTTCGGCGCCCATAAGATTTTTGCGCACGTCATTCGTTTGGATGATCCCAACGGCTTTTCATCGTGACATAAGCCGGGCCCATTCCGCGTTTTAAGCCAATCCAACGACGCACAGGACATGTTGGGACTACACCGACAGGAGTATCCTATGGACTTTCGACGACGCCGATTTTTGTGCCTGGCAGCGAGTGCCGCCGTACTCCAGGCAACGCGGGGACCTGTAAGGGCACAAACCTATCCGGCGCGGCCGGTGCGCGTGATCGTGCCATTTTCGCCCGGCGGACCAACCGACGTATTTGCGCGGATCGTCACAGTGAATCTCTCACGAAGTCTCGGCCAGCAGTTCTATGTCGAGAATCAACCGGGTGCCGGCGGCAATCTTGGCATGGGTGCCGGCGCGAGGGCGGCCTCCGATGGCTACACGGTTACAGTTGTCACCACGAGCTACGTCGTCAATCCCAGCCTCTACGCAAAAATTCCCTATGACCCCTTCAAGGATTTTGCGCCGGTCACGCTGGCGGCCGCGACTCCCAATGTCCTGGTGGTCCATCCCTCGATCCCCGCGACCACAGTCAAGGAGCTGATTGAGTTTCTCAAGGCAAATCCCGGCAAGTATAGCTATGCCCACTCAGGTATCGGGACCACGTCACAGCTCTCGGGCGAAATGTTCAGGCACTCGCAAGATCTTGATCTTGTGGCGGTGCCATTTAACGGTTCGGCGCCTGCCGTACAGTCGGCACTCGCCGGTCACACGCCGGTCGGCTTTACCGTGCTCACCCCGGCGGTTCCCCAAATCAGGGACGGAAAGTTACGGGCATTGGCGGTGACCACGGCGAAACGTACGCCGGCCCTACCCGATGTGCCGACGATGGCGGAGGCCGGATTTCCCGGGCAGGAATCCGATACGATGTTGGGCGTCCTCGTTCCCGCCCATACGTCGGATGCAATTATCGCACTGCTCCATCGTGAGATCGGCAAGGCGATGATCGAAACGGACGCCGCTCAGAAGCTTGCATCACTCGGATTTGAGACGATCGACAGTACGCCGGAGGAATTTTCAGCCCGCATCCATGCCGACATCCCGAAATGGGCGAAGGTAATCGAGGCGGCTCACATCAAGGCGGAATAGGGCAATGGCGCGCCCGAGACGATTCGAACGTCCGACCTTTGCCTTCGGAGGGCAACGCTCTATCCAGCTGAGCTACGGGCGCGCGTAAGTCCTCAATAGACGAAAGGCTTGCGAGCGGCAACGGGCCGGGACCGCTCCAGGCCGGCACGAAATGCGTCGCGCATTGAGCTTTCTGTGGTTAAGCCTGCCGACTGCGGCGTCTCGGCTATGCGCCTTCGGAAGAATCCCTTACTGCTTGACTGTTCGCGCATTTTGCGCCGCAAGGAGCATTTTCAAATGGTAGCAGCTGCTTCACCCAAGCCGAAAGCCGGCAAGCCGGTCACCACCAGGCACTTGGCCGCCGCGCTTTCGGAACAGCATCAGCTCAGCAAGAAGCAGGGGCTGGAGATGATGGAAGACCTGATCGGCTTGATCACCAAACACCTGAAGAAGGGTGAGCGGGTTAAGATTTCCGGCCTCGGAATTCTGGTGGTGCGCAAGCGCGCCGCTCGCATGGGCCGCAACCCGATGACCGGCGAAGCGATAAAAATCAAAGCCAGCAGGAAAGTCGCGTTCCGCGCCGCCAAGGATCTCAAGATGGCGATCTAACGACCATCGGTTTCCGTCCTGTAAAACCCCGCCGCTCACCGGCGGGGTTTTTGTTTGCGCGCTGTGCCTCGGGAACGAGGTTATCACGAGATTGCTATTGACTTTATTCCTAGAGAATGTATTCCTATATCCGTCCTGCTCGATTGAGGGCGTCATCTAGAGGCGTCTTGATGGTGGAGCAGGATGCGGCGCCCGCGGGCGTGCCTCGCAAAGCACGCGCTCGGGCGGCATCGGAACTCCGCCCGGCGGCCAATACGGGCTGCCCGCCAGGAGCTTGGCTGACGGCGGACAAGCACGGTGTGCTTATCCCCCGCAAAGCGCGGCCGATGCCGGAAGAAGAACGCCGTGATGGCGCGCCGGGAGGCGCCCGCGTTCTCGAGAGGGAGCGCGGCACAAAAGAACAATGGTTGCGCCACCTGGCGCGCCATCCCCCTCGCATTTCCGGGGGGTAAGAAAAGGGACCACGGCGTACCCGGCGCCGCAAAGAACACGGGTGATGACGCTTGCCCTGCTGTGCCTTGGCGCGAACCGGGCAAAGCCCGGCGTTGGAAGCGTTGGCTACCAAGGTGCGCAACGGTCTATA